>JBMNRF010000028.1:0-42859 GCA_050944495.1 Marvinbryantia sp.
TTTTATGTTTATCCTCTTCAAATAAAACATAACCATTATCAAACACACTGATTTCAACACCGGTATCTACCATTTCCTTTACGACAATCTTGGCTCCGGAATTCAATAGTTCTGTCTTCCCTAAAACCGAACCGTTCTTATCTGCTACAGGAACTCGTTTCTTTAATTCTTTTAATGTCATCATATGGACCACCTTTCTGCCTTTCGGCTACGGGTGATCCAGCCTGCTTATTTGGAATATAAAAATTGGTAGCAGAAACAGTCCCGAACCAACCCGTTTTTTTTAAACGGGAGTGCGAGACTCCTCAGCTACCTGTAAGAAAGATCATAAATCCCTCTATACCTATCCAAATCTTCAAGGACCCTTATACAACATGGTTTTGGAAAAAAATAAAAAAACCGACAAAACAAATGCTTTTGACACAACAGAATCGAATGCGATTCCATGAATCAAATACAAATGTTTTGCCGGGCTCTTAGTGATTCCAGTCAGGTTCAGCTCCTTGACAAACTCTTGATATCCGGTGCAGTATTGATGGTTCCAGCCAAATTCACCGCCATACCGGGTATCTCATTCTTATTCATCATTTTTTGTTTTCTTTCCAGAAGTGTTCATCAACTTTCTGGAATATATAGCCATCCTTTCTCTCAGCTTTTCGTCCCGGATGACCAGAGGACGAACAGATACAATATCATCTTTTACTAAAACTTCTAATGTGCTTTTACATTTTTTGCAATCCACTTCCGAATCGCTTTGAGCACTCTTTTCTAAAAATGCTCCACAAACAGAGCAGTGAACATGCCACTTAACATTACCTGATCCCATAGGCTTCCTCCTTAAGCAATAACATTGATCTAACATTTATTACTCAACGGATCCAAGGGAAATAAAAATCCGCCTTATGAGCATCATGACTGTCCATTCCGTAAGCGCCAAAGCTGCGCGAACAATCATGATATACATATCCAAACTGGCTTTGACAATCTGGGTTTCCATCTCTGTTTCCTATCGGCTACCACTCACCGCTGGTTTCCCAGAGACTTCCACTTTATTCATTAACAAGGTTGTTCTAATGCTTCAAAGACATTTCCAGATAACTCTGTAATCTCTGAAACAGGTATTTCTGTATCCCCAATCCTAAGATAGATCTGAGGATCAAAGAATTCCACCATTCCTTCTATGCTACAGTGTTTTCCTTTTCCGGGGAATTCTGAACTCTCTACAAAATAAACTGCCTGAACTTTCATGCCTTTGGAAAGGATCCTCAATTTACTATCCAGCTCATTTTTCTTTTCCTCAGACAACTCCTTTTTTGGTTCATATAATATTTCTTTTTTTCTGACCGTTTCTTCAAATCCCCGGAGTGCAGCAAAGGGGGCAAACTGTTTTGCCCTGTGACCAACTTCCATCTTCCTTCGGTTTGAAACTGGTCTTGGCATATAAATTAATTCTGCATACGCACTCGCCAACATGATAGAAACACCTCCTTATGCTCGATGTCCGCCAATCTGATTATTGCGTTCTCGATAAGTAGAACACTCAAGCAGATTCGCTCCCCTCATAATTGCATTTTTACCATATCTCTTTTTTACGTCTAAGATTGCCCGCTGTAAGCTCTTTTCCTTTTCAATCGCAATCGGATCTGTGAATATATCGTACTGCAGATATCCTTCCGATGTGACTCGGTTCGCACATATTTCTATTCTACGGATCCCGGTATGCCGATCTGTAATCTGACGATACAGTTTTTCCACCTCATTCATGATAGAATTAGAGCTATTTGTTGGCGATGTCAACTTCACAGTCCCGTGGGAAGAGGGTTTTTCATATCTGTGATCATATGCGATCCACAACGTAACAGAACTTGTGATCAGACCTTTTGCTACCAGATCCAACACCAGAACGTCTGTCATTTCCCTCACAACAACCGCTGCTTCCTCATAAGAATAATTCCTCATAAGCACCTGACCGTTTGATAAGCTGTGTTCTTCTGTATGATAATTCTTAATATCATGCATACCACAGGATTCAAATCCCCAGGCATGGTCGATCAGCAGTTCAGCATCAATCCCAAACATCTTATAGAGCCAGTCCTCTGATGTAACAGATGCATAAGCAATATCGCCCATCGTATGGATCCCATATCCGGCAAGTTTTCTCTCGGTTCTGGAACCAATTCTCCAGAAATCGCTGAGTGGACGATGATCCCAAAGTTTTTGTCTGTAAGATATCTCGTCCAAAATACCAATGTGGTCATCCACATGCTTCGCAACAATATCCATTGCGACCTTTGCCAGATAAAGATTGGTACCGATTCCTGCAGTCGCAGTAATTCCGGTTTCTTTCATGACAGCAGCCATAAGTTCCACAGCCATTTCTTTTGCAGACATATCATAAAGAGAAAGATAGTCCGTCACATCCATGAAACACTCATCAATGCTATATACATGAATATCTTCTTTTGACAGATACCGAAGATAAATACTGTAGATTTTAGTAGAATAATCAATGTATAACTGCATCCTTGGCATGGCAGTGATATATTCAATCCCTGCAGGAATCTCATGAATACGGCATCTGTTTTTTACTCCAAGCTTTTTCATAGCGGGTGTTATTGCTAAGCAGATCGTAGACTGTGATCTGGTTGGATCGGCAACAACAAGATTCGTTGTAAAAGGATCCAGATCTCTTTCTACACACTCCACCGAGGCATAGAAGGATTTCAGATCGATACAGATATATGACTTCTGACGTTCCATTCTTTTCACCTCTTCCATATGGAAATATCCATACACATTTTAAATTGCCTATATGTACAATATCTTCTCGTGTCATACAAGACATTTTTTTACTGATTCATATCTCAAATCCAGTAAATATAAGTCCTTATATGCAATTTACATGCATTTCCCATTGACATTATAGGAAAGATTCGCTATATTATAGGCAAGTAGTTGCACATCTATTGTGGTTCACATTATATGCAACAACTTGCTTGTTGTCAATAGTTAAGTTGCGTGTTTTAGGAAATAACTTTCCTGCTTTTGCTCCGGGATAAGTGAGAGACACCTAAAAACGCTTAGAAATGAGGTATTGTTATGACATTCGGTGAAAAGGTAAAATCCTTAAGAACAACGAAAAATATGAGTCAAGCCCAACTGGCTCAGGAACTAGGTGTAGCATTAAGAACGGTAAGCGGATGGGAAAACCAGAATCGTTATCCTAAGAAACATGATTTATATCAGAAACTCTCAGATATACTTGGCTGTGATATTTCTTATCTCATGTCAGAAGAAGAGTCCTTTATCACAGAAGCGGCAGAGCAGTTTGGATCCAGAGGTGCAAAACAGGCACAGCAGATCTTAGAGCAGGCTGCAGCTATGTTTGCCGGTGGAGAATTATCCGATGAAGATAAAACTGCATTTATGGACGAAATTCAAATGCTTTATCTGGATTCTAAAATGCGGGCAAAAAAATATACACCGAAGAAATATCTCAAGGACGAATAACAGGTGTCCTAATTATGGTACATCCTTTCGAGTATATTATAAATGCGGGATACTATCCGCTGCTTGAGATAACTAATCTTTTGGGGTGATTTATTTGGGAAATAATTATATTTATACGGAAGTGGGAAAACTGATCAAACGATTTAAGACCAGAGACCCTTTTGAACTTCTCGACTGCATGAACATTGTAGTCGGGGAAACATCGAATTTTAAGAAATTAAAAGGTTACTGCTTTATGAGTTGCCAGACCATTTATGTCATGATCAACAGCTTCCTTCCCGATGAAGAAAAGCGAATCGTGGCAGCACATGAACTTGGGCATATCATCCTGCACCGGAAACAACTAAAACTGGCTCCCATGAAAGATGATGTGCTCTATACTATGAGCAACTCAACAGAGTACGAAGCCAATTTGTTTGCTGCAGATCTTCTTGTAGAAGATGAGGATGTAGCAGAAATGTCGAAAAATGAAGATTTGGATTACTTTGGATTCTGCAGCAATCTAAATGTCAGTCCGGATCTTATGAGTTTCAAGCTGTATAGCCTTATGAAACGTGGACATGCGTATCATATGCCAATGGAGATACAGAGTAATTTCTTGGCGAAATAATACAATAGTTCAAAGAAACCGCTAAAAACCTTAATGCACAGATTGACAATCATAAAGCATAGAGAAAAGAGGGATAAGATGTACGATATTGAAAAGGCAAAGCAATACGCTTGGGAACAGTCTGATTGGATTGCTCACAGCAATGGATATTTTCTTATGAAAGAGTGTGTTTTCTTCTATCACAAGGGAGCCGTGATTTTTGACCCTTGGAATGATGTGGACGGAAACGCTATTGACGATCCTTTCTCCTTCTATGGCAAGGACAAGATGGACGAGTTTTGCAGACGGATTCTTGCAAAAAAAGAATGTTCCACTCCGTCCAGTATGGTTTCTGTCGATGGCAAGATTCTGGACTTTTTGATGATGCTCTACTTTGGCGTAACGGATAACCCCTTTGAAGCTGCCAGCAGGAGCGCATATACGGATATGTGCAGAACGATTCGATTTAATGGCAAGAATGGGGATATGTTGAGAAAAGCGGTAGATGCGCTTTTGGAAGAAAGAATCCCTGAGCTTGTTGCCGTGAATGATGCTGAGGATTTTACAAAATGGCACCACTCCATTTGCGAAGAAATTGTTTCGATGTATGAATCAGAAGGAATCGAGTTTTATATTGGACAAGCGCAAAAATGGGTCAATATGACTTTGAAATACTTGTATGTGTTGGTTCCTGATGTTGTAGAACCGTTTTACCGTTTTTTACATATTCCGCTGGACAACTACATCATCGACATTGCGAAGAAGCAATATGGCATCCCTTCTCTGCCCTGCGCATGGAGCAGAATATCAGATTATCAGGATTATCTTGATTATGAGGAAATGCTGATGGAAGTAATTGATGAGGTGCCTTTGGATTGGGAGTTTGCAAAATGGGTTGAATCGGCTCGCAAGCAGAAAGTCGAGAAAGGCAGATAGTTTTCAGGAGGTGCGCTATGCAGATACATTACTTTCAGCGATACCATTCAAAAGAGAATGTGGATACATCCAACACCATGTTGATGCTTTCCCGTTTATATAATTACAATGCGGATAAATTCTTCTCTATGTTGAATAGCCTTATTCTCGGAGAGGATGAAAGTCCTGAAATTACATTTGACTTGCAGGTTGCCGGTGACGAAAGCGTTCCGGATGCTGTAATCAGCCAAAAGAGCTTTAAGATCGTTGTCGAGACAAAGCTCTATAATCAGTTCGATAAACAGCAGCTTGTAAATCATCTGGAGCAGTTTGGTGCAGAGGACATCAAGGTTCTGCTGACTATCGACCCCAGACCAATGAAGCAGCAGTTATTTGATGAAATGACCGTTGAACTGAAAAAGTATAACAGCAAAAACATGGAGCGCCTGATCCATCCGATTAAGCACGTTAATTTGACTTTTGAACAGCTTGTGGAGTCGATGGAAGATATTATTGATGACAGAGACACGGAGATTATTTCTGTGCTGGATGATTTCAAAAAATATTGTTTTGATGAAAAGCTGATACCGGATGGTCATAAGTGGATGCGAGCGATTGTGGCAGGAACAACGTTCCAGGACAACATGGATTTGAATTTATTTTATGATCAGGAATCCCGCAAGTTTTCAGAGCATGGATATATTGGACTCTACAAAGATAAGAGCATACGCGCGGTCGGCAAGTTGAAAAAGACCATTATTGCGGTTGAAGTTGAGGGAAAAATGACATACCGGGCAGAAAGTGGCGAAGCGCCAACGCCGGATGAAATCTGCCGCATTAACGAAGCAATCCACCGTGCAGAGGACTACGGCTATAACCTCCGCACGATCAGTCACAGATACTTTATGGTTGAGAAGTTCTACCCGATTGACTTTAGAAAAAGCAGCAAGAATCCTATTCAGAAAAGCAAGTTCTTCAACCTTGCGGATATGTTTGGGTACAAAACGATGCCTGATACCGAGAAGATTGCAGCTGATCTAAACGGCAGAATCTGGGAGGAGTTTTAATTGTTTTCAGGAGGTGACCACAATGGAATATTTGAAGCAAGTCCATGATTTCGCTACAAAATGGGTTGATAAATTCAGAGATCAAAAAATCAACTACATAGAGCTTGTAGATCACTACATGGCTGATGACTGTGAAGCTCTTGGGTTTCAAATGGATTGCGGTCACGCATTTTCGGAGAAGTACGGGAATGCTGCGAGCAAATACGATGAATTGAATCGAGTGATTGACGAGATAACAGACATCAGTTTGCTTGGCTCTGCAATCTACTCACAATGGCGATACTTCAACCACTGGGCGTATGATGCCGCTTCCATTTTGGAGTTTGAGAATCGTTCCTGGTTTATTTTGGCACTGAGCCGTCTGGCGGTGCTTTCCGGCGAGAACCCTTTTATATTCACCGGTGAATTGAAGAAAATTCGTATTGTTTCGAATCGTCTTGACTATGGTCCATGCCCGGAACCGGATGAAGAAGTCGAGCAGCACATTTCTATTAATACGGAAGGACGGGTATGGTTTTCAGCGTATGTATTCGGACAACGCCGTGATGGGCATTATGAAAAGACCAGAACACAAAACCTGAAAGTCGATAAAGCTGTTGCAGAAAGAATTATGTCCGCATTTTCAGCATATTTCAGCAACGAATATACAGAGGTATTTGCAACAGACATCGGTGACTGGAATATGGAGCTTACGAATACGGAGGGCAAGACCTATAAATTTCGTGGTTCCTTGTGTTCCGAGTTTGTAGTTCAAGGCGTTGACCTTTCAGATTTACTCCGTCAAAGTTTGGATATGCCTGATTTGTATGTTTTTGATGGGAATAACAAGCCAGACATTGTGAATCGGATTGATGTGTTCTATCACCGCATCACAAAGATAAAACCTAAGGAACCAATCTCGGAGCATACGGAATATGCCGTTTGGGATTATACAGAATCCTTGATTATAGACAGAAACAGCGAAAGTATTGAACACATCCAGAATATAGGCACAGGTTGTTCTGTCGCTCGCAGGTACAAAGTAGAAGGCGGTATTGAGAGCCTGCTCGATGATTTGGACATAGACACGCTGTTTGAACATATTGAAGGAAATCCACCTGATGTAGTTGAAAATCCACTTGAAAGCAAAGACTACACCATCAAGGTGATCACAAAAAAGGGTGTTGAAAAGGTCATCCGGGGAACCTACGATAAGAAAGGTTTACCGGATGACTGGGCTGAGTTCATGGAGTCGGTGTTTGATTTCATGACCTTCTACGGTTGGGGCGAAATTATGAACCCATCCATCTACGGAAAGGTGCGGCGGTGTGGCAACGACATCATCTATTGCAGTGTGACCTTTGACGAAGGATATAAGAGCTATTATTACATAGCCGATGACGACTCAATGGAAGTTGGTGATTTTGTGATTGTTCCGGCCGGAAAAGACAACCACGAAGCTGTCGTTGAAGTGGTGAAGAAAGAATATTATGCGGCGGACGAAGTACCGCTACCGATGGAAAAGACAAAGCATATAATCCGGAAATGTACGGAAGATGACTTTGATTTACCAAAAGAATGATGCAAATTGGAGCTGTGCGGTCAAAAGTATGAATTGTATTATACAACTGATTCGTCTTTATGATTGTGATAGAGAGCAGTTTATTAGGGTTTGTCAAACTAAGTCTTATAAGCAAAGACCTCATACATCATGTAGGCGGTCTTTCAATCTTTATTTACTGTTATATTCAGTGACAGACTGCCTTTCTCACTGTTCTCGGTGAAAAAGACGGCGGGTAGACTTATTCATAGTTTTGGAGTATAATAGGAAATCAAGCGAAAGACAAATCGGAATTTTCGGAGGTAAATAAAATGGATTCAGAAGTTAGTTTCAGATACGCAGAGAGAAACGATGTTGCATTGATTCTGCGTTTTATCAAAGAACTGGCAGACTATGAAAAAATGTTGAATGAAGTTGTGGCTGACGAAAAGACATTGGAAGAATGGATCTTTGACAAACAGAAGGCCGAAGTTGTTTTTGCTCTTGAGGATAGTAAGGAAGTTGGATTTGCACTCTTTTTCCATAATTTTTCCACATTCCTTGGAAAAGCAGGGATTTATCTGGAGGACTTGTATGTGCGGCCGGAATACAGGGGAAAGGGATACGGAAAAGCAATCCTAAAGAAATTAGCGTCCATTGCAGTTGAACGCGGATGCGGCAGACTGGAGTGGTGGTGTCTGGATTGGAACAAACCAAGCATTGATTTTTATTTGTCACTTGGTGCTGAGCCAATGTCTGATTGGACTGTATATCGGATTGCAGGAGACACGCTTTTGAATCTTGCGGAGTGATACAACTTCCAGTTTGTAGAATTGATGAAAATGGACGTAATGGTAAACATCCAATACGTCCATTTTTTAATCTTACACCTATCTTTTTTCGCCACGGACAGGAGCATAGAAAATCAATAGATCAATATACTTTTCTCCGTCTCCCTGCTCTCTATAGTCATACCGAACCATATAATCTCGGATGCTATATCCACGGTAAGGATTGGACAGAGTATACAATTCTTTTGTCTTGAAATCAATCAGACAATATCCTGTGCTTTCCAGATATTCATCATTATCACTGTTTATCTGATCTTCATAAAACTCACATACCTTATTCAGACAATCTTGGCACAACTGATCAATAAGCAATTCACAATCTATTGTATCTTTCTCACCAAGGTGTATATTCGGTTCCGCAATACATCTATCCGGTTGAGAGTGTGTCATAATAGAACCATATTCCTCTCCAAAAGAATGTACCATTGTGTTCATATGTCTGGAATCAATCTTTTCATTTCCAACATCATCATATTCCCGAATCCGGGTGTCGGTAACTGACATATCCGCCCAATGAATAATCCCAATAGAATCGAATTTATAATAGTAGTCGAGAAGCCCCCCTGCAGGATTTCCGCATATAAAGCATTGCTCTTTTCCGATGGAGGATTGTAGTGATAGTTTTAAATCTTTCTCATCTTTTATTTTCTGTTCTGATTGTTGATTTTTGTTTGAGCTTTCAACCGTCTGTATCTGGCAGCCACAAAGAATAATACTTAAAAGAAATACACAGCATAAATAATGATATCGTTTCATAACAACCCCCCGAAACAAAAATAAGGACATGCTATGCCATTTTTTAAGCACAGCTGCCCTTATTTTCTAATAACACCCTGTATATATGCTTTTACTAGCTCTTTTTGATGATCATCCATTGCATCCCAGTCCGAAAGCAATTGTTTTTGATCGGATGTTAAATCAGGATATTCTTCATCCTCCGTAAAAAATTGAGCGAGAGTAATATCTAATCCATCACATATTTTTTCAAGAGTTTGAATCGTTGGAACGCTCTTTCTATTTAACAATGTAGAAATAGATGACTGTGCGATTCCAGATTTCTGAGCTAGTCTGTATCTGCTGATTTTTTTCTTTTTACACAACTGCTCAATTTTAGCAATAATATAGTTCTCAGCTTGCAAGTATTCTACACCTCTTTTCCGATATGATACCTTTATTTTACTTAGAAACAAGGCAACTTATCAGATTATATGTACCGATGTATAATACTTAGGTATTGCGATATATACAGTCAAAAAAATAAGGAACAATAAAAGTATAGCATATTTATATCTCAGCTCACACCACTTTTATTATGATGGTTTGATATTAATATTATCAGGTGTATCGAAGTATTTATCAAATAGATAATAAAGAGCAACAATGAACTGATCTGCGTTTCTTTTTTCATCTACCATCTGTTCCAGAGTCCATCCTTCAATAAATTTATATCTGTATACCCAACATGCAAGGTCACATGCCTCCACAATAATATCCTTAATTATCTTTCCCATGACCTTGTCAAAATCATTGATATCTTCCTGTGGCAGATTTTGAAATGATTCAAGTGGTGGAAGTACTCTACTTTCTTTATCTTTTTTGATTTCATTCATAATAGTGAAAACATGTTCTCTCTCTTCATCTGCCAGCCTAACATATTCCCACAGTGCCATGATCACTCTTAAATCAGTGTCTCTTTTTAATGGTGGCAACTGAATATATTCATTTTCCATTTTGTTCATTAGTGTCCCTTCCGAAAATCTTTTTTTATTCTATTTTGATATAATTTCATAAGAAAGTATTATTTTTTTATTTTACCATTCTTCGCTCTTATGATAAAGCAAATGCCTCTTTGTTTGAACCCGGTCATTTTTGACCGCCTTCAATTATGATAGTACAAACTTACTTAATCTGCTAATTCCTGATTCCAGTATTATTTCCAAAAATATTCCGGCAGCTAAGATAGATATCCCAATACATGAAATAATTACCAGTAAACCAATCTGTAACCAATCTTGGTAGAAAATGACAGTAAGAATCACCAGAGCACCGATCAAAAGACCGAACTATAGTGGCTCAGTTGTCAAGACAAAAATCTAAGATTTTTATAATGAACTGATATGGTGAATAAGTGACAAGGAGCATGGGGAGGATAGTGGAACACTCCCCAGATCCATATATGCATTAAGCTACATATGGCAAGAGCATTGCCGGATAGTAGCATTCAGCCGGTGTTTTGTAATCAAGTGCAGAATGACGACGGTCAAAGTTATAGGTGTGGATATATTTCCCGATAGCAGCCCTGGCTTCCTTGATATTATTGTATTGTGTCAGATAAGCTTCTTCATACTTGAAGCTACGGAACCAACGTTCAATCATGATGTTATCAGCCCAGCGGCTTTTACCGTCCATACTCTGACGAATCTTGTTTTGTTTTACAAAATCAATATACTGCTGACTTGTGAACTGGCAGCCCTGATCCGAATTTAGGATTTTAGGCTTCGCTACTTTAAATGCCTTTTTCAAGGCTGTTATAACCATTCTGGTATCAAGTGTATCATCGACTTCCCAGCCTACAATGCAACGGCTGTGCCAGTCGATTACAGCGGTCAGATACAAGAATCCGTGTCGGATTGGAATATATGTAATATCAATAGACCATGCCTGATTTGGTGCATCTATAACGGCATTACGCAGTAGATAAGGACACACCTTAGCCTGCTGCATCCGCTTGGAGAGATTCATCTTCGGATAGATTGGATAAATATCCATCTCATTCATGTATCGACGAGCTTTACGTCTGCCAATGTGATAGCCTCTGGCTTTTAATTGCGCCGATATTTGTCTGGCTCCCCAGGTAGGATTATCTGTATGAAGATGATCAATGATCTCTTTAGAGGCAAGCTCTTCAGCAGAGGCAGACCTTTCCTTGTAGTAGATGCTGGTACGGTTAATATCAAGTAATTTTGCACCTACAGAAGCAGGTAATTCTTTAGTCGTCAAAAGGTTTTGGACTAAACTTACTCTCGTAGTCAGGTCCACAAATTTCTTCAGATTTTTTTTTGAGCCAGTCAACCTGCATGGTTAACTGACCAACCTTTTTGGCGTACTCCGCTTTCTCTTTGCGTTCTTCGGCAAGCTTATCTTTGAGGTTTTCCTCACGCTTATCGTCGAACACTGCAGATGCATTATTTAGGAATTCTTTCTTCCAGTTGCGGAGTAGATTGGGTTGGATATTATTTTCAGTTGCAAGGGTGTTGAGATCTTTCTCGCCCTTAAGCAACTCAATAACAAGGTCTGATTTAAATTTGGCACTAAAGTTTCTTCTTTGTCTGGACATAGCAATGAATCCTTTCTTTCATACTGTTTTTAGTATATCAGATTCATTAAAAACTGTCTTAAAAAGTGTCTTAATTTATGAGACCATTATAAACAGTGCCCTTGCGAAGTTATAAATTCCAACACATACTTTGACGAATCCCAGAAGAACCGATAATACGATGATCACTGGTAATACGCATACTTTCCCAATTAATTTTAAAACGAACATAGTCATCCTCCCTTTTTATTTTGTTGCTGCATACTGTGGGAAATCATGATTAACTTCTGCTCTGTAATAACTTTCTATCGTGGTTGGAGCATTAAAGAGTGAAGCCATTATGTATTTCTTAATATTTCGTACCTTTGTTGTGTTTGACCGAAGCATATCCAAAACGTATTGAATATGATGATAATTAAGCTTCATGAACTTACTCTTCACTAATGATGCCGGATACCAGTTACTTGCGATAAGGATTTTTTCACTACTGGTCATCATGGTCTCCACAATCAACTCATAGATACCCTCAATGGTTTCTTTCTCTGTTGGATAGGTTATGAGTAGATATTCATATTCAATATTCTCTTTGATCAGAGATTGATATGCCTTAAGTTCTGATTCCTCATCACATCGCTTATCGTCACCAGATATGATTCGATTAGAATCATCAGTCTGATTATTATTTGTTTTATTATTATAAGTATTATTATGGTCCATATTTTGAACTCCTAGAAGTTGATTTTTTGGACTTTTAGAAGTCCTTATTTTGGACTTCTTGAAGTTTATATTTTGGACTTCTGAAATTGTATCAGCATTCGATTGCTGCGAGATCATTTCCTGCGGAATAAGAAAATTCTTTACATACATAATCGTATTATTTCCTTGCCCCAGACGACGTTTTTCTATCAGCCCGATTCCTTTATCTGTGTCCAGTTCTTGAAGTGATTTTATTGCTTTGTTTCGACTACAATTCAATAATTCTGTAATTTCTTCAATACTACATACGATATAAGCTCTGTTTTCTTCGTCATACCATTTGTTTTTCTGTGAAAGACTCATTCGGTCTAATAATAATCCATAAAGTATCTTGGCATCATTCGATAGTCCCCGGAAAAACTCATGCGTAATCAGAAGCTTCGGTATTTTGAAGAAACTGAATTGCTCAGATTCATCACCATAATAATAACGAAACTGTGGCTTCTGTTGTTCCATGCGAAGCTCCTCCCTTCCTAAATTTGCACCTCTAGGGGTGTCGATTTTTAAACTTCTGAAATGCTCATGCTGGTTGTGAAACAACGAAGTTTTTCACATACAAATGATTCGGTAATCCAAAACCTTTTACTTTTTTCTTTACCAATCCAACTGTTTCAAGTTCTTTCAGGTATTCGATTGCCTTTTTCTTTGAAACATTCAGGTCCTCTTGCATTTCGGAAATCGGATAAACTACATAAACTCTGTTTTCGTTATCGATCCATTGATTCTTTGAAGACATTGCCATCCGGTCTAAGAGTAATCCGTAAAGAAGTTTTGCCTGCAGGGATAAATCTCGAAATTCATCCCCGAACATCAGGCTCTTTGGAATCCTGTAGAAGCTATATTGATCAGATGATAAGCCATAAATATAATCAAAAGCCATTCTCTGCACCTCCTTGTTCTTTCCAGTTGGTAAGAAGTTCCACGATTACTTTTTCCATTTCTGCAGCTGTGTAATGTGGTGGAAAGTATTGAGATAATTTCTTTTCTGAAAGAGTTACCTTCTTTTTCGGAATTCTTCCAATTGCATTCTCATTCAAAATATCGATCAGTTGGCTTTGTGTAATTGCTCCATTTAACAATTCTTGACGAAGAATAACTATTTGGTTCTGTTTTACATTTCCATTCTCATGGATGTACTCGCATATCCATTGTTGGATTTCTTTATCAATGTAGGAGATCTCAACAGCAGCCGTCATCTGTAATCTTTTGTTATCTACTAACTCCAATAAATCCGGAATCAACTCTGTCAATCTAATATATCTAGATATCTGAGGACCACTAATTCCAAACTCACTTGCTAATGAATCTCTTGATGTTTGAAACTTCTGAACATTTTGATCAGAAGTTAAATCTGTTCTTTTTCCCTGACGTTTCATCGCATCCAATTTCATCTTGAAAGCAAATGCTTTTTCACTTGGTAACAGTTCCTCTCTCTGAATATTAGAATCAACCATATAAATAACAGCTTCATCATCTGACATTTCCCTTACAATGGCAGGTATCATAGTTAATCCAACAATCTTTGCAGCATGCATCCTTCTGTGACCGGAGATCATTTCATAACTGTCTTCGCCATCTGGACGAACCAGAACAGGAGATAAGACTCCATTTATTCGAATACTTTCTACCAAATCTGACATTTTCTCATCATCCAATACTTTAAATGGATGATTTTTAAAAATATGAATCATATCAATATCAATTTCTGTCGATGACTCAGTAGCAGGAACTCCCAATAATTCTTCTACAGTTGTTAATTTCAATTTCTGTCCAGTTCTAGTTTTCATGAGATAAAACCTCCTCTGTCAATTTCTTATATGCTTCGGCAACCTTTCCCTTTGGCTCATGAATGTAAATACTCACTCCCTCTAAACTACATTCTGCAGCTTTGACTGAAAATGGAATGTATGTATTAAATACGCCTATTGTTGATTCATAACCCTCACGTAATTTTTGTGTGATATCCTTTGCATAATTGGTTCTGTAATCTACCATAGTAAGAACAATCCCCTCAATCTTTAATTTCTTATTGAGACGTTTCTTTACCATAGAGATGGTTTTAATCAGCTGACACAATCCTTTTACAGGAAGATAAGCTGCCGGAACTGGTATAAGTACAGAAGTTGCAGCTACTAAAGCATTAATTGTTGTCATTCCCAAAGAAGGCATGCAATCAATGATGATGTAGTCATACAGTTCTTTAATCTGATCAATATATTCTTTCAGGATGTTTTCCCGGCTCATCACATTCGCAAGAAGTACTTCCAAACCGGATAACTCGATATTGCCTGGTATCAGATCAATTCCTTCCTGATGATGAAGGATCCCATATCCCGGTTCGATTGGTTCCTCGTTAATGATCTTCATCATTACAGATGCAAGAGTATCACTCATATCATCTGGTTCTTCATATCCTAAACTGGCTGTAAGGTTTCCCTGCGGATCATTATCAATTAACATGACTTTCTTACCTACTCTGGCAAGTCCTATTCCCAAATTTAACGATACACTTGTTTTTGCACATCCACCTTTTTGCATTGCAACTGCGATTACTTTACACATAAATTCAAATCCCCCTTATAGATTCCAATATTTATCCATCCATATTTTTAAGATATCGATGATCTCACGTTTCATTTTTTCCACGGTATAATCCTTTGGAAAATACTTCTTTAGCTGTTCGGTCTTAAATGTCACTCTTGAAATATCTTCCCTCTTTATTTCACAAAGAATGTCTTTTAAATCATCCTCTGTCAACTCATTACTTTGACTTAACTTTTTGATTCTCTGTGCCTGAGATAGTGATGGTGTTGCCTGTGCATAGTCCATTGCTTCCAGAAACCATTTCTGTTCTTCATCTTTTAGAAAGGCAATCTCAACTGCAGCACTAATTGATAATTGATCATCATCCAGCTTGGTAAGCAATTCTGGAATAAGCTCCGTAAGTTTTAGATATCTTTGTATCTGCTTTGTGCTTTCTCCAAATTCCTCAGCCAGTATTTCAACAGTTCTTTTTCCTTTTGTTTTGTGGACGACTCGTCCACGAACATTGGTATTTCCTTTCTTTTTCATCACATCGTATCTCATCTTATAAGCATGAGCCTTTTCACTGGGGCTGATATATTCCCTTTGAAGATTCGAATCAACCATTGCTACAATGGCTTCATCATTTTTCATGACTTTGATGATGACCGGAACCTTGGTATATCCAAGCTGTTTTGCTGCAAACTTTCTTCTGTGACCAGAGATTATTTCGTAATAGCCTTCCGGAACAGGTCTTACAATCAAAGGATTGAGTATTCCATATTTCTCAATACTGTCTTTCAATTCCACCATGCTTATGTCAGCAGTTACTTTAAATGGATGGTTCTTGAAAGCTCTTAACCGATTGATATCCAGTTCCAATACCTGATCTCCCTCTACAGATCCAATGTTCATTATTTCTTCTGACATCTGTAACTCCTTTCTTTTGTGAACGACAAAAAGCCCGTTCAGTCCAAATCATTCTTGATAAAGATTGATTCGAACCAAACGAGCTTGTCGATCGTTGGCGGTGGTAGTGCCATCAAAATGAAATTGTTTCCTGCTAACAGCTGGTGGCAGATATTTCGCTTTCTCTTTCTTGATTTCTACAAAAGCTAATATTTACTCCGATTGACAGACCTAATAATCACTTTCCACATGGCTCTTCCCATTTGGTGGCAATTACCCTTTCAAAACGTTGGTGGCATTTCGATAAATTTGGTGGCATTTGCCTTGATTTCTGCCATCAATTGGTGGCAATTATCATGAGATATTTGCCTTTCTGCTAACAAAAGGCGGACGCACGTGAGTCAATCAAAACCACTGCATTTCCGCCTTTGCCTAGCGTCTCCGGGAGGATTTGAACCTCTGACCCCTCGCTTAGGAGGCGAGTGCTCTATCCAGCTGAGCTACGAAGACATATCCGATTTTTGGCTTAAAATAAGGCTTTCTGGCACTTTTCAAAGCTTCCGGATCGGTAACCGGTTATTCAATTACTTATGCTTTCTGGATGAATTGCTCCATCCAACTTTCCTCGATACATTCGCCTTTGGTGGCAAGCTATATAACACTTACTTTGACAGATTCGAACTATCGAGTTCTTTTTCCCATAGTTCAAAGGCGTCAGGCAAGCCCCTTCCTTAGGAGGCTATTGTTATATCCATTTAACTAAGGGAACAAACATCGGTTTTTTGGCTTAAAATCAAGGTTTTTTGCCATTTCACCGACTTCTCTTATATATGATTAAGGTCTGTTTTCATGACCGTAACCCGCTGTTATTTCATTTTGATTGACGATGTTGTTATCGCCTATTTGGCGATGACTATGTTGTCAATTTTATGCGTCTCCTGCTCAAATCGAACTGCTACTCATTTTTTTATAGTAGTAAAAGCGATAAGCGTTGTCAAGACTTAGGAGGCGAGTGCTCTATCCAGCTGAGCTATATGGACAAATGCCATTTTTCCTTGAAAACACGCGGTTTTCAGGACTTTTGTTATGGCAACCTTTATTTAATTATCAGCTATTTTTCAAGCTGTTAATTACATCTTTTTTCATGTTGGTGACAACAGTGCACTTCCCTTTTTGGGTAACACCCTGGTTCCCCTTAGGAGACGAACGCTCTATCTTACTTAACTACAGAGACAACTGTGAATTTTCTCACTTTTACTATCATACCGTTTTTTTTCTAATCTGGCAACTGTTTTATTTTAATCCGGATAATTAATTTTTCCCTGCAGCCACACTTCCCCCTTAAATCGTCTGCCGATTGCCGGATCACCAAGAAGATCTGCTTCGTTAATACAGACATCCATCATTACATCATTACACTTCAAGGAAAGTTGATAAATATACTCTTTCGTCTTCTGATTACGTATTTTTTTATAAGACTGAATTTCACCCATCATCTGATAACGATCACATTCCATCCCATAAGGCATGAAAAACGTATCCACAATGCTAAACACATCTTCACGCAAAATACGTCTGGATATCATATCATAGGTGTCGATATCCTCCAGTGTAAGACTCTCAATTGCACTCTCATCACCATTTTTTGCTGCGGCAATCAGATGACTTCTGTTACTGACAGATTCCATATCCAAAAGATCCTGCTGAGGCTTCTTCAATATCGGAAGCAAAATCTTACCGTCTGTAGATAAGCCAGTCAAAGTTACACTGATATTCTTGTCATTCAAACGACTTCTGGAAACTTCTTTCCGATATTTTGCTGCGTTTGATACATAAAAAATAATAGAAGTTGCAATACGCACATCCTCACAGACTCCCGCAAAAGAATCTTTTTCTCCATGTTTTTCTACAATAATATCTGCATAACTGCTAACAGTATCCGTCGCAAAATAAGGGAAATAATAGTCGCGATGAAACCCGTTTTCATCCATTTCACCACAGACAATTAATCCACATCCTGATGCAAATTCCTTTCGATATTCCACAAATGCAGTTCCATTTTCCATACGAACGGCATCCCGGGCATCGCAGGAGGAACAAACCTCCTGCAGTAAATTTTCTATTGCCCGTCTGTTTGCTATATTACTAAAACCAATTGCACGCAAAAAACTATGCATGAAAACTCTCCTTATAAATCAGTGTTTCGGTACAATCTTCTCCACACCGCCCATATACATCTGTAATGCTTTCGGAATATTCACACTTCCGTCCTCATTTAAATTGTTCTCCAGGAACGCAATCAACATACGTGGCGGTGCAACGACCGTATTATTCAATGTATGAGCCAAATACTTTTTACCATCCTCACCCTTTACACGAATTTGCAGACGACGTGCCTGTGCATCACCAAGATTTGAACAACTTCCAACTTCAAAATATTTCTTCTGTCGCGGAGACCATGCTTCCACATCACAAGATTTTACTTTCAAATCAGCCAGATCTCCGGAACAACATTCCAGTGTACGTACCGGAATATCCAGAGAACGGAACAAATCAACGGTATTCTGCCAAAGTTTCTCATACCACATCATACTCTCTTCCGGCTTGCAGACAACAATCATCTCCTGTTTTTCAAACTGATGAATACGATAAACACCTCGTTCCTCAATACCATGCGCACCTTTTTCCTTACGGAAGCATGGAGAATAACTGGTCAATGTCTTCGGCAGTTCAGCCTCCGGTGTAATTGTATCAATAAATTTACCAATCATAGAATGCTCACTGGTACCAATCAGGTAAAGATCTTCCCCCTCGATCTTATACATCATAGATTCCATTTCTGCAAAGCTCATAACACCAGTCACCACATTGCTGCGGATCATAAACGGCGGAATACAATAAGTAAATCCTCTGTCAATCATAAAATCTCTCGCATAAGAAATTACGACAGAATGAATTCTGGCAATATCACCCATCAGATAATAAAATCCGTTTCCAGCTACCTTTCCGGCTGCATCCATATCAATACCATCAAATCTTTCCATAATATCTGTATGATATGGAATTTCAAAATCCGGTACAATCGGCTCCCCGAATTTTTCAATTTCTACATTCTCGCTGTCATCTTTTCCGATTGGAACAGACGGATCGATAATATTTGGAATTACCATCATAATCTTCTTAATTTTTTCTTCTACTTCTTTTTCTTCTTCCGTAAGAGCCGCCACTCTATCAGCTTGTGCCGCAACCTGTTTCTTGACTTCCTCTGCTTCTTCTTTTTTGCCCTGTCCCATCAAAGCACCAATCTGCTTGGAAAGCTTATTACGATTTGCGCGAAGTCCTTCTACCTCATTTTTAATATCACGATTTCTTTTATCCAGCTCAATTACCTCATCCACCATTGCCAGTTTCTGATCCTGGAATTTATTACGAATATTTTGTTTTACGATTTCCGGATTTTCTCTTAAAAATTTAATGTCTAACATTTTCTTCCCTCTCTTGATTTTACATATTTTAAAATTATATTTTTCTTATAGTTGACATAATTTTAAATAATTCATAAAATAATTTACATAATTATTTTAAAATTAATCTACATACATATTTACAGCCTGACGAAGCGCTTCTTTTTCTTCTTCACCAAGAACAATATACGATTCACCCTTTACAATTTCCTTAATATAAGTATAACAACCTTCACGGCTGTGAATCGCATTGATCACAAAACCACTATTTTCCTGATCCAACATTGCCAGGGCAAAACTGAGTTTTCCACCCATTTCTTTAAATGCATCATATTTCACAATCGCAGTTTTATTCAATGTATGTGTTTGAATTTCCTGCAGTTGACGAATCTGTTCCATATGATTTTTGCTGGATTCAATCAGCATATCAATATCACTCATATTATGAAGAATTGTCTTTTCTAGCGATACACCGTCTTTCCCTTTCATAAAACTTTTATACTTCATCATAAATCGATTCAATTTAAACGAATTTTTAATCTGAAGAACTAAAAGTATTACGATCATGACCATCATCAGTATCATAATAATACCCGGATCAATAATTAAACCGTTCAATATTGAATTTTCCATATCATCTGCCCCTTACTATCTGATTGTTTCCATCATTTCTACAATTCTTTCCAACTCCTCGTTAGAATAGTATTCGATAGTGATTTTTCCTTTGTTATTTGCTTTGTGGTCAACAACAACCTTTGTTCCAAGTATTGCCTTGATTTTTTCTTCTATATCTTTATAGATAAAACTATTTACTTTTTTTTGTTTTTCTTTTTCCGGTTTCTGATTTTGAAGTGATTTTACTAATTTTTCCGTTTCTCTGACACTAAGTTTGCTGTCAAAAATATGTCCGGCTGTTGTATACTGTAATTCTTTATCCTCTAAAGCAAGCAAAGCTCTGGCATGTCCTGTGGAAATCATATCATCGATAACCATTTGTTGCACACGTTCATCCAATTTCAGCAGGCGCATGGAATTTGTAACTGCAGTACGACTTTTTGAAACACGTTCCGCTACTTCATCCTGTTTTAAATGAAATTCCTCAAGAAGATGTTTAAATGCCATTGCCTCTTCAATCGGATTTAAATCTTCTCTTTGAATGTTTTCAATCAAAGAAATTTCCATAACTTCCTGTGGTGTATATTCCTTTATAATAACCGGAACAGTCTTTAAGCCTGCCTGCTTAGCAGCTCTCCAACGTCGTTCACCAGCAATAATTTCATAATGTCTGTCTTTTTTTTGAACAATCAACGGCTGAATTACACCAAACTGTTTAATAGAATCTGCCAGTTCAATAAGCGCATCTTCATCAAAATTTTTACGCGGCTGTTTTCTGTTTGGTTCAATTTCTGCAATTCTTAACGTCTGTATTCCATCTTTTTGTACTAAATTTTTTTCTTCAAAAAGATTCTTTTCTTTCCCAGCTTCTTTTTCCGGATCTGTTGTTTTTTTTCTTACCTCCGGTATCAAAGCATCCAAACCTTTTCCAAGACCTGTCTTTTTTGTTACCATTCTTCCACTCCTCTGTTTATTACTTCTTCTGCCAGTAAACGATAACTTTCTGCGCCGGCAGATTTTGCATCATACAGATTTATCGGCATACCATAACTGGGGGCTTCTGCAAGACGGACATTTCTGGGAATAATTGTTTTATAAATTGTCTGTTCCAGGTTATTCTTCACATTTTCTACCACTTGAAGTGATAAATTTGTACGTGCATCATACATAGTAAACACGATACCTTCAATCTCCAAATTGGGATTTAATCTGTCTTTTACAAGATTTATAGTATGTATTAACTGTGATAAACCCTCTAACGCATAGTATTCGCACTGAATCGGAACTATAACCGTATCCGCTGCACACATTGAATTAATCGTCAATATATTCAATGACGGCGGACAATCTATAATAATAAAATCATATTCACTGCGAATTTTCTCCAATGCTTTTTGCAGAATAAATTCTTTTTCTTGTTCACCAATCAATTCTATTTCCACTGCCGCTAGATTGATATTAGATGCTATAATTTCAAGATTTTCCGCAACACTTTTTTGCAAGCAATCCTTTACTTTTACTTCACCAAGTAAAAGCTCATAAACAGTATTTTCTACTGCCTCTTTATCAACACCTAATCCGCTGGTCATATTTCCCTGTGGATCCATATCAATTGCAAGTACTTTTTTTCCTGCCTCTGCAAGACAGGCGGAAAGATTAATTGCAGTAGTCGTTTTACCGACACCACCTTTTTGGTTGGCAACTACGATGATTCGTCCCATTTTCTTTTCCTCCGTAAATTGCTTTAATTAGTATAACATATTTTTTCTTTTAAATCTATATGTTTCACGTGAAACATTCACTGGAAATCTTATAGATTTGATTTATTTTTCATTACATTTTAAAATAACAAAGCAATTATTATAATTAAATCAAATTATTAAAATATAGTATAAAACATAAATCAATAATTTATAAATGTTTCACGTGAAACATTTATAAATTGTAAAAACGTCTCAAATCTTTCTTGTATAAACATTAATTTTCGTTTATACTAATAACAAGATGAATCACTTCATCAGATTCTATTTTATATCAAATATACTATTTTATAAAATAATGTTATCAGGAGGATAATGCGATGAAACAAAGACTGAAAAAACTTATGAAACTCGCAATCTGGACATCTATCTTGATGTATCTTACAAATAAATTCATTGAATCATCCGCTACTATTCGTCATTTGATGAAAACATCAAAAGGAGAATTTTATCATTGGCGCCACGGAAATATTTTTTATACGGTTTCCGGATGTGGTTCTCCTATTCTTCTGATTCATGATTTGAATCCGACATCCTCCCAAAAAGAATGGTCAGCCGTAATATCTTCTCTTTCTGAAGAACACACAGTTTACACCATTGATCTTCTTGGGTGCGGTCGTTCTGAAAAACCAAATATTACTTATACAACTTATCTGTATGTAGAATTAATCTCTGAATTTATTAAAAATATTATTGGAGAGAGTACCGATGTTATCGCAACTGGAAAATCAGGTTCTTTTATAATTATGACAGCAAAGCTTTATCCAGAGCTGTTAGAAACTATTCATCTTGTAAATCCAAATAGTTTAGATACATTAATGCAAATTCCTGATACATCAACTAAAATTTCCAAGGCAATTTTAAGTTGCCCACTTCTCGGTGTTTTTGCTTACTATTTGCTTACAAGCAGAAATCAGCTGGAATATGATTTCTGTGAAAAATATTTGTATAATCCATTCCATAGTTCTTCAAAAATGATTGACACTTACTATGAATCAGCACATTTAAGCAGAGGAAACGGAAGATTTTTATTGGCAAGTTTATCTGGAAATTATCTTAATTTTGATGTACGTTTTGCATTATCAAAAATAGAAAAAAATATCAATTTGATTTTCGGAAATGAACTTGATGAAGCTGAAGAAATTGCAGAAGATTATGCAAAATATAATGAAAATATATCCTGCAGTTTTATAGACAAAACAAAGATGCTTCCACACCTGGAAGCACCTGAAAAGTTTATGAACGTTATCAACATTATGTAAGTATTTATTCTAATATAGTGGATAATAATTACTGAATTGGTTCCCTGGAAGGCATTCCTGCTTTCCGGGGATATTTTTTATCTGTTTTTCTTATTTTTTTTATTTGTACAAGCGTACGTTCTCCGGTATCTAATAACTCAAACTTACAAATATTCTCTACTTTTCCACCTAAAACAGAAATTGCTTTCTCAGCATTGTGGATTTCTTCCTCTGCTTTTACCGATTTATATGATACAAATGAACCTCCTATTTTTGTATATGGTATACAATATTCACTGAGAGAAGCCAAATTTGCAACAGCTCTTGAAACCGAAAGATCAAATTGTTCTCGATATTTCACATTCTTTGCAAAATCTTCTGCTCGTCCATGAATGGCCTCGATCTCTTCCAATTTCAATTCTTCTATTACATGATTCAAAAATTTTACACGTTTTCCAAGAGAATCTAAAAGTACAACTCTTAAATGTGGGAAAGCTATTTTTAAAGGAATTCCCGGAAAACCAGCCCCCGTTCCAATATCAATCATATTATTAATTTCTGTCAAATCTATTTTCTTTACAATTGATAAACTGTCAAAAAAATGTTTTTTTAATACCTCAATGTACTCTGTAATCGCAGTCAGATTCATAAATGAGTTCCATTCTATCAGTAATTCATAATATCTTTGAAATTGTTCTTTTTGTGTTTTATCTAATATTATGTTAACTGATTCGCAATCGAAACAAAATTGATCCATATCATAATTATTCATTTTATTTTCAACCTTCTATTTACATCAATTTTAACAAAAAAACCAGAATCTAGCCACGCCGGATCTGTTCCATATATATTAATAAAACAGAAATATCGGCCGGAGATACACCGGAAATTCTCGATGCCTGTCCGATAGAAACAGGACGAAATTTTTCCAATTTTTGCTGAGCTTCTATACGAAGTCCATGAATGTCGCTATAACAGATTTTTTCAGGAATTCTTTTGTTTTCCAACTTTTTAAAATGCTCTACCTGTTTTTTTTGACGAGTAATATAACCATCATATTTGATATTAATATTTACCTGTTCCGCCACACCGCGCAACAACTGTGGTCTTTCAGAATCAAGTTCTCCCAGTATTTCATAATCAAGCTCTGGTCTACGCATCAGTTCACCTAATGTCGCACCTGTTTTCAGAGGAGTACTGTTATGTACCTCCAAAAACTCCTGCACTTTTGCAGAAGCACCAATATTTACATGTTCTACACGATTGATTTCCTCTGAAATTTGTTTCTGTTTTTTCAGAAGTGTCTGATACACTTCCTCAGAAATCAAACCGATCTGATATCCAAGCGGTGTCAAACGCAGATCTGCATTATCCTGACGCAAAAGCAATCGATATTCCGAACGTGAAGTCATCATTCGATATGGCTCTTTATTTTCTTTTGTCACCAAATCATCAATTAAAACACCAATATAAGATTCTGACCGATCAAATACAATCTGTTCCTTTCCCAAAAGCTTCATAGAAGCGTTAATTCCCGCTACTAACCCCTGTGCTGCAGCTTCCTCATAACCAGAACTTCCATTAAACTGTCCACCGGAAAACAAGCCTTTAATCATTTTAAATTCTAAAGTTGGAAAAAGCTGCCGAGGATCAATACAATCATATTCAATTGCATATGCATTTCGCACAATCTCGACATTTTCAAGTCCCGGAACCGATCGATACATTTTCATCTGCACATCTTCTGGAAGCGAACTGGACATTCCTCCCACATACATTTCATTCGTATATCGCCCTTCCGGCTCAATAAATACCTGATGTCTGTTTTTATCAGCAAATTTTACTACCTTATCCTCAATAGAAGGGCAATAACGAGGTCCTGTACCCTCTATCATACCGGAATAGAGTGGAGATCTATCAAGATTATCCCGAATAATCTCATGTGTTTTTTCATTTGTATAAGTCAACCAACAGGAAATCTGATCCATCTGTACATCCTTAGGATCTGTAGAAAAAGAAAACGGCACAATTTTTTCATCGCCGAATTGTTCCTCCATTTTTGAAAAATCGATAGAACGCTTATCTATACGCGCCGGTGTTCCTGTTTTGAAGCGATACATTTTAATTCCATTTGCCTTTAATGAATCTGTCAGATAATTAGCAGCCTGCAATCCGTTCGGCCCTGTATAATTACTAATATCACCATAAATGCAGCGTGCTTTAAGATAAGTTCCGGTACATAAAATACAAGCTCTGCAATGATAAACAGCGCCGGAAAATGTTTTGACACCGGTCAGAACACCATCTTCAACAATCAATTCCGTCACTTCAGCTTGTTTTATCGTTAAGTGTTCTGTATTTTCCAAAACACGGCGCATACGATCACTATAATCCTTTTTATCTGCCTGGGCGCGAAGCGAGTGCACAGCCGGTCCCTTCGACTTATTCAACATTTTAGACTGAATAAAAGTCGCATCTATATTTTTTCCCATTTCTCCACCGAGTGCATCTATTTCTCGTACCAGATGTCCTTTTGAACTCCCACCGATATTCGGATTACAAGGCATAAGAGCAATACTGTCCACGCTTACTGTAAATATTATCGTCTCAAGTCCCAGTCTTGCGCATGCAAGCGCTGCTTCACATCCTGCATGTCCTGCTCCTACTACAACAACATCTGTATTTCTCTCTATATGATTCATATCTTATCCTCTATTTTCCCATACAAAATCTACCGAAAATCTCATTTACCAGATCTTCACCAACAGATTCTCCCGTAATACTCCCAAGTTCTTCATAAGCGCTCATCAAATCTATTGAAAAGAAATCCTCCGGCATACACATTTCAATGCTTTCTTGTACCTTACAAAGGCTTGAAAACGCATTTTCCAGAGCCGCTTTCTGACGCATATTTGTAATATAAATTTCATCATTAAAAGAAATTTTTCCATTATAAAACAAATCTTTTATGGTATCTTCCAATAAATCAAGACCCGTTTCTTCTTTTGCGGAAATCGGAATAATCGGCTTATCGGTTTTTTCTTTTATCATATATTCCGTCGTTACCGACTGCAAATCTATTTTATTCAATAGAATAATTGTTTTTCGATCTTTAATCAAATCCAGAATTTGTTCATCATTTTCATCAAATGCAGAAGAACTATCCACAACATAAAGAATTAAATCTGCCTCTTCTGCACTTGTTTTCGCCTTTTTTACACCTATTTTTTCTACAGTATCATCTGTTTCCCGGATTCCGGCCGTATCAATAATATTCAAACTAATTCCGTGAATTGTAATCTGTTCCTCTAAAGTATCTCTTGTCGTCCCGGCAATATCAGTGACGATTGCTCTCTCTTCACCCAAAAGTAAATTTAACAAAGAAGATTTTCCGGCATTCGGCTTGCCTATAATCACAGTCTTAATTCCCTCACGCATTCGTTTTCCATTCTCAGAAGATGCAATCAGCTTTTTTAAAAGATCCTTCATATCCGAAACTTTACTCTCTAATTTTTGTGGATAATTTTCCAGACTGATATGTTCCGGATCATCCAAAGCCGATTCAATAAAAGCAATTTCATAAATAATTTTGCTTCGCAGTTCCTGAATTACTTTCAAAACAGATCCACGCAACTGACTGACTGAACTCTTTAAAGCATATTCATTTTTCGCCTGAATCACATCAATGACTGCTTCCGCCTGAGAAAGATCTATTCTTCCATTCAAAAAAGCACGTTTCGTAAATTCTCCAGGCTCCGCACATCTTGCACCACATTTCACTGCAAGCTCCAAAATCCGCTTCATAGCATAAACACCGCCATGACAGTTGATTTCCACCGTATCCTCCGCAGTAAAACTTCTCGGAGCTCGCATCAACATCACAAGAACTTCATCAACCGTATCCTCTCCATCCGCAATAAATCCATACTGAATCGTGTGAGAAGGCATAGAAGATAATTTTTTTCCTGTCCTGGATACATACATCTTATCGGCAATTGCAAATGCTTCCTCACCGCTGATTCGAACAATCCCTATACCGGAACTCGTCATTCCTGTGGAAATCGCTGCTATTGTATCTGTTTTTATCATTTTTCAAAGCCTTTCTTTTAATAAAATATTAAAGGAAACAGCACCATTATATCACATGGTGCTGTTTCTTGAAACTACTGTCTGCTATTTTTCTTTAAAGTAACAACTACTTTACGATAAGGTTCTTCTCCCTCACTGTGTGTTGTTACATACGGATCATTCTGCAATGCAGAATGGATAACTCTTCTCTCATACGGATTCATTGGTTCTAAAAATACTGGTCTTCTGGTTCTTTTTACCTTAAATGCAATATTTTTTGCTAATTTTTCCAAAGTTTCTTTTCTGCGGCTTCTGTAATTTTCCGTATCCACCTTTACACGGATATAACCGGATCTGTCTTTGTTTACTACAAGACTTGTCAAATATTGCAATGAATCCAGTGTCTGTCCTCGTTTACCTATCAGGATACCCATATCCTCTCCGGAAAGTTCTACATTTAAAACCTCATCTGTATAGTCCGGTTTTACTTCTACCTCCATTTCAATGGAAGCAAATACATCCTTTAAGAATTTTACAGCTCTTGCTTTTGCCTCTTCCTGTTCTTCCGGTGTCAAAACAGTAACCTTGCGTTCCGCTCTTTCCTCTTTTTCCGGAACATCTTCCATTACAGGAGTAACAAAAGTTTCTTCCTTTGGTGTTTCCTTTTTAACTTCTTCTTTTACTTCTTTAAATTCTTTTTTTACTTCTTTAAATTCTTTTTTTACTTCTTTAAATTCTTTTTTGAATTCTTTCTTTTCTTTCTTAAATTCTTTTTTCTCAGTCTTTTTAAAAGAAGCTTCTTCCTTTGCCTCTTCTTTTAAAATATCCTCAACAGCAACTTTTTTTCTTGCTTTAATAACAGCCTTTTTACTGCCAAAACCAAGAAATCCGGTTGATCCTTCTTCAATTACTTCATACTCAATGTTATCACGAAATGTCTCTAACTGAAGAGATGCTTCCAGGATTGCATCTTTCACCGTTTTAGCGGTAACTGTAATATAATCCACAACAAAACCTCCCTTATTTCTTCTTCATATTCTTCTCATTATACTGCTCAACCATTCTTGCTTTTGCTGCAAGACTTCCTGGTTTTGCAGCAGTGTTTTTATAGTATTCCGTAGAATCCTTAATATTCTGAAGACGTTTTTCTCTTGCTGCCTGCTTTGCGGCTTCTGCTTTTTCATCATTTTGATGTTCTTTCATATTTTTCAGATTTGCCTGTGCCTGCATACTGATTTGTTCCGGACGAAGTCCCTGTTTTGCGCGTTTTTCATTATATTTTTTCAGATTCTGTTTAATCATCTCGTCTACATCCATTTTATCAATCTTTTTATTGACAATGATCTGGATAATACATCTGATTACAGAACCGGCTACCCAGTAGATACCGATACCTGCTGAAAATGAAAAACAGAAGAATACTGACATTAACGGCATCCAAGTATTCATCATCTTCATTGTCGTAGTCATAGTATTGCTTTCCTGGCCATCCTGCTCTGTTGTTGTCTGCGGCATCAGTTTTGTATTTAACCACTGTGTCAGACCTGCAAGAATTGGAATTGCAATCGCTACAATCAACGGAAGATATGCTTTATCTGCCCAACTTGTCTGAATAATAGACATCGGTGAATCTGAAATATTGATTCCAAGAAAGCTGTTAATATGTTCTGTTTTTTCTGCAGTTGCTAAAATAATATCCTTTAAATCCGGTAACTTCTCTGCAAGCTGCGTCCAGTTTTCCGGTCGAAAGGTGTAAAGAATGTCAACGATCTTATTATCTGCTGTTGCAAAATCTACTTTTGAAAAATCTACTCTTGCCTGTTGAATTTGTGTTGCAAAAGATTCTATAAAAATCTGCTGTGCTCCGACTGTTGCCTGAAGTTTATCCACCAGATTCTGATATACATCATATACTTTTCCAACATATGCCGGAATTTTCCACACAACCTGATACATTGCAAACAAGATCGGCATCTGAATCAGCATCGTTCCGCAGGTACCCATCATAGATACGCCGTACTTTGCGTAGATAGCTCTCTGCTCTTCCATCATCTTCATCTGAGAAGCCTGATCTGTCTTTCCTTTGTATTTCTTCTGCAGAGCCATGACTTCCGGCTGCATATATCCCTGCAGTTTCGCTGATTTCTGCTGCTTAATGGTGAGCGGCAGAATCGCCAGATTTACCAGGAATGTAAACAGTACGATACAGATACCGATATTTTCGATACGAAACGCACTGTCAAGTCCTATATAAATTGCATTGATAAAAATACCAAGCAATGTTGCAACCGGTCCGATAATAAACCAGTTATTTTTTGTCAGTAACATTGATTTCAATCTTTTTTCCTCCTAAAAGATATGAATTTCTCCGGAACCGGATCGATTCCTCCATGCGAAAAAGGATTACATCTCAAAATTCGCCAGAAAGCCAGGATACTTCCTTTAATTGCACCGTGCTTTTCAATCGCTTCCAACCCATAATTAGAGCAGGTTGGATAATACGGACAGTGATATCTCTTCAATGGAGACAGATATTTCTGATAAAACCGAATTATAAGAATCAATAACTTTTTCATGCTCTTTCCTGTTCAGTTGTCTGCAGCACATTCTGTAATTTTCCCAGATGCAAAAGTGCACTTTCAATTTCTGCATAACTTTTTTCTTTTGCTGCAGGTCTTACAATGACTACAAAATCAAATCCACACTGAAACTTTTCTTCATTAAGACGGTAACTTTCTCTTACCAGTCTTGTCATTCGATGTCTTACTACACTGTTCCCGACCTTTTTGCTTACAGATATTCCCAGGCGATTCCTGGTTCCAACATTCTGTAACGCATACATAATTAGAAATTTGTTTGCATAAGATTTTCCCTGTCGATAAACAGTTTGAAAATCTTTATTTTTCTTTAATGATTCTGAAAATATCATAGTTTTAAATTTCCTATATTTATATAGTAAAAACTAACAGAACATTTTTATCATATAAAAAACTTTTTCTTATATGACAAAAAGAGTTTCGCAAGCGAAACTCTTTCTTACCACATTTTGCGCTTATGCGGATAATACTTTTCTTCCTTTTGCTCTTCTAGCAGCAAGTACTTTTCTGCCACCTGCAGTTTTCATTCTTGCTCTGAATCCATGAACTCTTGATCTGGAAATCTTTTTCGGCTGAAATGTCATTTTTGCCATTTTTCTGCACCTCCTTTTTTCTTACCAACTCACCCAATATTTATTAAAGATTGGTACTTATTCCTTCGGTCAGGTAAAAACATCATTTCAATTATATTCGTAAAAGCCTGTACCGTCAAGTAATTTTGTTTATTTTTTCATTTTTCGTGGGTTAACGTAATGTTATCCACATTGTGGGGATAACTTGTTTATAACTTTCCTTTTCCGTGTGTACAAGTACCTGATAACTTTACAGATTCATATATTTTTCATGCTTTTTTATGTGCAAAGCGTTTTTTATTTATACACATTCTGTCTGTTTATGTAAAATTATCATTTATATTATGTAAAGCAATTTCCACTTCCATTCCTTTACTGAAAGTTTTCATTGATTAAAATCATAATTTGGTTTAGAATTAACATAGAGTTTTTATGTTCAAAAGGAGATTTTTCATGGATATCATAAAAGAAAAATGGGAGGAAATTTTAGATTTTGTACGTATAGAGCATGAATTAACGCCGGTTTCTTTTAATACTTGGCTGAAACCGCTCAAAGTACACAGTTTTGAGAACGGACTGCTTTATATTCTGGTTCCGGACAAGCAACAGGCAGCCGTCAGTTATATCAGTAAAAAATATCTTCTTCCTATTAAAGTAGCAATTGACGAAATTACAGGAATTGACTGTGAAATTGAATTTATCTTAATGGAAGATATAAAGCGCAAAGAAGTTCAAAAACCGGATACTCAGAAAATGAATCTGAATATTGAAAAAGCAAATTTAAATCCACGCTATACTTTTGATACTTTTGTGGTTGGTAAAAATAATAACTTTGCGCATGCGGCATCGCTTGCAGTGGCTGAATCTCCTGGAGAAATTTATAATCCGTTATTTATTTACGGAGGAGTGGGACTTGGAAAAACACATTTGATGCATTCCATTGCTCATTTTATATTAGAGAGAAATGCTGACACAAAGGTTCTCTATGTTACAAGTGAAACCTTTACAAACGAAGTTATTGAAAATATTCGAAGCGGTAATAATGCGGCAATGTCCAAGTTTCGCGAAAAATACAGAAGTATTGATGTACTTTTGATCGACGATATTCAGTTTATTATCGGTAAAGAATCTACACAGGAAGAATTTTTCCATACTTTTAATGATCTTCACAGCTCCGGAAAACAGATCATTATTTCCTCAGATAAACCACCGAAAGAAATGTCCACACTTGAAGAACGTTTAAAATCCCGTTTTGAATGGGGGCTGATTGCTGACATTTCTTCGCCTGACTATGAAACACGTATGGCGATCTTACGCAAAAGAGAAGAATTGGATGGATACACGATTGATGATGAAGTTATTCAATACATCGCTACAAATGTAAAATCCAATATCCGTGAACTTGAAGGCGCTTTAAATATTGTTGTAGCTTTTGGTAACTTAAATAAAATAGAAATTAACCTTGATGTTGCAAAAGAAGCTTTAAAAAATATTATCTCTCCGGACGAAAAGAAAATTATTACTCCGGAACTAATTATCAACACAGTTTGCGAACATTTCCACATAACAAAAGAAGATATCTACGGCAGCAAACGGAATTCCGAAATCGTACAGCCACGTCAGATAGCCATGTATTTATGCAGAGAAATGACGCAAACACAGTTTAAAGAGATTGGAAGTATTATGGGCGGACGAGATCATTCCACAGTTATCCACGGATATGATAAAATAGCTTATGAACTTAAACACAATGAAAATATGAAAAATACGATTGATGTCCTGATTAAAAAAATCAATCCGTAATTCATACACATGCCATTCACAGTGTATAACCGAAAAATTAAGCCTTATACACAGCGTTATACTTGAGAATTTTCCTTTATTTTCAAGGCCTATTGGACTTATACACGAATCCACAGCCCCTACGGCTATTACGACGAATCTTTTTTATTTTATATATTTACCTATACCACACATTTTAAGAATGTTTGCTGTCCAGCAGCAACAACTATTTCATAACAACGGAAATATATAGTATTTGTAAAATACACATGTACATGAAAGGAGCACTGCAATGAAAATCGTCTGCCAAAAATCTGAATTATTAAAAAGCGTGAACATTGTTATGAAGGCTGTTCCTTCAAAAACAACAATGCCAATTTTGGAATGTATTCTAATTGACGCATCCGGTGCAGAAATTAAATTTACCGCCAATGACATGGAACTTGGAATAGAAACTATTGTAAAAGGTGATATTCAAGAGAAAGGTAAAATCGCGATTGATGCAAGACTTTTCTCTGAAATTATCCGAAAACTGCCAGATAATGAAGTTGTTATAAAAACAGATGATAAATATCAGGCATCTATTACCTGTGAAAAAGCAAAATTTTCTATTTCCGGAAAACAAAGTGACGACTATCCGTATCTTCCATTTGTAGAAAAAGATAATTCTATTTGTATTTCACAGTTTACTTTAAAAGAAGTGATCAAACAGACGATTTTTTCAATCGCTCAAAATGAAAATAATCGCATGATGACAGGTGAACTATTTGAAATCAATGAAAATATTTTGAAAGTAGTTTCTTTGGATGGACATCGTATCTCTATTCGTAAAATTGAATTAAAAGAAAATTATGAACATCGAAAAGTAGTTGTTCCGGGTAAGACATTGATTGAAATCAGTAAAATTCTTTCCGGTGAAACAGAAGATATGGTAAATATTTATTTTACAAAAAACCATATTCTTTTCGAGTTTAATGATACAATTGCTGTTTCCCGTCTCATAGAAGGAGATTATTTCCGTATTGAACAGATGCTTTCCAGTGATTATGAGACAAAAATTCAGATCAACAAAAAAGAATTTTTGAACTGTATTGACAGAGCAACTTTGCTAATAAAAGAAGGCGATAAAAAACCAATCATTATTGGTATTGATGATGCAACGATGGAACTTAAGATTAATTCTCAGATTGGTTCCATGAACGAACAGATTCTCATTGAAAAAGAGGGAAAAGATATTCTGATCGGTTTTAATCCGAGATTTTTAATTGATGCACTGCGTGTCATTGATGATGAAACCATTACTATCTATCTCGTAAATCCGAAAGCGCCATGTTTTATTAAAGATGACGCAGAGAGTTATATTTACTTGATTTTACCGGTAAACTTTAATGTATAATATTGAAAAATACAAATAAATGAATAAATATACAAAATTAGAATATGTGATATTTTAAAATGTATAAATATGCGTTTTGAAATAGCATAGTATTTTTATTGATATTGAGGTTCAAAGATTTCGGATAAATATTGCTGACATCTTACTGCCTCAGAAAGAAGGAAAAGAATGGAAATTATAAAGCTCAGAGATGAGTATATTAAACTCGGTCAGGCTTTAAAAGCAGTGGGTTTTGTTGATTCTGGTGTGGAAGCAAAGATTGTAATTCAGGATGGTGAAGTGACCGTAAACGGAACAACGGAATTGCAGCGTGGGAAAAAGCTTTATGATGGGGATATTGTGGAATTTGAAGGAAATCAGATTAAAATTGAAAAATAAATGGAGTGGCATATATGATTGTTGAATCCATAAAACTGGAGAAATTCCGCAATTATAAATCATTGACATTAAAGTTGGACAAAGGTACGAATATTTTTTATGGAGATAATGCGCAGGGAAAAACAAATATTCTGGAATCTGTTTATCTTTGTGGAACAACAAAATCTCACCGTGGAAGCAAGGACAGGGAAGTGATTCAATTTGAAGAAGAGGAATCACATATTCGTATGAATCTGGAGAGAAATGGTACTCCAATTGAAGTAGACATGCATCTGAAAAAAAATAAACCGAAAGGAATTGCCATCAATGGCGTACCGATTCGTAAAGCCAGTGAATTATTTGGTATTGCAAATTTTGTTTTTTTCTCTCCGGAAGATTTAAATATTATTAAAAACGGTCCGGCAGAACGACGGCATTTTATTGATATGGAGCTTTGCCAGCTAAACAAAGTTTATTTGTATCATTTGTCAAATTACAATAAAGTTGTGAATCAGAGAAACAAGCTTCTAAAAGAAATTTCTTTTCATCCGGGTGACGATATCATGGATACGCTTGATATATGGGATATTCAGATGGAGGAGTATGGAAAAAGAGTAATAGAAGAGAGAAGAAATTTTATTAAACGTTTGAATGAAATTATTTTTTCCATTCACAGGCATCTTTCCGGTGAGAAAGAAGATCTTGAGATTGGTTATGAAGAAAATGTTTCTCTTGAGGAATTTGGAGAAGTTTTAAAAAGAAACAGAGAACGAGATCTGCGGATGAAGGTATCTATGACCGGCCCTCATCGTGATGATATCTGTTTTAAAATCCAGGGAGTAGATATCCGGAAATTTGGTTCACAGGGACAGCAGCGGACTGCGGCATTGTCTTTAAAGCTTTCTGAGATAGAACTTGTGAAACAGGAGTTGGGAGATACGCCGATTCTTCTTTTGGATGATGTTTTGTCTGAGCTTGACAGCAACCGGCAAAAATACTTACTGGAGAGTATCCATGATATTCAGACCATGATTACCTGTACCGGTTTGGACGATTTTGTAGAAAATCAGTTTAAGATTAATAAGGTTTTTCATGTGGTAGAAGGTCAGGTTTTTGATGGAAATTAAGGAGGATATAAAATGAGTACAGAAACAAATCAGGAATATGGCGCTGATCAGATTCAGATTTTGGAAGGTCTGGAAGCAGTTCGTAAAAGACCTGGTATGTATATTGGCAGTACGTCTATTCGAGGTTTGCATCATCTTGTTTATGAAATTGTGGATAATGCTGTTGATGAGGCACTGGCAGGATATTGTAATACAATTGATGTCACAATCAACGAAGATAATTCGATTACGGTTATTGATAACGGACGTGGTATTCCGGTAGGAATTAATCATAAAGCGGGAATTCCGGCAGTAGAGGTAGTATTTACTATTTTGCATGCCGGAGGTAAATTCGGCGGCGGCGGATATAAGGTATCGGGAGGACTTCACGGTGTAGGTGCGTCTGTTGTAAATGCGCTTTCTGAATGGCTGGAAGTAACAATTTATAAAGACAGTAAGATATACAGACAGCGTTATGAGCGGGGACACACGATTTATACATTAAAAGTGATCGGAGAATGTGAACCGGAGAAAACAGGAACAATGGTTACTTTCCTGCCGGATAAAGAGATTTTTGAGGAAACAGTTTTTGATTTTAATACGTTAAAACAGCGTTTGCGTGAGATGGCATTTTTGACAAAAAATGTCAAGATTATTTTGCGAGATAAACGCGGTGAAAGTGAAGTAGAAAAGGTATTTCACTATGAGGGCGGTATCAAGGAATTTGTTACGTACTTAAACAAAGGCAAAACACCGCTTTATCAGGATATCATTTACTGTGAGGGAACAAAGGATGATGTTTATGTAGAAGTTTCTATGCAGCATAATGATTCCTATACGGAAGGTTCCTACAGTTTTGTAAATAATATTACCACACCGGAAGGTGGTACACATCTGACTGGTTTTAAAAATGCTCTCACAAAAACATTTAATGCTTATGCGAAAGCAAACAAGCTGATTAAAGAAAACGAAAGTTTAAACGGTGAGGATATTCGTGAAGGAATGACTGCGATTGTCAGCATTAAGATCGGGGAGCCTCAGTTTGAAGGACAAACAAAACAAAAACTTGGAAACAGTGAGGCGAGAGGAGCGGTAGATAGCATCGTTTCTGAACAGCTGATGATTTATCTGGAACAGCATCCGCAGGTTGCAAAAATTATTCTTGAAAAATCGATTATGGCGCAGCGTGCAAGAGAGGCTGCCAGAAAAGCGAGAGATTTAACACGAAGAAAATCTGCGCTTGACGGACTTTCTCTGCCGGGCAAGTTGGCAGATTGTTCTGATAAAGATCCAAAAAACTGTGAAATTTATATTGTAGAAGGAGATTCTGCGGGCGGTTCTGCAAAGACAGCCAGAAGCCGTGCAACGCAAGCAATTTTGCCGCTGCGCGGAAAAATCCTTAATGTAGAAAAAGCGAGACTTGATCGTATTTATGCAAATGCTGAGATTAAAGCAATGATTACGGCATTTGGTACCGGTATTCATGAAGATTTTGATATCAGCAAGCTTCGCTATCATAAGATTATAATTATGACAGATGCCGATGTTGATGGTGCACATATCAGTACCTTGCTTTTAACGTTTATTTATCGTTTTATGCCGGATCTGATTAAAGAAGGGTATGTATATCTGGCACAGCCGCCTCTTTATAAGCTTGAGAAAAATAAAAAAGTATGGTATGCATATTCGGATGAAGAACTTGATTCTATTTTACAGGAAGTGGGACGCGATCAGAATAATAAGATTCAGCGTTATAAAGGTCTGGGCGAAATGGATGCCGAACAGTTATGGGAGACAACAATGGACCCGGAACGCCGTGTTCTTCTGCGTGTGACGATGGATGATGAGGCAACTTCAGAACTTGATCTGACGTTTACAACGCTGATGGGTGATCAGGTGGAGCCGCGCCGTGAGTTTATTGAAGAAAACGCGAAGAAAGTAAAGAATCTTGATATTTAGGAGGGGAAAGCGTGGAAGATAATATTTTTGATAAAGTTCATGAAGTCGATTTGAAAGAGACCATGGAAAAATCTTACATTGATTATGCGATGAGCGTTATCGCTTCCCGTGCACTTCCTGATGTAAGAGATGGATTAAAGCCGGTACAAAGGCGTGTGCTTTATTCAATGATTGAACTGAACAATGATCCGGATAAACCACATCGTAAATGTGCGCGTATTGTCGGTGATACGATGGGTAAATATCATCCGCATGGTGACAGTTCTATCTATGGGGCACTTGTTAATATGGCACAGGAATGGTCTACCAGATATCCGCTGGTAGACGGTCACGGAAATTTTGGTTCCGTGGACGGTGACGGTGCTGCGGCAATGCGATACACAGAAGCTCGATTAAGTAAAATTTCAATGGAGCTTCTGGCGGATATTAATAAAGACACAGTAGATTTTGCACCGAACTTTGATGAGACAGAAAAAGAACCGGTTGTTCTTCCGTCCAGATTTCCAAATCTTCTGGTAAACGGGACTTCCGGCATTGCTGTTGGTATGGCTACAAATATTCCGCCTCATAATCTTCGTGAGACTATTGCGGCAGTGATAAAAATTATTGAAAATCGTGTAGAACAGGATAGAGATACGGATATCGAGGAAATTCTGAAAATTGTAAAAGGTCCGGATTTCCCGACAGGAGCTCAGATTCTTGGAACCAGAGGAATTGAAGAATCTTATCGTACCGGGCGTGGTAAAATCCGCGTGCGTGCAGTTACTAATATTGAGACGCTTGCAAACGGAAAGAGTCGTATTATTGTTACGGAACTTCCTTACATGGTCAATAAAGCAAGGTTGATTGAAAAAATTGCCGATCTTGTAAAAGAAAAGAAAATTGATGGTATTACTGCTTTGACAGATGAATCCAGCAGAGAAGGTATGCGCATTAATATTGAACTGCGTCGCGATGTGAATGCAAATGTTATTTTAAATCAGCTTTACAAACATACACAATTGCAGGATACTTTTGGAGTAATCATGCTGGCGTTGGTAAATGGACAGCCCAAAGTTATGAATATCATGGAGATGCTTCACTATTACCTGAAGCATCAGGAAGAAGTTGTCACAAGACGTACAAAATATGAATTGAATAAAGCGGAAGAGCGCGCTCATATTTTAAAAGGTTTGTTGATTGCGCTTGATAATATCGATGAAGTGATTCGGATTATCCGTGGCTCCAGAAGTACGCAGCTTGCAAAAGAAGCGTTGATAGAGCGTTTTGAGTTTACAGATGTGCAGGCACAAGCAATTGTAGATATGCGTCTGCGCGCCCTGACCGGTTTGGAACGTGAAAAACTGGAAAATGAGTATGCGGAGTTGATGGAAAAAATTAAAGAATATAAAGCAATTCTCGGAGACGAAAAACTTCTTCTCGGTGTGATTAGGAAGGAAATCCAGATGATCAGCGATAAATACGGTGACGACAGAAGAACGTCAATCGGATTTGACGAGTTTGATATCTCTATGGAGGATATGATTCCGAATGAAAGTACCGTGATCGCCATGACAAAGCTTGGATATATTAAGCGTATGACTCCGGATAATTTCAAGAGTCAGAATCGCGGCGGCAAAGGAATTAAGGGAATGCAGACGATCGATGATGATTATATCGAAGAACTTCTGATGACAAGTACACATCACTTTATGATGTTTTTCACGAATCTTGGCAAAGTATATCGTTTGAAAGCTTATGAGATTCCGGAGGCCGGAAGAACCGCCAGAGGAACGGCGATCATTAATCTGCTGCAGCTTGCACCGGAGGAAAAGATTACAGCAGTAATTCCGGTGAAGGAATACAAGGAAGATGAATATCTGGTGATGGCAACACGCAAGGGTATTGTCAAAAAAACACCGATGATTGATTATGCAAATGTGCGTAAGACTGGATTGGGTGCAATTAATCTTCGTGATGATGACGAGCTGATTGAAGTAAAATTTACCGACAGTGAACAGGATATCTTTTTAGTGACGAAATACGGACAGTGTATTCGTTTTCATGAATCTGATGTCAGAAGTACCGGTCGTGTTTCTATGGGTGTGATAGGTATTAATTTGACAGATGGGGATGAAGTGGTTGGAATGCAGCTTCACAGCCAGGGACAGTATTTACTTACTGTTTCTGAAAAAGGTATGGGAAAACTTACGGAAATCAATGAATTTACTCCCCAGAATCGTGGTGGTAAAGGTATTAAATGTTATAAGATTATGGAGAAAACCGGTGAAGTAGTCGGTGTGAAGATTGTAGACAGAGAAAATCAAATTATGATGATCAGTACAGAAGGTATTATCATTCAGATGTCTTGTGAAGATATTTCTGTACTTGGAAGAGTAACTTCCGGGGTAAAATTGATGAATCTGGAAGAGAACGTTTCCATTGCCAGTGTTGCAAAAGTAAGAGAAAGTAAAGAAACAGAGGATCCTATACTGTAATTCAGGAGGAAAATATGAATTTACGTAGAATCGCCGCTGTATGGGCTTCAAAATTGACAGCAAAGATATGTAAAATGCTTGGGAAACAGGGAGTTACCTGGGCAGGCAAGATTGCGCTTTCCATTGACCCGAAAATTTTATCAGAGCTTGCGGCAGATGTCAGAGAAAAAATATTTGTTGTCTGTGGTACAAATGGAAAAACAACTACAAATAATTTATTGTGTTCCACACTGGAAGCACAGAATAAAAAAGTTGTTTGCAATCATACAGGCTCTAATATGTTGAATGGCTGCGTTTCTTCTTTTGTTCTGGCTGCAAAGTGGAATGGAAAACTTGATGCAGACTATGCTTGTATTGAGGTGGATGAGGCGTCTACACTTCGTATTTTTCCGCATTTTAAACCAGATTTTATGGTGCTCACCAATCTTTTCCGCGATCAGCTTGACCGTTACGGAGAAATTGATATTACAATGAATCTTCTTCGCGACGCCATGCATATGGCGCCGCAAATGAAGGTAATTGTTAATGCGGATGATGCTCTTTCTGTTTCTGTGACGCAGGAAAGTGGAAATTCTTATGTAACCTACGGAATAAGAGATAAGGTTTATGAAGAATCAATCAATGAAATTAAAGAAGGGCGTTTCTGCAAAAAATGCGGTGCAAAAATGAATTATAATTTTTATCATTTTAGTCAGCTTGGGGATTATTATTGCAGTCACTGTAATTTTAAGCGTCCGGAAATCAAATATAACGCTTTCAACATTAAGACGGGAACAACACTTTCATTTGATGTAGATAAAAATCATATTACAGCAAATTATCGTGGATTTTATAATATTTATAATATCCTTGCCGTGTATGCGGCAGTCAGGGAAGCAAATGTGGATGTGAAGAATTTCCAGCAGGTGCTTGATAATTATAATCCGGAAAATGGTCGTAATGAGCATTTTTCTATTAAAGGAACAGAAGTAATACTGAATCTTGCTAAAAATCCAGCCGGATTCAATCAGAATATTTCAGCTGTTATGGAGGATGAAACATTAAAGGATCTGATTATATTAATTAATGACAATGATCAGGACGGTACAGATGTTTCCTGGCTTTGGGATGTTGATTTTGATCGTTTTAAAGCGGAAAATATTAATTCGATTACGGTAAGCGGTATCCGCTGTTATGATATGCGACTGAGGCTGAAATATGTAGATATTCCTACAATGCTGGAGGCCGATATTGAAAAGGCAATTCGTGAGCGTCTTGCGAACGGATGTAAGAATTTGTATGTATTGGTAAATTATACAGGACTTTATAGTACACATGATATTTTAAAGAAGCTTGAAGCAGAATCCTGAAATGAAAAAAGACTTATTTGGAGGTTAATATGAAGCTTACAATCGGTCATTTATATCCGGATTTATTAAATTTATATGGTGACAGAGGAAATATTCAATGTATGATGAAACGCTGTGAATGGCGTGGAATCGAAGCAGAAACAATTTCTTTTGAAAGTGATGATGAAATTGATTTTTCTAAATTGGATATTGTACTGCTTGGTGGCGGTTCAGACAGAGAACAGAGGCTGGTTTGTGAAAAATTAAAAAAAATTCGGGATAACTTCCGGGATTATGTGGAAAACAATGGCGTTGTGATCGCTGTCTGTGGAGGATTTCAGCTTTTAGGAAATTATTATGCAGCGGCAGACGGAATGATGGAAGGACTTGGTATTGTTGATATTGAGACAAACAGTGGAAAAGATTATCGTTTGATTGATAATATTGTGCTGGAAAGCGAATTGTTTTCCATGCCGGTTGTCGGTTTTGAAAATCATGCCGGGCGTACAAATATAAAAAATTGCCGGCCGTTTGGAAAAGTAATTTATGGAAGCGGAAACAATGGTGAGAGCGGATATGAAGGAATCATTTATAAAAATGTGATTGGTACATACTTGCATGGACCGCTTCTTCCAAAAAATCCGCAGGTTTGTGATTATCTGATTCAAAAAGCACTGGAGAGAAAATATCAGAAAAAAATTGTACTTCAGCCGTTGGATGATAAAGAAGAAATCGAAGCCAATACCTATATTTATGAGAGATTTAAAGGGAAAGTCAGTAAACCACAGAATCAGGAACAGCTGGTATAAGGAATTATTAAAAATTCAGAAAGTTTTTTATCTTAATTAGGAGAAAACAGCATGAAACGAATTATCATAATGGTGTTTCGTAATATATTTTTTGTACCATGGTGGACAATACAACTCTTGTGGTATGCAAGAGAAAAGGATCAGCATACAGAAGAACAGAAGTATGCTCTTTTAAAAAAAATTGTCAGAGGAGCCAATAAAGGCGGAAAAGTGACAATTCAGTCCGATGGACAGGAAAATATACCGAGAGAAAACGGATTTATTATGTATCCGAATCATCAGGGAATGTATGATGTACTTTCTTTGATTGAAAGTTGTGAAAAACCGATTTCGGTTGTGATGAAAAAAGAAGTGCGTAATGTTCCTCTTATCAGCCAGGTTAGAAGAATTATGCAGGCAGAGGTTATGGACAGAGCAGATGTCCGACAGTCTTTACAGGTAATTATAAATGTTACTAAAAAAGTATTGAATGGAAAAAACTTTGTAATTTTTCCAGAAGGAACCAGATCTAGAAAAGGCAATCAACTTTTGGAATTTAAATCAGGTAGCTTTAAAGCTGCTGTAAAAGCAAAGGCGCCGATTGTACCTGTTGCTTTAATTAATTCTTTCTTACCTTTTGATTCACATTCAGTGAAACCAGTTACAGTACAGGTACATTTTCTTCCACCACTCTATTATCAGGAGTATAAGGATATGAAAACAGTAGAAATTGCTTCTATTGTAAAAGAAAGAATTGAAAATAAGATAGCAGAATGTTTGCAGGACGAGTAAATCTTGTCCTGCAAACTCATTATTACCACTATATCTAGTATATGTGAAAAAACCTTAAAAAACCTTGTTTTTTAGTGTTGACAAACAGGTTCTCCTCTTATATAATAACTAAAGCGTTACCGATAGACGCAGAACTGAATAACGAAAAATAAGTAATTCAGAGTCAGGAGAAATACTCAAGAGGCTGAAGAGGCGCCCCTGCTAAGGGTGTAGGTCGTTTACGCGGCGCGAGGGTTCAAATCCCTCTTTCTCCGTTTTTGATTCAGTTAAAATCTGAATCAAAAAACAATCACAAAAAAAGATTTAAAAAATCTTAAAAAAGTGGTTGACAGATAGAATGAAAAGTGTTATTCTATTAAAGCTGTCGCAAACGACAGAAACAACTACAAAAAAAGATTTAAAAAATCTTAAAAAAGTAGTTGACAAATGATCCGCCAAGTGGTATGATGTAAAAGTTGCTGCGAGAGCGGAACACAAAAAAGAACCTTGATAATTGAACAGTGATACAACCTTGAAAGATTCTGAAAAAAGTTTTATTTTAAGGAACTGACCTTTAAAACAGTAAAAGGGATAGATAAGCTAGCAAGATTATCTTGAACGGA
>JBMNRF010000029.1:0-42700 GCA_050944495.1 Marvinbryantia sp.
CTGTACACGTTTACATGCCTCTTCCTTGAATTCGATACTGTACGTCTGTGCCATAATTCATCCTCCTGACTTTCTGGATAGATTATACCACTCGTTCTATGTGTCTATCAAATGGGGTATAAGGCAGGAAGAGGCAGCGTTTAATTTGCCGAATAACAATTAGACAGCGGCGGCGAAAAATAATAAAGGCTAACGCCTTTGTGGGTAGCAATACCAACATTAGAACAGCCTTTCGGCTAAATAGAACAGTCGCTATCCCTTGCTACAAGGGGCTTTATCTGTTCAAGCGTATTTTTGATGTAGGAATACAGAATACGCTAAAGAAAAATGTCTTGAATGTGCCTTGGATGTTATATATGTCGAAGAATGTCAAAATCTGTTTTTTGTAGGAGTGCGGAATTGAATACGCAAACAATCATGCATACCTTTTCACGGGTATCTCCTACATCAAAAAACGGATTATCCATCCTAGAAAGAAATAGAACAATCAATCATGTTGATATGTTCACTTGATTGTGACGGCATGAAGCCATAGACACTTATTAAATCTATACTTTAGATCCCGATGGGGGATAGAATACTTCCATTGTTTTTCTATTACCTAAACAAAGAAAAAGGCGAACACTTTATAAACTCTTTACTTGGGATTTCGTGAAAACGAAAATCAATATACTTTCTATATATATTATATTATAAAATCACCCTCCAGATCAATGGATCACGAATTGTGTAGAATTAGAGATCCTCACCAATATCATTTACAGGAAAGTTTGGCGCAGATGGTGCAGCAGGTACATTTTGTGCAGAAGCTTTTTCTGCTTTCTCTCTTTCTCGTTGTTCTTGCTTTTTGATTCTGTTGTATGCTCGTTTGTCGTTGGTTAAGCAATAATTATAAACGATGTATGGATCGGTTACGATTCTTTCCTCAAAGAAACGCTTATCCTCTAGGACAAAGATAATTTGATTTTTTATATAATCATTATAGATTTCCTTTATGTCTTTGTAACTGGCATCATAATTCAAACAGTAATTTTTTATAATTAAGTCAATATCGCCCTCAAAGATATAATAGCGACCACCATTAAGCATTTGAGCCTTTAGGAAACAATGGAATAAGAAATAATGAGCACCAAATTTCAAAACTTTGCGTATGAAGTTAAAATCGGTAATCAAGTCACTACGGATTGAGAAATAATCAATATTATATTTTTCATTATTCCTATATTCTTTATTCTCCTCAATTTGTTGGATTATTTCGTTATCAAGTATTATTTTTAGTTCAGTCATTTAGAATTTCTCCTTTCAAGTTTTATTATTTTTATGACATAACCAGTACAATCAAATCTATGGCTATGAACTGGAATACAGTTTTCTAATTTAGTCCAGCCCAAAAGAGGAGATCCTTAACAAAACGCCTATTATATATTTATATAATTAACAAAAATAAGTTAAATTAAAATAAGTTAAAGACTACCCCTTGATGTCAATTTGACATTTTAAGGCAAAATAAAAAAGAGCAAGACCAGATCTGCTACAAAGTTGTAGCCTATTAGACGGAGTTGCAAACCCCGTCTAATAAATCGTGTCTTACTCTTGGTAAGTGCATATTTGATTGTAACTATATTTTATCACCCTCAAAATATTATGTCAACTTTTGGCGTGTGAATAAATTGTGATTTTATTTGCTGATTTGAGATGTTCCCAAATACCAAAAATAAAGTTGTGTATTGATAGAAAATTAGCCATAGGCATGCTATAATTGGTCTGGAAATAATACAAAAAAGGAGAACCATTTATGAAAATCAAGGATCTTATTAAAGCAGCCCGTGAATGTACCGATCTAACGGAACTGGTAGCAGTAATTGAAGAAGATTTCGATCTTGAAATTGATGCTGTTAATTATATAGATGAAGCAGGCTCTGAATATTATGTTAGTGGTTATGAAAATATGAATGGGGCAACGGAAAACATGAGTATTTTTATTCATGTTTGGGCAAGTGATGAAGTATTAAACGATGAGGATTTGCTTGACGAATACGAAGACGCCCTGATGGATAAAGATTGGTATTACATTTCCGATAATTTGGCGGGTATGTATTTGGGAATCGTCATAAATGAGGAAGATAGTGAAAAATGGATCTTGGGTTACAAGGATTACGGATATACCGAAGATAGAATGATTGAATTGGCAACCCGTGTTTCCGTTAGAGATATGTAATAGCAAACCGCCCTAGCAATAGGGCGGTTTTTCGTACACAGATTAACACAGTTTTTTCTAACACAGTTTTTAGAAACACAGAAAAATAAAACTGTGTTTCTGACACAGCCACACAGAAAAAGAATGGGATCGGTATATTTCAACCGACCCCGTAAAGTTCCGAAAAACCTTGATTTTACTGGCTTTTTCTTACTTGAAATATCTGTTGAGCAGACCCTGCAGGGCTTTTCCATGTCGGGCCTCGTCTCTAGCCATTTCATGAACTGTGTCATGGATCGCATCAAGATTAGCAGCTTTTGCACGTTTTGCAAGGTCGAACTTACCTGCTGTTGCGCCGTTTTCTGCTGCTACGCGCATTTCAAGGTTTTTCTTTGTGCTGTCTGTAACAACTTCACCGAGAAGCTCTGCGAATTTAGCAGCATGCTCTGCTTCTTCGTAAGCAGCTTTTTCCCAGTACAGACCGATTTCCGGGTAACCTTCTCTGTGAGCAACTCTTGCCATAGCCAGGTACATACCAACTTCAGAGCACTCTCCTTCAAAGTTTGCGCGAAGATCAGCAAGAATATCTTCAGATACGCCCTGAGCAACACCTACAACGTGCTCTGCAGCCCAGCTCATTTCGCCTTTCTGCTCTGTGAATTTTTCAGCCGGCGCTTTGCAAACCGGACATACTTCCGGAGCAGAATCTCCTTCGTGAACATAACCGCATACATTACATACAAATTTTGCCATAATACATAATCTCCTTTTCTTTATATAATTTAAATTTTATTTGCAAACAGTAACTATTACTGTTTTACTATAACATAGTAAGATATTTCTGTCAAGCAATGAAATTCAATTTCCTAATTTTTTTATGCAATTTTCGCAGATTCCATAAAATGTGCCGGAGTACATATCAATCTGACCGGGAAAGTTTTTTCGTGCCGCTTCAAGTATGCTGTCGGCGTCATCTTCATACAGGTCGATGACAGAGTGACATTCGCGACAGACAAAATGGCTGTGCGGTTCGGTATCATAGTCAAATCGTTCTACACCGTCTCCGACGCTAATTTTGCGAATTTCACCGATATCGGCGAGCAGACCGAGATTACGGTACACAGTGCCGAGACTGATGTTTGGGATCTGTTGTCTCATATTTGTATAAACGGTGTCGGCAGTGGGATGATCCTTGCGGCTGGCAAGGAAAGTTTTTATAGATTCGCGCTGCCGACTGTATTTTAAGTTTGCCATAGTCCCCCCATAATGATAATTATTACTATAACTATTATAAGAAAAAGAATCTTGTTTGTCAATTGAAAAAAATACCGGTTCGTGGTACGATATGTTTAGTAAAAGATGCAGTGGCAGATAATACATGTAAACATGGAATCTGCTGCTGCATTTTCTATATGACAGAGAGTGCAGAGAGGTTGAATGACAGAAGGGTGGAAGAAGAAAAGTGGAACGAATATGGAAAGAAAATTCTTTTTTAAAACAGATATTTTTTGAGATTACAGGCAGTATTTTTATTGCGGCCGGAATTTATAATTTTGCTGTACAGGCGGAATTTCCGATGAGCGGGTTTTCTGGCATCGCGATTATTTTTTATCGTTTATGGCATGTGCCGATTGGTTTGTCTACGATTGCTCTGAATATTCCGGTAGCGATTTTATGTTATCGGTTGCTTGGACGGCGGTTTTTCGTCAGTTCGATTCGCTGCATGGTGATTTCTTCAATTTTTATTGATTATGTGGCGCCTTTGTTTCCGGTATATGAAGGCAGTCGTATGTTGGCGGCGCTCTGTACCGGTGTGATGACCGGCATTGGTTATACGCTGATCTATATTCAGAATACATCTACCGGCGGCATGGATTTTATTATCATGGCAGTCAAGAAAAAAATCCCGCATTTGTCGCTTGGAAAGATTGTTTTTCTGGCAGATATGGGAATTGTGGTGACCGGAGGAATCTTGCTGCGCGATATGGATGGGATTATTTACGGTATGATTGTCAATTTTCTGCTTTCGACGGTGATGGATAAACTGATGTACGGCATTAATGCCGGAAAGATGTCGTTTATCATCACGAACCATGCGGAATTAATTACAAAGGTAATTGATGAAACCTGTCAGAGAGGATCAACGGTATTGAAAGGAGCAGGCGGCTATCAGGGGGATGAGCGCCAGGTGGTGTTGTGTGCTTGCAGCAATAAGGATATGTATCTGGTACAGCGAGCGGTGAAGGAGGCCGATCCGGCTTCCTTCATGATTGTGATGGAATCGAGTGAAGTACACGGAGAAGGATTTCGGCATGTACACATCGGGTAGAAAGCAGTATTTGAAAAAAGCACTCGTTAACGAGTGCTTTTTGTATACAAAAATTAAATTTTGTACGCTGCCGGATTTGTCAGGAAATAATACCTGCCAGTTGCTGCAGGGCATTTTCCGATACAATGCAGGTGCCGTGCTCTGCTAAAAATGCTTCTGTGCCGACGGTAAATTTACCGTGACCGGCATATTCGGAAATGGTGTTGCAGATACGGTTGAATTCTTCCGGTGTACATCCGCTGCTGTTTATGAGCAGACAGTACATACCGTTTTCCGGATGCTTGTAAAGAGAATTACGTCCTCGATAGCTGGAGCCCAAAATACTGGCTGCTGTGATGACATCATCAAGTGTACCGAAGCAGTAAAGTCTTGTCACATCCGCCGAAGCAGTTTCTTCCGGAGAAGCTGCTTTTTTTTCTGTATCTGCAGTAGATTTCTGCGAGGCTGTCTTTTGGACTTCCTTGACCTTTTTGAGCAGATTTAAAATATCGTCTGCACCTTCCAATTTCAGAGAAGAGAAGGAAGAGGCACTGTCGGAGGTTTTATCAATGTCCGGTGCAAATTTGGAAAAGCGGGTATCCAGTTCTTCCGGATCCTCCACCTTTGTAATGATTAGGATAATGGAATCCGAAGAAATGGGGATTGCTTCTATCATAATAGGGATATCATTCGCCTCGAAACCAAATTCAAACGCAGCCTGCTGCATCATTTCACGAAACAGAGATTTGGCCTTGTCGCTGCCGTAAGCAAGCTCAAGCAGATTAATCTCATGGCTGGCAAGGTCCTCGCGTGTCAGAGTGCACCGGATTTGATTGTCATTGAGTTTTTCAATCTTCATGAAATCACTTCCTTGCTATTATTTCTTATTTTACTACAGTATACCCTACTTCCGGTAAAAATGCAAAGGAAAAGGATGGTGCATTTTTATAAAATAAATCTAAAGAAGAAAATGAAAAAACAGTTGCAAAACAGACACAAACTATATATAATATACAATAAGAGAGGACACATAAACGGAATAAAAGAGAAAGGAGGATATAAAATACAAATGTCATGCGGGTTCTTCCGCGCAGTTTTCTTCGGTGCGATATTCTTCGCATCTTATCACAATTCATCAGGCACAATACTATGAAAGCAGCAAATCTGGTATCCTCTCTGAAAACAGTCTTTTTTCGGGCATGTTTTTTGGCGGAAAAATATATCACGAGCACCAAAAGGAATGTTCCGGCAAAAAGCAGACAGAAAGCGGGTGAGGAAAATCGAAAATAAAAAGTATGACCGCAGAGGTCAGATGGGAGGCAGGGCAAATACAGTAAGAAAGAGTGAACTGTACAGAGAACTGACCGGATATCAGGAAGCTGGTATTTCGCTTTGGCTGAATGGTAAGCCAAGCACATCCTATCAGATCGCAAACAGTGTTCGTGAAAAGACCGATTATATGCGCGATTACTACATGGATTGTAAAAATGAAATATGTGGGATCGGTTTCGATCGGATCAGAATAGAAAATGAAAAAGACACAGTCCCCTTATGCAAAAAACTTAAATAATCATAAAGTTTTTCTGAAAAAGTCGAAATGTGTTAGTAGTAGTCTCTAAAGTATGATATACTTAATCGTAAACAATGAAGATATCTATATTTTGGAGGTGCAGAGGATGAAAAAGAAGGCAGCGCCGTTCTTGGCAGTTGCAGTGCTGGTGCTTACGGTAGCGGCAATCGGAGGGATTACCGGTATTGTAAAAAAATACACCCCCACATCAGACGTGATGAAGGCAGAGGAATATTTCGGGCTGACTGGTGAAGGAGAGGCGGCCCTGATCATAGAGGATGAAATTTCGGAATACAAGGGCATGATCGAAAATGAGATCCCCTATGTTGATTATGAAGTAGTTAAGAGTGTGCTGAACAAGCGTTTTTACTGGGACTCTGAGAATAATCTGATGCTGTTCACTACGCCGACAGATGTGATCGAGGTGCCTGCCGGTGGAAAAGAATATACAGCCGGTGGAAAAAAGAATACGGAGGAATACGAGATCGTACAGGTGGATGGAGCGAAAACCTACATTGCACTGGAATTTGTAAAAAAATATACGGATCTGGATTATGAAATATTCCACACGCCGGATCGTATTGTGATCACAAATGAGCGTGGTGAAAAAACGGTTGCGAATATCCGCAAAAAGGCGAAAATGCGTTATCAGGGAGGAATTAAGAGCCCGATTTTGCGGGAAGTCGAAAAGAACGAAGTAGTAACGATTCTGGAGCCGATGGAGGACTGGACTGGTATTTTGACACAGGATGGTTATATTGGTTACATACAAAATGATCGTCTTGTAGAGGAACGAACAGAAACAGTGACTAGTGATTTTGTGCAGCCGGAATATACAAGTGTGCGCAAGGATTATAAGATCAATCTGGTATGGCATCAGATCACAAATATGGATTCCAATTACAGCATAATCTATGACATTGCCAATATCAAAGGAGTCAATACGATTTCGCCGACCTGGTATTCGATCATTTCCGAAGACGGAGAGTTGAGTTCTCTGGCAGAGTCTACTTATGTGCAGACCGCACACAGTAATGATATGGAAGTATGGGCGCTGATCGATAACTTTAATGAAAACGTAGATACAACGAAGGTACTGAATTCTACTGCGGCCAGAGAAAAAATGATAAACAAGCTGATTGCAGAGGCAATCGAATTTGGATTTGACGGTATCAACGTTGATTTTGAGACAATCCCGGAAGAGGCGGCAGATGGATATCTGCAGTTTATTCGCGAACTTTCCGTGAAATGCCGTAAAAACGAACTGGTACTTTCCGTGGATGTTCCGGTGCCGATGGCGTTTTCTATGCATTATGACAGAGAAGAACTCGGCATTGTATGTGATTATGTGATCATTATGGGATACGATGAACACTATTACGGTTCGGATGCCGGTTCGGTTGCCAGCCTTGGATTTGAGAATCAGGGAATTCTGGAAACCAGAAAAGAGGTGCCGGCGGAGAAAATCATTAGCGGTATTCCGTTCTATACCAGACTTTGGAATACGGAGACATTGGCTGACGGTACGGTAAATGTTACCAGTGAAGCGCTTGGCATGGATGAAGCAAAGCAGAGACTGGAAAATAATAACGTAGAATATGCGTGGAATGAAGAAACTTCTCAGAATTATGCAGAATTTCAGGGTGATGACGGTTCCCTTTATCAGATTTGGCTGGAGGATGAAAAATCCATTGAGGAAAAGATGAAACTGGTAAAAGATTATGGACTTGGCGGTGTGGCTGCCTGGAAACTCGGATTCGAGAATGATGCTGTATGGGATGTCATTCTCAAATATGTAAGATAATTCTGTCTCCTATCTACGGTAAAACAGAATAAGGTTAAGAAAGCGCCTCTGCCGCATATACTGTTTCAAGGATATGCGGCAGAGGTTTTTATATGAAGAGAAATAGACGGATACTGGAAGTTTTTATGACCGTACTGATTTTTTCGGCATCATTTTTGGTAGGGAGACTTGGGGCGAGTATTATGACAGCAGGAAAAGCTCAGGCTGATAACGTACGGATTCCCACGATCGTTCTTGATGCCGGACACGGCGGAATAGACGGAGGTAAGATCGGTATAAATGGAGAAGTGGAAAAAGAGATTAATCTTTTGATTGCCGGACGTTTAAAAAATCTGTTGGAGCAGCAAGGAATTGCGGTTGTGATGACGCGAACAGACGATAATGGTCTGTATGAGGAAAACGCGACAAACAAAAAACAGCAGGATATGAAGCGGCGCTGTGAATTAATCAATCAAACAGAAGCGGAGCTGGTCGTCAGCATTCATCAGAACAGTTATACGGAACCGTCTGTGTGCGGACCGCAGGTGTTTTATTATGAAAATTCGGCAGCAGCAAAAGAAATAGCTGCCATTTTGCAGAGCTCTCTGAATACTCTGTTGGAAATAGAGAGACCGAGAGAGATCAAGGCAAATGACAGCTATTATATTCTGCGTAAAACAGAGAGGCCGGCTGTGATCGTCGAATGCGGTTTTCTGTCAAATCCTGCAGAGGCGGCGCTGTTGTCCACAGAAGAATATCAGCAAAAGGTCGCAGAGGCAATTTGTGCGGGAATACTGCAGTGGATGGAAGAAACATCATCCTAATCCGGGGATCAGACAGATGCCGGATTTTTAAAGTGCTCCGCGCGCTTTATAGTGCAGCGGCGACAGACCGTAATATTTCTTGAACAATTTGCTGAAATGGTAGGCGTCTTCATAGCCGACTGCAGAGGCAACGGACTGGATTGAACAGTTCGGATTTTCGTCCAAAAGCTGTCGTGCTTTCTTCATGCGCAGACTGATCAGGTAATTAATCGGGGTGTCGCCGGTCTCACTTTTAAATAATTTAGAAATATAGAAAGAACTTAGATAAATATTGGCAGCAATCTGATCGAGCGATATTTTTTCCCGATAATGTTCTTCCATATATTTGGTAATCTGGTTGACGATGTATTTTTTATTGATAGATTCAAATTCGTAACGCGTGTGGGCGCGGCGCTTCAAGTCTTCGTCGCGTTGCTGTTTTTGATAGCGTTCTAATAGGCAGAGTACCTGAATCAGATAAGCTTTCAGCATAAAATAACGGCCGGAATCACAGGATTTGTTTTCGCGGTCAATGGCATTGCAGAGACGAAACAGTTCTTTTTTGGGCTCCTGCGGCAGTTTGGTGATAATAGAGTGATCACGGAACAACGGCAGGGTATTTTTTATGCAATTCACGTATTCTACATCGGTGAAGGCCAGATAGCATTCCCACAGAGCAGGTTCCTGATCTGGATAGACCATGCTTTGGTGCCTGGTTTCCGGATTTAGCAGGATCACGTTGCCTTCCTCCACCGGGTAATCCTTGCCTTCGATAAGAAAATGACCTTTTCCGCTCAGAATAATAACGATTTCGATGAAATCGTGTTTATGGTAGGTATCTTCAACACGCGGACCTATGGAGGAAAAGAGGAATTTTGGATTCAGATCACTGCAGGTAAAGTCATAATTTGTCTGCTGCATCAAAAAATCTCCTTCCGAAAACATTTGTTTCATTTCATTAAGTATACAACATAAGACATCTGAATTACAAGAAACTACATTCTACTTTGTAAAAAAAATTTTATACTAGATGAAGGTTTTGTGAATAGATGTAAGGTGCAGCAGTATTTGAGAGGGAGGGGAAGCTTTATGACCAAAAATATGACAGAAGGCAAACCGGTGAAATTGATCCTGATGTTTGCTCTGCCGCTGATTATCGGAAATATTTTTCAGCAGCTTTACAGTCTGGTGGACACCCTGATCGTAGGAAGAACGATCGGTGTAAATGCACTTGCTGCGCTTGGTTGTACAGGCAGTTTGAATTTTTTTGTGCTTGGTTTTATTATGGGCTTTGCAAATGGTCTGGCAATCCTGACGGCACAGCGTTTTGGGGCGGAGGATACGGAGGGTGTAAAACGAAGTTTTGCGGCCAGTATACTATTGAGTATAGGAATGGCGGTTATTATTACCGCACTGGCGCTTTTGCTGGTACGGCCGGCGATGGAGCTTTTGCAGACTCCAGAGGAGATTATGGAAGAGGCGATTGCTTATATTCAGATCATATTCGCCGGTCTGGTGGCATCCGTATTTTTTAATTTGACCTCAAATATGATCCGGGCGCTGGGGGACAGTCGTACTCCGTTGGTATTTTTGATTCTGGCCTGCTGTGTAAATATTGTCCTGGATCTGGTATTTATTACGGTGTTTCACATGGGCGTTGAGGGGGCGGCATATGCGACGATCATTTCACAGGTACTTTCCGGGTTCTGGTGCTTTCGGTATATTCGTAAAAAAATGCCGGATCTGTGGGTAGAAAAACGTCATTTTCTAGCATTTGCACAGGAGGCGAAGGAGCATATCGTGCTTGGTTTGCCGATGGGGTTTCAGATGTCTATTATTGCGATCGGATCCCTTACGCTTCAGTTTGCTTTAAACAGTCTCGGCGCGACTTCAGTTGCGGCAGTCACGGCTGCCCAGAAAATTGATTCAATTGCGACAATGCCTCTCAATTCGCTTGGAGCATCTATGGCGACGTATTCTGCGCAGAATTATGGTGCGAAACGTCTGGATCGCATCCGCACGGGGGTATTCCAATGCGTACTGATTTCTGTCGGTATCAGCATCCTGATGGGAGCCGTTAATTTTTTCGCGGGAGATGAGCTTACTTCTATTTTTGTGGGAAAAGGAGAGACAGAGGTTATCTCGCTTTCTAAGATTTATCTGTGTATAAACGGTACGCTGTATTGGGTACTGGCATTGCTGTTTGTTTATCGCTTTACCTTACAGGGACTTGGCGACAGTGTTACACCGACCATTGCGGGCGTGATGGAATTGCTGATGCGCGCGGGTGCGGCGATGTTTCTGGTGGGACCGTTTGGATTTACCGGAGCAGTGGCGGCAAATCCGTTGGCCTGGATCGGTGCATGCATACCTTTGGGATTTGCTTATTACCGTTTGATGAATCGTCTTGAACATCCGGATCGGGTAAAAAAACGTTTGTGGCAGAGGAAAAACTGTCATGCCAGAGGATAGCAGATGAATGAAAAATCTGTGAGATTGCGGAGAAAATAAGGAGGACCTATATTTTTATGGAGACAAAAAGAATCATTGACCGCCCAAATCTGCTTCATGGGGGAGATTATAATCCGGAGCAGTGGCTGGATATGCCGGAGATTCTGGAACAGGATATTGAACGATTTAAAGCGGCAGGGATAAACACGGTATCTGTAGGGATTTTTGCCTGGTCGATGTTAGAACCGGAAGAAGGAAAGTATCATTTTGAATGGTTAAAGCAGGTGATTGATCGCCTTTGGGAAAATGGAATTTCTGTAATTCTGGCGACACCGACCGGAGCAAGACCCAAATGGATGGCGGACAACTATCCGGAAGTGCTGCGTGTTTCCGAGGACGGACAACGTAATTTCTTCGGTGCACGACACAATCATTGCTATACTTCACCAGTGTATCGTGAAAAAATGCGCAGGATCAATACGGAACTTGCGAAGCGGTTTGACAGCCATCCGGCAGTTATTTTATGGCATATTTCCAATGAATATGGCGGAGAATGCCATTGCCCGCTCTGCCAGCAGGCATTTCGTGACTGGCTGAAAGAGCGTTATGGTACGATTGAGGCATTAAACAAGGCATGGAACACCATTTTCTGGAGTCATGTCTACAATAGTTTTGATCAGATTGAGAGTCCGTCGCCGCGTGGAGAAAGTGGTCTGCATGGCTTGAACCTGGACTGGAAACGTTTTGTGACACACCAGACAAAGGAGTTTGTGAAAGCAGAAATCGCCGCGATTCGGGCAGCAGGGGCAAAGAAGCCGGCCACAATTAATATGATGTATGATTTTCAGGGGTTGAATTATCCTAAGTTTACTGATTGTCTTGATATTATTTCCTGGGATACTTATCCGGTATGGCATAAATATCCGGATGCGCAGGTGGCATCTGATACAGCCATGCAGCATGATATAATGCGAAGCCTGAAAAAAGCGCCATTTCTTTTGATGGAGTCTTGTCCGTCGGCAACAAACTGGCAGGGAGTCAGCAAACTGAAAAGACCGGGAATGTTGGAAGCGGCTTCTTTGCAGGCAGTAGCACACGGATCGGATAGTGTGTTATATTTCCAGATGCGCCAGAGCAGGGGGGCTTCCGAAAAATTTCATGGTGCGGTGATCGACCATTACGGTGGTGCGGATACCCGTGTGCTGAAGGAAGTCGGACAGGTTGGTGATGATCTCAAAAAGCTGCAGCAAGTGCGTGGATCGCAGACAGTTTCTGAAGTGGCGATTATTTTTGATTGGGAAAACCGTTGGGCTATGGAAGATGCAGCAGGTCCGCGCAACAAAGGTCTTCATTATAAGGAGACGGTTCAGAAGAATTATGATGCGTTTCGCAGAATAGGTCTGAATGTTGACCTGATTGATATGGAGCAGTCTATAGAGGAATATAAAATTGTAGCTGCGCCGATGGTATATTTGTTCCGTGCAGGATTTGAAGAAAAAGTACGTGCATTTGTGGAAAGGGGCGGTATTTTTGTGATGACCTACTGGTCCGGCATTGTGGACGAGACGGACTTATGTTTCTTGGGAGGAACGCCGCATGAACTGATGGATGTCTTTGGGCTGCGCAGTATGGAGATCGATGCTCTTTATGATTGGGAATGCAACTACGCGATTCCGGAGGAGAAAGAGCCGTTTGATAAAACCTATACCTGCAGGAATCTTTGCGATCTGGTAAACACAACGACAGCGAAGGCGCTTTTGAAGTATCGGGAGGATTTTTATCAGGGAATGCCGGTCTTGACGGAAAATACATATGGAAATGGAACGGCATATTATATCTGTGCCGATCTGGAACAGGAGTTTTATAATGATTTTTACCGAATGCTGGTGAAGAAAGCAGGAATTGCTGCGCCGGTTGCCTGGGAAATTCCGGAGGGCGTGGAGGTGTCTACCCGTGAAGCTGGGGAAACACAGTACTTGTTTGTACAGAACTTTAATGCAGAAACGGTCAGCGTACCGCTTGACGAAGAAGTGGGGGAAGTGCTTTTGGGTAAAAAAACAAATTGCCTGCCGGGGTATGGAAGTGTGGTTTTGAAACGTTAGTTCTTGCGTATAGAAATGATAAATGCTATACTATAAAAGAACTGCGGACATTTGCGTGAGCAGTGTCCGCAGTTTATTTTATATATAAGAAAGAATGAGAAAATAATGATAGAAACGATTCTGGCAGATATGACAGAGCAGATAGATGAGACAGCGCTGCGGCAGGCGGGAGAGATTCTGCGCGGCGGAGGTCTGGTGGCGTTCCCGACAGAAACGGTGTATGGACTGGGGGCAGATGCTTTAAATGCAGAGTCTTCACGGAAAATTTACGCGGCAAAGGGCAGACCGTCAGATAATCCGCTGATTGTTCATATTGCAAAGCTTGAGGATTTGTACCGGATTGCAGCTGAAGTGCCAAAAGCAGCCGAAAAACTGGCGAAAAAATTTTGGCCGGGACCGCTGACGATGATTTTTAAAAAAGCAGATTGTGTTCCGTATGCGACAACTGGTGGGCTGGATACTGTAGCAGTGCGTATGCCGGATAATGAAATCGCTTTAAAATTGATAGAAGCGGGCGGCGGTTATGTGGCGGCGCCGAGTGCGAATACGTCCGGCAGACCCAGTCCGACGACAGCGCAGCATGTGGCGGAGGACATGAACGGCAGAATTGAAATGATTCTGGACGGTGGAAACGTGGGGATCGGTGTGGAATCCACGATTGTGGATCTGAGTGAGGATGTGCCGCTGATTCTTCGTCCTGGTTATATTAATCGTGACATGCTAAAAGAAGAAATTGGTGAAGTGAAACTTGATCCGGCGCTTCTGAGTGTGGATGGGACAATAAGACCAAAAGCTCCGGGCATGAAGTATCGTCATTATGCGCCGAAGGCGGATATGATTATTATAGAAGGTCAGACAGAAGATGTGATCTGTGAGATTAACCGCAGGATAGAGGAAGAGAGAAAGGCTGGAGGAAATCCGGGCGTGATTGCGTCAGAGGAAACAAAAGACCGATATGTAGGCGCAATCGTGAAATCTATGGGCAGCCGCAAAGATGAATTGAGTATTTCCAGGCATCTGTACAGTGTGCTGCGTGCGTTCGATGAAGAAGGGGTAAGCCGTATTTTTTCCGAGTCGTTTGATACGCCGATGCTGGGCACCGCGATTATGAACCGACTGGAAAAAGCTGCCGGGCACCAGATTCTGGAAGTGTAGGGGGAAGTTTATGAAGCAATACGATAAACTGACATTTGTCAGTCACAGCGATACCTGCCGCGGACCGATGGCAGAAGCGCTGATTCAGGATAAGCTGCTGCTGGAGGATATTTTGATCGATTCGAAAGGGATGATTGCACTCTTTCCGGAACCGGTAAATCCGAAGGCACAAGAGGTATTGAAAGAAAGAGGAATTTCTGTGGAAACGCATGAAGCGGCACAGCTGACAGCGGATGATTTTGATGAGCGGACGTTGATTCTAACGATGGAAGAAGGACAGAAGGCGAAGCTTCTTGCGGAATATGGAGAGAATGCGCTGAATGTGTACACGTTGACAGAATACTGTGGTTTGAGTGGTGATGTCTATAATCCACTCGGAAAGGACATTCCGGAATACAGACATTGTCTGCAGATTTTAAAAGAACTGACCGCAAAGACTGCGGCGGTGATAAAGGAGGAAAACGAATGATTGCGATCGGATGTGATCAGGCAGGATATGCTCTGAAACAAGAAATTATCAAACATTTGGAGGCAAGAGGCCTTGCGTATGAGGATTTTGGCTGCTACAGTACAGATCCGGTAGATTACCCAATATATGGCAAGAAAGTAGCGCATGCCATTGTTGAAGGAAAGTGTGAGCGCGGTATTTTGATTTGCGGTACCGGTATCGGTATTTCGATTGCTGCCAATAAAGTGAAAGGAATTCGTGCAGCGCTCTGTACGGATTGCTTTACCGCAGAAGCGACCAGATTACACAATGATGCGAATATCCTCGCGCTTGGCGGACGCGTAGTCGGTCCGGGACTGGCACTCAAGATTGTTGATACGTTTCTGGATACTCCGTTTTCCGGAGCAGAGCGTCACGCAAGAAGAGTCTCTATGATTGAGGAGGAATAAATATGTCAAAGGTAATTGTTTTTGATCATCCGCTGATTCAGCATAAGGTAGGCATTATCCGCAGGACCGAAACTGGTTCCCGTGATTTCAGAAATATGATCAGCGAAATTGCGATGCTGATGTGCTATGAGGCTACAAGAGATCTGAAACTTCAGGATGTTGAGATTGAAACTCCGATCTGTAAAACGACTGTGAAGCAGCTGCAGGGAAAGAAGTTGGCAGTAGTGCCGATTTTGCGTGCAGGGCTTGGAATGGTAGAAGGCGTGCTTTCGATTATTCCGACGGCAAAGATTGGACATATTGGTCTGTACCGTGATCCGGAAACCTTAAATCCGGTGGAATATTACTGTAAACTTCCGGGAGATTGTGCGGAACGTGATGTATTTGTGGTAGATCCGATGCTGGCAACCGGAGGGTCCGCTGTGGCGGCAATCCAGATGCTGAAAGAAAAGGGTGTAAGAAATATCCGCTTTATGTGTATTATTGCGGCGCCGGAAGGTATTGAGGCAATGCAGAAGGCACATCCTGATGTGGATATTTATATCGGCGCCAAGGATGATCATTTGAATGATCACGGTTATATCGTGCCGGGCCTCGGGGATGCGGGAGACCGTATTTTCGGAACGAAATAAAATGTATAAACAATAGGCAGACCGGGAGAGATCCCGGTCTGCATGAGTAAAAATGAGGAGAGAAAAAATGGCAAAGGAAAAGAAATTAGTAGAAGCGATTACTTCTATGGAAGAAGATTTCGCGCAGTGGTATACAGACGTTGTAAAAAAGGCAGAGTTGATTGATTATACTAGTGTAAAGGGATGCATGGTTATCAAACCGGCCGGATATGCGATCTGGGAGAATATCCAGCATGAACTGGACAGACGGTTTAAAGAGACCGGTGTGGAGAATGTTTACCTGCCAATGTTCATTCCGGAAAGTCTGCTTCAGAAAGAAAAAGATCATGTGGAAGGTTTTGCTCCGGAGGTAGCATGGGTAACACACGGCGGTCTTGAGCCGTTGCAGGAAAGAATGTGCGTGCGTCCGACTTCTGAAACATTGTTCTGTGATTTTTACGCGAATGATGTACATTCTTACCGTGATCTTCCCAAGGTATATAATCAGTGGTGCTCCGTAGTGCGCTGGGAAAAGACAACAAGACCATTCCTGCGTTCCCGCGAGTTCCTGTGGCAGGAAGGACACACTGCGCACGCAACCGCAGAGGAAGCGGAAGAGAGAACGATTCAGATGTTGAACGTGTATGCAGATTTCTGCGAGCAGGTTCTGGCGATTCCGGTTATCAAAGGGAAAAAGACAGACAAAGAAAAATTTGCAGGTGCAGAGGCAACCTATACGATCGAGTCTTTGATGCACGATGGAAAAGCGCTGCAGTCCGGTACCAGCCACAATTTTGGCGATGGTTTTGCGAGAGCGTTCGGCATTCAGTTTGCAGATAGAGACAATACCTTAAAATATGTACATCAGACTTCCTGGGGAATGACGACCCGTATGATCGGTGCGATTATCATGGTACATGGCGATAATAGCGGTCTGGTGCTGCCGCCGCGGATTGCTCCGGTACAGGCAATGGTAATTCCGATCCAGATGCAGAAAGAAGGCGTTCTGGATAAGGCACAGGAAGTAAAAGAAGCGCTGGCTAAAGCCGGTATCCGTGTGAATCTGGATGATGCGGATAAAAGCCCGGGCTGGAAATTTTCTGAGCAGGAAATGCGCGGTATTCCGGTTCGTATTGAACTGGGACCAAAGGACATTGCTGCCGGTCAGGCGGTGATCGTACGCCGTGATACGAGAGAAAAAATCGTGACACCGATCGAGGAACTGGCGGTAAAAGTTACAGAGATTCTGGATACGATTCAGACTGATATGCTGGAGCGTGCAAGAGCGCATCGTGAGGAACATACTTATACAGCGACTACACTGGATGAGTTTAAGGAAATCGCAGAGAATAAACCGGGATTTATTAAAGCAATGTGGTGCGGGGATCAGGCATGCGAAGATGCATTAAAGGAAGAGGCAGGAGTTACTTCGCGCTGTATGCCGTTTGAGCAGGAGGAAATTACCTGTAACTGTATCTATTGTGGGAAACCGGCGAAAAAGATGGTATATTGGGGCAAAGCGTATTGATGAAAAAATAGGTTGACAAGATAGGTCTCAAAGCGTATTATTATTCTTAAAATTGCTAACGCTTTAAAATGGTAAAGCGAAGCGGCAAAGGAGGAGAAAAATATGAAAAAATTCAGTAAAGCGGTGTGTGGTCTTGCAGCAGCGGCTGTGGCAGCAGCTTCCATGTCTATGGCGGCAGCGGCAGAAGAAGGAACCTTTAAGATTGGCAGTATCGGTCCGATGACAGGTGCGGCGGCAGTATATGGAAATGCGGTTATGAATTCTATCCAGATCGCGGTTGACGAGATCAATGAGGCAGGCGGTGTAAACGGCGCAAAGCTGGAGTTTAATCCGCAGGATGATGAGAATGACTCTGAAAAATCTATAAATGCGTATAATACACTGAAGGACTGGGGAATGCAGATGCTGCTTGGTACGGTTACTTCTGCTCCGTGTATCGCGGTAGAGGCTGAGGCGATGAACGACAACATGTTTCTTTTAACACCGTCCGGCACAGCGGTTGACTGTATTTCCGGTGACAATGCATTTCGTGTATGTTTTGCGGATCCGGCACAGGGTACTGCATCTGCGAAATTTATCGGGGAGAGAAAATTGGCGGAAAAAGTAGCCGTGATCTACGACAGCTCCGATCCGTATTCTTCCGGTATCTATGGTGCGTTCCAGGCGGAAGCAGCAAATCAGCCGTTTGAGATCGTAGCGGCAGAAGCGTTTACTGCTGATAATAAAACAGATTTTTCCGTACAGCTGCAGAAGGCAAAGGATGCAGGTGCAGATATGGTTTATGTTCCGTTTTATTACAATGAAATCGCACTGGTATTAAAGCAGGCGGCCGATATGGATTATGCTCCGACCTGGTTCGGTGTAGATGGTATGGATGGTATCCTTTCGATGGAAGGTTTTGATACCGCTCTGGCAGAGGATGTTATGCTGCTGACACCGTTTAGCGCAACTGCAGGGGATGAAAAAACACAGGCTTTTGTTGAAAAATATCAGGAACTGTACGGTGAAGTGCCGAATCAGTTTGGTGCAGACGCATACGATGGGGTATACATCGTTAAAGCAGCTCTGGAAGAAGCAGGCGCTACACCGGATATGGAGGCAAGTGCACTCTGCGATGCTCTGAAAGCGGCAATGCAGGAGATTACTTTTGACGGTGTTACCGGAAAGGGTATTACCTGGGAAGCAAATGGTGAGCCGACAAAAGATCCGATCGCCGTACAGATCAAAAACGGTGCTTACGAAATCATGGAATAACAGGGAATGAATAGAAAGACCCGACAGGGGGTTGCTGGGGCAACCCCCTGTTTTAGCAATCAGAGGATGAGGTGAATTATGAGTTTTTTATCTTATTTTATTAACGGAATCAGCCTCGGCAGTGTATATGCTATAATTGCATTAGGCTATACGATGGTTTACGGTATCGCGAAGATGCTGAATTTTGCTCACGGAGATGTCATTATGGTGGGTGGATATGTGTCGCTGACGCTTACAATGAGCATGGGCGCAAATCCGCTGGTTTCGGTATTGGCAGCGATTGTAGTATGTACAGTGCTGGGGGTTGCTATTGAGGCGATTGCCTATCGTCCGCTTCGCGGCGCGGCTTCTCCGCTGGCTGTTTTGATTACAGCTATTGGCGTCAGCTATTTTTTGCAAAATGTTGTACTATTGATCTTCGGCTCCAGTCCGAAGAGTTTTCAGTCAGTAGTGACAATTCCGGACTTAAAGCTCGCGGACGGTGCGCTGATGATCTCCGGTGAAACGATTGTTACGATCATCAGCTGTATCGTGATTATGACGATATTGACACTGTTTGTCAATAAAACAAAGCCGGGACAGGCGATGCTGGCAGTTTCTGAGGATAAGGGCGCAGCTCAGCTGATGGGAATTAATGTAAACGGTACGATTGCGCTTACCTTTGCGATCGGTTCCGGGCTTGCGGCAATCGCGGGCGTGCTGCTTTGTTCGGCGTATCCGTCTCTTTCTCCGTACACAGGCTCTATGCCGGGTATCAAAGCGTTTGTGGCGGCGGTATTCGGAGGAATCGGTTCGATTCCGGGAGCAATGATCGGTGGTATTCTGCTCGGTGTGATTGAAATTCTCGGAAAAGCGTATATTTCTTCACAGCTTGCGGATGCGATTGTATTTGGAGTCCTGATCATTGTACTTCTTGTGAAGCCTACCGGATTGTTTGGAAAACAGATTCAGGAGAAAGTGTAGGTGCAAAACATGAAAAAGAAAACGTTTAAAAATAATCTGATTACATATGCAATTGTTGTTGTGGCATGGCTTGTGGTAGAGATTCTGCGTGGCAGCGGAAATCTTTCCAGTTTAATGCAGGGACTTTTGATTCCTCTATGTGTTTATTCGATCCTGGCGATTTCTCTGAATCTGGTTGTTGGTATTTCCGGTGAGCTGAGTCTGGGACATGCGGGCTTTATGTGTGTAGGGGCTTTTGCCAGTGCGTTCTTTTCCAAGTGCATGCAGGACGTGATCACTGTGGGGAGCGTACGGTTTTTATTGGCGATACTTGTAGGAGCGGCCTTTGCGGCAGTTTTTGGAATCCTGATCGGTATTCCGGTGCTTCGACTGCGCGGTGATTATCTGGCGATCGTAACGCTGGCATTCGGTGAGATTATTAAAAATGTGATTAATATTTTCTATATCGGGAAAGACGGCAACGGTTTTCATTTTTCGATGAAGGATCAGTTTTCTCTTGGAATGGAAGCGGACGGAGTGATGATTTTAAACGGACCGCAGGGAATCTCCGGAACTCCGAAAGATGCGACTTTCTTTATCGGTGTAGTGCTGGTATTACTGACATTGTTTATTGTATTGAACCTGATTAATTCTCGTGACGGACGCGCGATTATGGCGATCCGTGATAATCGAATCGCGGCAGAGTCGATCGGTATTAACGTGACAAAATATAAGTTGATGGCGTTTTCCGTTTCCGCTGCACTGGCAGGTGTGGGCGGCGCACTTTACGCGCACAATCTGGCTTCTCTGCAGGCCTCAAAATTTAACTTCAATACTTCGATTCTCGTACTTGTATTTGTGGTATTGGGCGGAATCGGAAATATCCGCGGTTCTGTGATTGCAGCAGTTGTTTTGACGGCACTGCCAGAGTTGCTGCGAGGGCTTTCTGATTATCGTATGCTGATCTATTCGATCGTATTGATCGTGATGATGCTCTTTAATTGGGCGCCGAAGGCTTTAGAGTGGCGGGAACGTTATCTTGGAGGTCTTGTTAAGAAATTGAAGAAGGAGGGCAGATAAGATGGAAACGATGCTGGAAGTAAAAAATCTCGGAATTTCTTTTGGCGGTCTGCGTGCAGTACACGGATTTGACCTGCGTATCGGTAAAAAAGAATTGTATGGCCTGATTGGACCGAACGGCGCCGGAAAAACGACCGTCTTTAATCTGCTGACTGGTGTCTATAAGCCGAATGACGGTGTTGTGAAACTGGATGGTGTGGATATTACCGGTAAATCTACAGTAGAAATAAATAGAGCTGGTATTGCCAGAACTTTTCAGAATATCCGTTTGTTTAAACAGCTGACGGTACTGGATAACGTAAAGGCAGGCTTACACAATCACCATAAATACGGTACACTTGCAGGAATCTTTCGTCTGCCATCCTATTACAGAGAAGAAAAAGCGATGGATGAAAAAGCGATGGAGTTGTTGGATGTGTTTGGCTTAGCTAAAGAAGCGGAGCAGCTGGCAGAGAATCTGCCTTACGGTAAGCAGAGAAAACTGGAGATTGCTCGCGCGATGGCAACAGAACCAAAGCTTTTACTTTTGGATGAGCCGGCTGCTGGCATGAATCCGAATGAAACGGCAGAATTAATGGAGACGATTCATTTTGTCAGAGATCATTTTGATATGACAATTCTGCTGATTGAGCATGATATGAAACTGGTATCCGGTATTTGTGAAGAATTGACGGTGCTGAGCTTTGGTGAAGTGCTGTGTCAGGGAAAGACATCGGAAGTGCTGAGCAATCCGCAGGTAATCACAGCGTATCTCGGAGAATAAGGAGGAAAGAACAATGGCAATGCTTGAGATAAAAGATCTTGAGGTTTATTATGGTATGATCCAAGCGATCAAGGGGATTTCCTTCGAGGTAAATGAGGGGGAGGTAATTGCCTTGATCGGCGCGAACGGCGCCGGGAAAACGACAACTCTGCATACCATTACGGGATTGTTAAAACCGCAGAAGGGCAGCGTACAGTTCGAAGGGCAGGATATTACAAAAATCCCGGCACATAAGATCGTATCTCTGGGGATGGCGCATGTACCGGAAGGGCGGCGTGTGTTTGCACAGTTTTCTGTGCTGCAGAATCTGAAGATGGGTGCGTATACCAGAACGGATAAAAATGAGATTGAGGAATCTCTGGAAATGGTTTATAAAAGATTTCCTCGTTTGGAGGAACGAAAGAATCAGATGGCAGGTACACTTTCCGGCGGCGAGCAGCAGATGCTGGCGATGGGCCGGGCACTGATGTCCAAACCGAAGATTATTTTGATGGACGAACCGTCGATGGGACTTTCTCCGATTCTGGTAAATGAGATCTTTGATATTATTCAGAGTGTCAGCGCCAGCGGTACGACCGTACTTTTGGTAGAACAAAATGCCAAGAAAGCGTTGTCGATTGCGGATCGTGCTTATGTGCTGGAAACGGGAAAAATTGTTTTGGACGGAGATGCGAAAGAATTGATGAATGATGATTCTATTAAGAAAGCATATCTGGGAGAGTAAAGATTATTATTTGGGAGGAACATTATGGATCACATTATTGTAACAATTGCACGCCAGTACGGAAGCGGCGGTAAAACAGTGGGACAGATGTTTGCACAGAAAAATGAGATTCCATGCTATGGAAGAGATATTCTACGCATGGCTTCGGATGAGAGCGGCATTAACGAAGCGCTGTTCGGACAAGTGGATGAAAAACTCAGGAGCGGACTGCTAACCGGTATTTCTAAAAAGATTTATCGGATCGGAGATCTTATTGCTCCGTCCAGCAGTGAATTTACTTCTCCGCAGAACCTGTTTAACTATCAGGCAAAGGTTATCCGTGAACTGGCGGATCAGGGTCCTTGCGTATTTATCGGACGCTGTGCAGATTTTGTATTGAAGGATCGTGATAATGTAGTTAGTGTGTTTGTGCATGCACCGGAGGATTACTGTCTGGAGCAGGCGAGAGAGCGCACGGCAGAAAGTGTCGGAGATCTTTCGAAGTATATTGCCAAAAAAGACAAATATCGCGGTGATTTTTACCGCTATTATACCGGACATGAGTGGAATGATGCCAGAAATTATGACTTGTGTCTGAACAGCAGCCGACTGGGCTTTGATGGTTGTGTAGAAGCGATTGAAAAATATATTGAAGTGAGATTTGGAAAATAGGAAATAAAAATGGTCGTCAGGGAGTGCATAAGATTTTAGGATTTGCACATCCCTGATGGCTTTATTTATATTACTGTAAGTTTTCCGGTCCGAAACTGAGCGGCATCAGTTCGCTCAGTGTGTATATCTGATATTCTGTTTCGTTTGAGGCGAGAATAATCTGAAATGTTTCTGGATTACAGAATTCACGCATGACTTGACGGCATACTCCGCAAGGCGCACAGATTTCGCACTGTTCTCTTGGAACGTCTTTTTTTCCGCCAACAATAGCGATTGCTTCAAAATCCCGTACACCATCATAAACGGCTTTGAAAAAGGCGGTACGCTCTGCGCAGTTGGTTGGTGTAAAGGAAGCGTTTTCGATATTGCAGCCCTGATAGACAGTGCCGTTTTTGGCAAGAAGGGCTGCGCCTACTGCAAAATTAGAGTATGGTACATAGGCTTTTTCGCGTGCATCAAAAGCGCATTTTATTAAATTCAACTCCATTTCTTTGTTCATATTGAATCCTCCGTTTCGTGATGTCGTGTTACTGGAATGAAAAATTTTTATTTGCAATATGCATTTTAGAATTTCGTTATTTCCATAAATCTGTGTTTGTTAATCCAATATCGCTTGCCTTAAAGGTAGGCTCTTTTCCGGCCATTTTCTGTTCCTCGTAGTTTTTGAGCGCTTTGCAGGCAATGTCACGCAACAGAAAAATCGCAATGATATTGACGATAGCCATACAGCCCATTGTGATATCTGCAATATTCCAGATCAGAGAAAAGTCGGCCTGCGCACCGAGGAAGATAGCGACGATACAGGTGATACGGAAAAGAAACAACAGAATCTTGTTGTCTTTGATAAACAGGATATTAGACTCTGCATAATAATAATTTCCGATCAGGCTGCTGAAAGCAAAAGCAAAAATAGAAACTGTGATAAAGTGGATTCCCCAGGAGCCGACATTAGAGCTGATCGCTGCCTGTACATATGGAATACCGTCCAATACATTTGCTTCCCCTTGGATGCCGGATACCAGCAGCATCATAGCGGTGCTGGAGCAGATCAGCAGGGTATCAATAAAAACTGAAATTACCTGTACCAGTCCTTGTTTTACCGGGTGCGGAACATCGGCGGAGGCAGATGCGTTTGGCGCGCTTCCCATACCGGCTTCATTGGAAAAGAGGCCGCGTTTGATACCGATGACAACAGCACTTCCGGCCATACCGCCGGCAAAGGCTTTAAAATTGAACGCGTTTTCTAGAATAACGGCAAAGATATGCGGTAGTTCTGTGAGGTGCATCAGCATTGTGACAAGGCTGATCAGGATATAGGCGATTGCCATAATCGGAACCAGTACGGAAGTGATAAAGCCAATGCGGTGTGCGCCGCCCCAGATTACGAATGCGGTTGCAGCAGCCAGAATGAGTCCAACGATCATCGGAAAAATTGTGGATGAGTAATTTGGAATATAGTATGCCAATGCAGAAGACATATTAAAAGACTGAAGACCATTAAATCCGTATGCAAAACAGATAATCAGCAGTACGGAGAATAGAATTCCCATTGAGCGGCTGCCAAGCGCGCGTTCCATATAATAGGAAGGACCGCCGCGAAACTGACCGTCTTTTTTTATTTTGTAAATCTGTGCCAGTGTACTTTCTACAAATGCGGAAGCACCGCCGATGACAGCCATCAGCCACATCCAGAATACTGCACCGGATCCGCCGGCCGCAATTGCGGTTGCGATGCCGGCGATATTTCCGGTGCCGACACGGGAGGCGGTAGAGATCATCAGTGCCTGAAACGAAGACATTTTCGTGTGGCCGTTTTCATCTGCTTCTGCTTTTTTCAGAAGTCCTTTCAGACCATCGCCCAGGAGACGAATCTGAACAAAACGCGTGCGGACGGTGAAGTAGATTCCGACGCCGACGAGCAAAATGATCAGTATGTAGGTGTACATAAAGTCATTGATATCGGTTAGTATTTTGTTGAATGGCATATTGTTGTTCCTTTCTTATGAAATGTTGAATTTTGTTCCGTGCTGCTTATAGTACCTCTGTGAGTAATGACAGAGAATGCGAATTGCAATGACACAAAAAGATCATGTAACATAAAACGTGCTTATGGAACACGTATATTTTGCACATTATACCATATAAAAGAGGTGTTCGTAAAGAACCGAAATGTAGGAATTAAAAAATTTCATTTATGTATTTTCTCTTAAAACTACTTGATTCTATGGCTACGTGAGGGGTTGCTCTGGATAATGCCCGACAGTTGCTGTTGAATATGGAGGAGGAGTATCAGAAACGCGGATTGCTCTGTGCGGTGACAGATAAGCAGTACGGAGAAGGGGTGACGGAGTATAACAGGAGGATGATACAGAAATATTATGGGGTGTAGATTAGGTTAAAAGAGGAAAAATCCCCAGTCTGCCAAGGCAATACGTTGACTGAGGATTTATTAGTATCAGATCAGTTGTCTCTTATGAGTTTGGAATATTTTGCGTTATTTCCGGTTTTTTTCGTGTCAGCAGCCAACCGGCGCACAGCGCAGTCAGAGGAGCAACCGTCACAAGTCCCATGCTGCCGATGACAGTGTCGAGGATTTCAGAGGAAACATATTTGTAATTGAGAATGTTATAGATTGGTGTACCCTGAGCCATGAATACCATCAGCAGGGTAATATAACCGCCGGAGTACGCGAGCAACAGGGTAGTCGTCATGGTTCCCATAGCGGCGCGTCCGACATTCATGCCAGAGATGGCTGCTTCCTTCCAGTCAATTTCTGGTTTTTTACAGATGACCTCGTAAACTGCAGAGGTGATATCTACGGATAGATCCATTACAGCGCCGGAGGAACCGATAAAGATGCTTGCCATAAAAATCTGCGTGAGATTGAGGTGGCTGTAACCGCTGTACAGCAGGCTTTCCGAATAGGGCATGATCGCACCGTGAATTTTAAAAATATCAGTAAAGACAGCTCCTGTAACTGCCGTTACCAAAAGCCCTGCCATGGAGCCGCAGACAGCGGCGGCTGTGCGGCGTTCAAAACCGTACACTAGAGAAATAATCACCACGGTCAGAATGCAGGTGATCAGGAAGCCGATCATCACCGGCTGACAGCCCTTTAAATAGAGCGGTACCAGTACCTTCCAGATCATCAGAACGGTAACAGCAAAGGAGAGGATCGCGCGTATACCTGTTTTTCCGGCAACAGCGACCAGCACAAGTATGAAAAGGATACCGAGGACAATTTCTTTCGTGATACGGTAATGGTCAATCATGTTTACGGAGAGAATGTCATCACCGCTGTAACTGATGACAACTTGTGCTAATTCACCAACCTGAAAGATTTTATCATTTTCCAGAGAACCGTTGAGTAGATTGAAGGCTTCCGCCTCCTGCCCTTTAAAATGCCCGTCTTTAAAAAGAACGGTACAGGTCTGCTCGCCGCTTCGCACCAGTCCGGTGTCAATGATTCGGTCGTTGTTGACTGCGATTACTTCAGCAGCGCAGCGGTCGGTTCCCTGATAGATTACCGCATCCTCGAAACCGGTCGGAAGAAAAAGCAACAAAATGAGTAAAAACAGTGAGACCAGGACGGATGCCTGGCCGCACATTTTTTGTTTGAAAGAAAGGAGTGAGAGTTTTCTTGTCATCATAGTTTACTGTACATTTAAAAGCTGTGCCATTTTTGTGTAGATTTCTGTGTTATCGTAATAACCGCCAAACAGTTCCTGTCCGTTACCCTGTGCAAGTACAGCAACCGGAAGACCGGTATGCGCATAGGAGGAGAAATTGATGCCGCTCTTATTGTTCAGGATGTGAGTGATTGTGACAGAAAGCGGTTCATAGCTGCCATACAACAGATATTCTTCCTGTCCGATCTCTTCTTCACCGGTTCTGGACATTGTTGTTTCATAAGCGGTTTTCAATTTATTGTATTCATATTCGGTCATAACCAGAGAACCGGTGTTATCGGATTCCGGATGTATATTTGGGTCATCCATCTGCGCTGCGTCTTCTGTCTGGCCTTCTGCCGGAGGAAGAAGACCGAAGAATTCTGTGATGTCTGCCATTACGGTATCAAAATCGGTACCTTCTTCTTTGTATTTCGTTACATAATCGGAATCATATTTTGCGTAAGAAATTTTCTGGTTGGAAAGATTGGTAAGGAAGGTATCGTAATCCGTTCCTGCATAACCAATTGTCAGACCGCCGGTTTCGTGGTCGCCTGTTACGACGATCAGTGTTTCTTCCGGATGCTCATTGTAGAATTCAACCGCTTCTGCAACAGCTGCGTCCAGCGCTATAGTGTCAGAAACAGTGGAGCCTGCGTCATTTGCATGACATGCCCAGTCGATTTTCCCGCCTTCTACCATCATGAAAAAGCCGTTATCGTTGTCGAGTACCTCGATACCTTTGTTTACATAATCGGCAAGTGCCCATTCTTCATCCGCACGGTCATTTTCGTAGGAGATAGAATCAGAATCAGCTAGTGTCTCAGCGATTACAATCGCTTTTCCGTCCTCTGCTGTAAGTGCTTCTGCGTCTGCCTGTGTTTTTACTACCTTGTAGCCGGCATTTTCCGCTACTGTGTAGATATCTTCCTGATCTTCTTTGGAACCTGTCGGGGAAAGAAGCGCTCCGCCTGCGAAGTAATCAAAATTACTGTTTACCATTTCAATTGCGATATCATAATAGCTGTTGCGGCTTACCTGATGCGCGTAAAAAGCAGCCGGTGTTGCGTGATTTAAATTTACGGAAGAGATTACTCCGATTTTGTAATCTTTCTGTTCTTTCAGTTTTTCAGCAATTGTTTCATAGGAAACGGTACCTGTCTCGTCTACGTTGATAGAACCGCTGTAGGTTTTGTGTCCAGTTGAGATAGAGGTTGCTGTAGAAGCGGAATCCGGACAGAACGAGGTGGAGTCAAAGGTTGTTGCGGAACCGGCGACCGGAAAGGTCTGCATGGTCAGTGCTTTTGGACCGGAGAGAATCTCAGATTCCGAATCCTGTTCTATTGCGCCGAGATAATCGCTTGTTGCCTGAATTTGTGGATAACTCATACCGTCTCCGATAAAGAGAAATACATATTTCAGAGGATTCGTCGCTTCTGTTTCTGCGACTGCTTCCGTAACTGCTGTTTCTGTTGTTTCTTCAGCAGATACGGTCATCGGTGTGATTGCGGTTGCTGTCATGGCAGCAGTTAAAAGCAGCGCTGCCTGTTTAACTGTTTTTTTCATGTTTTTCATAATTTCTCCTTTAAATTCTACAGATATTGTTTATTTACAAAAATTATTTTGCAGGTCTAAAGTAAAATCCACAATCATAGAAAGGTAAAAAAACCGTAAAGTCGGAGTAAAAATATGGCAGATCAGAAACTGGAAAATCTCTTGAATCTTGCGCTGGATGCCACGCCGCAGGAGAGAGAACGTTCACCGGAATTGGAGGTCGGTTTTGAGCCTACCACGCGGACGTGGGAACTGATTGTGAAATATTCAGGAAATGTTGAGCGCTTACGTTCGGAAACAATTCAAATAGAAACATTATCGCGCGGTTACGCGATCGTCAGACTGCCGGAAACGCAGATTGAGGTATTTTCGGCGCAGTCGGAGATTGAATATATAGAAAAGCCAAAACGTTTGTTTTTTGCTGCGATGCAGGGAAAGGCGGCATCGTGCATAAACGCGCTGCAGATTGAGGATATACAGATTCCGGGTCTAGAAAGGCCGCTTCTTGGAGAAGGAATTCTGGTGGCGGTAATTGATTCCGGAGTGGATTATACACATCCGGAATTTTTAAATGCGGACGGAACGACGCGGATTTTGTATTATTGGGATCAAAGCATTCCGGGCAGTCCGCCGCTGGGATTTGAAACAGGTACGGAGTATACCAAAGAACAGATTGATGCCGCTCTGCGCTCGAAAACGCCTCTGCCGTCGCGGGATTTCAGTGGGCATGGAACGGCAGTTCTGGGGATTGCGGCAGGAAATGGAGGTGTTGCGCCCAAAAGCGCGATTCTTGCAGTGAAGTTGGGAAATCCGCTTGCGGAAGGCTTTCCGCGCACTACAGAATTGATGCGTGCGCTTGACTATGCTTATCGGAAGGCAGAGGAACTGCGTCTGCCGGTGGCGATAAATCTGAGTTTTGGAACAGTATATGGACCACATAACGGAACGAGTCTTCTGGAAACGTATATCTCACAGCTGGCAGATCGTTGGAAATCAATAATTGTGATCGGCATGGGAAATGAAGGAGAAGCAGCCGGACATACATCGGGAGTTGTGGGGGAAGGAACATTGGGAAGGAGTCTGGAGAGCCGGAGGAATATTGGGGACGCCGGCGGGTTGAATCTGCCGCTTCGTCAGGAAAAACGGCAGGTATCCATGACGGAAGTGGAACTGGCGGTTAGTCCTCTTGAAACAGGATTGAGCGTGCAGTTGTGGAAATCTTACGCTGATGAGTTTGATATTGCGCTGATTCATCCGGGAGGGGAGATGATTGGACCGATTTCTGAAGATTTGGGTACGGCAAGATATCGGATCGGTGGCACGGAACTGCTGGTTTTTTACGGAAAACCAAGTCCTTACAGCGTTTCGCAGGAGATTTTTTTTGATTTTCTCCCGCAGAAAACTTATCTGGACGACGGAATCTGGAAATTCCGTTTTATACCGCGTAAAATTGTGGACGGTCGTTATGATATGTGGCTGCCCGGCAGTGCAGCACTTGGAAACAGAACGCGTTTTTATCGATCGAATCCGGATAATACGTTAACAATCCCTGCATCTGCAAGAGGTGTGGTGGCAGTGGGGGCATATGATTCAGCAAGGCTTTCTTATGCGCCGTTTTCCGGCAGAGGAAACAGTACAGTGCGGCCGTTTCCACCAGGGATTTTTTTGCAGAAGCCGGATCTGGCCGCACCCGGAGTGGATATTCGCAGTGCGGCAGTTGGCGGCGGTTATGTATCTGTGACGGGGACCTCTTTTGCTGCGCCATTTGTGACCGGAGCGGCTGCCATGCTGATGCAGTGGGGCATTTCCGATGGAAAAGATCCTTTCCTGTACGGAGAAAAAGTCCGTGCGTATCTGATCCGCGGCGCGCAGCCTTTGCCAGGAGAGGAACGTTATCCGAATCCACGGGTGGGGTATGGTGCATTGTGTGTGAGGGAGAGTTTGCCATTTTAAAAATGATATTGTTTACAAAAAGTGTGCTATGGACATTATCGGTTCTCAGGAAAACAATGTAAGAAACCGTTCGATTACAAATATATCGAAGTGGGTCTAAGAAATCCTGTTGCAGTTATCTGTATGAATAGTGCACTTTGCTATCAGGGAGTATCATAGAGGTTCAAAATGTTAAAATTACGATTCTAATGAATTAATAACAAAGGTGGGCAGACCTTTATCAATGAGAAATCTCCCCAATTTGCTGATAAAACAGGATTGATTAATGCGGCTTTTTTTTAGTATAATGATTGCTAAGGTATAAAAGCTGGAGAAAGGCATTTAGAATAAAAAAATTATATTTTAAATACAAAGGGAGAATTTATATGGCGACTAAAGCAGATGCAAATCAAATTACAAGAGAATATTTTGATTCTTTACTGATTGAGACGCGGTATTTGGATGCGAAGATTCCGAGTACGAAAATGCAGCTTTGGGGAGAAGAATTTGAGACACCGATTATGACAGCGGCATTGTCACACCTTGGAAATGTCTGTGAAAACGGGATGGCAAAGCTGGCGGAAGCAGCAAAAATGGCAGGAGCTGTGTATTGGTGCGGGATGGGCGATGAGACTGAATTAGAGTCAATTACAGCGACCGGAGCAAAGACAGTAAAGATTATCAAACCATATGAAAATAATGAGGATATTTTTCGTAAAATAGAACATGCGGTAAAGGCCGGTGTATTTGCGGTCGGTATGGATATCGATCATTCTTTTAACGGAAACGGTGATTATGACTGCGTGCTGGGTTATAAGATGAGAGCGAAAAGTACGCAGGAAATGAAAGCGTTTGTGGAGGCCTCCCCGGTTCCGTTTGTTGTAAAAGGCGTGTTGAGCGTACAAGATGCCCGAAAATGTATGGAAGCGGGGGTCAGCGGAATTGTCGTTTCTCATCATCATGGAATTATGGATTATTCGATTCCTCCATTGATGATACTGGAAAAAATTGTCCGGGAAGTGGATGGCAGGATGGAGATTTTTGTGGATTGCGGCATTGAAAGCGGAATGGATGCCTTTAAAGCGCTTGCGCTTGGTGCGAAAGCAGTTTCTGTCGGACGTGATTTGATGAAACCGTTAAAAGATGGCAGTGAAAGTGCGGCAATGCGGATTCGTGAACTGAATGGACAGCTGGCTTCTGTGATGGCAAGAACCTGCGCAGAGACATTGGGGGATATTGATTCCTCTGTGATCTGGCACAGAAATTTTTAGGCGGCGGAAACACAGGATATAAGATATTGAAGAATCCGGATGTTTGTGGTAAAATGATAAACGTATTAGACTGGTTAGAAATAAAAATGAAGATAAAGGAGAATGACTATGAAGATTTCACCATTGCAGAAAGCAAGATATGAGTATGTTCCGAAGCTTCCGGGAATGCTCAGAAACGGTATTTCAGAGATCTGCGTAAAAGAAGGCGCAGCAACACAGAGTGTTGCGGATCAGGAGAAGATTGCAGAACTTTTCCCGAATACTTATGGAAAACCGGAAATTACATTTGAAAAAGGACAGAACACGTCTGTAGAAAAGAAACAGATCGTCGGTGTGATTCTTTCCGGTGGACAGGCTCCTGGCGGACATAACGTGGTAAGTGGTCTTTACGATGCACTGAAAGCAACCAATAAAGAGAATGTGCTTCTTGGTTTTAAAGGCGGTCCAAGCGGACTTCTGGAAGACAGCTTTATTGAAATGACAGACGAGTATATTGATAAATTCAGAAATACCGGTGGATTTGATATTATCGGATCCGGCAGAACAAAACTGGAAACACAGGAGCAGTTTGCTGTTGCAGCTGAAGTTTGCAAAAAACACGGCATCACAGCAATCGTTATCATCGGTGGAGATGATTCTAACACAAATGCCTGTACACTGGCTGAATATATGGCAGCTCACAATACAGGTGTTCAGGTAATCGGATGCCCGAAGACGATCGACGGTGACTTGAAGAATGAAGATATTGAATGTTCTTTTGGTTTTGATACTGCAACTAAGACATACAGCGAACTGATCGGTAACATTGAAAGAGATGCAAACTCTGCGAAGAAATACTGGCATTTTATCAAAGTAATGGGACGTTCTGCTTCCCACGTAGCGTTGGAATGTGCACTGGAAACTCAGCCGAACATCTGTCTGATCGGTGAAGAAGTAGCAGCTAAGAAAATGTCTCTGTCTGAAATCGCAGATTATATTGCAGATTCTGTAGAAAAAAGAGCAGCAAATGGCAATAACTTTGGTGTTGCTATTATTCCGGAAGGTATTGTTGAATTCGTACCGGAATTCTCTACTCTGATTGCTGAAATCAACGAGCTTCTTGCAGGAAGCAAGACAGAAGCATTTAATGCGCTTCCGTCCTGGGATGCAAAATATGAATTCATCAAAGAAGGACTTACCAAAGAGTCTATGGCAGTATTTGAGATTCTTCCGCAGGGAATTCAGCAGCAGCTTTTCCTGGAAAGAGACCCGCATGGCAACGTTCAGGTATCTCTGATTGAATCTGAAAAATTGTTCTCTGCACTGGTTGCAGATAAACTGGCTCAGAGAAAAGCAGCTGGTACATACAAAGGAAAATTTGGTGTACAGCATCACTTCTTTGGTTACGAAGGAAGATGTGCGTTCCCGTCTAACTTTGATGCAGATTATTGCTATTCTCTCGGATACAATGCATTTATGCTGATCCAGTATGGCTTCAACGGATATCTTTCCAAAGTTTCCAACCTGTCCAAACCGGCAGAAGAGTGGGTTGCAGGCGGTATGCCGATCACTAAGATGATGAACATGGAAAGAAGAAACGGAGAAGACAAACCGGTTATCAGAAAAGCTCTGACAGAGCTTGATGGCGCTCCGTTTAAATATTTTGCAGCGCACAGAGACGAATGGGCAGTAGAAACCGCATTCCTGTTCCCAGGTGCGATTCAGTATTACGGACCGGCTTCTGTATGTGATCTTACAACCAGAACACTTGCGCTGGAAAAAGGCGAAGAAATCTAAGGATTTACGTGATTCTCTATAATAAAAGGAGCTGCCGCACTAAATAAAAACTAGTGCGGCAGCATTTTTTATGCTAAAAAATGGGAGGATGACTCTTTCCTTGCACTGTAGCAGTGTAGTGTGATATAATATATCGAAAAACAGGAAAGAGAAAGGAAGAAAATGTGGAATTAATAGCAAAGATTAATAGTATAGTAAATGAGTTCGTTTGGGGAATCCCTGCGATGGTCTGTATTGTTGGAGTCGGTCTTTGGCTTACTTGTGGTACGCGGTTTCTGCAGTTTCGCAAATTTGGCTATGCCATGAAAGCGACCCTTGGACGAATGTTTCATAAAAAAGAAGCGGCGGATGGATCAGTGACACCGTTTCAGGCAGTTTGTACAGCGCTGGCAGCGACGGTCGGTACCGGTAATATTGCCGGTGTGGCAGGAGCAGTTGCGATCGGCGGACCGGGAGCAGTTTTCTGGATGTGGTGCAGTGCTTTGTTGGGGATGTGTACAAAATTTGCAGAAGTAACGCTGGCGGTGCATTTCCGTGAGAAAAATAAAAACGGAGAGTGGGTCGGCGGACCGATGTATTATATTAAGAACGGTCTTAAGAAAAACTGGCATTTTTTGGCATATCTTTATGCAGGCCTTGGTGTTCTTACGGTATTTGGTACCGGAAATGCGACCCAGGTGAACGCGATTACAACGGCAATCGATACCGCACTGGTTAATTTCAATCTGGTTTCACAGGATGCACTTGCCAATCTGAATCTTGGCATCGGTATTTTTATAGCGGTTCTGGTAGCGTTGGTTCTGATCGGCGGTGTGAAACGTATCGGCAACGTAACGGAAAAACTGATTCCGTTTATGGCTCTTTTGTACGTGCTTTTGGCGGTGGGATTGATTATTTTGCGTATTGATCGCGTTCCGGAAGTGGTGGCAAGTATCTTTGAAGGTGCGTTTAATCCGAAGGCTGTGACCGGCGGTGTGGTGGGAAGCTTGTTTATCAGCATGAAAAATGGTGTTTCCCGCGGTATTTTCTCAAATGAGGCCGGCCTTGGTACAGGTTCTATTGCACATGCGGCTTCTGATATCAAGAATCCGGTACAGCAAGGTTACTTTGGCATCTTTGAAGTCTTTACCGATACAATCGTTATTTGTACACTGACTGCTCTTGCAGTATTGCTCGGTAATGAGACGATTACTTACGGTGCAGCGGCAGGGGCGGAACTGACGATTGGCGGATTTACCAACGTTTACGGTGACTGGGTATCAATCCTGACAGCTGTGGCGATGTGCTGTTTTGCTTTTTCTACGATCATTGGCTGGGGCCTGTATGGAACGAGATGTATGGAGTTTTTATTCGGCTCGAAAGTAAACAAGCCGTTTATGCTGGTGTATGCACTGGTAGCGATCATCGGAGCAACACTGGAGATTGGGCTTTTGTGGAGTTTGGCAGATACCTTCAACGGTATGATGGTGATTCCGAACCTGATTGCTTTGTTCCTGCTTTCTGGAACATTGTTCAAAATTGTAAAAGAAAAGGTGTAAAAATAAAAATCCGGGGGTGGAATGGATTTAGGTCATTCCGCCCTCGGATAATGCTTTTATGGAAGAAGCGTATTCGGATGGAGTCATACCGGAGCGTTTTTTAAATTGTCTGGAAAAGTAGTGAATGGAAGAATAGCCCAGAAAATCAGAGATTTGTGTGAAATTCATTTGATTTTCACGGATGAGCTGCTTGGCCAGTTCTATTTTTAGTTGGTTAAAAAAGTCCATTACACCACATTGATGATATTTGTGGAAGAGTTTTTGCAGCTGCGAGCGGCCGATCAGATTGGCATGACAGATATTTTCAATCGTGATCATTTCGCGAATGTGCTCTTCCATGTAGAACAGAATTTTATCATAGGATGCCGGCTTTCGTTCTGTTGAAAAAAGTTCTGTTGGTTTTGACACTACCAGTGAAGAAAGTGTCAGTCTGCGCAGCATATAAATCAGCAATTGCTCCAGGTAGAGACGGATCAGCTGCTGAGAACCAAACAGACAGTCATCTGTTTTTTCCATCTTCTGCAGATAGGGATCGTCAAGCGGAGAGATGATACAGCGGCGTGCTTCTACAATCAGCAGACCAATTAGATTTCGTTCCGATTCCGAAAGCTGAAGCAGTTGGTTTTCAAAGAATTTCATGCAGGGCGAATGAGATTCGAAAGAAACAACAACGATATTTGGAGCGGTCGACTGTATAGCTGACAGATTATGAAATTCGTTTGGTTTATGAAAAATTACCTGTCCCGGATGCAGGATATAGGTATCGTTGTCCGTAGTGACCTCTGCCATTCCTTTGTCAACACATTGAAATTCCCAGAAATCATGGCGTTCACCGGGAAAATGAAAATCGCTTCGATATTCAAAATAGTGTATGGTATAAATACGATCGATTTTAAGATCGTCAAGAAGAGGAATGCTTTCAAATCCCATAATGTATCCTTTCTAGTGCGATTTTTTATGAGTCAGGATTGTTTGATCCTTTTTCATTATAACGCAGAGAATGGGAAAAAACTATAAAAATATTTCTGAAATTCTTGAAAAATATACAAATTCACGAAAGAAAAGGCTGATAATGCAAAAGAAATAGATAATTGTATAACGAGTGAAGCGGTGAAAATACGGTATAATCGAACTAGAGTGACAGTAGAAAATTATACAGACAGATATAAACAGGAGGTAAGAAAAATGGCGAAAACAAAAGGAAAAGTGACGCTGCCGAGTGAATCAGGTTTTTTGGAGCAGACGAAAGAAATGCTGGAACGTTGGGGAGCGGATGCACTGCGCGACAGTGACGGAACAAAGCTGGATGAGGAATTAAAACAGTTAGATGCGAAAATTTATACAACGTATTTTGTTGCCAGAGGGCATAATGAATTTGCGAAAGAACATATGGATGAATGTCAGCAGTTGTATTTGATGTCTCAGCACAATACAGCGACAGATGCAGAGCTTTCGATTTCTTTCATGGAAGGTTATTTTCAGGAACAGGTGATCCCGGACTATCTGCATGATCCGAAAAAGTGGTGGGAGGTTATTGACCGAACCGAACAAATCGTTGTTCCGGCAGAACAGTGGACGGTAGATACAGAGAAACATACCGTAACGATACACGGTGCAAAGCCGTTTCACGAATATACAGTATCATTTTTGGTATATGCTATCTGGGACCCGACACAGATGTATAACCATATTACAAATAATTGGGGTGACAAGCCGCATGAGATTCCATTTGATGTGCGTCAGTGCGCATCCGGTACTTTTGCAAAAGAATATCTGATTCAATGGCTGAAAGATAATCCGGCAACGGATGTGGTGCGATTTACGACCTTTTTCTACCACTTTACGCTGGTATTTAACAATCATGCGAAAGAAAAATTTGTGGACTGGTTCGGTTATGGAGCGACAGTTTCCGTAAAAGCGCTGGAAGAGTTTGAAAAGGAATATGGCTATGCGCTGCGCCCGGAAGATATAGTGGATAATGGCTATTATAATTCCACATTCCGTGTGCCGACAAAACCATATTTGGATTATCAGGATTTTGTACAGCGGTTTGTAGCACAGAAAGCCAAAGAACTGGTGGAGATTGTTCATGCGGCAGGTCGTGAGGCAATGATGTTTCTTGGGGATAACTGGATCGGCACGGAGCCGTATGGAAAATATTTTGGTGAGATCGGTCTGGATGCGGTCGTGGGCAGTGTCGGCGGCGGCGTAAGCCTGCGTCTCATCTCGGATATTCCGCATGTGAAATATACGGAAGGACGTTTTCTGCCGTATTTCTTTCCGGATACTTTTTATGAGGGAAATGATCCGGTGCCGGAGGCAATGCGCAATTGGGTGACGGCACGCCGCGCGATGATGAGAAAACCCGTAGACCGTATCGGTTATGGCGGTTATTTGAGTCTTGCTTATAAATTTCCGAAATTTGTGGAGTACATTGAGCAGGTGACGGATGAATTTCGTTTGATTTATGATAATATCAAAGATAAAAAGCCATATTGCGGTCTGAAGGTGGCGGTTTTAAATGCATGGGGAAGTATTCGTTCCTGGCAGGCATATATGGTGGCACACGAATTGCGGTATAAACAGTGTTATTCTTACATGGGAGTGATGGAAGCTTTAAGCGGCATGGCAGTTGATGTTTCTTTTATCAGCTTTGATGAGGTGATAGAAAACGGAATTCCAGCTGACGTTGATGTGATTATGAATGCCGGCGATGCGATGACGGCTTTTTCCGGTGGAGAAAAATGGAGCAATCCGGAGCTTATCGCAAAAATGCGCAGTTGGGTGTACAATGGCGGAGGATTTATTGGTATCGGTGAACCGACCGCTTATCATGGCGGAGGACGCTTCTTCCAGTTGGCAGATGTATTGGGCGTGGATAAGGAGCTTGGATTTACTTTATCAACGGATAAATATTTTACGAAGACTGCGGAAAATCACTTTATCGGTCGGGGACGTACCGAGGCGTATGATTTTGGCGAGAGTATGAAAAATGTGTATGCATTGTCAGAGAACACAGAAATTATTGAGTTTTCCAACGAAGAAGTGCATGTGGCAGCGCATCCGTATGGAAAAGGCTGTGGAGTGTATCTGGCAGGACTTCCGTACAGCTTTGAGAATACAAGATTGCTAATGCAGGCGCTTTATTACGCGGCTGGAAAGACAGAGGAAATGGAACGCTGGTTTTCAGAAAATCCGCTCTGTGAAGTGCATGCCTATCCGGAATCCGGTAAGTATGCGATTTTAAATAATACGTCAGAAATACAAAAGACAATTGTCCGTGACGGAGAGAAAAATGAACAAAAATATGAGCTAAAACCGGGAGAAATTATCTGGAAAACCATTTAGTGCAAAACAAATGGCTGATTGTGCAAATACTATTTCTGTAAAAGTGATTAAAATTAGATTCATAGAGATGCGAAATTAGTCAATATTGACAAAAACGCATAGCGGACAAATATCAACCAGATACAAGGAGGAAAACATTATGAGTTTAAAAAGAAAAGTGTTTAGTGCAGCACTCAGCGCAGCAATAGCAGCAACAATGATGGCACCGGCCATGACAGCATCAGCGGAAGAAACAACTTCCATTACATACTGGTCTATGTGGGAAGCCACAGAGCCGCAGGGAAAAGCAATTCAGGAAGCCTGTGATGCATACGCAGAAGAAACCGGTATTACCGTAAATGTAGAGTTCAAAGGACGTACCGGTCAGCGTGAAGGTCTGGAACCGGCTCTGGAAGCAGGTACAGCGATTGATCTTTTTGATGAGGATATCGACCGTGTAAACGGTACATGGGGAAAATATCTGATGGATCTGGAAGAATTAGCTGCTTCTCACAATTATGAAGAGACGGCAAACGCAGGCCTGATGGCAGCATGCCGTGACGCAGCCGGCGGTACACTGAAATCTATTCCGTATCAGCCGAATGTTTTTGCATTCTTCTACAATAAAACGATTTTTGACGAAGCAGGTGTTACAGAAGTACCGACGACATGGGCAGAGCTGAAAGATGTATGTCAGAAGATCAAGGATGCAGGTTATATACCGATGACGATGGATGATGCTTACGCAACAAGCGTGCTTGGTTATCACCTTGGCAGATTGGTTGGAGAACCTGGTGTTCGCGAGATCGTTACCGAAGGAAAATGGGATGATCCGGCAGTTCTGCGCGCGGCACAGGATATTGAAGAACTGGCAACCGCAGGCTATTTCTCAGAGATGGTTGGTTCCAACGTATGGCCGGCAGGTCAGAACTCTGAACTGGCAGTTGGTACAGCAGCAATGTATCTGAATGGTTCCTGGCTTCCGAATGAAGTAAAGGATATCGCTGGAGAAGATTTCCAGTGGGGATGCTTCGCATATCCGGCAGTTGATCCGTGTGAAACCAATCTTGAGGCAGAAGGCGTAGGCGCAACAGGTGTAGAAGCGAACAACTTTGGCGCACAGGTATTTGCGATCAACAAGGATTCTAAAAACGCAGAAGCAGCATTTGGCCTGATCGAAAAGATCACAAAGGGCGAATATGACCAGAAACTGGCTGACGCTTCCATTGGTATTCCGGCAGATACAACCAATACAGAGTGGCCGGCACTGGTATCCTGCGCGAAACCGGTAATCGATGCAAGTACAAGCCGCTTTACATGGGCAGTTGGTGTAGAGGCAAACGAAGATATTACTCCGGTAATCAAAGAGAACACAATCAAACTGATGGCTGGAACATGTACTGCTCAGGAATTTGTAGATACTATGGTAGCAGCTGCAAAATAAAGAAAATTTCATAGAAAAATAATTTTAAGGAAAAGGACGGAGGAGTGTGGATTCTTGAAAAGAGTCAGGACTCTCCGTCCTTTTTGATACACGATACGGATGCGGTTAGGGCTGCATTCGGAAACTTACGTTTAGTATGGAGGGAATGAACTTGAAAAAAAATAAGGGAATGATCGTTGTTTTTTTGACACCGGTCGTACTACTGTTCTGTCTGGTCTTCCTTTACCCGATTTTGAGAACGCTTGCTATGAGCTTTTTCAAAATTGACAGTTTGACCGCAGATGTCAAAGAATGGTCTTTTGTAGGACTCAAAAATTATACAACTTTAATTAATACCAGTCTGTTTCGAACGGCCTGCTGGAATTTGTTTCGCATTTGGCTGATCGGCGGAGCCATTGTGCTGACACTGTCTCTGCTTTTTGCGGCGATTCTGGGAAGTGGAATTCGTTTTAAAAAATTTTTCCGCGCGATTATTTATTTGCCGAATGTTGTCAGTGCGGTAGCGCTTGCGACGATGTGGCTGCAGTATGTGTTCAGCCCTCAGTTCGGTCTTTTGAAAAATTTTTTCAAGGCGATCGGATTGGATTCTCTGGCGAAAATCCAGTGGCTTGATGCGGATCATAAATTCTGGGCATTGTTGTTCGCATACTGTTTTGGTATGGTTGGTTATCATATGCTGATTTGGCTGAGTGGTATTGAGCGCATCAGCCCGGAATATTTTGAAGCGGCAACAATCGATGGTGCAAATAAATTGAATCAGTTTCGTCACATTACACTTCCGTTATTAAAAGGTGTATTTAAAACAAATATCACAATGTGGTCTGTGACGGCATCCGGATTCTTTGTATGGTCGCAGCTGTTTTCTACGGTTACTGCCGATACAGCGACAATTGTTCCAATCAGCTATCTGTACACTAAATTGTTTGGTGCCGGAAATGCTGTTACGGAACGAGATGCCGGAAGCGGAGCGGCGATTGGCGTACTTCTGGCAATTTGTGTTGTGTTGATCTTTACTGTGATGAACAAGGCGATTAAAGATGATGATCTGGAATTCTAGGAAAGGAGGAGTGTAAAGATGGCAAAAGAACCGAAAATAAGAGAAAAAGTAAACTGGAAACGGGAACTGAAAATGGCTCCTGGCTATATTATCCTGCTTTTATGGGTACTCTTTACCGTTCTCTTGTTAGGATGGGTATTTGGAGCAAGTTTTTCTACTACAAAAGAAATTTTCCAGGGTAAGGCGCTGGCCTTTGAAAGTGGGCTGCATTTTGAAAACTATGCAAAAGCATGGAGCGGTGGAAATGTGTCGGTATTCTTTCGAAATTCATTGATTTATTCTTCGATTTCCTGTGTAGTTTTGATTTTGATCTGTTCACCGGCGGCATATGTTCTGTCACGTTTTGACTTTGTAGCAAATAAAGTGATCCAGAGCAGCCTTGTTTCTGCTATGGGTGTACCGGTTGTTATGGTAATCCTGCCGTTGTTCAGCCTGATTGCAGGATTGAATATTCTGAACAATGTAGCAGCCAATATGGTTACTTTGATTATTTTATATATTGGAATCAACGTACCCTATACGACAATTTTTCTGCTGACATTTTTCAGTAATATTTCCAAGACATATGAGGAGGCAGCAGCAATTGATGGATGTCCTCCGACCAAGACATTTTGGAAGATTATGTTTCCGATGGCACAGTCCGGTATTGTTACGGTAACAATTTTTAACTTTATCAATATATGGAACGAATATTTTCTGTCGCTGCTGTTTGCAAATACAGATGCGCTGAAACCGGTTGCGGTTGGTCTGTATGGTATGATTAACTCGATGAAATATACCGGAGACTGGGCGGGTATGTTCGCAGCAGTTATCATCGTATTCCTGCCGACATTTATTCTGTATCTGTTCCTGTCAGAGAAGATTATCGGCGGTGTTACAGGAGGTATTAAGGGTTAAACGCAGGGCTTTGCCTTAGAAAAAGAGTGGAGGACGGATACGTGGCAGTACATGAAGAAATATTGCGGGAAGTAGTACAGCATTTTGAAGTGAAAGGAACAATGAAACAGTGTGTTTCCTATGGCAGCGGACATATTAATGATACGTTTCGTTTATGCTGTGAATGGAACGGAGAAGAGTATGATTATATTCTTCAGCGGATGAATAAGAGCATTTTTACGGATCCTGTCGGTCTGATGGAGAACATCGCGAACGTAACACAGTGGCTGCAGAAAAAAATTGTTGAAAACGGTGGAGATCCGAAACGGGAAACACTGAATTTGATTCCATGTACGGATGGAAAAAATTATTATGTAGATTCTGAGGGCGAATACTGGAGAATGTATCTTTTTATCAGTGGTGCAACCAGTTATGATCAGGTGGAGAACGAGAATGATTTTTATCAGAGCGCAGTAGCGTTTGGACATTTTCAAGGGCTGCTGGCAGATTATCCGGCGCATACGCTGCACGAAACGATTGTGAATTTCCATAATACAGTAGATCGCTTTGCGAAATTTAAAGCGGCGGTTGAAAAAGACGCGGTGAGCCGTGTGGCTTTTGTAAAAGAGGAAATTCAGTTTGTGCTGGATCGGGAAGCACTGGCGCATACGCTGTGTGATCTGCAGGAAAACGGCGGATTACCGTTGCGTGTTACGCATAATGATACCAAACTGAATAATATTATGATCGATGATGCGACCGGAAAAGGAATCTGCGTAATTGACCTTGATACCGTAATGCCGGGACTTTCAGTGAATGATTTTGGTGATTCGATTCGCTTTGGTGCGAGCACAGGAGCAGAAGACGAGCCGGATTTGTCAAAGGTTTCGTTTGATATGCATTTATATGAGGTATATACCAAAGGATTTATTGAGGGATGTGGCGGAGCACTGACAGAAAAAGAGTTGGAAATGATGCCGATGGGGGCGATCATGATGACCTTTGAATGTGGAATGCGTTTCCTGACAGATTATCTGGAAGGAGATCATTATTTTAAAATTCATCGGGATGGACATAATCTCGATCGCTGCAGAACCCAGTTTAAGCTGGTAAAGGAGATGGAAGAGAAATTGCCACAGATGCGGGCGATCGTAGACAAGTACCGGTAGAAAAGCTGGTTCGTTTAAGTTTTTGACCTGCCGGGATTGTCTCGGCAGGTATTTTTGTGTATACTAGGAATGCAAAAAGTTTGAAATGTGAAATGCAGAGAAATCCGCAAGTATATGGCAAAACATGATTTAAGAATAAAATATGGTAGTGTCAAGTAATCTATGAAAAATTGAGCCGAAAAAAACAGGCTCAAATGAACCTTGAAAATTGCAGATATGTTAGTAATTGGCAGTGTACGCCACCCTTGACGGCGCACCAAAACAATGCT
>JBMNRF010000030.1:0-41632 GCA_050944495.1 Marvinbryantia sp.
TTTTTTGAAGCAAATACTCTTAAGTTGACGACATTGCCCGCATAGCGGGTGGATTATATTTCGCACGTTTCCGTTTCTCTGTTGAGAAACTCCAACGTACTCAACTGGGTCTATCCGCCCCATAAATATAAAAGGAATGTGCCGAAACACATTCCCGAATAATTTTTTATTTTTTCTTCCACAGTGTGTCAAGCGACTGACCGCTTACGAAAATTTTTTCATAAATCTGATCGCACATTTTTTTCAGTTCATCTACACACTCTGTCCGTATTACAAACTGACCAATGCGGTCCGAACCGTTCTGTACCCGGCGCACTGCCTCACCGACCTGATAATCCAGTGAAATTTCAACTCCATCTTTACGAAGCTTCGCAAGCCCTGCTTCATCAATCGCCGTCACCATCCCGTTGATCGGTGAAAACAGAAGTTTTGACATGCACGGTGTCTGCCCTTTCGCCAAAAAATCAGGAGTACAGCCCAGCGCATTTTCCAGGATTTTCTCATAAAAAGAAAAACCACTGTAAATAGAGATCAGTTCCGGAATTCCCGTCGCTCCCGCACGACCGCCGATTTCCAAAATCCATGCCTGCTCACCGGACACCAATACATCCGCATTAAACGCACAATTATCTAAGCCGGTCGCCCGTACGGCGAGTTCCATCTGTCGACAAATCTCAGCATAAAGCTTCGGATCACAAGAAAGCGGAAATCCATGTCCTGCAGGAATCGTTGTGCCTCCGGTATGCAGCACAAATTTCTCATGCGGCAGCATCAGCGTAATCTCGCCTCCCGAAATAAAACCATCCACACCGATCTCATGCCCTTCTATAAATTCTTCCAGGAGAATATACGGCCGACGCGTCACCTTCTGCGCCTCAAAATAAGCACGCTCCAGTTCTTCCACATCCATTATCTTTGTAATTCCGCGGCTTCCGGAGCTGTCTACCGCTTTCACCATGGCCGCCTTCGCTCCCTGTGCCTGCATCTGCGCAAACATCTGCTGCGCCTCCGAAAGCGAATACGTCTTATAGAACTTTGCGCTGGAAACGCCGCCTTTCGCAAACGCTTCCTTCATACGGCATTTATCCGTCACCGTCAGAGAGGCTTCGCACGGTATACCATTCAGATTCAATGCGCGGCATACGTACCCAACTGTATACATGGCAACATCCGTGCCGGTCGTACAGATTCCGTCAATCTGTTCTTTTTTCGCCGCATCCAGAACCGCTTCCGTATCCGTTGTGTTCAGATAATAACATTTGTCTGCCAGCTGAAACCCCGGATAATGTCCTTTATAACTGACTACAATCGTATAATACCCTTTTTTCTTTGCTTCCAAAATCAAAGGGACCTGATAAATTCCGGCCCCCAGTATCATTATTTTTTTCATGGCTCTTCTCTGTCTCCGCCCTTTGAAACATTATATGCTTCCCGGATAATAAATTGCGGTGTATTATTAATGCTCAAAATGATCTTTCCGAGATATTCTCCGATAATTCCCAGCACCAGCAAGACAAATCCGAAAAACAACAGCATCGCACACATAATAGATGCCCAGCCGAGCTGCTCGCTCGGGGCGATGATCTGTCTGATCAGCGTTGCCAGCGCTCCGACAAAACCGGTACAGGAAAAAATAATTCCAAGATATGAGGAAATTCGCAGCGGCACTACAGAAAAATTAAAATATGCCAGCCATAGTTTTACCAGTTTACGGAATGTGTAGTTAGAACTGCCAACCTCACGTTTGTAATGCTCAATTGGAACGTTCGCAATATTATTCGTCACCCGATAGAAAATCGCATCCACATATGGATTAAAATTTTTATATCGAATCACTTCATCACGCACCAACCGATTGATTACCCAGTAATTACTGGAAACAATCTCCTTCGGACGCCCCAGCAGAATCCGGGAAGTCACCGCGTTAAATTTACTCGAAAGATTTTTCAAAAAAGAGTTCTTGCGCACCGGATAAAGACCATACACCAGATCATATCCCTCGGCAGCTTTTCCAAGCATAATCGGCAGCTGTGACGGATGTGTCTGCATATCATCATCCATACCAACAATCAGCTCTCCCTCTGCAAAGTGAAGCCCTGCCATAATCGCATTATGCTGACCGAAATTACGCGCCAGATTAATCCCCTTCACAAATGGATATTTTTCGCAGAGTTTGCGAATCGTACCGATCGTATTATCCTTAGAATAATCATTGACAAGTACAAACTCGACTGTATACTGCGGCATTTTTTCAAATTCTTTTATCGTCAGATCCACCAGTTCCCCGATGGTGTGTTCCGAATTGTAACACGGAACCACGATTGAAACCAACATGGCTTTTCCTCTTTCTGTTCTTATAAATCTTAAATTTAGACAAATATCCAGGGAGACAAGCTTTTCCCCGACATTCTGAGTATACTATATTATGAAAAAAAGGAAAAGCAAAAGTTGACAAAAAAATAAAATGGATGTTTAATGATAGCATGCTTTAAAATTTTCAACTAAATTTTCTAACCTCTAATAAATAGAAACGGAGTTTTATGGAACGAACGAAAAACTACATCCAGCTTCATTTGAATATTTGTCTGTTTTCTTTTACCGGCGTATTCTCAAAGCTGGCAGCCGTATATTACAATAAGGGCGGTCTAACCGACCCGCGGGTCTATCTGTTTGCTTTTTTGATGCTGCTTAACTGCGGTATTTACGCAATTGCCTGGCAGCGCGTAATCCGCAAATTTTCCCTTTCGACAGCCTACGCAAATAAAAATGTATATCTGATCTGGTCTCAGATTTGGGCATTTTTCATTTTCCGCGAGAATATTTCCTTGCAGAATATCATCGGTATGCTGGTTATACTGGTGGGAGTATGGATGGTACAAAAATATGAATGATTACTTTTTTATCGGCCTAATGATTCTGGGCACCTTTTTCGGCGCAATCTCTCAACTTCTTTTAAAACAGAGCGCCAACGTAAAACACGATAATATTATCCGCGAATATTTAAACTGGCGCGTGATCACCGCCTATGGCATTTATTTCGGCGTACTGCTTTTAAATACCTACTGCTTCACACGCATCGAGATGAAGCTCGGCCCGGTTATCGACTGCTTTACCTATATATTCGTACTGCTGCTCTCACATATGATTTTAAAAGAAAAAAGCAGTAAGGGAAAATGGATCGGAAATGCTGTGATCCTGTTGGGAATTTTGATTTATACAACAGGATAAATTTAGTGTCAGCTGATTTTAGATACAGATTTTTTAAGCCGTAAAATAAAAGTGCTCCGCTGCCGAAATCCGGTATGCGAAGCACTTTTTGGTATTCTGTCATTTTTCTGTTCTAAGGAGCTTTCTCATTAAAGTTATCACTCTTCCCAATCGCAAAACAACTTACATCTTACATCTGCTGTGGAAATGAATCTGCGGATTACGATACTGCAGTTCTTTATAAAAGTTCTTTTTATCTTTTACCGCACACATCATTTCATTATTTCTGCCCTTCAATACAATCCGATCCATCGATGCAGCCGAAGAAGCGATCACATTATGTGTCTGATAAACTTCCTTGATATCAGAAATACGGATCGTATCCTTGAAAAACCCGAAAAACAGTTTCACCGATTCATCCGTAATTTCCACATAATTATGAAACGCCAGCGGCAAAACAATCAAATTACATCCTACAATACCGACAAACAACGCCGGCAGATTATCTCTTGAAAAAACAAGTTCATAGAGAAAGACCACATTTGTTAAAATAATAATCCCCCAAAACCATGCAGCAACTTTTCCTTTGAATCTCATAAAACCACCCCTTTTTGAGTTCATGAAATACTGTTTATTTTTCTTTCAATATATCACTTTCTCTTCAAAAAGTAAAACAATTCTTTTAAAATTCACAAATTATACACACATTATACGCATAATCGAAATAATCCCCTATTTTTCTGCTAAGGCTGCTGACCATAAAAAGCAAAGCAGACAGAAACTTTTGTCCCTGCCTGCCATTTTCTCAAACCTTAAACCGATAACCCACGCCCCAGATTGTCTCAATATACTGCGGCTTTGCGGTATCAAATTCTACCTTCTCGCGGATCTTTTTGATATGCACCGTTACAGTTGCGATATCACCAATCGACTCCATATCCCAGATTTCCCGGAACAGTTCTTCCTTGGTAAATACATGATTCGGATTTTCCGCAAGAAAAGTCAAAAGATCAAACTCTTTCGTTGTAAAGTTCTTTTCCTCGCCATTGATCCAGACACGACGTGCCGTCTTATCAATCTTGATGCCACGAATCTCCACAATATCATTTTCCTTTACATTGGTACGAATCAGACGCTCATAGCGTGCCAGATGCGCCTTTACACGCGCCACCAGCTCACTCGGACTGAATGGTTTCGTCATATAATCGTCCGCGCCGAGACCAAGCCCACGAATCTTATCAATATCATCTTTCTTCGCAGATACCATCAGCACCGGAATATTTTTTTTCTCACGTATCTGACGGCAGATTTCAAAGCCATCCATACCTGGCAGCATCAGATCAAGAATCAGCAGGTCAAAATCCTCTTCCAACGCTTTCTGCAGACCAGTATCTCCACGTTGTTCAATTTCCACCTCAAAATCGCTGAGTTCCAAATAATCCTTCTCCAACTCCGCAATCGCTTCTTCATCTTCGATGATTAAAATTCTACTCATCTTTTTGTTCCTCCTGTTTATTCTACCGTTACCTTCCGAAGCACAAAATACATGATCGTACCTTCGCCCGCTTTGCTGCTCGCCCAGATCTTTCCACCGTGATCCTCCACGATCTTACGCACGATCGAAAGGCCAATCCCGCTTCCACCCATAGAGGAATTCCGTGATGCATCCGTGCGGTAAAAACGATCAAATATATACGGCAGTTCCTTTGCTCCGATTCCTTTGCCGTTATCTTCAATTTCCACCTGCACAAAATCTCCGACATCCTTTACACGAATATCGATCCGTCCTAGCTGCTTATCCATATATTTCACAGAATTTCCAACAATATTATTGATCACACGCTTCATCTGCTCGGTGTCAGCGATCACTTCCACATTTTTATCAACAAAATTAGAATAGGAAAAATTGATCCCCTTCGATTCCAGATCAAGTCCGACTTCCTCAAAGCAATCTTCAAAATAGTTTGCCACATTAATTTTGTTAAACGTATACGGAATACGATTTGTATCAATCTTAGAATAGAAAGTCAATTCATTGATCAATCGATCCATATCATTTGCCTTGTTATAGATCGTGCGGATATACCGATCCATCTTCTCCGGCGTATTTGCCACACCATCCATGATCCCTTCCACATATCCTTTGATTGCCGTGATCGGTGTCTTCAGATCGTGTGAAATATTGCTGATCAGCTCTTTATTTTCACGGTCGTACTCCATCTTTTCTTCTGTGGATTCTCGCAGACGAAGACGCATTTCCTCAAAATCCCGGCAGAGATCACTGATCTCGTCTTCCCCGGTGACCTCCAGGGTAAAATCAAGATTTCCCTCCGCAATATTATGCGTCGCTTTTCTCAGTTTCATCAGCGGAACATTGATCCCGGTATAAATCCATGCCATCAAAAGTACCGCAGTCAAAACAAGAATTAGGATGGCCGCAATCCCCATGTCCTTTAAAAACATCCGAATCTCCGGAATCATCCGCGCCGCCGGAGGCAGAGTACTGCCCTGCACATTTTCTCCATCTATCACAAAATTGGATTCTTCTTCATATTGCTGAAGCTGATTGCCGTATTCCTCCAAATAATCCAACTGCGAGTTTCCTATTGTCAACATAATAATCAGAAACATCAGGGTCGGCATTCCAATAATCGTCAGAAATGCAATCATCAGTCTGGTTCTTAATTTCATAAAAAAACTCCTTTGCGGTATGCATCAGAAGCAGGAAATTTTTATCCTTACTCTAATACTATACCACAAAAGAGTTTGTGCTGCATCTAAACAAAGCTTTGTCTTTCTAAACTTTTTATAAACTTAAAGATATTTTTTAAGCAGTTCCACTTTGTCCAGTTTTTCCCACGGAAGATTGATATCATCTCTTCCGAAATGTCCGTAAGCTGCCGTCTGTTTATAAATCGGTCTGCGCAGATCAAGCATCTTGATAATACCTGCCGGCCGGAAATCAAAATTCTCACGTAAGATTTCTGTAATGCGCTCATCCGAAAGTTTTCCGGTTCCAAAAGTATCTACGCGCACAGAAGTCGGCTGAGCCACGCCAATCGCATAGGAAAGCTGAATCTCACATTTATCTGCCAATCCTGCTGCCACCAGATTCTTCGCTGCATAACGCGCTGCGTAAGCTGCAGAACGGTCCACCTTTGTGCAGTCCTTACCGGAAAATGCACCGCCGCCGTGACGTGCATAGCCGCCGTAAGTATCCACAATGATCTTTCGTCCGGTCAGGCCGCTGTCTCCGTGCGGTCCTCCGATCACAAAACGTCCGGTCGGATTAATAAAAAATTTCGTATTTTCATCAATCATTTCCTGCGGAAGTACTTCATCAAACACATATTTTTTAATATCCGCATGAATCTGCTCCTGCGTCACATCCGGATCATGCTGAGTAGACAAAACTACCGCGTCCAGTCTCACCGGCTTGTCATTTTCATCATACTCAACGGAAACTTGTGTTTTTCCATCCGGTCGAAGGTAAGTCAGCGTACCATTTTTGCGTACTTCTGTCAACTTCAACGCCATTTTGTGTGCCAGCCAGATCGGATATGGCATATACGCTTCTGTTTCATTAGACGCAAAACCGAACATCATTCCCTGATCACCTGCGCCGATCGCCTCGATTTCATCATCCGTCATGGTATTTTCTTTTGCTTCCAACGCCTTGTCCACACCAAGCGCAATGTCCGCAGATTGCTCATCAATAGCAGTAATCACTCCGCAAGTATCTGCGTCAAATCCATATTTGCCTCTGGTATAACCGATTTCACGCACAGTATCGCGCACGATCTTCTGAATATCCACATAAGCATTCGTAGTAATTTCTCCCATAACCAACACCAAACCGGTTGTTGTGGCCGTTTCACATGCCACGCGGCTCATCGGGTCCTGCTCCAGCAATGCATCCAGAATCGCGTCAGAAATCGCATCGCACATTTTATCCGGATGTCCTTCAGTTACAGATTCGGATGTAAATAATTTTCTTTCCATATCTTTCCTTCCTTTCATGAATTTCCTTACATCAAATAGAATTCTCACGGCTCTTTTTCATATAAAGACAGCGCTCCTATATGAAAAAAGAGTCCGCCATAAGCGGACCCTCTATCTCCTGTGATAGTTCAGCCCTCTTATTGTTCGATTAATCGCTCAGGCTGGCACCTTCCGCTGTGGGGGTTGCCGTGGCTTCACAGATCCTATGTATCTCCACCACTCTGAATAAGAGACTAACTCATGTTCAATTTTATTTCTGTCAGTAACAATAACGCTATCCGACCATTTTGTCAAGTACTTTTAACTGACTCTCAGCGTAAATTTCCGGATGTCCTTTTCGCTGGACACACGCTCAATCTCCGCACCAAGGCTGCGCAATTTTTCTTCAAAGCACTCATAACCACGCTGAATATAAACAATATCATCTACGATTGTAATACCTTCTGCTGCCAGACCGGCAATCACAAGCGCAGCTCCCGCACGCAGATCCGGTGCGCTGACTCTTGCACCCGTCAGTTTCTCCGTGCCGTAAATCACAGCGGTATTGCCTTCTACCTTGATATTCGCACCCATACGGATCAGCTCGTCCACATATTTGAAACGATTTTCAAATATACTTTCCGTCACAAGACTTGTTCCGCTGGCCAAAGCAAGCGCAACACCGATCTGTGGCTGCATGTCCGTCGGATACCCCGGATACGGCAATGTCTTTACATTCGTGCTCGTCAGACGTTTCGTAGCAACGACACGAACCGCATCGTCAAATTCTTCTACCTGACAACCGATCTCCATCAGTTTAACAGAAGTTGCCTCCAGATGCTTTGGAATCACATTCTTGACGATCACATCTCCTCTGGTGGCCGCCGCCGCAAACATAAAAGTTCCTGCCTCAATCTGATCCGGAATGATCGAATATTCTGTTGCATGCAGCTTTTCTACTCCACGGATACGAATCATATCCGTACCGGCTCCCTTAATGTTTGCACCCATACTGTTTAGGAAGTTTGCCACATCTACAACATGCGGCTCCTTCGCCGCATTCTCAATAATCGTACGCCCTTCTGCCATAGAAGCTGCCATCATGATATTAATCGTCGCACCTACGGAAACCGTATCCAGATAAATATGATTTCCCCGCAAATGCGCTGCTTCCGCAATGATCGCGCCGTTTGCGATACGCGTTGTTGCACCAAGCGCCTTAAAGCCTTTCAAATGAAGATCGATCGGCCTGCTGCCGATGTTACAGCCGCCAGGAAGCGGCACTTCTGCCCTCTTGTACTTACCAAGCAGAGCCCCGAGCAGATAATAAGATGCTCTGATCTTTTTAATATATTCGTAATCTACACTGACTCTTCCGATATCGGAACCATTGATCAGCGCAGATGTTCTGCTGATTCTGGTTACCTTTGCACCGATTTCATGAATCGCCTCCAGCAATACATTTATATCCTGTACATCCGGCAAATTATCGATGCGTACTGTCTCATCCGTCATAATGGCTGCAGCAAGAATACCAAGTGCCGCATTTTTCGCTCCTCCGATCTCTACCTCACCTACGAGCGGAGTGCCGCCTTTTATAATATATTGTTCCATTAGACACCTCTGAATTTATTATTTATACTCTTATCCCCTATCATTTGTAACGCAAAACACAACGTTACATCCCCTATTTGTCAACAAAAATAACGGGCACAATCCTGCCCTATAACAGATATTATATCACACATCACCGATTTGTAAACCAAAATTAATGCCATGCAATATTTTCTAAACATTCTGACATATTTTCACAACAATATCTTGTGTCTGTTTTTGTAAAATATTGTTTCAGACACAAGATATTGGATTAAGAATATATTAATGTTTCTTTCTTCCAGAGGCTCCCTTTGCTTTCTTCTTTTTGACTGAATAGCCGAATGTGCCGATAAATTCTCCCAGTCCATGATATTCTCCGTGCGAATATGTCAGCATTTCCGCTTTATTCAAATGAAATTTTCCTTTTTCATCCAAAAGCGCTTCATCGACATGTACAGCTAATACTTTCGCCAAAAACATATGATGTGAGCCAAGTTCCAACACCTGCTCCACCTTACACTCGATGTTTACCGGGCTTTCGGCAATGCCGGGCGCCGCAACCTGTACGGAATGTTCTTCCGTCAAATGCAGTTCCGCAAACTTATCCATATCACGCCCGGAACGAACACCGCAGATATCAGTGGCGCGCGCCAATTTCTCTGTGGTGAGATTAATTACAAATTCTCCCGTATTTTTAATAATAGAGTAAGAATATCGCTCCGGTCGTACGGATATATATACCATCGCCGGATTTGTACAGACAGTCCCCGTCCAGGCTACCGTAATAATATTTGCTTTTTCATCGGGTCTTTTGCAGCTCACCATCACCGCCGGCAGCGGATAGAGCATATTGCCCGCTTTCCATATCTGTTTGCTCAAAATCGCTTCTCCATTTCTACTGCTGCAGCACGGCAAATAATGCCGGAATCAACTGCTTCTTACGGGATACGATGCCCTGCAGTACAATACTTCTGCCATCCGTTTTCCGGCGGAACGCATCGCTGACTAATTTATCACTGCCTTCTCCAAAATACAGCAATTCTGTAGATTCGTTCATAATATCCGTCAACATGAAAAACAACATTTTCAATCTCTGTTTTTCCAGAACACTCTTCATGTATTCAAACAGCTTCTCCTTTGCCTCCGCCAGTTCCTCATGTTTCATAGATGTAATCTGTCCTACCCCGAATGTAATCTCATCCTGCTCAAATTTCTTGAAATCCTGATAAAAGATTTCTTCCGCTGATTTACTCTTCAGATTACTTCCTGCCGCAAACATTTCCGCAGCAAACTCTTCACACTTGATGCCTGCAATCTGTGCCAGCATCTCTGCCGCATACTGATCCAGAGGCGTACAGGTCGGAGAACGGAATAAAAGCGTATCTGAAATAATTGCCGCACAGAGCAAACCGGCAATTTTCTGCGGAATTTCAATATTATTCTCACAGAACATCTGATATACAATCGTTGCCGTACAGCCAACCGGCTGATTTCTGAAAAATACCGGCATCGGCGTTTCCAACGAACCAAGTCGATGATGATCAATAATCTCCAGGATTTCTCCGCTCTCGATATTATTTACTGCCTGTGAAATCTCGTTGTGATCTACCAGAATCAAACGGCGTTTTTTTATTCCCAACAAATTTCGTCTGGAAATCGTCCCCACATAACGCCCTTCCTTATCAAGAACCGGGAAATCTCGATGTCGCATACTTGCCATCACTTCCTTGATATCATCCGTAAAATCATCTTCGGTAAAAGAAGTGATCTCATTATCCTTCATAAAAAATTTGACCGGCATACTCTGATTGATCAGATGCGCAACCGTATATGTATCGTATGGCGTTGCGATAATCGTACAATTTTTCTCTTTTGCAAGAATCTGTATCGTCTTTGTCACAACCGCATCTCCGCAGATGATCAGGCAGGATGCTTTCATCTCAATCGCACAAAGCTGCGTTTCGTAACGGTTACCGAGAATTACCATATCGTTTTCCTCGATATAAGATTCCATCACTTCAGGACTGGAAGCTGCCACTACGACTTTTCCTTTATCAAAATACTGATTTTCATCTCCCACATAAAGCGTCCCATCTAATGTCTCAAGAATATTGCAGTACTGTGTCTTCGCCTTAGAAAGAATCGCATTATCAGAAACCGCCATATAAGATCTGGCAATATCACCGATACTGATCAGACCTTCCAGTACATTGTTCTCTTTTACAATTGGTAATGTATTGCCTTTTGATTCGTTTAAAAGCGTCCATGCCTTTTTCAGCGAAATATCGCTGGATACACCTGTTGTACGGCGCATTTCCATATCTCTTACTCTCGTTTTAACATTCGGAATATATCCCGGTGTTTCCACACGAAACCGCTCCAGAACATACTGTGTTTCCGTACTGATATGTCCTGCGCGCTTTGCCTCATATTCGCCGGTTCCCATCTGATTTTTCAAATAGGCATACGAAATCGCCGAACAGATCGAATCCGTGTCCGGATTTTTATGTCCGATCACATAAATCGTATTTTTTGTATCATTTCCCATCATATTCCCCCTGTAATCAGCGCAGCCGCTATTTTTCTCCCAAACGTGAGGAGTGCCCCCGGCGTCTGGTACACCGGAGGCAATTATGAAAAAATTTATCTATTAAGCTAAGTCATCTTTGATTATCTTTAGTTTAACAGTGTTTTATGTCTAATTTATGAACGAATCATAAACTTTCAGTTATTTTACATAAATTTTTTCATCTTTTTCCTCTGTTTTAGTTGTTTTTTTACAATTTTAAATTTGCAAACAGAGATCCCAGTGTTGTAGAAACCTCTTCACTCTGCGGAAGTTCAATTTCTTCCTCCTGGATTTCCTCCGCCGCTACATCCTGCAGTGCTTTCATGCTCAGACTTAATTTACCATCTTTTACAGCAATCACTTTTACCTTTACCGTATCACCGACTTTCAATACCGCTGCCGGTGTCTTGATTCGTTTTTCACTGATCTGAGAAATGTGTACCAGTCCGGTCAGTCCATTGCCCAGATTTACAAACGCTCCGTACGGCTGTAAAGATTCTACTTCGCCTTCCGTTACCAAACCGACTGCCACATTGGAAATTCTGGTCTTCTTTTCTTCCGCTTCGCGTTCACGCAAAATCTCCTTCGCGGAAAGCACCAGTTTTTTATCCTCTTCATCTACATTAATCACACGAACCTCAATTTCCCGGCCAATCCATTCATTGGTATCTTCCACATAATTAAGAGACAGCTTGGAAGCCGGAATAAATCCGCGGATTCCTTCTACATAAGCAACCACACCTGCCTTTACTGCACCTGCCACTTTTACCGTAATATTTGTCTGCGCATCCTGCAGCGCTTTTAACTTGTCCCAGGCCAGTACATCATTTGCTTCTTTTCTGGAGAGCATAATCTGTCCCTGTCCTCCGTCTCTTCTGACAACGGTTGCCGAAATCTCATCGCCCACATGTACTTCTTCCTTCAGATTAAAAGTCGGATCATCAGAATAATCCTCTCTGCGGATCACACCTTCGGTATAGTATTTCAGATCCAGCGTCACTTCTGTGTCTGTCACCGCAATAACCGTTCCGGTGATGATATCACCCTCATGGATCGTTTTTAAAGACGCGGTCAGTTCCTCCTCAAAATCAGCCATTGTTATCTTGTTTTCTTCCATGGTGTATTACCCTCCTGTTTTGCATTCTTTTAAAAGTATAACACCACAGCGCGCTCTTTTACAACTCCAGTTTTTCTTTCAGTGCAAATTCTTCTTTCATATCAAAGGCCAGGATTTGATCGGCATTTGCCAGATAAAACGTATCCTCAATATAAAGTCCTCGTACATCCTCATACCAGTCGTATCCGTCGCCTTCCCCCTGATTCATATTATACGTCAGCAAGTTAACAAATCCCTGTTCTTCTTCATAAGTAAATACCAGATAATTCGCGTCACACGCGAATCCGAATAAATTCTTTTCCGGATCGATCATAATTGCCTTATAATTATAAAGACCCGGACAATTATTGGCATCCTTTAATACAAATCGTTTTTCCTCTATGACATTTTCCGGATCAGAAATATCAAACATAGACAGCTTCATACCGGTTGTGATGCCGGTCTCCGGATCAGCATCATAGCCAATGCCAAGCAGCTTCTCCTTCCCATAAAAATGCAGATAAGAAGAAAATCCGTCAATTTTCAACGCACCAATGATCTGTGGATTTTCCGGATCAGAAAGATCTACGGAAAAAAGCGGATCTGTCTGTCGGAAAGTCACAAAGTAACCGGTATCACCCAAAAATCTGGCGCTGCGGATCGTCTCATCCGGTGCGATATCCGCAATCTTTCCGACCAGTTCCAACTTTTCATCATAAATATATAATGCATTCGTCTCCGTACTGTCTGTCAGAGCAGTAGCCAGTACACGAAGATATCCATTATACTCATCAAGGGAAAAGGTATCATTAAGATATCCTTTAAATTCACAGCTTCCGACGCCTCTGATCTCACCGTTTTCATAGGAAAATTTCAGTATTTCCGTCATATCACCGCTGCCTTCACGCCAATTCCGGCTGCAAATATAAATACTCTCGCTGCTGACATAGAAATGCTCCGCTCCCGATACAACCGCTTTCCCGTTTTTAATCTTGTCCGGCGTACCGATGTTCACAGAACCAATGACCAGATAAGACGTATCCTGCAACGTTTCCGGAACATAAATATGTTCTGCAGTCATGCTCTCGCCGTTTATCAAAGGCATGATGCGGCTGTCATCCTTGGAATCGCCGATCTGCGGACAAAACTCCGTAAACAGATAAACATCATTGCCGACCTTACGGCTGCTCTTATAATACCCCTCCTGTTCTGCACTTCCCAAAAGTTTCGGATTTGTACGGTCAGAGATATCATATGTCAAAACTCTTGCATAATCATAATATTCCGTTGTATAAACATCCTTTGACTCTTCCTTCATCGCAGAACGGCTTCCGCCTGTCACAAGGATCATCGTATCTCCATCAATATACAAATCACGAATAGATTCACTCAAATTGTCTGATTCTACAGTTGTGATCTCCGTCAGCTCCGTGCCGTCCGCCTGCACAATCCGCACAGAGCTGCCGCGCCGGATCATATACAGATACTCCCCATCTGTTTTTACAATATCACTTTCATCTACATCAGCATCTCGCAGGTTCGTCTGTGAAAAATCATTTAGCGAACTGTTTCCGCCATAACCTTTCACCGCGCTTCCTGTATCATACGCTGTCGCGGAATCTTCTACTGCTATCTCCATCTCCAGTGTCTGCGGACCTCTGGCGTAGTTCAGCAGCATATCGTGTTCATCCATATACTCCTTTAGCTTCGCGTAGAGGACATCACTGCTGCCGACGCTCTGAAGATCTTTTGTATCAGCAGTTTCTGTATCTGATGCGTATTCTATCTCTGTTGCTTCCCGCACTTTATTTGTTGCTTCTGTTTCCGCTTTATCAGTAGATGTTGCTGCCGTGCTGCCGTCTTCCGCCGTCTCCTGCCCCTTTTCCGTCTCCGCTACCAGAACAGCTGCTCCCCTGCCGTCCGTCATACCCTGTGTCACTCCGACCCGATGTCCTGCGGCAAACACAAGCACTACCGCAGCTGCCGCTTCCAGCGTCCGCAGCAGATATCTGCGCCGTTTTTTCTTTTCATATGCTGACGATACCGTTTTTGTTTCTGTCGAATCTTTTGTCTGCTGCTGATCCTGCGCATTTTTTTCTTCCAGCATTTTCTGAATATGTTCCGGGGAAAGAGATTCCGGCACCGGAACATCCTCCGCTGATTTCCCTATCCTGTCCAGCCATTTCTTTTCGTCCATTTTCTGCTCCTCCTCAATGTAATCCAAATCTGTCTGCCATTCTTCCTCCGCAGCCACTATTAATGCAACCGCTCCGATGCGCTATAAAGCAAGATATCCTTCCATCTTCTCCAGTGCCCGTTTCTGCCGTGAGCGCACCGTGTTATCATTCATCTGTAGCGCCGCGCCGATCTCACGGCTGCTGTAACCGCCGAAAATGCGCAGTGAAAGGATCATGCGTTCTTCCGCATCCAGCTTTGCAAAAGCATTTTTAACATCCAGCTTTTCTTCCGCATCCCCGGAAACTGCACATAAATCCTCCGGAAGTTCTTCTGTCCGGCTGGTATATTCTTTTAATTTTCTCCGACATTTATTTGATAAAATCCGGAAAATCCAGCCGGAAAATGCCTCTTCCTGACGCAATGTACCAATCTGCGCCCAAGCATCCGTCACCGTGTCACTTACCGCATCCTCCGCATCATGACTGTTTTTTAGCGTGTAAAACGCCATACGGTACAAACGCTGATAGACACTGCGGTACAATTCCGCAAAGGCTGCCACATCCCCCGCTTTTGCCTGCCTCACTAACCTTATCTGTTGTTCCATCGCCATTCCTCATTTCATCCTCTGTTTACTCGTTACACCTATATAGTGTCAGATTTCGCGCAAACTGTTGCACGAAACCTGATTTTTTTCGAAAAATTATTTTCAATAATTATGAATCAATAAAATGATACCAATAGCCGAACATCTGCTCCATTTGTACGGAAGTATTTTCAGGCACCGATGCTTCCTTAAACATCGGAAATCCGTACATGCGTGCCAGCTGGCGGTTCTGCATATCTCCGTATATGCCCGGAACAGCCAGCACAAAACGACCGTTTTGATGACGCCCCACCATCAAATGATGATATTTTGCCGCTGCCTGCCTTACAAACGGACTCTGTAAATAACTCCACTGGGATTCTCCAAGAAACGAAATATCCTTCGGTGCGATCTGCAGACACTCGGAAATCTCCTCGTCCGCAAATACACGCATTGCAGGATAATGGTAACAAAACTGATTCCAGCGTCCCGCAAGTGAAGAATCCGTTTCCTTCTCCCATTTTTCATCTGCCTGCTCTGCTGTAAGCTCCAAAACCGGCTGTTCCTTTTCTATCGACACCTCTCTTTGCGGCAGCTCCGTGACAAATCGATTCAGATCCGTCGGTTCGTCATCCCAGACCGTTATATATGTCTCGGTCTCCGTCCCGGTTAACCAGATACCACACACCTGCTGCACCGTATAGCTACTATCCGCAAACCGGTGAACCGGTGTCGCTGTCTGAAAATCACAAGCCTTTCCTTTCCCGGCTGTTTCTCCAAGCAAAAGTCCGAGCAGATAATCGCCCTCCCGTACAAATCCGTAAACCTTCAGTGGTTTCTTCTCCTGTCCGTTTCGTTCCAAATGCAGCTGCAGGCGACAGAGATTCCCTCGGACTTCTACCTTTACGTATCCGCAGTTTCTCTCTTTCTTCCCATTTGAATAATAATAAATATAAGAAATAAAACGACGATATTCTGACATCTGCTCACTCCATGTTTCCATTTACGTAAGTATATGCCAGAATATCGTTTTCATGTCTTACTATTTTTTCTTTGTCCCTGTTTTCTTTGTGCCAGTTTTCCTGGACACTGCAGTTTTCTGTACCCGCTTCACGTAACGGAACACTGCCGCTGCGTATGCCGGAAGATCAAACTCCAAATAATATGGTTTTCCATCGCACTCACCTTTCTTCGCGCGAACAGAAGCCGGAATTTCACCGCCGCTGCCTCCATATTGTTTTTCATCACTGTTAAGCGCCAGTTTATAAACGCCGCTCTGTGGCACACCCACGCAATAGCGCTCACGTACTACCGGTGTAAAATTGATTGCAAACACTAAATTGCTCTTTCCATCCGCAGAATGACGAATAAAGCTATAAAGGCTCCTGGTATTATCATCTGCGTTAATCCACTCAAATCCTTCCCAATCGCGATCCATACTGTACATAGCCGGATCTTCTTTATATAAATGAAGCAGTGTTTTCACATAATGCTGAAACTGTTGATGTTTTTCCTCACCAAGTAAATACCAGTCCAGTTCACGCGCTTCGCTCCACTCCTGAAATTGTGCAAATTCCTGTCCCATAAAAAGCAATTTTTTACCAGGATGTCCCATCATATAAGAATAACCTGCCTTCAGATTTGCAAACTTATCATCATAAAGCCCCGGCATCTTATTAATCATCGAACATTTCAAATGCACAACCTCATCATGAGACAACACCAGAATAAAATTCTCAGAAAACGCATAGGTCAGAGAGAACGTCATTTTATTATGATTATAACTGCGGAAATATGGATCCAACTTCATATAATCAAGGAAATCATGCATCCAGCCCATATTCCACTTTAAGGTAAATCCCAATCCCCCATCCTTCGGATGTCCGGTCACCATCGGCCAGGCCGTTGATTCCTCAGCGATCATCAGTACACCATGATTTCTTCCCTGCACTACCGTATTTAAATGACGGAAAAACTCGATTGCTTCCAGATTTTTATTTTCTCCGTATTTATTCGCTACCCACTGGCCATCCTGACGTCCATAATCGAGATACAGCATGGAAGCAACCGCATCTACACGCAAACCATCCACATGAAAATGTTCCACCCAAAAAAGCGCGTTTGCAATCAGGAAATTGCTCACCTCACTTCTGCCATAATCAAACACTTTCGTTCCCCAGTCCGGATGCTCACCCTTACGCGGATCTGCATATTCATACAGTGCCTGTCCATCAAACTCCGCTAAACCGCATGCATCTTTCGGAAAATGAGCCGGAACCCAGTCAAGGATCACACCGATTCCGTTCTGGTGGAAATAATCCACCATATAGGCAAAATCCTCCGGTGTACCATAACGTGAGGTCGGTGCATAATATCCCGTCACCTGATATCCCCAGGAGCCATCGAACGGATGCTCCGCAATTCCCATCAATTCTACATGCGTATAACCCATTTCTTTTACATAAGCCGTCAGACGCTCGGCAAATTCGCGATAATTATAAAAACCCTCCGGGTTTTCTTCCGTACTCGGATGCTTCATCCAGGATCCGGGATGTACCTCATAAACCGCCATCGGCATTTCGTCAATCTTCTGCTCCTGCCGTTTCTTGAGCCAGACACTGTCATGCCACTTTAAATTGGAAATATCCGCCACCCTGGAAGCCGTTCCCGGACGCAGTTCCGCATAATTAGCAAATGGATCTGCCTTATACAGCTTTCGGCCATCTTGTGTCGTAATCAGATATTTATAAAGTTCTCCAATGCCGAGTCCTTCCACAAACACCTCGTAAAATCCCAAAGGCTCCAATCGGGTCATTTCACAGGCTGTCTCATCCCATCCATTAAAATCACCTACCAGATGAACACACTCTGCGTGGGGTGCCCACACAGCAAAATATACACCTTTTTTGCCGTCTACCACTGCCGGATGCGCCCCCAGTTTTTTATAAATATCATAATGTGTCCCCTGTCCGAACAGATAATGATCAAGGTCTCCCAGAAGAATTCCCTCTCGTTTTATTGAAAGTTCCTTTTTCGCTGTCTCCTTTTTGGTATTTTTATTCATACCATTCTCCCTCCCAAAACATATTTTACATATTTATTTTATAAATTTTTGTACCAGACGTTTCCAGATGCACCAAAAGCCTTCCGTTTTCCATTATAATTTCTGTACCATCAAAATAATCTGTCAGTGTTTCTGCCGCAATCGGAATTGAAACTGAAATATCCGCCGGTTTTTCATCATTGTTAACGGCAACGATCACCGCCTTATTATCTTTGATCCTGGCAAATGCATACTGACGGTTTGTTAAAAATAATTCGCGGTATTCTCCATCTGCCAGAACCTCATTTTCTTTCCGAAGCTCACCCAGCTTTCTAATCTGTTCCAAAAGCTTTGGATGCCGATTATTTTTCAGACATTCCTGCACGCGCAGCGCCGGACGCAGAGAATCGTCATTACCGCCTTCTTTGTGCCCGTCAATCCCAAATTCACTTCCATAGTAAATAGAAGGAATCCCCGGTAAAGTATACAAAAGTGTATACACCGGAATTACATGCTCCTTCTGATTCAGCTTTGTCATGATACGGTCAACATCATGATTGTCCACGAAGGAATACAGTTTTCTTCCTCTGTAAATACCTCCGTTCGCATCAAACTCCCGGCGGATCGTATGCGCAATCTCAAAATAATTATGATCATTATGCCCGGAGTATAAGCCCTTGTGCAGTTCATAATTCGTCACAGAATGCAGCACTTCATCATTCACCCAGCGCGCATAATCCCCATGAATCACCTCACCCATCAGCCAGAAATCCTCTTTGAGCTGAGTAGTCATCCAACGCATTTCCTTCATAAAATCGAAATCCAGACAGTCCGCACAGTCCAGGCGAATGCCGTCAATGTCAAACTCCGCAATCCAGAAACGGATCACATCAAACAGATAATCCTTTACTTCCCGTTCATACAGATTTAAATTTACCAGTTCAAAGCAGTTGCGCCACGCCTCATAGCCGAAGCCGTCATTATACGGATTATTCCAACCAAAATTGATCCCTTTATACCATTTACAATAACGGGAATTTTCCCGATTCTGCTGAATATCCCGAAACGCAAAAAACTCCCGTCCGGTGTGATTGAACACACCGTCCACGATCACCTTTATCCCAAGTGTATGTGCCTTTGCCACAAACTGCTTAAAATCCTCATTATCTCCCAGACGACGGTCTACCATGCGGTAGTCCCGTGTATCATATCCATGTGTCGTTGATTCAAACAACGGTCCGATATAAATCGCCGTACAGCCGATATCCTGCAGGTGCGGCAGCCATTCCCCCAGTTCCTCAAAACGATGCTCCGTCTGCTCCTGCTCATTTCTTTTTGCCGCTCCTACCATGCCAAGCGGATACATATGATAAAACACTGCCTCCTCATACCACTTGCTCATCCTGCACTCTGCCTCCATTTTCTGCATTTTTTATATCAAGAGAAAATACCATGCATAAACTGATGGATCAAACTTCGTTTTTTCTCCTCGGAAACCAGAATTGGACCATCCGCATTATTCTGATACTCCATAAACAAAATATAATGATTAATCAATCCTAAAAAACCGATGGCAAACTGTTCCTGTCGACCATTCATATTGCCAAGCAAATATCCGGACTGTGCAAAGAACTGCACAGTCATGTCATACATGAGCTTCAAATACGGTTTGATTGCCTGATGTGCTTCGCTGTCTTTTGCCGAGTAACTCATGGACATAAACAACATATATGCTTTCTGATTTCCATTTACAAAGTTTATCAGTTCTGTCGTAAAACTATACAACATTTCTTCCATCCTGCTGTATGTCCGGCTGCCGCTCATCCCAAGCACCTTTTCTGTCAGTTGCCTGCTGCGTTCCGCCAGCATTTCCTCCAACAGTTTTTCCAGCAATCCGTACTTACTCCCGAAATAATGATAAAGCGTCGGCTTAGTAACTCCCGCGCTCAGGCAAATTTCCTGTATGCCGACTGCGTCATAGCCGCGGCGAAAAAACAATTCCAACGCACATTCCAATATCTTCTGACGATTTTCCATGACTGCCCACCAGCTTTCCTGAACCTATCCTTTTTCCTGTATAAGTTAAATAAATTTATAATTGTTTTTCTCTCTCTTTAATATGAAACCAGTATACCGTTCGGTATACTGGTTGTCAACCAATAAATTTACAAAATACTCTCTTCGCATGCAAAAAGGACGCGCCCTACGGCACGTCCTCCTCTACCTATTCTTATTTAATTTTCTTGAAATTTTTTCCCTGCAGAATCACACGATCATGTTCATCATAACGTTTTCCGGAAAGACTGGAAATCATCTTGCCCAATCCGAAACGATTTGCATGCCGAATTGCTTTATCTACAATCTCTTTTACATCCAGAATCGCAACCGGCTGTTCCGGAGACTGCATCATACCAATAGAATCATACAATGCCTGCGCAGCGGTTTCATCCAATACGCATTCTTTCTCTATCGCATAATATTTACCAAACTCTACCAGTTCATCATTTGTCAACATCGGAACATTAATTGTGATATCAAATTTCTGTGCAAACTGCGGGTTACGAGCCAACAGATCCTGCAGATAACGTCTTTCATCTTCCAGCATCACAACCAGACTGTCTGTCTTAAAATCCATTGCCATAGAAAGCTGTCCAACAGCATTATCATTCAAGTCTCCGGCTTCCTCAATGATCAGAACACCTCCGGCCATCTTGTTTACAGTAGCAGCAATATCCTTATTATTCAGATCTTCCGCATAAATCTTGGCAACCTTCGCTGTCGGTTTTCCTTCACTGCGGCTGACAATCTTGGCAATCGAAATCGCCAATGTCGTTCTGCCATTTCCTGCATCACCAACCAGAAGTACATTCCCTCTGGATGATGTTTTATCTGCCAGAGAGCTTCTGACAATCTGCGTTACTGCCAAATTAATCTGCTCATTCATTCCCCGGATCTTTGCCCAGAAACCAAGCATCTCTTTTTCCTTTTCATCTAATGCTTCTCTGGTGTAATCATTTGGATTAATCACCGGTCTCCGTGTTTTTTCCATCGCCGGCTGTGCTGCTGTCTGCGGTACTTTCTCTTCTGTCGGCTGTTTCAGAACTTCCTCCTGCGGTACTTCTTCTATCGGCTGCTTCGGAATCTCCATCTGTGGCATCTTCTCCATTACCGGTTGCTTCGGAATTTCTTCCTGCGGTACTTTCACTTTTTTAGCCGCTGCAGCCGCATATTCACGAATAGAAATATCACCAATTTCCTGTTTTATTTTCTGGGAAATATCAATTGTCGGCGCACTCAAAAGATCATCCTGCATCGATGCCTCTTTCTGTGACATCACCGGCTCTGCATTGATCGTTGGAACTGTCTCCGGTTTTGTTTCTTCCATTGTCGTACCTGTCAACAGATCATCTATACTCATCTGCTGCGGAATTTCTTCTTCTACTTCCGGCTCCGGCACACGATTTTTCTCTGTCGCCTGCTGCATTACCGGTGCACTTTCCAGTTCCGCAACATCCGGCACTGTTTTTAAACCGGACAGAATCTGTCTCATACTGTTTGCCAGTTCACTCTGCAGATCCACTGTGTTCAAATCCTTCACTGGTTCCGGTATCGGTTCTGGTTCTTTTTCTATCGGAACAGCCTGCACTGCTGCAGCAATCTGTTTTTCCGTATCCATCAAAATACTGTCCGCAATCACATCTCTCTCTGATTTCGGAAGGTCGTTTGTAATTGCTTCGCCTAATGTCGGAACTGCTTTTTCCACGACTGCTTCTTTCGTTTCCATATCAACAATCTCACTCGGATTGTCATAAATCGTCTGCTGTTCCGGTGTAAGCGGCACATATTTTTTCTTTAACTCCAGAGCCTGTACCACATATTTTCCATTGTGGAACCACAGCGCCAAGTCATCACATTCTGCCACACATTTTTCAGACATACCTGCCTGATCATACAACTTTGCCAGCTCATATGCCCACTGCTCTGTATATTCACGGCTTCTAAACTCCTCCAAAACACCGATCTGCTCTTCAATAGATGAACCGCGTCCTTTGTAAATCTCATATTTTAAAACATATTTGCTATTGTCATTCGGTGAAAGATTTACATACTCTGTATAGTACTCAACGGCATCATCAAAATCCTGTGTCTGCACACATGCCTCAGTCAAGCGGTACAAAATCTGCCGGCTGTTCGGTGAACGGCGATATGCACGATATAAAATAGCCTTGCTGTCTTCTGCTCTTCCAATCGCTTCATATACTTCACTAACCATACAAAGAGTGCGTACACTTCGCACCCTCTTCCATTCTATCGTATCCGCAATTGCTGCGGCCCCCTCATACTCTTCTTTATCTACTAATTTATTAATCTCTTCCAGCTTTGCCTGATATTCGTACTTATCCACTTTTTACACCTCTTATTAGTATCAGTTTCCCCTTTTATTATCAGTAACAAACTATTGACAATCTTTCACATAGTCGTAATAATTCTACCATATCAAAATACGCTTGTCAAAGGAAACACTGCCATTTTTCGTACTGCTCCAACATTTTTCGAAATTTTTAAACATTTCCCAACATCTTTCCAGCCAGAAAAACGCTTGCAGCAATTCCAGCAAATGTTGCAAGTAATGCACCAGATAATGTGTGACGTGTTTCTTTCACCTTCGCCGCCATAAAATAAACACTCATCGTATAAAAAACCGTTTCTGTACAACTCATAAGAAGTGATGTAATCAGCCCTAATGTCGAATCTGTCCCATATTCTTTAAAAATATCCAGTGCAAGCCCTGTCGCCGCACTGGATGAGAACATCCGTACAATCGCAAGCGGTATCAGTTCTGCCGGAAACCCACATCCCGAAAGTACTTTTCCGAACACCTTCGCCGCCGCATCCAGAAATCCGGAAGCTCTCAGTATCCCCACCGCCACCATCAAACCGATCAAGGTCGGCATAATCTGTATAACCGTGCGTAATCCTTCCTGTGCTCCACGAATAAATAATTCATAAACATTTTTTTTCATAAGAAGTCCATAGCCAACAATAATGAAAATAAGAAGTGGAATTAAAAATGTAGATATATACATTAAAAACTGCATACAAACTCCCCGACAGTCCATTTTTGTACAGCTTATGTGCAAACCACCAAAATATAACCCTAAAATTTTTCTTAAATCGTAGGAATGCGTATTGTTTTCTCAAAAGAAACATGCAATAATGTGCTACAGTTAAAATTACTTTTTACACATTCAAGGGGAGATCTTTATATGACTATTTTTTCAAGAGGCTTCTGGAAAGAATTTTGGGTAAAATATCGGCATCTGTTCCCGTTGCTTATCTACATGATTTTTTATATGAGTGTATTCACCTATGTAGAAAACCGTCCAAGTCATGGAATTCACCTGCTGGCATCTAAATATGACAGCCTGATTCCTTTCTGTGAATATTTTATCGTTCCGTATTTACTCTGGTTCCTGTATGTAGCGGCTACTGTTGCTTTCTTTGCATTAGCAGTCAAAGACCACAGTCAATACTGGGCGCTGGTCACAAACCTCTGTATCGGCATGACACTGTTTCTGATCATTTCCCTGGTATGGCCAAACGGACATACCTTACGCCCGGCATATTTTGAACGGGATAATATCTTTACCGATATGGTTCGGCAATTATGGAGTGTTGATACCTCCACAAATATTTTTCCGAGTATTCATGTGTTTAATTCTGTAGCCGTGCACAATGCGATTGCCAATTGTCCGGATTTAAAGAAGAATCATCCGTGGGTAGTGCATTCTTCCTTTATTCTCTGTGTTTCAATCGTGCTGTCAACCGTGTTTTTGAAACAGCATACCGTAATCGACGTTGTCGGCGCACTGATCTTAAATGCAATTACCTACTGTCTGGTATATCAGCCGAATATACAGCTTCACCGTCAGGAAAGTCACTCTCATTCCAGATGGCACAGAACACACTAAGACAAATTTCATAAAATAATTTAAGCCGGGGTTAATACCTCGGCTTTTGCCATAACTACATATCCTTCGCTTTTTTTGTACATGCTCGCGCCGCTCTCATAACTGCGCTGCGCATACCATCCTCTTCCAGTACCTGTACGGCTTCGATCGTTGTTCCTCCCGGAGAGCAGACCATATCTTTTAACGCTCCCGGATGAAGTCCTGTTTCCAGCACCATTTTCGCACTGCCAAGAACTGCCTGCGCCGCAAAGGTATATGCCTGCGCACGAGGCATCCCATCCGCAACCGCCGCATCCGCAAGCGCTTCGATAAACATAAATACATAGGCCGGAGAACTGCCGGATACCGCCGGAATTACATCCATCAGTTTTTCCGGAACTACTTCCACTTTTCCGAATGTTTCACACAGATCGCAGATTATTTTCTGCTCGTCTGCAGTAACCATATCATTACAGCAAAGCGCCGTCATGCCTTCTTTTACAAGCGCCGGTGTATTCGGCATCGTACGCACTAGCTTTACTTTTCTACCAAATTTTTCCTCCATCCAATCCAGTGTTTTGCCCGGCGCAATACTGACAATCATCTGATTCTCATTTACTGCGTCCGTAATCTCTTTTATCACCTCTTCATAAAAATGCGGTTTTACCGCCAACACCAGTACATCGGCAAATTCAGCTACTTCTCTATTCGTCTTTGCAGCACAAATCCCCAGTTTCTCATGAATCTTCGCCCGTGTCTGCTCTGATTTTGCCGAAGCCATAATATCTTCAGATGCAAATTTCCCACTTGCGATCATCCCTTTGATCATTGCTTTTGCCATATTTCCACAGCCGATAAAACCTGTTTTCATCATCATTCCTCCGTCCGTTCATGGTTATTTAGGTTTATCATGCCACTAACAGGTGGATTTTGCAAGAGATTCCTTTTAATCTTTGTCAAACACCATTAACTAAAAATTTTCTTAGCTGGCTCATCATCATAAATTATTTGTTTTTCTTTAATCACATTGTCAACTACTTGACTATATTTTTCGTCCTGTGAAAAAGAACACACTCACTAAAATTACTATTATGGCAAACTTTAAAAGAAAAAAATTTAACCACTTACTGGCTTATCCAACAACATGGATTTTACAAGTTCCTATTCAGAAAATCGTGGAAATCAAATATACTAATGATGAAAAATAACCTCGACACATATTCGATTAATGGTGCAGAGGTTCTTTTTATTTCCCTTGCAATTCAAGGAAAAACACAAAGACTTGCTTATACGCAGTTATAAATACTTATCTCAACTTCCAGACGCACAAAATCGGCGCAGCCCCAAAGGACTGCGCCGATTCTATGTTGTAATTCAATTTTTAAGATTTGCTGATTCTCAAGCTTTGCCAGCACTTCCAAGAACGTTCTGGATCTTGTGAGCAACCATATCTTTAACAGCCTGACGAGCCGGTTTCAGATACTGACGCGGGTCAAAGTGATCCGGATGCTCAGCAAAGTATTTGCGGATATTTCCTGTCATAGCAAGACGGATATCGGAGTCGATGTTGATCTTGCAGACAGCAAGTTCTGCTGCATGACGAAGTTCTGCTTCCGGAATACCAATCGCATCCGGCATATTTCCGCCATACTGGTTAACCATTGCTACGAATTCCTGCGGTACGGAAGAAGATCCGTGCAGAACGATCGGGAATCCCGGAAGACGTTTGATGCACTCTTCCAGAACGTCGAAACGCAGTGGCGGCGGAACCAAAATACCATCCTCGTTACGTGTACACTGAGAAGCTTTGAATTTGTATGCGCCATGGCTTGTACCGATAGCGATTGCCAGAGAGTCACATCCTGTTCTGGAAACAAATTCTTCTACTTCTTCCGGACGTGTATAAGCTTCTTTACCAGCTTCTACAACGACTTCATCTTCTACACCAGCCAGAGTACCAAGCTCTGCCTCAACTACTACACCGTGAGCATGTGCATAATCTACTACCTGTTTTGTCAGGGCAATATTTTCTTCAAAAGATTTGGAAGATGCATCGATCATAACAGATGTGAATCCGCCGTCGATACAGCTCTTGCACAGTTCAAAAGTATCACCATGATCCAGATGCAGAGCGATCGGAATATCCGGGTTCTCCTGTACTGCTGCCTCTACCAGTTTTACAAGGTAGGTATGATTTGCGTAAGCGCGCGCTCCTTTGGATACCTGAAGGATAACCGGGCTTTTTAATTCGCCGGCTGCTTCTGTAATACCCTGCACGATTTCCATGTTGTTTACATTGAAAGCACCGATAGCATAGCCGCCGTCATAAGCTTTCTTAAACATTTCAGTTGTTGTTACTAATGCCATTGGAAACATCTCCTTTTCTTTATATTGTCTTTCGACATAAGAACTGTTTTCACAATTCCTATTTTACGCATACTCAGTATATCATAGTTTCTTTCATTTTCCTAATAAATTCTGCAAGAAAATTAATTTTTTTTACATTTCTGATAGGCGAGTCTCTCTGTTCCGTCATCCGTAAGGATTTTTCCACAGTAAGAAAAGCCATTTTTCGCAAGGAGATGCTGCATCACCGTATTATCCTCATGCGTATCGATCCTCAGGTTTTCACCGCTTTTTTCATAAGCCCAGGCAAAACAAAACGTTGCAATCCCACGCACACTTCCGTCAGACGCAATTCGATGAATCGTGCCATACGGCTCATTACTTATCCATTCTCCATCCCATATTTTGCGATAGGTAGCATCTTCTCCAAGAATAAAGGCAAATACACCGACAATTTTCCCGTCTGCCATACAAACATATAAATTGTCTGCTGCAATATCATCCTCCAGTACATCCCGATACGGGTAGCCGTTTTTCCACTGGTTTGGATTCCCCGTCTGTTTTTGAAATTCACGCGCATGCGCATAAATATCTAAAATCGTCGGAAGGTCACTATATGTTGCCAGACGAATATGAAACTTAGATTTATTTTCCCGCGCCGCGTGATACACTGCAAACATCAGACGATTACTTTCATCCGTATTCTTCAACTCAATCCTGCATTCACGCCCCTGTTCAATTGCCTCATAAAAATCCTCAATCGCTCTCTTATGGCCATTTCCCCAATAACGCTTTCCGAAAAATTCCTCATTCTCATTAAAATCCAGTTTTTCCCGGCTGCCGTCCGGATAATAAATCGTCAGATCTGGATCTTCCATACGAAGCGTCATCTGTTCTGCCGTAATTTCAATCAAAGGCGTACTATCCGTACAATATGAATTAGTCGCATAAAAGTTGCCATGACATTCACCTGATGTCGTTTCAAATGTCAGATATGCCTCAACCGTATCCTCTACCTCAATCACATCTTTCAGACGGTGGTTCAAAATCTCTGCCTCTACTTTCACCGGTCTGCCCAAAAGATCCAGCGTATGTATCGACTGATTAATCAGACACCCGCCACCCTCCGTTGCCAGTTTTCCTCTCCAGTCGCTTTCCGTATAATAGCTTTCTGCGCGATTCCAGGTCACAAATGCCCGGCCTCCGAGTATTTTTCCTGCTTTTCCAGATGTAAGCAGTTCTTTTGCTTTTTGCATACAAGTATTATAGCGATTCTGATAACTAATTGCCAAACGCGCATCCGATTTTTTTACAGCGCGGCACAATCCCTGATATTGCTCCGGCGATATTGCTGCCGGTTTTTCCTGATAAACATGAATACCTTTTTCAAGTGCCTGTATGCTCATCGGCACATGCAGATAATGTGGTGTGCATACGTGCAGCACATCAATCTTTTCTTTACTCAGCATCTCTTCCAGAGAAGAATATGCATTTCCACCATACGTGCGCGCAAATTCTTCTGCCCGCTCTTTCTTACTGTCTGCAAACGCTGTCAGTCTGTGTTCCTTCATGGAAGCGACACTTTCCGCATGTACCCGCGCAATTCCGCCGCATCCTACAATTGCTGTCCGAATCATAATTACTCTCCTTTTGCAAACCTTTCTGTCTTACACCAAACCCCTCGATATATCTTATCATATAACGAGGGGTTTGGTCAGATAATTTTGTTAAAATTTACTTCTTCTCATACAAAAACTTCTCCGGCAATATCACTTTAAATTCCTCCGCCAGATCGCGGAAATTCTGTGCTGTGATTGTCTGCAATTTGTCTGGCCGCATAGAAAGCATTTTCACAAGAATCTCAGCCGCTTTTTCAACCGTGTGCATCAAACCGAAGGTCAGATCAAAATCTTCACCGGAGCAAAACATCCCATGATGTGCCCAAATTGCTACATCATACTGCTTCATCAGTTTACTAGTCGCTACTGCAATCTCACGTCCGCCCGGCACCATCCACTCCACTACTCCGATACCATCTGGAAATACCACCGGACACTCTGTCGCCATCTCCCAAAGTTCCCGTGTAAATATTTCATCTTTTAACGGAAGGACAAATGTCAAAGCAATCACATTCGTGGTGTGCGCATGGTAAATTACACGATGTCTGCCGCCGCTTGCAATCATTTTTACTTCATGATTCATCAGATGGCTTGGCAGCTCACTCGTCGGTCTGCCGCCGTTTTCCAACCCCCAACAGATTCGATAATACTCCCCCTTTTCATCCAGTTCGATAATAGCGATCGTATCCTCCGGATTTAAAATCACATTTCGGAAAAATTTTCCACTTCCCGTCACCAGAAAATATTCACCTGCCAACCTCGGCACTGACGTACCGATCTTTTTCCACTCTCCATCTGTTTTCAGAAATTCCTTTACAGAATCTATTTCTTCTTTTTTAATGCGGTAACTAAGATTTCCACCATTTCGTTCGTGCCACCCTTGTTTCCAGCCATCATTACACATGCGAATAAATCCTTCCATAAAAGGCACTGATGTAATATTCATTCTCTCATCCTCTTTTCCAAATCTTCTTTGTTTTCCATCTGTAACATCCATTTTCTTTCCGAAAAAATTAACCACGTCTGCTCAATACATCCTTCTCATATTCCTGTACTTTTGCGAACCAATTTTCACCAACCGGTACACCTTCTCTTTCACAGAAATAATCCCAAACATCGCCAAACGGATATGTTTTTAACTCTTCCTGCTGCATCATCACTTCCGTCAGACGACCTTCTTCCTGGTACTGCGCCAACATTTCATTCGGTGTTAAGAGCGCATACAACAGTGCTTTCTGAAAATTGCGCATACCAACTACCCAGGCAGAAATACGATTAATACTGGCATCAAAAAAATCTAGCCCTACTTTTACGCGTTCCAACGCGTCATTACGAACAATTTCTTTCGCGATTTCCTTCGTCTCATCATCCAAAAGCACAACATGATCAGAATCCCAGCGTACCGATCTGGTCACATGCAGAGCTATCTGATCGTGAAACAACAGCATGGAAGAAATCTTATCCGAAACCACCTCCGTTGGATGATAATGACCATTATCCATCAGTGGAAGAATTCCGTGACTCAAAGCATAGTTCATCGTAAACTCAGAAGAGCCTACCGTATAAGATTCCATGCCAATACCAAACACCTTGGATTCCAAACATACCAGCACTTTTTCTTTATCGTATGCAATGGAAAGAATCCGATCAAGTGAATCTTTAAAACGGGCACGCGGCGTCAAACGATCTGCCGGAATATCCTTATAGCCGTCCGGAATCCAGATATTCATTACGCATGGCTGCCCAAGCTCTTTGGCAAAATATTCCGAGATACGAATGCAGGCCTGACAATGACGAATCCAGAACTCGCGCACTTCCTTGTCCGGATGTGAAAGAGTCAAATTATCCTTCACCATTTCATGCGAAAACAGGGTTGGGTTAAAATCCAGTCCAAGACCTCTTGCCTTCGCAAACTCTACCCATTTTGCAAAATGTCTCGGTTCGATCGCATCGCGGTCCGCATGTTCACCTTCTTCAAAAATTGCGTAACAGGCATGCAGGTTTAATTTATGTTTGCCCGGGACCAACTTGAATACCTCATCAATGTCGTCCATCAATTCCTGCGGTGTACGTGCTTTTCCCGGATAATTTCCGGTTGTCTGAATCCCGCCGGTCAAAGGTCCATCCTGATCAAATCCGACCACATCATCTCCCTGCCAGCAGTGCATGGAAATTGAATAATTTTTTAATATTGCCAGCGCCTTCTCGACATCCACACCGAGCGCAGCGTAACGTTCTTTTGCATATACAAATCTTTCAGCTGTTGTCATGATTTTTCTCCTTTTCTTCGATTATCCTATGACTATCTTTGCCACTTTCTCGCTATCTGTAATTTTCTCATTTTTCAATTTCACCGGGCGTAAACACTCTCACTGCGAACGAATCAAACACACATCTTCTTGCTTCCTCCAGATTTTTTATTACTCCGTCATGAAGCATCTGCGCCATCAAATTGCCAATCGCCGTTGCTTCTGTCGGTCCGGCATAAACCGTTTTTCCAGTCGCATCTGCCGTCAGCTGGTTTAGGTATGCCGCATTGGACCCCCCGCCGATAATATGAATGCTGTCATAACTTTTTCCGGTATTTTCTTCTATTTCACGTACCGTTCTACCATAGCACTCTGCCAAGCTTTGATAAATGACTGCCGCTAACTCCCCCGGTGTTTTCGGAACCTGCTGCCCGGTGCGTCTGCATTCTCTCTGGATTGCCTCTGTCATACTTTCCGGTGCCAAAAAAACGGCTGCATTCACATCCACACGCGCAGGAAACGCCCCTTCTTTTTCCGCCATTTCACAAAGCTCCGAAAACGAATAACGATCGCCCAATTCATGCCGCACAGACTGAATCATCCACAAGCCCATGATATTTTTTAGATATCGGAAGCGATACTCATATCCTCCTTCGTTCGTAAAATTTGCCGCCCGGCTCTTTTCATCACAGTGTGCATCCTTCAGCTCCACACCCATCAGAGACCAGGTTCCGGAACTGATATACAGCCCTTCCCTTTCCGTTTTCGGCATTGCCATCACCGCCGAAGCCGTGTCATGCGTCGCGCACAAAACCACACTACAGTCATATCCAACCTGCTTTTGTATCTCTTCTTTCAAATTTCCGACTATCATTCCCGGCATAGAAAGCGGCAAAAAGATTTCTGCCGGATAGCCCAGTTTTTCCAGAAGCTCCGTATCCCACTTTTTTGTTTTCGGGCTAACCAGCTGCGTCGAAGTCGCATTCGTGTATTCTGAACATTTCTTTCCTGTCAGCAAAAACTGAAAATAATCCGGCAGCATCAAAAATGTTTTTGCTCGCTGCAACAGCTCCGGTTGCTGCTGTCTCACCGCCATCAGCTGATATATCGTATTAAAGCTCTGCTTTTGGATCCCAGTTCGTGCATACAGCTCTGTCTCCGGAATTTCCCGATAAACAAATTTCTCCATTCCGTCTGTACGGCTGTCCCGATAACCATATGTATCCCCGAGCAGCCGATTTTCTTCATCAAGAAGCACATAATCTACCGCCCAGGTATCAATCGACATACTTGTCGGAATTTTGCCGCATTGTCCACATTTTTTCATACCATTTACAATTTCTGTGAATAACCTTTCCGTATCCCAAAGCATCCTGCCGCCGCAATTTTTCATCTGGTTTTCAAAACGATACACCTCTTCCAACTGCATCCGGCCCTTCTCCATCCATCCAAGAATATGTCTTCCTCCGGAAGCCCCAATATCTACTGCCAGATAATATTTCTGCACAACCTCACTCCCTTACTATTGTTCTTCGCATATACCAGATATTTGTTAATTCCCCTTATATCCGACACAAATTATGTATTTATTATATGATTTGCCCAAAAAGAAAATAAGGTCCTGACTTTCCAAAAATCAGGACCTTATTTGCAGGTTTTTTTTCTTATTTATCTATTTTTGTATCTTCTACAGACTAGCTGTTTGCCTTCGGACGGAATGTGATTCTGGAAATCTCAATACCATTCGCTCCATAATACAGTTTCACATAATGATTTCTGCCAAAGCCCATTTCGATTTCACGCTCCACAAGAATGCTCTTTCCTTCTGTTCCCTGAATAGAAATCGTCATCTTGTGAATATTGTCAAGGAAAATAGAAACCGGAAGCTGTGCCAACGCGTTCAGCTCTGACTTCATTTCAAATGTCACATTATAATCTCCGAATTCTTCGATGCGGATTGCAAATACATCCGCAATGCCTGCTGCCGGATGAAGCGTGCTTCCGTCAACCACAATCTCCTTCGTCACCGGATCAGCCGTATAATTACGAATATCCACTGCGGCAACTTCGCCCTCATCCGCAGAATCCATCACTTTTAATTCTTCCGGATCAATGCGTCCATTCAAGTGCAAAATAGACGGGCTGCGCATCAGGAAAGAAAGGATATTTTTCGCATTGCGCTGCAAATCGCTTCTGGTAATCATACCTTCTGCCAATTTTTCCGCCACATCATCATTTTCCGAGTTCGATTTAGAATCGGCAACAACCATATAAATATCGTTTTGAGCCGCCACCATCGGCGCTTTTACCTGCTGCTCCGCTTTATAACCCTCATAATTTGATTTTGCCCACCAGTCTGTCATGACGATACCGTCAAATCCCCATTCTTTTCTGAGAACCGATGTACAAAGATCATAATTTCCCGCTGTCCACAAACCATTGACTGCACCATAGGTCGTCATTACTGAACGGGCTCCGCCTTCTTTTACAGCGATCTCATATCCGCGCAGGTAAATTTCACGCAGCGCACGCTCAGACATAATCGAATTACAGGTGGTTCTTCCAAATTCCTGATTGTTTGCACAATAATGTTTAATCGTACTTCCAATACCAGATTTCAGCATTCCTGCTACCTGTACCGCACAAATTTTACCGGTCAAAAGCGGATCCTCGGAAATATATTCAAAATTACGTCCATTCAACGGGTTCCTGTGAATATTCATCCCCGGTCCCAGAAGAGAATCGATCTTATTCAGGCGCAATTCTTTTCCGGTTATGGTATACAGTTCTCCAACCAGCTCCGTGTTAAAAGTACAGCCAAGACAAGTACCGTTCGGCAGAGAGAATGCCTTGGTTCCACAGTCCATACGAATACCGGACGGTCCGTCCGCACAGCAGCCCACCGGAATTCCTTTTTCTAGAAGACTGTCTGTCACGCCGCCGAATGCTGCCGCAGTTCCCGGCGTTACTTTCGGGCTGCACATGCCCTCCCCGCGGAACATACAGATCAGATCTTCATCGCTTAACTGACCAACAAACGTATCCAGAGAGATTTTGCCGTCCAACACATCTACTAATTTATATCCCTTGTCTCCCGTATACGGAATTTCAGGCATACGTTCCGCAACGCGGCGTTCTTCCGGCTGTACCGTGCGCAGCGGTGCTTCTTCCCAGACTGCCTCAAAGCTTCCATCTGCGTTTTCTACCGCTTTCAAACGTTTAAACCTGTCTACCGGCGCACTTATTTCACGAAGCTGTTCTACTACCGTGAAAGCCTCCTCATAAGCACCTGTTTTTTCCGCGCTTCTGACATCCGATCCTGCATATATCTCATAAGTACCTTCTTCCAGCACATAACAGGACTTATGACCGGTTATACCACCGTCATCATAGGATGCCATCAAATATTTCGGTACTGTGATTGTTACTGTTTCTGTTGTTCCAGGCGCAAGTTCTCCTGTCTTTGTAAAGCCAATCAGCTTTCTGGCCGGATTTCCCAGTTTTCCGGTCGGGGCCTTTACATATATCTGCACGACCTCTTTACCGCTTACCGCACCGGTATTAGTAACTGCCGCCTGAACCGTAATCTTTTCCGCTGTGTTTTCCGTCAGTTCCGCCTTAATTGAAAATGTCGTGTAAGACAAACCATATCCAAACGGATACAATACCTTATCTTTTGCAAACGTCTCAAAATAGCGATATCCCACATAAATATCTTCCGCGTAAATGTTTTCCTCCGGATCTCCAAAGTTCTCAGTGGACGGATAATCAGAAATTGTTTTTGCAATTGTATCGGTCAGCTTACCACATGCATTCACCTTTCCGGTCAGTACGTCAACCGTACCATTTCCACCTTCCTGACCGCCTTGCCAAATATAAATCACTGCCTGCGGATGATACTTTTCCACCCAACTCATGTCAATAATATTACCCACATTCAGCGCCACAATCGTACGCTTATTTGCTGCGCAAACCTTTGCGATCAGCTCTTCTTCCGTTTCTGACAGACAATAGCTGCCTGCTTCTGCCTTATTGTCCTGATCCTCACCGGCAGTACGACCGATGATCACCAGCGCAGCGTCGTCCTTCTTTGCCAGTTCCAGCATCTCCTCCGTCACCGGCATTTCTTTCTGTGACCACGGCACTTTGCCCCAGCCCTCACCTTCATCATACGGATTTTCCTGCAGCCATGCTTCATAAATTTTCAACAGTTCTTCATCGAGAGAAATCTCCCTGCATTCCTTTAAAGCATCCAGAATTCCCACCACATATCTAGTGTTTACCAGACCTCCGGAACCAAGACCACTCTTATAGTAGCGAAATGCCGTGCGTCCAAATACCGCTACCTTATCCCCAGTTCGCAGCGGAAGTGCCTGATTTTCATTTTCCAGAAGCACACATCCCTCCGCTGTAGCCCTTCTTGCCAATTCAGCATATTTTTTCAAGTCCAAAGCATAATTGTTCATATTTTAACCCCCATTTTTCAGATATATTCTGACGTTTATCATATCGTGATTGTACATTTTTTTCAAGATGAGAATATAAATTCCGCAATATATTGTGAAAATATTTTTATATGTTATAATCAAAAATAATGTCTATTTATCAAAAAGGAGCCCTATGAACCCGGAACTTCTCGCCTATCTGGAACCTGTTACTGCAGAAGAAAAGTCCATTCTAAACGGACAGCTTGATATACGCAGAGATTTGTATACTTCAAAAAAAGACTTTATAATTGACAGTCAAAAACTTTTGGAGAAAGGTCGTCTGATTGAATTGCGTCCACACACGCGTTTCGCACATTTTCCCCGTCACCGTCATAATTACGTAGAAATGGTTTATATGTGCAGCGGATCAACCACGCATATTATCAATGATACTGATCACATTACACTCCGAGAGGGAGATCTCCTTTTTCTCAATCAGAATGCCACGCAGGAGATACTGCCTGCCGGCTTGAACGATATCGCCGTCAATTTTATCATACTGCCGGAATTTTTCGATCGCTCTCTTTCCATGATCGAGGAAGAAAATGTTCTGCGTGATTTCCTGGTTTCCACCCTTGCAAAGGATACCTCTCCGGCAGCTTATCTGCATTTTCGGGCAAAAGATATTCTTCCCGTACAAAATCTTCTGGAAAATATGATCTGGACACTAATCCATCAAACCTCCGGTACCAATACAATTAACCAGACCACGATGGGTCTGCTGTTCATGAACCTGTCTGCCTTTGCCGAATCTATTAATCAAAATGCGGCCGGGCATTACGAGCAAAATCTTGTCTTTTCTGTTTTAAAATACATAGAGACGCATTACAGGAATGCGTCTCTTACCAATATCTGTGCCGAATATAATCTGGCGCCTTATTCTGTCAGCCGTCTTTTAAAAAAATTCACCGGCTCTAATTTCAAAAACCTGCTGCAACAGCGCCGCCTCCAGCAGGCCGCCTATCTTCTGACACAGACCACGCTGTCCGTGGAAGCTGTGATAGAAGCGATCGGATATGAGAACAGCAGTTATTTTTATCGAAAATTCCGTGAAAAATATGGATGTTCTCCGGCAGAATTTCGGGAACACTAAGATAGCATCTTCCCATATTTTCTTGGAAATATTATTGCAAGAGTTCTGCTCCGTTATTTATGTTTCACCGGAAGCAAAAGTCCCGCTTTTGCCAACGCCGGTCTTAAACCATTGTAAAGCACCGCTACCAGAATTACAGATACTACTGCATTGACAAACGTTGTAGCCGTACTCCATTTTGCCAACACCGAAGCCATCTCCTGCGGCTGTCCAAGCACAAACTGCTTATAAAAATATCCTACCAACGGATCCGCCACCACATTAAAGCCTAGCCCGCACACCGCAGCAATCGTACTCCATTTAAAAATATACTTTCGGTCACTGCTTTCGCTGATCTTTGCAATCCGATGAGCCACAAATCCGGTGATCAAACCAATACAGAATTTAAGTACAAACGTTTTCGGTGCACTAATAATATAAACCGGATCAATCACATCCGCAATCGTCATGCCCACGGCTCCTGCCAGTCCGCCGTGAAATCCCCCCAACAATAACGCCGCCAATACGCAAAAGGCATTGCCGATGTGCAGAGAGGTCGCATCACCGCCGGGCATGGGAATCTTAATCTGCAAAAAAGTGAAGGTTACAAAGCAAAGTGCTGCCAATAAAGCTGTCTGTGCCCATCTTAATACGGTAGAATTTCTGTTTTCCATCATCATCACTCCTCAAATTTTTTCATCTGAAGATATCCTACCATTTTTTTGGATGTATAAAAATAGCCAATTTTAAACATTTTAACCAGTCCAATTTTTCATATCGAAGTTTTTCCCTATCTTATTATAACTAATATACTGCATAACTTTTTCTGTATAGAAAATAATTTTAAAACCACTTGCATTCTTACTGAATCAGGTGTATTATTATCGCATCGCAATACATAGTTTTTATTACTATATGTAGACATATTGCAATTTCGCAATGTGTTCTTTCACACCATAAGCAGAAATTTATATTATAGCAGAAAGAAGGTTGCTTAAATGAAAACATTACACACATCCGAACATTTTCTTAAAGATCCCGGCAGTGCTATTACACACTTTATCGGTATGATGATGGCTGTATTTGCTGCGCTACCGCTGATGCTAAGAGCATGCAGCCATCGCGAACCAGTTTATATGCTTTCTATGGCCGTCTTTATTATCAGCGTAATTCTGCTGTATGCTGCCAGCACACTTTACCACTCTTTGAATATCTCCGAACGCGGTAACCGTATTCTGCGAAAGATTGACCATATGATGATCTTTATTCTGATCGCCGGCACGTATACACCTGTCTGCCTGCTGGTTTTAAAAGGTGCAATTGGAACCAGACTATGCGCGCTTGTCTGGGGAATCGCCATCATCGGCATTCTGATCAAAGCGTTCTGGATCACCTGTCCAAAATGGTTTTCCTCTATGCTTTATATCGGCATGGGTTGGATCTGCGTGCTAGCTTTTACACAGCTGATTAATGCTTTAAGTCCGGCAGCGTTCGGATGGCTTCTGGCCGGCGGTGTTATCTATACAATCGGGGGCATCATTTACGCCTTAAAGCTGCCGCTGTTTAATGCACGTCATCGAAACTTCGGTTCTCATGAAATTTTTCATCTGTTTGTCATGGGTGGAAGTGCCTGCCATTTTGTAGTAATGTTTTTCTTGCTTGGTGCAATGTAAACTTTGCTGAGCCATACGGTTTTTCTTCACAAAATCTGCATTTTTGCGTATACTATAATAAATAGTGCGCAATCCGAATTTACTACCTTATCTTTATCGGAGCAATCCCCGGATACCATACCGCTTTACTGATTGCGTAAAAGGCAAAGCTGCGGTGTATACCGCACTCTGCCTATAGATACGAAGGAGTCCCATGAACTATACATACATTTTAAAATGCAGTGACAATACCTTTTACACCGGCTGGACCAATAATCTTGCAAAGCGTCTGTCTGCCCACAATCAGGGAAAGGGAGCCAAATACACAAAAGGACGCACACCGGTTATACTTGTCTATTATGAGTGTTTCTCTGCTAAAAGCGACGCTATGCGACGCGAATATGAAATCAAACAATTATCCCGGCAGGAAAAGGAAGCGCTGATTGCCTCCCAGCCGGCCGGGACAATTTTCTAATTCTTATTTTAATCTTCTATTTACAAATATGCTTCAAAGCGTTCATCTATCGCATTTTCAAAAACAATCGCCACAATTCCCGGACCTGTATGCGCTCCGATCGCACAGCCGATCTGTGACTGCAGAATTTCTTTTACATGAAGTTCTTCCAGTAAAAATTTCCGTGTAGATTCTGTGATCGACTCATCTGCGCCGTAAACAACTCCCACAATCTGGCGCTGCATCTGCACACCCTTTTCCTGTACCAACTCATGACAGCGTTTGATCGCTTTTTTCATTCCACGTACTTTTTCTGTTGCAACCAGCGCGCCCTCTTCATTGACCTGGATGATTGGCTTAATATCCAGCACACTCCCGATCGCAGCCGAGGATTTACTAAGTCTTCCTCCCCGTGCCAGATACTCCAGTGTCGATACCGTAACGATATGCTCCATATGATCACAAAAGAATTTCGCCGCCTCAATCAAGAGTTCCTTCGGAGCCCCGTTTTTCTGCATTTTCAAAAGTTTATACACTGACAGTCCAAATCCCAGAGACGCACATTTGGAATCAAGAATTGTAATCTTAAAATCCGGAAACTCACTTAAGATTTCCTCTTTTGCCAGATTGGCCGCTTGAAATGTTCCGGCAATCCCTGTGGAAAAGCAAATATAAAGAACTTCATCTCCTCGCTCCGCAAACGGTCGGAAATGTTCCTGAAACATATACTGACTGATATGATAGGTCTTAATCTCTTTCTTATTTTCCTTCTGAATCCGATAAAATTCTTCCGGAAAAATAGTCTCCCCGTCAAAATAGTCTTTTTCATCAATCATCACCGGTGTCGGAATTACATGCAGTCCGTATTCCTCCACAACTGATTTCGGAACATCCGATGCTGAATCTGTTATAATACAAAATGCCATACTTTCCCTCTCCCTAATTCCTTTTATAATATACCTTTAAACATCTTTAGCTTAACATATCTTACCATGGAATGTCCATACATACATCCCCTCGATCGATCACAATCCGATAGCCAGCCTCCTTCACCCGTTTTTTCAGTTCCGCAATTCCCTGCGCCGACTCAGCCCCAATGGAAATTTTATTATCGTACAGTTCATACAGCTTTCTGGTTTCTATTGGTGAAAGATTCGGCATGACTACATTCGCTCCCGCTTTTAAGCCCAACTCCCTTCCCTGAGGATGAATTGTCCCAAGCGCTGTTGTCGCCGGAAGCAATGCATACGGAAACATCAAACGCAAAATTGCAATCATGCGAAGCGCCAACTTCAGAGTACCTTCCTTTTCTCTTCCAAACGGAGTATCTTTATGCGGCACAAACGGTCCGATGCCGATCATTGCTGGATGCAGATCCTGCAAAAAACGCAGATCTTCCATCAAATGTTCTGTAGTCTGGTATGGAGAGCCGACCATAAATCCAGAACCGACCTGATAGCCGAGCTCCTTCAGTTCCCACAAGCACTGCTTTCTATTTTCCAAAGATAAATCTCGCGGATGAAGCTTTTGATAATGTGCCTCGTTCGCTGTTTCATGCCGCAGCAGATACCTTACCGCTCCCGCCTCCATTAATTTTTCGTAACTCTCTTTTGAACGCTCTCCCAGTGAAAGCGTAATCGCGCAATCCGGATATTTTCTGCGAATTGCACGCAGAATCTCACACAAACGCTCATCCGTATAATATCCATCCTCTCCTCCCTGCAGTACAAAGGTCCGAAAGCCCAATTCATATCCAATGTCACAGCATGTGAGAATTTCTTCTTTTTTCAGACGATATCGCACTATTTTCTTGTTACTGCACCGGATCCCACAGTACAGACAGTCATTCTTACAGTAATTGCTGATCTCAATCAGACCGCGAATAAAAACATCCTCACCATAAACCTGTCTTCTCACCTCATCTGCATATGCAAAAAGTTCTGTATCATACTCTGATGTTTCAATCAGTTTTTTCAATTCATCATCTGACAGATCCCGATTCTGCCGGAGTTTTTCTATTAAATCTGACATGATTTTTATCCTTTCCATACAAATCCTGCTCCGCGCACAAGGTCGCACTCCGCAAAAAGCGCATTCACCGTGTCCAGATACATCGGCATTTTCTCTGCCTTACGAATTTTCTTTTCATATTTTTTCGTATTTGAAAAGGAATGTGCAAGATAACACCATAATTCCTTCATTTTAAAAAGAGTGTTGCGATCATTTCCAAATAATTCACGATACTCTTGCAGCAGACAATCATGGAATTGACGCACTTGCACTTTATTCATCGCGTCAAGACCGAGAATTTCCCCAACCAGCCCGGGATTCGCCAATATTCCTCGTCCAAGCATCACTCTGTCCACTGTCGGAAATGTCTCACTGAATCTCTGATAATCCGCTCTCGAAAAAATATTACCGTTATAGCAAACCGGCACTTTGCTAATCTCCAGAGCTTCTTTAAATTTTAACCAATCCGGTTCATTACTGTAATAATCCTTTTGAATCCGCGGATGAATAATCAGTTCTGAAAGCGGATACTGATTAAAAATCTCCATCAAACGCCCAGCTTCCTCCTTATTGTTTATGCCAAGACGTGTTTTTATGGAAATTTTCATCGGAACCTCCGCAAATATTTCTGCTAAAAACGCATCCAGTCGTTCCGGTTCCGCTAAAAAACCAGCTCCTTTTCCCTTGGCAACAACCGTTCGCGACGGACAGCCAAGATTCAGATTTACTTCCTCATAACCAAATTCCCGCAGTACTTTTGCCGTTTCCACAAACGCCTGCACATGATTGGTAAGAATTTGTGGCACTAGCGGCACACCTATATTATTTTCCGGTTTTACATCTCGAATTTCTCTTTTATGAAAATGAATCTCGGGACCAGCCGCAATAAACGGCGCAAAATATTTATCTATATTTCCAAAAAAACGATAATGTGCATTACGGTAAATATATCCGCCAATCCCTTCCAACGGTGCAAAATAAAATCTCACTCTATTTCCTCATCTTCCCATGTTTTAATATAGCTTTTATTTTTATAAAATAAAAAAGTCCTATAAAATATAGGACTTTTTCAGAGGCGTAGACCGGATTTGAACCGGTGGATACTGGTGTTGCAGACCATTGCCTTACCACTTGGCTACTACGCCATTAAATATAATCATATTAACAAAACTTCTTTTCTTTGTCAATCCATACCTTAAAAATATTTTCTGTATAAAATGCCAAATGACTCCAAGGGGATTTGAACCCCTGTTACCGCCGTGAAAGGGCGGTGTCTTAACCGCTTGACCATGGAGCCTTTTTCTCTACATCTGCTCTTTACAAATGTGAAACTCCCCGAGTTGGGCTCGAACCAACAACCCTTCGGTTAACAGCCGAATGCTCTGCCATTGAGCTATCGAGGAATATAGAAGGTATGTACCTTCAAAACCGCATAGGAAATAGCTTTCCATCCTTTACCCGGACCTGATCGCCTAAGTTCTCTCTTGCCTCGCTTACTCGCGGTCACTTCGATTCCGCTTTCGCTCCATCTCAGTGCCT
>JBMNRF010000031.1:0-40785 GCA_050944495.1 Marvinbryantia sp.
GTTTGTTTGGCGATAGACATTATACCAGAAAAGGGAGGTCAATGCTCTTTTTATTGCAGATTTCCCTTAAAATCAAGGTTTTTATTGGATTTAGATACAAAAAAACAGGTAGTTTTTGACACTACCCTTACACGGAAGGGGGAATACTGTATGAGGACAGTAAAAGAAGTGAGCAGTTTGACCGGCGTGAGTATACGCACGCTGCACCATTATGATGCCATCGGACTTCTGCGGCCAAAGAGGGAAGACGGGTCAAAATACCGACTTTATGACGATAAAGATTTGGAGCGTCTGCAGCTGATATTATTGTTCCGGGAACTGAAATTCTCCTTGAAAGAAATTGGGGGGATCATCGACAGTCCTGCATTTGATAAGGAAAAAGCGTTGGAACAGCAGCTGGAACTTCTGATGCTGCAGCGGGAGCATATCAATAACCTAATTTCTCTTGCCCGTGGAATAAAACGAATGGGAGTGAAACAAATGTTGGATTTTAGTGCTTTTGATACGAAAAAGCTGGATGCATACGCAAAGGAAGCCAAAGAAAAATGGGGCAATACGGACATTTATTGTGAGTCAGAGGAAAAAACAAAACGGCGCAGCGATACCGAAAATAAAATGCTGGGTGTTGAGATGATGGATATTTTCCGGGAATTTGGTGAGATCCGTACACAGGATGCAGCCGGAGAGCAGACACAGAAGCTGGTGAGAAAGCTGCAGGATTTTATCACGGAGCATTATTACCGGTGTACGCCGGAGATATTGGATTCGCTGGCCTTGATGTATACAGAGGACGTACGATTTACAGAAAATATTGATCAGGCAGGCGGGGATGGATGCGCGGCGTTTGCCGCGGAGGCGATCCATATTTACTGCAAGCGCTGAATGTGTGAGTTTGAGGGATCAAATGAATTTTAGATAGTTTTATTTATGAGAAAAACGAGGGCTGTATCAAAGTCCTCGTTTTTTACATGATATTCTAACCATTCTTGTCAATTAATGGTTAGAATAATGGTTAGAAAAAATGCGTACAGTAGGGAAAATTTTTTGTATATCTCCGCACAAAACCCTGTCCATAATCGTTAAACAAGTATATAACGTTATATAGATTTCATCATTTGCTGCTGAAAGGGGGCGTGGAAACGTGGATTTGGAAGAGCAGTACGACAAAATTTATCGCTATTGTTATTTTAAACTGCAGCATCAGCAAAAAGCAGAAGACATTACACAGGAAACGTTCCTGCGCTTTCTGGAAAGCACTGCATATCGGGAACAGGGAAAGCGACTGCAGTATCTGTACACGATTGCCCGAAATCTTTGCATGGATGAGTTTCGCAGAATGACATATGAGCAAAGCGCGGGCATTTTTTCCGGGGAGGAAATAAAGTCTGAAGATGACAGGAGAGGGCCTTTTGCGATGCATAGTGCGGCAGCTTATATGGAGCAAAACACAAATCCGGAGAGCAGGGCGGATATGCAGGAGCAGATTGTAAATGCGTTGACGGTACGTGAGGCGCTTGGAAAACTGGCGCAACAGGAACGAGAACTTTTGCTGCTGTATTATGTCAACGAAGTGCCGGCGGCGGTAATTGCGAAGCTGATGGGTGTGTCGAGATTTGCAATATACCGGATGTTGAAACGGGCAGAGCGCAATTTCAGAATGAAATTGCAGGCGACGACATAAGGCAGATAGATCGGGATGGGAAGGAGGTTTTCCTGATGAAAAAAGAACAGAAGCAGATGTTAAAAATAGTGTTTGAAGCACCGATATCAAAGCGAAAAGAGCAGTTTCTGACGCATATAGAAGAGCAGACAGATTTTTTTGCACAGAAAAGCAGCAGACAGCATACGACGAATTTTCTGCTGGCACAGATCGGATATATCAGCAAATGGGTTTGGATTGCGTCATTTGCCGCCTTTCTGGCGGCAGTAATTACCGGGATTTTTGTGCCGGGAAATATGCTGTGGATGATGTCAGCGGTTATGCCGCTTCTGGCGGTGACAGGAGTGCTGGAGACCGTGCGGTCGGAGATATACGGAATGTCAGAATTGGAACAGGCCAGCCGATATAACCTGCGCAGTATTTTGTTTGCCCGGCTGGAAATTGTCGGAATGATGCATTTTCTGCTGTTCAGTATGGGGGTGCTTTTGGTATATACAGCGGAAAGCGGCGCTTTTTTGTACAGCGCGGTTTATCTTTTTGTTCCGTATCTTTTGACAAGCGGGGGATGTCTGTTTTTGGTAAGACATCTGCGTGGCAGAGAAGGCGCTTACGGCGCAGCGGCATTTGCGGCGCTGATTGCGTTTTTGCCACAGATTTTGTCTTATTGGCGGGAGCTGCTTTACGGGGCGGAACATTTTAAATGGTGGCTGGCGTTGTTTTTTCTGCTGCTGGTTTTCAATGCTCTGCAATACCGGAAAACAATAAATAATTCGGAGGATCTTTCATGGAACTTAAAATAGACCGATTGACAAAACAATATGGAAGTAAGATTGCGGTAGACCGTATTTCTCTGAAACTGCAAAAGGGTGTGTACGGTCTGCTGGGCGCGAACGGCGCCGGAAAGACGACGCTGATGCGCCTGATCTGCGGGATCTTAAAGCCCGACAGCGGCAGTATAGCGTTGGATAAGATAGATGTAATGAGTGAACAATACCGGGCATGTCTCGGCTATCTGCCGCAGGACTTCGGTTATTATCCGGATTTTACCGGAATGGATTTTCTCCTTTATATGGCGGCACTAAAAGGACTTGATAAAGCAGCGGCGAGAAAAAACGCGGCAGAGCTGATGAAATTGGTTGCCTTGCAGGAGTTTGCGAAAAAGAAGATTAAAACGTATTCCGGCGGTATGAAACAGCGTCTAGGCATTGCGCAGGCGCTTTTGGGAAATCCGCAGCTATTGATTCTGGATGAGCCAACGGCAGGTCTTGATCCCAAGGAGCGTGTGCGTTTCCGCGATCTGATCGCGGAGCTGGGAAAAGAACGGATCGTTCTGCTGTCCACACATATTGTCTCTGATATTGAATACATCGCGGATGTTGTGCTTCTGATGAGAGACGGACAGCTTATTTATCAGGGAAATTGGGAGGAAGAACAGGGCAGTCTGGAGGAATTTTATCTGCAGCAGTTCGGAGGGGTGTAAGATTGAAAATGAAGAATTTTGGGGTATTATATGGTTACGAACTAAAAAAAATCCTGCGCCGGAAAATTGTCTGGGTGGCGACGTCACTGATGCTGGTAATTACGCTGATCAGCAGTCTGGCATATATTTTTGGAGATTATGTTGTGGATGGAAAACGAGTGGACAGCAATTATCATCAGTTTCTGATTGATCGCGAATATGAGAGAACACTTAGCGGCAGACCATTTGATCAGGCGTTTTTAGATGAAATTGAGGCAGGCTACGATAAAATTCCGGAAAACGTGGCTTCCTATACGACAACAGAAGAATATCAAACATACGCAAGACCTTACAGCAATGCTTTTCATATTGTACGCTGGATGGCGGGCATGACGGTTTCAGAAGCTATGGCGTGGGAGATGGATTATGAGGAAATGTATGAACGGCATACGGCAGATTTGGAGGAGGGCTGGAAAGAATGTCTGCTGACAGAAGCAGAAAAAGAATATTGGCGGGGGCAGGAAGCGGCTTTGCCAAGACCGCTGATCTATGAATATGATGAGACATATGTGCAGCTTTTGGATATGCTGTATGCGGTTTCCATTCCGATGTTTTTATACGTGGGCATCTGCCTGTCTGGTGTGTTTGCGGGGGAAAACAGCCGCAGGACAGATCAGCTGATTCTGTCGAGCAGATATGGAAAACAGCCGCTTTATCTGGCAAAAATTTTTGCTGGTCTGAGTTTTACGACAATCAGTGTGTTGATATTTTCGGCAGTAATGATCGGCACATCCATTATTGTTTACGGGGCGGATGGATTTTCAGCCGCGGTACAGCTGACACGGCCTGCATATTCCGGACATCTGTCTGTGGGAATGGCAGCTTTAATTGGCTACGCAGTATTGGTGGTGGCATGTGTTTTGACGGCTGGAATCGTGCTGCTGCTCTCACAGCTTCTGCGCAGCAGTGTGACAGCGCTGGCTCTGGTGACGGCATGCATTGTCTGCCCGATGTTTGTGAAGATACCGGAACAATACCGTGCGTTCGGACAATTTTGGGATTATCTTCCGTTTAATTTTGCGGCGGCTTGGAATATTCTCGATGTCTGTCTGGTTCCGGTATTTGGAAAGCTTTTTCAGAGTTGGCAGATCGTACCGATCTGTTATCTGATTGTTACTGCTGTATTTGCAGTGACCGGTTGTATTATTTACTCCCGTTCGCAGGTTAAGAGCCGATAACAGATGACTGTGGGACAGAAGGAGTAAAATACGGTTGTCACTGATGGCAAAATCAAGTATAATTTAACTGTTATACCCATTTCTCAAAATAGTGTATCAGATACAGAAAAATGGATATATCAAGGAAAGAAGAAAAATATGAATTGGATTTTGCTATGAGGAAAATAAAAAAGGTACTTCATCTATTATCTTATAACTGGAAACCATTATTTGGTTTTGAGATTATTTATAAGCTGCTTTCAGCGGCGGTCATGGGACCGCTGCTGGGAGTGGCTTTTCGAGCAGTTATGGAGCTGAGTGGTCATCCGTATCTGACGACAGAAAATATCGGAGTTTTCTTGAAGCATCCGTTGGTGATTACGGGGATGATCTTTATGGCGCTGCTGATCTGCGTGTTTTCTATGTTTGATATCGGAGCGCTGATTTTTTTGATGGATCAATCTTATCATCACAGGAAAGTGAGTCTTTACCAGACAGTCGTATTTTCGCTGAAAAATGCTTTGCGTGTGGCAAAACCGGGTAATTTCTGGATGGCCGTTATTTTGTTTTTGTTAATTCCGTTTCTGAATATCGGCGTTGCTTCCAGTTTTGTTGTGGCGATTCCGATTCCGGAATTTATTATGAGCCATATTAAAAGAAATGAAGAACTTTTGGCTTTGTTTTGTCTGATGATGGCAGGACTGGCGATTTTGCTGCTGCGCTGGATTTATGCGTTTCATTATTTTACGCTCAGACAGTGCGGTTTTAAAGAGGCGCGCGTCTGCAGTCAGCGGCTGAGCCGAAAAAATAAAGGGAAAGATCTGTTTGTTCTGATCGGTATACAGATGCTTTTTTATTTTTGCTATGCGTTGTTTGCGGCAATTGCGATTCTGATGGTGGTAGTGCTGCGGCAGATTGTCGGACAGATGAAAGTATTTGAAATGGTTATGTTGTCAACTGTCTGGGGGACATTGGTAGTAATCCTGTTGATTGTAACCGCACTGGGTACACCGGTCAGCTATGCATGTATCAGTGTGCTTTACTATTTTCATATCGAAAAAAGCGGTGAAACGTTGACTGTGGTAAGGGCTCCGGAACAACCGAAAGAGAAGAAAAAACAAAAACAGATTCGGATTACGGAAATTTTTCTGTTGTTTGCGGCAGTTTGTGGCTGCGCGTTGTTTATTTATATGTCTTCGATAGAAAAAATCAATCCGCAGATTGAATATCTGCGAACGATGGAGGTAACGGCGCATCGGGGGGCTTCGGCATATTATCCGGAAAATACGATGGCGGCATTTTATGGTGCGGTGGAAATGGGAGCAGATTGGATTGAACTCGATGTGCAGCAGAGCCGTGATGGGAGAATTTTTGTCATGCATGACCGCAATTTTCAACGTACGGCGGGGGTCAATAAGAATTCCTGGGAGATGGATTGGGCAGAAATTGCAGCTCTGGATGTGGGAAGCTATTTCGGAGAAATATTCGAAGGAGAAAAAGTTCCATTGCTTTCGGAAGTACTGGAATTTGCGAAGGAAAATAATATCCGTTTGAATATTGAATTAAAACCGTCCGGTCATGAGAAGGATTTTGAAAAAGGTGTGGTGGATGCAATTCAGGAAGCGGATTATCTGGATTCCTGTGTGATCACATCCTGGAATTATCGGGCACTGGAAAATGTGAAAGCTTACTGTGAGGAGGCAACGACCGTTTATGTCATGGGGATTGCGATCGGAAATGTGAACCGGCTGAAGGCAGCTGACAACTTTAGTATGGAAGCATCCAATGTTACGCCATCTATGGTTTCGCGCGTACACAATGCAGGAAAACAGCTTTATGCCTGGACAGTGAATACCAAAAGATCCATAAACCGTATGATTGATTTAAATGTTGACAACATCATCACAGATAAGGTATTGCTGGCACAGGAGTGCATTTATGAAAATAAAACGAGCGATATTATTCAGACGTATGTGGAATTTTTGCAGAGGAAATAAAAGATGAACAAGTATGCGATTGGAATTGATTTTGGAACGCTGTCGGTGCGAGCCTTACTGGTAAATATAGAAACCGGCAAGGAAGAAGCGATGAGCGTTTGTGAATATGCGCACGGAGTGATGGAGTCGCATCTTTCTTGTGGAAAGACGCTTCAGGCGAGCTTTGCCCTGCAGGATCCGGCAGATTATTTGAATGGGATGATTACAGTGATTCGGCAGGTTCTGGCGGAGAAAAAAGTATTGCCGGAAGAGGTGGTAGGAATCGGTGTGGATTTTACATCCTCCACAATTCTGCCGGTAAAAAAAGACAAAACGCCGTTGTGTCGACTGTCGGAGTTTACGGAAGAGCCGCATGCCTATGCAAAACTCTGGAAGCATCATGGTGCTGAAAAAGAAGCACAGCAGATGGATAAAGCTGCAAAAAGGCGAGGTGAAAAATGGCTTTCCTATTATGGAGGAAAGATCTCGAGCGAATGGATGATTCCTAAAATACTGGAAACACTGCACGAAGCGCCAAGAGTCTATCAGGCGGCGGATCGTTTTCTGGAGGCTCTGGATTGGATTATTTGGCAGCTGACAGATATAGAAATTTGCAGTGCCTGCGGAGCAGGATATAAAGCATTTTATCGGCATGACAGCGGTTATCCGTCTGCGGATTTTTTCAGGGAACTGGATTCGCGATTGGAAACTGTGGTTGTGGAAAAATTAAATGCGCCGTTGAAAAAAGTCGGCGAATGTGCCGGAGGGCTTTGCACACATATGGCGGAGGTGCTTGGACTTCGTCCGGGCACACCGGTGGCGGCAGGCATTATTGATGCGCATGCTTCGGTTCCGGGCTGCCGGATTTCAGAGCCGGGAACAATGATGATTATTATCGGGACATCTTCCTGCCATCTGATGCTTTCAGAGACGGAGACAGGAATCACAGGAGTGGGAGGTCTTGTCAAAGACGGGATTCTTCCGGGATATTTTGGCTATGAGGCCGGCCAGTGCTGTGTGGGTGATCTGTTTGCCTGGTTTGTTAAAAATGGGGTACCTGAGCGATACCATCAAGAGGCGCGGGAAAAAGATCTTTCACTGCATCAGCTTCTGACAGAAAAGATAAAAGATTATCGCGCGGGACAGAGCGGTCTTCTGGCGCTTGATTGGTTTAACGGTGTCCGGTCGCCGCTGATGGATTTTGACCTGAACGGTATGATTCTCGGAATGAATCTGTTGACAAAACCGGAGGAAATTTATTTGGCGCTGATAGAGGCAACGGCATACGGAACACGTATGATTATCGAGCAGTTTGAGAATGCTGGGGTGCAGGTGAAATCCATTGTACTTGGCGGCGGCATTCCGGTGCGCAATCGAAAACTAGTGCAGGTTTATGCGGATGTCTGTCGCAGAGAAATTCGTCTGGCTGGAACATCGTATGCCAGCGCGCTCGGCGCGGCGATTCTGGGAACAGCAGTCGCCCAGAAGGAAGTGACTGGTTTTGGAAACATCAAAGAAATTGTGCAAAGGCTCGGTAAGGTCAGTGAAGAAGTATTCATGCCGGATCAGGCAAATGCGGATGTGTATGATCAGCTGTATGAGGAATATAAAACGCTTCATCGTTATTTTGGTACAGGCGGGAATACTGTAATGAAGCGACTGAATGCACTGCGGCAAGGAAGCTGAACAAAATGTCGGGAACAAACAGGGAGGTTAGAATGATTGAAAAAATGCTGCCGTTTCAGTTTATAAAAAAATCTCCGTTTTACGGAAGCTGTCAAGGAATGAACTACCGTATCATAAAAAAGGGTGAAAAATTGGAGGCTTGCGTCTTTCCGGGGCCGTATAATTATATTAAGACGTCTGAAGAGCAAAAGGAGTATAAAATCTTCGATTTTTCTGAGGAAGGGTATGATGCGGCGATTGCGTGGCTGAATGAAAAATATGCTGAGCGTACATGGGAAAAATAGACGATGCAAATAAGGTCCTATTATTACAAAAATAAGGACCTTATTTTTATGCGAAGATTGCGGTAAAATTTTTAATTAAAAAGAATGCTTTATTAAAAAGAAGGTTTTATGCTACAAAGGGGGTTTTATACATGGTAAAAATTGAAAAATTGTGGATGGATTATGAAACAGAGCTTTGTGGAACAGATTGGCTGCCGCAATTTGGCTGGGTGATTGAAAGTGAACAGCGTGGTGCAAAGCAGGAGGCATATCGGCTGCAGATTGCACTGGATACGGGATTTGCAGATTTGCTCTATGACAGTGGGAAAGAGCAGGTGGCGCAGTCTGTGCATATAAAAGTGAAAGGTATTTTGCTGCAGCCGCTGACACGTTACTATGTACGTGTGAAAGTTTGGGTGAATGGTGAGGAAAGCGCGTTTTGCAAACCGGTAAATTTTGTAACCGGGCTTTTAAAATCGGAAAACTGGAAAGGTGATTTTGTTTCTGCCGAGACAGAAGAGGATGCCCGGAATTCAAAAGGAACGTATCTCAGGAAAGTGTTTACGGTTTCAAAAAAGATTAAAAATGCCTATGTGACGGCGACCGCACTCGGATTATATAATTTATACATAAATGGCAGAAAAGTCGGTACAGATGAACTGACACCGGGATGGACATCTTATAAAAAGCATTTATGTTATCAGACCTATGAGGTGACGGAATTGCTGAAAGAGGGTGGAAATGCAATCGGCGCGATTGTCGGTGCTGGCTGGTATAAGGGGACGATGGGATTCACCCGCGCGCGAAATCATTATGGAAAACAGACAGCGCTTTTGGCAAATTTGCTGATTCGCTTTGAGGACGGTACGCAGGAATGGATCTGCACGGACGATTCCTGGAAAGGAAACGATGCTCCGGTTGTGTTTGCTGAGATTTATGATGGGGAATTCTATGACGCAAATAAAGAGATTGACGGCTGGTGTGAGAATGGACTTATTGACAGCGATTGGAGAGCAGTGCAGAAAATTGATTTCGATAAGTCAGTTTTGACTGCACAGGCGGCGGGCAGAGTGACTGTGATGGATAGATTGCCGGTAAAACGTTTGTTTCAGACACCGCAAGGAGATACGGTGATTGATTTTGGACAAAATATGACCGGACGTATCGCGGTGACGGCACAAGGAAAAGCAGGTGACCGTATTCGAGTAGATTGTTTTGAGGTTTTGGATGCGGAAGGGAATGTCTATCTTGATAATTTGCGCGGAGCAAAAGAAAGCTTTACTTATATTTTCCGTGAGGATGGTGAGATTACATATTATCCGTCTTTCACGTTCATGGGCTTTCAGTATGCAAAAATTGTAGAATTTCCGGGAGAACCGAAGCCGGAGCATTTTACAGCATATACGCTGCACTCCAAAATGGAGCAAACGGGAACATTTGCAACGTCTATGCCGGAACTTAATCAACTTTGGCACAATATCCTGTGGGGAATGAAGGGGAATTTTTTAGATGTACCAACGGATTGTCCGCAGCGTGATGAGCGACTGGGATGGACTGGGGATGCGCAGATTTTTTGCCGCACGGCGAGCTATCTGATGAATACGGATACCTTTTATTCCAAATGGCTGAAAGATGTGACAGCGGATCAGAGACCGGACGGAGGTGTGCCGGATGTTGTACCGGATATTTTAACTCCGGATGAAACAATCATAAATGACTGGCTTCTTTCGCAGGGAACGTACGGTGCGGCTGCCTGGGCAGATGTGGCGGTGATTCTGCCGTGGACAATGTACCTGACGTTTGGTGATCTGGAAATTTTGGAAACGCAGTATGACAGTATGAAAGCATGGATTGATTTTATGGTCGATCACGCAAAGAATTATTTCTGGAGTTTTCATAATCAGTATGGTGATTGGGTGGCGCTTGATGCTTCGGAAGGAAGTTATCACGGCGCAACGCCGGATGAACTGACTTGTATGGCATATTTCGCTTATTCTACAAAGCTGTTTGTGAAAGCGGCGAAGGCGCTTGGCAAAGAGCGAACAGCGGAAGAATATCAGAAGCTGTATGAGAATATTGTAAAACAGTTTCGCAGTACATTTTTTGACTCAGATGGAAGGATGACCGTACAGACACAGACGGCGCATATTGTCGCACTGTATTTTGGTTTGGTTTCTGAGGAAAACCGTGTCAAAACAGTGGAAGGGCTGAAAGCGCTTTTGGCCAAACATGACGGTCATTTGGTGACTGGATTTATTGGCACACCATATTTCTGCCATGCGTTAAGTGAAAACGGCTGTACGAAAGAAGCGTTTGATCTGCTGATGAAGGATGATTTTCCGTCCTGGCTGTATCAGGTGAAAATGGGGGCGACAACGATCTGGGAGCATTGGGATGGACTGAAGCCGGACGGAACAATGTGGAGTGCAGATATGAATTCCTTTAATCATTATGCCTATGGTGCGATCGGGGAATGGATGTTCCGTGTGATTGGTGGTATTGAGACAGATGAGAATGCTCCGGGGTATCGGAAGTTTAAGATACAGCCGCATATCGGCGGAGGTCTGACATGGACAAGAGCAGAGTATCAATCAGTTTGCGGCAGGATTTCCAGTGAGTGGCAGCTGGAGGGAAGACGAGTGTATTTAAAAGTAAAGATTCCGGTCAATACAGATGCGCAGATTGTGCTGGATGAGGCTGCTTGTGTACTGGAAGCAGATCAGGTGAAATTTGTGCCGGATCAGAACGGAACGTTTGTCGGATCTGTGGGAGCTGGAAGTTATACGATTGTTTATGAAATAAAATAAGAACAAATCAAAAACCTGCTTGACATTCAGGCAGGTTTTCTTATAAAATAACTGTACTAATACAAATAATACACATGATACACATGATACATGAGGAAACAGAAAATGATAGAGACACCGTGCAGGAAACACAACATGTGCAGAGGAGGATAGAATGATATTTGTAGATTACAGGGATAAACGTCCGATATATGAACAGATCGTAGATGGTTTTCAGATGCTGATCGTAAAAAAGGTTTTGGAGGCAGACAGCCAGATGCCTTCTGTGCGGGAACTGGCGACCCAGCTGACGGTAAATCCGAATACGGTACAGAAAGCATATGCGATCCTGGAACAGAACGGTTATATCTATTCTGTCAAGGGAAGGGGCAATTTCGTTACGGGCGGCGAAAGTCTGACACAGCAGAAGCAGCAGGCACATTTAGAAGAATTAAAGAAAGAAATACGACAGGCGGCAGAACTTGGGATCATGAAGGAAACAGTTATGAAACTGACAGATCAGATTTATCGGGAGAATTCTTTGACACAGGAGGAAGGAAAGGAGAAACAGCATGATTGAGATAAAAGGTGTCAACAAAAGTTTCGATGATATTAGGGCGCTTGACAATGTGACGGCAAGTATCCGAGAGGGCAGTGTTTACGGGATTGTCGGTACAAATGGCGCGGGGAAAAGCACATTGCTTCGTGTCCTGGCCGGTATTTTAAAGCCGGATGCGGGCACGGCAAAGGCAGATGATATTGAGATCTATGAAAATCCGCTGGCGAAGCAGCGTATCTGTTATATACCGGATACACCGTATTTTTTTACAAATGCGAGAACAAAAGATATGATGCAGTATTATCAGATTCTGTATCCGGAGTTTCAGAGTAAACGGTTTACAGATTTATGTGAAAAATTTAATCTGGATGTCAATCGTAAACTGTCAACCTTTTCCAAAGGTATGAAAAAACAGATATCGGTACTTTTGGGAATTTGCGCCGGAACAAAGTACATGCTCTGTGATGAAACGTTTGACGGGCTAGATCCGGTGGTGCGTCAGGCGGTGAAAAGTATTTTTATTGATGAAGTGTTAAAGCGGGAATTTACACCGATCATTGCTTCTCACAATCTGAGAGAGCTGGAGGATATCTGTGATCATGTAGGACTTTTACACAAGGGCGGTATTTTGTTTTCCAGAGATTTGGAGGAGATGAAAACGGATATTCACAAGATTCAGTATGTGATTGCGAATTCTGTACAGGAACAGCGTTTGTGTAAAGAACTGGATGTGATCAAAAAGGAAACAAGGGGGACACTTTCCTGCATTACCGTTCGCGGCAGCAGAGAGGAAGTGGTGATGGCAGTGGAATCGAAAAAACCGTTGTTTTACGAAATTCTGCCGCTGTCGCTGGAGGAAATTTTTATCAGTGAGACGGAGGTGATTGGATATGACATCAAAGATATCATTGGTTAAGCTATTAAAAGAATCTGTGAAGCATAGTATGGCGTTTCTTGTATTGCTGGAACTGCTGTATTTCTGCTATTTTGCAGTGGGAAGCCTTTTATATTTGCAGATAACGCCATATTTCGATAGAAAAAATCTTGTCGGAGATCTGATTATTTTCGGTGCAACGAACCCGCTTTTAATCATGAGTGTATGTGTGATTGCCGGTATTCTTGGCATGATGCAGTTTTCTTATCTGCACAGCCGTGAAAAAACGGATTTCTACCACAGCTTTCCAGTGCGCAGAGAACATTTTTTTTGGATACGGTATACGGCAGGAATACTGATCTGGCTGAGTATTTATTGCGTAAATGCAGCAGTATTTTTACTGATCTGTCTGATCCGGGGAGTGTGCAGTCTGCTTCTTGTGCAAGCGGTGCTTGGCAGTATTGTAGTGCAGCTGGTCTGCTTTTTATTGGTCTACAGTTTGGTAATCTTTGCTATGATGCTTACTGGGAAGCTGTTTGCGGCTGTAATCGTGTTTGGCGTTATCTGTATTTATGTACCGGCGGTCGGAGCGCTGCTTGACTGGATGATGGGAACTTATTTCAGTACGTATTCATCGCAGTACGGAATCGTGAACTCGTTGTTGAGATACTTGACACCAATCTACGCGATTGCCAGAGCCGGCGGTTTTGTATCAAATATATATCAGTCTGGTTATTCAAATGAACTTCCGCAGATGAACTTCCAGACAGATTATATGCTGGGTATCTTTCTGACATCAGTACTGATCACGGTGTTTTGTATTTGGCTGTATCGTAAGCGTGCATCAGAAGCAGCAGGAAAAACAATTGCATTTTTGTCTGCAGCCAGGATGATTAAATTTCTGTTGGTAATACCAATGACCTTGATGGTACAGTTGTTGTTTTATTCTATCACCGAAGGTAATTCAGTATGGGGGATTTTCGGTCTGATATTTGGATTTTTGGTTTCCAGCGCGGTAATCGAGTTCGTTTATACAATGGATATTCGAGAGATTTTTCGGGACAGATGGCAGCTGCTGATTACGGCGGTTGTATCCATTGCGATCGTGGCGGAATTTCAGCTTGATCTGACTGGGTATGACAAATGGCTGCCAGAAAAAACGGAGGTCAAAGAGGCCGAGATAGAACTGGGAGGTTATCTGTCAAGTACACCGCGTGGCATTTATACCGTAGGCGGAACGGAGGGAAAAGACAAATATTATGTATGGGAACGGTATTCTGAGGAGGCATGGTATACGATTCAGAATATGGAAATGCTCTATGAGATTTTAGAACAGAGTGTAGAATTTGCGGGAGATGAAACAACATATGATGATTTCTCAGAGGAATATCAAATTCCTTTGCAGATAACATGGAGATTGAAAAATGGTACAGTAAAAACCCGCAGATATACATTTTCAGAAGAAAAGCTAACGGCTTATTTTGGGGAAATCTGGTATTCTCAAGAGTTCCAGGAGAGCATACATCCGATTCTGAAAGAAGAAAACGAGGAATTGTTGAAAATTGAGACGTACAGTAATAACGGCTATGTTGAAAGCGGCAGCGAAGAACTTACGAAAGTAGAAAGGGCAGAATTCTTGGATGTTTTTTGTGAGGAATTGCGTGATGTTACGATTGAACAGGCATTAGCCGGCGCGGAAACGCGGCTGGAACTTTTCTATAGCGATGAAAATGGAACCGTTTATGCGGAAGAGTTTGAATTGTACAAGGGAGCATTTCAGGAAACCAGAAAACTACTGAAGAAATATGGATTCCTGAATGAAGTGATGGCATGAAAGGAAAAAGGTGTTAAAATGGGGCAGTCCTGAGATTCAGGATTGCCCCAAGTACATTTATTTTTATTCTTTTTCTTTCGGCATTTCAATGCAAATGTGAACGTCTTTAAGTTGTTTCGGATCGACCGTTGCCGGAGCACCCATCATCACATCCTGCGCGGTTTTATTCATCGGGAATGGGATAATCTCTCGGATGCTTTCTTCACCGGCGATCAACATAACCATACGGTCAACGCCTGGTGCAATACCTGCGTGAGGCGGAGCGCCATAGCAGAATGCGTTGTACATGGCCGGGAATTTCGCTTTTACGTCTTCTTCGCCGAGGCCGACCATATTGAAGGCCTTTACCATGATTTCCGGATCGTGGTTACGAACCGCTCCGGAAGAAAGTTCTACACCATTGCATACAAGGTCATACTGATATGCAAGGATTTCCAGCGGCTCTTGTTCTTCGAGCGCTTTCATGCCTCCCTGCGGCATGGAGAACGGGTTATGGCAGAATTCCAACTCGCCAGATTCTTCACCGATTTCGTACATCGGGAAATCTACAATCCAGCAGAATTCATAACAATCTGTTTTCATGTGAGTCGGGCAGATAGCGCCGAGCATTTTACGGAGTACACCGGCAGTTTTTTGAGCCGTCAGCTTTTTGCCGGCGGTCAGACCAATAAAATCACCCGGTTTCAAATCCAGAGCGGCAATAACTGCTTCTTTTCTTTCCTGTAAGAATTTGGAGATACCACCGACAAATTCGCCGTTGGCATCCAGCCGGAACCAATAAGCTTTGTTGCCGCTCTGAACCTCTACGTCTGCACAGAGTTTATCAATTACTTTACGTGTTCCTTCAAAACCAGAGCAGACGATCGCTTTTACAGTCTGCCCTTCAAATGGTCCGAAACCGCAGTCTGCCATACATTCCGTTGCATCTTGTACAAGCAGGTCGATACGAAGATCCGGTTTGTCACTACCGTATTTTTCCATTGCCTCGGTATAAGGAATGCGTTTGAATGGAGCAGTGGAAGCAGTGTGATATACGCCGTATTTGGCAAAAATCGGCGGAAGTACATCTTCCAGAATTTCAAAAACATCTTCCTGGCTGGCAAATGCCATCTCCATGTCCAGCTGATAAAATTCGCCCGGAGAACGGTCGGCACGCGCATCTTCATCGCGGAAGCACGGCGCAATTTGGAAATAGCGGTCAAAACCGGAAGCCATCAGAAGCTGTTTAAATTGCTGTGGAGCCTGCGGCAGCGCATAAAATTTACCCGGATGATTTCTGGACGGAACCAGATAATCGCGTGCCCCCTCCGGAGAGGAACAGGTCAGGATAGGGGTTGTGATTTCCATGAAATCGTGCGCGGTCATACTGGCGCGCAGATCTGCAACAATTTTGCTGCGCAGTGTGATCTTATCTTTTACTGCCGGATTGCGCAAATCCAGATAACGGTATTTCAGACGGGTATTTTCGTCCGCTTCTTTGGAACGAGCAATCTGGAATGGCAGTTCATTATATTGGCATTTTCCGAGCACTTCGATGGAAGATGGAACCACTTCAATCTCACCGGTCGGCAGAGCAGCGTTTTTACTGGAACGTTCACGTACGATACCTTTGATGGAAAGGGTAGATTCATAGTTTACCTGATCAATGATATTCATCATTTCTTCTGTTTCGATTACAACCTGAGTTGTGCCGTAATAATCTCTTAAAATTAAAAATCCCAGATTTTTGCTGACTTTTCTGAGATTGTCGTACCATCCGACAATTGTTACTTCTACGCCGACGTCTGAAAGACGAAGCGCGTTACAAGTATGGGTTCTTCCCTGCATCATAATTCTTTATCCATCCTTTATCTATCAATTAGGCCAAAGCCCTACAATCACGCAATATTATACTATCCGATAAGAGGGAAGTCAACGTTTGTACAGGAACTTTACTATGTTATCGTTGACTAACCTGGAAATTGTTTCGTATAATAATGGCAATTAAGGGAGTAATCGGCGCAGGATGTGGACATTTTGTGCGGCAAGCCAACATACTGGCGGTAAGGATCGTCTGGTTTGTCTTAATTGATGAGACTTAAGGTTTACAGCATAGCTGTGCCTGTCTCATGATATGAAAAATAACGGGCACAGAGATGTGCTCATTTTTTATGTCATGGGATGGACTCTGCATTCCTTTGACATTAGAACAGAATAAGGAAAGGAAAAAGAGTATGGGTACAGTAGAATTGATTTTATTGTCTGTCGGACTGGCGATGGACGCGTTTGCGGTGTCAGTCTGCAAAGGCTTGGCGCAGAAAAAGCTTTCGGTGAAGGCCTGTCTGATCTGTGGCGTATGGTTCGGCGGATTTCAGGCTTTGATGCCGCTGATCGGATATGTTCTGGCGGCACAGCTTTCCGGTTATGTAACGGCGATCACGCCCTGGATCGCATTTGTGCTGCTGGCGTTGATTGGAGGAAATATGATCCGTGAAGCCTGTTCAAAGGAGGAGGCATGCAGCTGCGGTGCAGACGGCGGCGGTTCCTGCAGTGATGCGCTGGATGTGAAAACCATGTTTGTGATGGCGGTTGCGACAAGCATTGACGCGTTGGCGATTGGCGTGACGTTTGCGATGGTGCCGGTAAACGTACTTCCGGCGGCATCTGAGTTTGTCAATACGCTGATTGGCGTGGGCTGCATCGGTGTGATTACATTTGCGCTTTCCTGTCTTGGTGTGAAGATCGGAAATGTGTTTGGTGCCAAATATGAAAAGAAAGCAGAGCTGGCAGGCGGCATTCTTTTGGTGTGTCTGGGTCTGAAGATTCTGATTGAACATTTGATGGGATAAAATGGGAACGATGAAGGAAAAAAGTTTTGACAGGAGATATATTCCGCAATAAAATAAGAAATTATAAAGGAAAATAACAGTTTTAGTACTGAAAAATATAGGTAACAGAGGAGAGATAAAAGAAATGATTTCATTTGAATGCGATTATGCGGAAGGTGCGCATGAGAAGGTGCTGCAGCGTTTGATCGAAACGAACAGAGTGCAGCAGGTCGGATACGGCTTTGACACTTATACGGAAATGGCGAAAGAAAAAATTCGTTGCGCTTGTGAATGCCCGGATGCAGAAATATATTTTCTGGTGGGTGGCACACAGACAAATGCAGTGGTGATCCGCTCTATGCTGCAGTCGTATGAAGGGGCAGTGGCAGCGGCAACCGGACATATCGGTGTGCATGAAGCCGGAGCGATTGAGTTTACCGGACATAAGGTGTTAAGTCTCCCGGAGCATTATGGAAAAATAGACGCAAAAGAATTAAAGGCATATCTGGAAACCTTTTATGGGGATGAAAGCTATGAGCATATGGTATTTCCGGGAATGGTGTACCTTTCTTTCCCGACGGAATATGGGACTTTGTATACCAAACAGGAGTTGACGGAGATTTCCGAAATCTGTCGTGAGTACAAAATGCCACTCTATATTGACGGTGCACGTCTCGGATATGGTCTGATGTCACCGGAATGTGATCTGACATTACCGGAGTTGGCGCAGCTGTGTGATGCTTTTTACATTGGAGGCACCAAGGTTGGCGCCCTCTGCGGAGAGGCGGTCGTGTTCCCGCGCGGAAATGCACCAAAGCATTTTATGACACTGGTAAAACAGCATGGTGCGCTTCTGGCAAAAGGCCGTCTGACCGGCCTGCAGTTTGATGCGTTATTTACCGATGAACTGTATTTTACAATCAGCCGCCATGCGATGGATCTGGCGATGAAACTGAAAAAAGGTTTTCAGGATATGGGCTGTACGTTTCTTTTGGATTCTCCAACTAATCAGCAGTTCCTGATTTTGGAGGACAGTCTGTTGGAAGAACTGAGAAAAGAATTTGTTGTCAGCTTCTGGGAAAAGACAGACAGCACGCATACAGCGGTCCGCTTCGCGACAAGCTGGGCAACGAAAGAAGAGGATGTGGATACTTTGCTTGCATGGATGAAAGAACGATTTGTGAAATAAAATTACAGGGATGCAGGAGGAAAAGCATATGGAACCGATATGGAAAAAATTGTATGATGCGGCAAAGACTGTTTTGAATCCGAGAGAGGTTTCGAAAATGATAGAAGCCGGCGGAGTGGGGGCCGCAGTAGAAGCAGCCAGTGGGAAAATCTATGTGGGCGTATGCGTAGACTGTGCCTGCACGCTCGGGATCTGTGCGGAACGAAACGCTATTTTCAATATGATTACAAATGGCGAGAGTGCAATACGGCGTGTAATCGCCGTCAATTGGGACGGAAAAGTGATGCCGCCTTGCGGTGCCTGCCGTGAATTGATGGCGCAGCTTATGCCAAAAGAGTATAAGAATGTGGAAGTGATGCTGGATTATGAGCAGAAAAAGATTATGACACTCGGACAACTGACACCGGAATGGTGGATATAGGGAATAAAAAAGCAACGCAGCCTTTTTGGAGGAAAAAGGATGGGTTGCTTTTTTAAGTCTTGCATAGAGTCGGTGGTTTGTTACTGCATCATAGCAACATTTTATTCTAAAAAATTGAATGTGTTAGATATGGAAACCCTTCCATTTTCACCAAAATTATTTTCTGACTTTTCAAAATCAAAAATTAAAAGTTCTGGCTTATTTCTGACACATTCCCGAATGCACTGCCCTGATTTTCCAAATACCATTGTTGGTGCTGTTTGGAATGGTGAGATAGAATTTACAGAAAGAGTTGTAGTAACATTTTCGACCGCTCGCGTCTGTATGTGTCCTCTTATCATATTGTATCTTTCGATATCATCATAGTCTGATACATCATAAAAAAGGATTAGATTGATATCTGTTTCGCGTTTGTAGAGTTCACGAAAATATTCAGGGAATCTTATTTCGAAACAAATTCTTATTCCAAATCTAACTCCGTTTATTTCAAAAACTCCATCATTGCTGCCTTGCGTAAAATTATCATTATCCCATCCCCACAAAGCGCGCTTATCATAAAACTCAGACGGACAGTTAGGGCGGAATAATATTGCTCGATTACGTATATCTTGCGCTTTGAATATCGTACCAATAATAAAAGAAATATCATGTTGGTTTGCGATTGATTGAAATTTATCACACATCTCATGCACTACTTCAAAATCAACACAGGACGATTTTTCTATATCTCTTGGTGGATAACCAGTTAATGAGCATTCAGGAAATATCAGTAATTCTATATTTTTACTCTTGGCAAGATATATTGTCTTTTCGATTTCTCTGTAATTTTCACTGATTTTTCCAGATACAGCAAATTGATACGCAGCAATTCTCATTTTGAATTTTACCTCCTATGCAATACAAAAAACTTATAGTATCAAATTCAAATTGTCATTTTCTTCATGTATTCATATTCTAACAATTCCATATATCTGCTGCAACAGAAATCATTATACTCTTGCTATTTAAGCAAAAATATTATCAATTTTCCGGTCCTTTTGATTCAAAAATATCCTTGAAAAATGCAAACATATGTTCTATAATACAAACAGAACATATGTTTGCGCTTGCGAGATATAGATACAGGAGGTGTGCAGATGGAACTGCAGAAAGAGCTGTCTTTACAGGAAAAATTGCATATACTGGCAGACGCGGCAAAGTATGACGTTGCCTGTACTTCCAGCGGTGTGGACCGCAAGGGAAAGAAAGGATTTCTGGGAAATTCAGTTTCGGCGGGAATCTGTCACAGTTTTGCGTCGGACGGACGCTGTATTTCCCTTTTAAAAATACTGATGACAAATCATTGTGTGTATGACTGCAAATACTGTTTGAACCGGGCAGCGAATGATGTGCCGAGAGCGACCTTTACTCCACGGGAAATCTGTGAACTGACGATTGAGTTTTATAAACGAAATTATATTGAAGGCTTATTTTTGAGTTCCGGCGTTTTGAAAAATCCGGCCTACACGATGGAGCGGATGTGTGAAACGCTTTACCTTCTGCGCAACGAATATCGATTTAACGGGTACATTCATGTAAAGGCAATTCCGGGAGCACCGGAAGAACTGTTGGCTGCGGCCGGTTATCTGGCAGATCGCATGAGTATTAATCTGGAATTGCCGACCGGAGAAAGTATGCGAAAACTGGCGCCGAACAAAAGTCATAAAATGATTTTGCGCCCTATGCGGATGATGACGGATACCATTTCAGAACATCGACTGGCGGTCGGAAAAAGCGCACGTATGGAGCGCAGTACTGGAAATCAATATCTGACAGGCAGTATTTTTTCGAAGGAACAGCTGGAAAAACAAAAGGACTTGCGACGGGTGGAGCCTATTGGAACGGAGAAGCGTTCGCAGGCAAATGTGCAGGAACAGTGGAGAAATTCTGCAAAGGATATTCAGAGTGAAAAATCTTCACACATATCGCATGCACTTACCGTGCCAAAGGATTTTAAGAAAGATTTGACACGTCCGTTTGCTCCGGCGGGGCAAAGTACCCAGATGATCATCGGCGCCACACCGGAGACGGATTATCATTTATTGAAGACAACGCAGTACCTATATCAGACGTATGATCTGAAACGTGTTTTTTATTCCGCGTATGTGCCGCTGAACGAAGACAATCTGCTGCCGGCGCTGGGGACGCCTGCACCGCTTCTGCGGGAACATCGTCTTTATCAGGCAGACTGGTTGCTGCGTTTTTACGGATTTCAGGCAGACGAGCTGCTCAGTGAGCAGCGGCCGGATTTTAATGAGCAGCTGGATCCGAAATGTGAGTGGGCGCTGCGCCATCTGGAACAGTTTCCGGTGGAAATCAATACAGCACCGTATGAAGTGATTCTTCGCATTCCAGGGGTGGGACCGAAATCTGCTATGCGGATCGTGCAGGCGCGGCGTTTTGGCGCACTTGATTTTTCACACTTGAAAAAGATCGGAGTGGTGTTAAAAAGAGCACATTATTTTATCACCTGTTCCGGAAAGATGATGTACCGTATTCCAATAGAGGAGCAGTATATTACCAGACAGCTGATCGGCACGAATGAAAAAGAAAACTGGCAGATCATGCATCAAAATGAAAGGAATTTCCGGCAGATGTCGCTGTTTGATGATTTTAAAATACAGATGCATGGATAGGAAAAACAGGGGGATACACAGATGCAGCTACAACGGAATGGATATCGAAGCTTTGACGCAGCAGAGAGATTTGTGACGATCTTTACCTGCGAAGATACCTTTGAGGCAATGATGACTTGCATTTATGATGCCTGGGCGAGCCGGCTTGGACATGCAAATATTCGGTTACAAACAGAGCCGGTGCGTCAGCAGGAATTATTTTGTCAGTATATTCACATTGAAGCAGATGCTGAAAAAGTACAGCGGGTTGTCCGTTCTGTACAGCGCAAGATTTCTCATGTGGCATATCGGCAGATGTTTCTGGCGGCAATGTCTTTTGAGGAAGATAAGCTGGATGCGATTTATCGTTTTTTGATTCTTGGTTTTGCATATGGACGAGAAGTGACCAAAATGCTGTCGCAGCGAGAAGTGATACGTGTGATGGAACTGAGCCGCCACACACAGAACGAAGCGCACTATTTTCAAGAATTTACGCGTTTTACCGCAGTGAATGGAAAGGTATATGTAGCGCATATTGAACCGAAGTGTAATATTGTTTCTATCACGGCACAGCACTTTGCAGATAGGATGCCTTCCGAACACTGGATGATGATGGATGATAACCGCAGGATCGCGGCAGTGCATCCGAAGAATCAGGAATTTTATGTGACAGAGCTGGCGGAACAGGAACTGGAGAGGCTGAAAAAGACAGAAGAGCAGACAGATATGTATACGGACTTATGGAAGGAATTTTTCAAAAGTATTGGCATCGAGGCAAGGAAAAATAACAGATGCCAGCGAAATTTGTTTCCGTTCTGGTATCGGAAGCATGTGACAGAATTTATGGAGAAGGAATAGATGAGGATAGGCTGAGGAAAATCGAAATCCTTATTTAGTCTCTCAATAACTAAATTTATCAATGGATATTTTTTATTTGCTGATTATATTATTGGAAAATTAAGTAGTCATCATTTTTTGCTATCTGTCAAAATATTGAAAGATTTTTATGAATTACTTGTGTAATTTGATGAAAAGTTATGGTAAAATATAAGCAAACAGAAAATCTGTTGAGAAAGGTGGAAATTTGCTTATATAAGGGAGGAGCTTGGATGAAAATGAAAAAAACAGTACATAAGATTATATCATTACAAATGGCGGTTTGCTTATGTGCAAGTATTACCTTGGGAGCAGAAGCTTCTGTACAGATGCAGGAGGAAAATGTTCCGTTTTTGTTTCGGGTTGAACGAACAGATATTTCTATTTTTGAACAGCCGGGTTACGATTATGATCCGGTTATGATGTGCGCTCCGGGGACATATACCATCGTAGAAGAGCAGATGGATCAGGAAGGAACTTTGTGGGGAAAACTAAAATCGGGAGCAGGATGGATTGATCTGGATACCGCACAGGAAGAGGCGATTGATACAGAACCGATCACTGCCGTTTATGCAGATGATGTGCTGTTGGATGGATATGACAGTTATGAATTCCTTGCAGATCGTTCAGAATATACGATAAAGCTGGCATTTTTCCCGGAGGAAGAATGGACGGATGTTAGGTTTTATTCTCTGGATTTTGCAAATGGTAATTATATAGAAACAGATAAAATATGTTCTCTTCCTAATCTTTCTGTGAATGACGCTTTCGTTGTGGGAGTTGAATTTTATGGAGATCTGACGTCGTATGGAATTGTTTTCACAGATGAAGCAGGGTGGAGACGTCACTTTGCTGTTTACGTGAGCGGAAAAGACGGCTCTCTTATGTTGGAAGAATACTGGACGTGAAAGCAAAGGGATGTTATTCCAATCATAGAAAGAGTGCTACCGATAGACGGTTAGTCATGATAAGAAGTAAAGTAAAAATAGCTGCTTAGTTTACCAGACTGAGGCGGCTATTTTTGTGTTTTATTACTTCTGATGGTATATCCAAGCCTTAAAGCAGTCAAGCAAAAACTAGTAGTAAATTTTGGAAGATGCAATACAGAACAGTTGGGAATGGAAGAACATTGGCTTCTTCTTTTCAGATGATGAATATTGGAAAAGGGAAAGCAAACAGTTGTTAGAAAAAATAGTATAAAAAAGTACACCTTTTTTAGAAATTCAGTTATATATTAACTAAAATGAAAAAATGTTCCAATGAAAAACAAAATCAATCCATTTCAATTGTATCTTTTAACGAATATAATACAAATAACAAATGGTTATCCATTTGAACATTATGTCCGGACGATGAAAAATGATTGCCATAAGGAGGAAAGAATATGAAAAAGAAAATATTACAGACGATTTTATCAGCAGGTCTGGCAGTTTCTATGCTTTTCGGGAGTGCTGCAGGAGTAATGGCAAGCGATGAAAATGCTGAACCGGTTACGTTGAAATTTGCCACAGGAGCTTCAGAAGTTGTTCCGGCATTGAATGAAATTTTTGCAGAATATAATAAAGAACACCCAAATGTAACGGTAGAGGTTACAGTACTTCCGGGAGGTGTCGCTGGATTTAATTCTGCAATGGCATCGAAACTTGCAGCTGGGGATGCACCGGATATTTTTATGTATCAATGGGGATCACAGATTAATGCTTATGCAAAGGGCGGGAATCTGATGGATGTGACTGATACTGGTATTGAAGAAACTCTGAATGAAATCAAACGTCCAATGCATGTGTATGAAGGAAAGAAATATGGTTATCCAGTAGATCAGCAGTTTTGGGGATTGATGTATAATACAGAAATTGCAGAAAAAGCCGGGGTGACAGAAACCCCGAAAACGTATGATCAGTTTTATGAAGCAATGGATAAAATGAAAGAATCTGGTGTGGAATATCCATTTATTATTCCGGGAAAGGATGGATCAGGAGCAACAGGATTTGTATTCTGTTATTTACATCAGGTTGTTTCGGGACAGAATCCGGATTTCTACTATCAGTGCTGTACAGGTGAAAAGAGTTGGGACGGTGAAGAATGGAGGGGATTGTTTGAAGTTTATGATAAGATTCTTGACTATGCAAACCCAGATAGCCTTGGCTTAGATCCCGACAATGCACTTACAAGATTTGCCAGAGGAGAAGGGGCTTTTATGGTAAGCGCTCCGGCATCTATTAAGAGGCTGGAAGAAATGAATCCCGATCTCGTTGGCAAACTGAAATATATTCCATTCCCGTTATATGAGACGGAAGAAGAATATACGACGATTGCGGATTTTGACGCTGTTTTATCCATATGGGCAGATACTAAATATCCAGAAGAAGCATTAGACGTTTATAAATATTTGTTTACGCCGGAAAATAATACTTTATTGGCGCAAGCAAGAAATAATATACCAGTTGTGAAAGGGGCAGATACCAGCTATGTAGATCCATCCTTGCAGGATCAGCTGCCATTATTGGAAGAAGGAAAATATGTAGGATTTTCTGAAAGAGAGTGGATTCCTGGCATCAAAGAGATTATGAAAACCATTGTGCAGGAATGGATGGGCGGAACAGATCTTGATACAACTCTTGCAAATTTGGAAAAAGAACATCAGAGACTTTTGGATGCAGATCCTGAATTTTTACCGACATTTGAAGAATTTAGAGCCAGCATAGGCGAATAAACAGAAAGGGCTGTGCTTTTTGATATATGAAAGTACAGCCTTGCTTTTTAAGAAAGAGGGCATGAACTATATGGGACTTAAGCAGAAGAAACGGTTATTTAGAACACCTGGTGCAACATTTCAATATGCAGTGATGTTTTTGCCGATGCTGATTTTGTATTTGGTATTTTCTACTTATCCGGTTATTCAGGGGATTTTTTATAGCTTTACGGATTGGAATGGGCTGAACTCGGAGTTTAATATGATAGGTCTGGATAATTATAAAACATTTATTCATGATTTTGTTGTATTAAAGCCATTACAGAATACATTTATCTATGCGTTTTGGGTAACGATTATTCAGAATGTCTGTGCATTGGCACTGGCACTGGCGTTGAATCAAAAACTGAAAACAAAGAATTTGTTAAGAACTTTTATTTTTATTCCAGTTGTACTTAGCGCATTGATTGTAGGGTATCTATGGAGTTATCTTTTTACAGAACCACTTGCAATATTAGGGGACAAACTGGGAATTGAAACGATGAAGTATAATTTGCTTGGAAATAAAAGTACCGCATTAGCAGCCTGCATTTTCGTGACAGTATGGAAAGGCGTTGGTTATACGATGGTGATCTATCTGGCGGGACTTCAGAACATTGACAGAGAAATTCAGGAAGCTGCATTGGTAGATGGGGCAAAAGGTTTTCAGAAATTTCGTTATATTACATTTCCGCTGATTGCACCGTCTTTTACTATTAATATGGTGCTTGTAATGGAAGGTGCATTCAAGCAGTTTGACCTGGTTTATGCGTTGACACTTGGAGGTCCGGGAAATGCTAGTGAATTACTTTCATTAACGATTTACAGAGAGTCTTTTGAATATTATCGGGCAGGATACGGAGCGACGATGGGCGTGATACTGGCACTGATTATCATTATACTTTCATTGTTTGAATTAGGCGTGCTGAGAAAGAGAGAGGATAAAATTGGATAGTAAAATAACAATAGTTGAAAAAAAACAAAGTATGAAAACGGCAAAAGTACGTATGGCGATTGCTGAAATTGGTATGATTTTGTTTACCTGTATCTTTCTGTTCCCGTTTTACGTTATGATTACATACGCACTCAAAACACCAGCGCAGGCGTTGATGGAACCGCTCGCTTTTCCTACCAGTTTTGAAGTATCAAATTTTGTAAAAGCGTGGCAAATGACGGATTTTCCGCGTACATTATGGAATACATTTATCATCACACTAGTCAGCGTATTTCTGATTGTAGTAATTACCGGAATGGGAACCTTTGTTATGGACAGGGTGAAAAATAGATTTATTCGTGGATTATATTATTTTTTTATCGCCGGCTTGATGATACCGTTTTATCTTTCGTTGAGTCCGTCTGTAAAATTGATGAAAGATATCGGATTTATGGATTCTATTCCTGGGACCTGTATTTCATATGTAGGAAGAAATATTCCGTTTGCAGTGTTCCTTTTTATGGGATTTATTCGAAGCGTACCGAATGAATTAGCGGAATCAGCAGTGATAGACGGATGCAGTCCGCTGCGTATGTACTGGGGTATTTATTTTCCGCTTTTGAAACATGTCGTTTCTACATTGGTAATTCTTGATACCATGGCGATTTGGAATGATTTTCTGTATCCATTGCTGATTTTACAGAGTAAGAAGCATCAGACATTGACTCTGGTTCAATATGTATTTAGAAGTGAGGCCGGAACACAATGGAATTTAATTTTTGCAAGTTATTTATTGTCAATGCTTCCGCTTTTGATTACCTATTTTGTATTGCAGAGAAATATTGTAGAGGGAATCGCAGCAGGAGCGGTAAAAGGTTAATAGGAAAGGAGAAATACGAATATGAGAAGGAAAGATACGGTTGATTTCGGAGCAGTTTACTTTCGCTATTCTGCTCCGGCGGAACGGGATTGGGAAAGAGATTATCAGAGGGCGGCAGAAGATGGAATTACTCATTTCCGACATTGGCTTCCATGGGCGGCAATTGAAAAAGAACCGGGTGTGTTTGACTTTGAACCATATGATAAATTAGTGGCATTTGGCAATAAATATGGTATAAAAACGGTTCTTGCTGAGATGTCTACAATTTATCCAGACTGGTTTTTTGCAAGAAATCAGGAGGCCAGACTAACGACAAGAGAAGGTTTAAAACGATTCAACAATATGAATGACAGCTCCATGGCAGGGGGAACGCATTCTCTTTGTATGGATCATGAATCCGTGAGAGAAGGTGTCGAAAGATTTTTAAAGGCGCTTGGTGAACATTATAAGGGAATGGAAGGAATTCTTGGTTATGACGTGTGGAATGAATGCTCTTTGTACAGTGCAGAAAGCAGATGTTATTGTGAAGCGTCTGAAAAAGAATTTCAAAAATGGTTGAAAAATAAATATGGCACACTGGAAAATTTGCATAATGTGTGGTGTCGGCATAGTTATACAGATTGGTCTCAAATCAGGATACCGAGAATGACGGGACCGCATCCGGAATTCTTTGATATGATCCGTTTTGAAAATGATCAGCAGGAAAGGTGGTTTCAGTGGAGAATTGATATATTGCGGGAAGCAGATCCAACGCACAATATCATTGCACATGGAAATGGAAAGTCTCACAGTGATATTGCAACTTGCTGTGGCGATGATTGGAGATATGCAAAACATCCGGATATTTTTGGGTACACATTATGGTATGCGAATAATTGTACTGCATTAATGGGGGGAGATATGCTTCGTTCTGCCTGTGGCGAAAAGGAATTTTGGAGAGCAGAAGCAATTGGCGATTCAACATGGGAACACCGTAGTGATAAGACTGATTATGAAAAGAAAAAGGACGTCATGGCATATCCGGCAGATATTAGGTTGGATGTGATGATGAGTTTAGGAACAGGGGCATCTGCTTTTGTTAATCCGAGATATCGTGGTTTGAATGAGGGACATTTATTTAATGCATATGGTTGGTATGCACCGAACGGTGAGCGTACAAAAAGATCAGAAGAAATAGCACGTCTGGCGGCATGGAGCCGAGAAGAAAAAACAAAAGAATTATGGAAAGCTCATCCGATAAAAGGACAGATAGGTATTCTGCTTTTGGAAGACGCGCAGGCGTTATGTTATTCTTTGTATGATGATACTGATATTTATGCTGACTGTTTGAAAGGAAGTTATCAGGCGTTTGTGGATTCTGGAATCCAGGCAGATATTGTCAGAATGTCGCAGATTGATGAGTATGATGCACTATATATTCCATATCCGGTAGGTATTTCGGACGAACACTGTAAAAAACTGCAGAATTGGGTGAAAAAAGGTGGCACATTGATTAGCGAAGGCTGTTTTGGATACTTTACAGATTGTGGTCATGCAAGCGAAATTTCACAGCCCAATCGAGGCTTTGATGAAGTGTTTGGATGTATACAGACAGCAGTTCACTTAGGACCGGATGCAAATCAAAAATTGGAAATTCAGTCTGTAAACGGTGTTGTAAAGGGAGGCGTTTATCGTCAAGCATATAAACTTATAACAGGTCATGCAGAGGGATATTATGAGAATGGCGAAATTGCGGTTGTTTCTAATCATTATGGAAAAGGAAAAACGCTTTTGATAGGTTCTATGCCAGGATATGGTTATTATCACCAGATAAATGAGACGAGCAGACGCTGGTTTGCATCTCTGCTTCGCACGGCAGGCATACTTCCGTCAGCAATAGTTCCGTATAATGAGAGTGTTACTGTCCGTCTTTGGAAAAATGAGGATGCAACGTATGCCTGGATTTTTAACTTTGCAGATCTGGAACAGAAGATTGAAGTGGAATTTCAGGAGAATGTTGCAGACCCGGTACTGTTGCGCGGAATGGGAATGGAACAGACAGGGCAAAAATGTGTGACGGTAAGGATTCAGAAAAAAGATGCAGCGATTGTAAAAATTCATAATTAAGGAGAGGTTAAGATGAAAGATCCGATTCAAAAATATTTTCATGTAGGAACCATTCAGTGGATGACACATCCGGCAAGATGTTATTCTTTGATGGATTCTGTAAAGATCATTTGCAAAGATGAATATTTCAGTGCATATGAAATTACACATGTAGCAGACCTGGAAGAACGGGAAAAAGTAAAACATATGCTGGAGCAGAGCCATATGAAAATCTGTTATGGCGCACAGCCGCGCCTTCTTGGATCTAAATTGAATCCGAATGATATGGATGAGGAAAAAAGAAAGGAAGCGGAAAAGATTTTAATTGATTCTGTGAACGATGCGGAATATATGGGAGCTGGCGGAATTGCGTTTTTGGCAGGAAAATGGTCGGAGGAAACAAAGGAAGAACAGTATCAACAACTTTTGAAAACAACGAGGGCCGTTTGTGAACATGCAGAGAAAAAGGATATGATGGTAGAACTGGAAGTGTTTGATTATGATGTTGACAAAGCGGCATTGATTGGACCGGCGCCGTTGGCTGCAAAATTTTCAGCAGATGTGCGTATGATACATCCGAACTTTGGCTTACTGATTGATTTGTCTCATATTCCAATTACACACGAAAAAATTGAAACGGTAATTCGTACCTGTCGACCGTATATTACGCATTTGCATCTTGGAAATGCTGTGGCACAGAATGGAAAAGAAGGGTATGGTGATCTTCATCAGAGATTCGGATATCCGAATAGTGCGAATGATGTTTCGGAATTGTTGGAGTATTTTAAGGTATTAAAGGCGGAAGGTTTTTTTAGAAAAGAGAATCCATATGTACTTTCAATGGAAGTGACCCCGACTGCAGATGAAGATGCGGATATTATTCTTGCGAATACAAAGCGTGTCATTAATCGTGCATGGGCGTTGTTAGAAGATTGAAAAGGAGTAAGATGAAGATGAAGATAGTTGTTTTGGATGGATATACAGAGAATCCCGGTGACCTTAGTTGGAGAGAACTTGAGCATATGGGAGAACTGATTGTTTATGACAGGACTTCGTATAAGGAATCAGAGTTGATTGCAGAACGTATTGCAGATGCGGATATTGTAATAACAAATAAAACTCCAATTAGTAAAGAGACTATGCTGAAGTGCAAAAACATAAAATTAATTGCGGTTTTGGCAACCGGTTATAATGTGGTAGATATAGAATATGCCAAAAAACAAAAGATTCCGGTTGTGAATGTGCCAACGTATGGAACTCAAATTGTCGGACAGTATGCGGTAGGATTACTTCTGGAAATTTGTTCTCATTATGGACATCATGATAAAACAGTAAAAGAAGGAAAATGGGAAAAAAATTTAGATTGGTGTTATTGGGATTATCCTATGATTGAACTTTATGGAAAGACAGCAGGAATTATTGGGTTAGGACGGATTGGACAGGCAACGGCAAAGATTTTAAATGCTATGGATATGAAAGTGATAGCATATGATGTGATGCCGTCAGAGTCTGGTAAAGAAGTAGCGGAATATGTGGAGCTTGACAGGCTTTTAAGCGAGGCAGATGTGATTTTTCTACATTGTCCGCTTTTTTCGCAGACAGAAAAGATTATCAATAAAAATAATATTGCAAAAATGAAAGATGGTGTAATTATTATTAATAATAGCCGTGGTCAGTTGGTGAATGAAGAGGATCTGGCGCAGGCATTGAACAGTGGAAAAGTGTATGCGGCAGGATTGGATGTTGTTTCAACAGAACCAATTCAAGCGAATAATCCACTTCTGGGAGCAAAGAACTGCTTTATTACACCGCATATTTCTTGGGCAGCACAGGCTGCAAGACAGAGAATTATGAATATAACGGTGAAAAATATTGAAAGTTATTTAAATGGAAAAATAATTAACGCAGTGAATGGTATGTAATTAGTTTTAGGGCGGATGCCGGAAATGCAGCGATGTATTCGGCATCCGTTTTAAAAGTAATGTGAAATAAATACATAAGTTTTGTGGAAATTATAAGAATATTCAGATATAATTTGGTTTATCAGAAAAAATTGCGGAGATTAGAAGAATGAAAAAAATATGGAATAAAGGGATCAAAGTTACCAGTTCATTGACAATACAGATGTTTTTTTTACTTCTTGTGATTGTATTGATTCAATCAGCAATTATTATGAGATATACCAATAAAAAGGCATCGGAAGAAATTGCAGTACAGGTAGATCAGTATATGAAAACGTATTCTGAAACGTTGAGCACAGAATTAGATAGTATGCTGGAAGAATTGAACCGAAATACTAAAATTATTCTTGGAAATGAATTGGTGCAGGGAGCAATTCAGAGAAGATATGAACCGGGTTATAATAGAGTACAAGAGGTAGAAGATAATGAGATAATTCAGTATATTATTTTTAGTTTTACTGCATTGAGAGATGATACACAAATGTTATTGGCAGATCGTGACGGAAAAATATTTTTAAAGGCTGCCGGTTCGTATAATGGAAGTGAAAATAATATTTTTGAGAATGATTACTTAAAAAAGAAAAAAGAAACGTTAGATAAAGGTGAATATGTGATAGTTCCAGCATACAATAGTCATTTTTATGATTATAGTAATAAACCAGTTTATATGTTAGTAAGATCACTAAAAAATATAAATGACGGTAAAATTATTGCATATATGGGGACTTTGTTTCCGGCAACTAATGTAGAACGAATGTTGGATACTGCAGCGACAGGAATTCCAGGGGTAGAAATCTATCTTTTAGACGACGAAAAACATATTTTTGCAAGTACAGATCAAGAAATGGTCGGTTCCGTTATGGATCAAAATAATACGGATGGTTTTAAGGAGATTTCGCGTCATTTTTCAACAAATGGATGGGAATTGTGTTTACGGATTCCGCCGACATCAATTAGTGATAATTTCGTCAGTTCCTGGAATGCTGTATTTCCAGTACTTTTGACAATTATTTTGATATTTGGATTTTTATGGTGTATGTTTATTTATCTGATGATTATAGTACCAATGAAGAAATTAAATGATTCTATGAAAAAAGTGGAACTGGGCGAGTGGGATGTTCGTATAAATGAACGGGCATATAGCAGAGAAATTGCAAAAGTATACTATGGGTTTGATGAGATGGTAAAAGAAATAGCGAGATTGACAGAAAAAAATTTACAGGAACAGATTATGTTTAAAGATGCGCAGATGGAGGCGTTACGATACCAGATTAATCCTCATTTTTTATTTAATACGCTTCAGACGATAGAAGCAATTGCAGAAGTTTATGATGTGCCGGAAATCCGGGTGATTTCCAAGTCGATGGGAAATATGTTCCGTTATAACATCCGTGGATTTGAGGTGGTTACACTGGACGAGGAACTGGAAATGATTGATTCTTTTATGCAGATTGAGAAAATTCGTTTTGGAGAAGATTTTATTTATCAGATTGTGGTTGAACAAGAAGAAAGAGATCAGAAAATTTTGAAATTTATTTTGCAGCCGATTGTAGAGAACTGTATTCAGCATGGATTGTCGGGAAATAATAAATGGATAAAAATTACAGCTTTTTCAGATGATAAAGTATTAACGATTCAGGTAATTAATTCTGGAAAGGCCATGGCTCATCAGGAAATACAAGAAATTAATACTATGCTGGAAAAATCAAGTTATAGCAGTGATGTAGGATGGGTTTCGAATGGAATTGGAATGCTTAATGTGCACAGACGGCTGATAACACGATTTGGTTCTCAGTATGGGGTTGGCATTTTGTACTCTGATGAACGAGGTACTTGTGTACAGTTGACTATGCCCAAGGGATACGGAAAGGGAAAGATATGAGTAAAATATTGATTGTTGATGATGAAAAATGGATTCGCGAAGGAATCAAGGTAAAACTGAAAAGGATGGGGTATCGGGCAGAACAAATTGCAGAAGCAGATGACGGGATTGAAGCGCTGAAAAAAATGAAAGAAAATCCAGCAGATATTGTGCTAAGTGATATTCGAATGGATGGTATGGATGGCTTGAAAATGTGTGAGACATTAAAAGCAGAATATCCATGGACACAGAAAGTAATTATTTGTGGATATAGTGAATTTGATTATGCGGCGAAAGCAATAGAACTTGGAGCGGTTCGGTATTTACTGAAGCCGATTAGCTTTGAAGAATTAAGTGATGCAGTGGGTGTATGTGAAGAAAATTTGGAGAAGCTACGCAGATATAGGCAATCGGAAGAGATCTCTAAATTGGAGACAATTTATCGTTATGGCAGATATTATAAAACAATGTTATGTGATCAAGAGACCATACGAAATATTATGCAGGAATATCGTGAGGGAGACAGTTTTATCGCATTTTATTTTTTCATTGGCAGACATATAGAATTATCGCCATGGGGGATTTTGCAGATTTTGGAAAAAAGTGTAAAAGGATATATTTTTGGTAAAAATCTGCTTTTGATCAATAAATCACCCTCCGAATATATTGCGTTGTATTTATTAAAAGAAGGGAGAGAAGTTAGTCAAATTGGAATCATCAGAGAGTGTGTAGCAGATGTTTTTGAAGAAAATGCACTGTGGGATTTTACATGTGGAGTATCAGAAAGACATTCTTCAGCTTTGAATGCGATTTATGAGTCCAGGGATGTTATGCGGCATAAAATAATTTGGCCGGAACAGCATTTTATTGATAAGGCTTTTATCAGACAGAACAGCATAGATTATCATGTTAGTGATGAGGATAAGTTGGGACTGGTATATGCAATTAAACAGAAAGATTACACTGCATATAGCGGGATTCTGCAAAAAATTCAAAAAGAAGTTCAAAATACAGGGATTTCGTATGATAGTGTAGAGTGTTTATATCGTCAGATCTGGAGTATGTTAGACGAAATTAATCTGGAAATAACGGAAAACAGAAATAAGGATTTTTTATTTGAAGATGTTTGGCAATACCATTCGTTAAAGGATATTTTTAAGGTATTGAAGGAATGGGGGCTTTCAAGAATTAATATTTCAGGTAGTGATGGTCCTGGACAGAAAGAACAAATGGTGAAATGGGTAAAAGAATACATTGAACGATACTATTACAAAGAGATTTCATTGGAGCAGTTGGCAAAGAATCATTTTGTTTCCAGCTCCTATTTAAGTGTGGCGTTTCGTGACTTAATCGGAATGAATTTTCAGGAATATTTAAATGATGTTAGATTAGCAATGGCTAAAAAGCTTTTGCTGGAGAAAAAATATAAAGTTGGCATGGTGGCCAGTATGGTTGGCTTTTCTGATCAGCATTATTTTAGTAGAGTGTTCAAGAAAAATGAGGGATGCACTCCGAAAGAATATATGGAAAAAATAAAAAATCAGGAGTAAAAATAACATTTAATGGGAAGGAAGAACCAATTCGGAATCTTTAATGACAGTATCATCAATCTAAGAAAGTTTTATGCCGAAGAAAGAGTATTTGTTAGATAATGAAGTTGTTTTGTGGAAAAAGAAATAATTCTTGCAATTTGACTTTTGCAGGAGTATTATAAAAACAATAAAATACAGGGGAGCTTGTGTTGACAGGCTGAGAGGAAGGAATCACCTTCGACCCTTTAACCTGATGTGGGTAATGCCGCCGTAGGAAGTAATCATGCTGAAGTTTTGCAGGAGGTCCCATTTTGGACCTCTTGTTTTTTTGCAGGGATACAATCTGTCTGGGTACATTAACACATACAGAAGATAAAATGTGCAAAGGAGAATTTACAAATGAACAAAGTTAACACGAAAAAAATCGCAATTGCAGGAGTGCTTTGCGCAGTTGCAGTGGTAGGAAGCCTAGTGTCATTTCCGATATTTGGAAGTAAGTGCGCACCGGTTCAACATATGGTTAATATTTTATGCGCGGTACTTTTAGGACCGGGATATGGTTTGGGCGTGGCATTTTCAGCATCTTTCATTCGCAATCTATTGGGCTTGGGAAGCCTGATGGCGTTCCCTGGAAGTATGTTTGGAGCCTTGCTTTGTGGGGTGATTTACAAACGGACAAATCATATTTTTGCAACGCTGTTAGGAGAAGTTTTTGGAACGGCAGTTCTTGGAGGTTTATGTGCATATCCGGTTGCTATTTTCTTTATGGGACAAAGTGCAGCCGGGCTTGCGTTTTATGTATATATTATACCGTTTTTGATTTCTACAGCGGCCGGAGCCTTGTTGTCAGGCGTGTTGATTTACAGCTTAAAAAGGGCAAATGTACTGCAGAATATGCAGGAATCGCTTGCGTAAAAAGAAATATGTGAAAAGAAAAAGAATTTGTTTGAAAGGAAGAAAAGGATGAGAAATTATACAACTCAGATGGAAGCAGCTAAAAAAGGAATGATTACCCCGGAAATGGAAGCAGTTGCCAAAAAGGAATATCGTACGGAGGAGGAAATTCGTGACTTAGTTGCAAGAGGGCAGGTAGTCATTTGTGCAAATAAGTTACATACATGCATAGAGCCAAATGGAGTTGGTTCTATGCTTCGTACTAAAATTAATGTAAATCTTGGAGTGTCGCGTGATTGCAAGGATTACGATATTGAGATGAATAAGGTGATGGCAGCTGTCGATATGGGAGCAGAGGCTATCATGGATTTATCTTCACATGGAGACACACAGCCATTTAGGCGCAAGCTTACGAGCGAGTGTCCGGCAATGATCGGAACAGTTCCGATTTATGATAGTGTTATTCATTATCAGCGTGATTTAGCAACATTAACTGCAAAAGATTTTATAGATGTAGTACGTCTTCATGCGGAAGACGGTGTGGATTTTGTGACCTTACATTGTGGAATTACTCGTAAAACAATTGATCAGATTAAAAAGCATAAGAGAAAAATGAATATTGTTTCCCGCGGAGGTTCGCTTGTATTTGCGTGGATGAGCATGACAGGAGAGGAGAATCCGTTTTACGAATATTACGATGAAATTCTGGAGATTTGCCGGGAATATGATGTGACAATTTCCTTGGGAGATGCATGTCGTCCGGGATGTCTTGCAGATGGAAGCGATGTATGCCAGATTGAAGAGTTGGTTCGACTTGGTGAATTGACAAAACGTGCTTGGGAGAAAGATGTACAGGTTATGGTAGAAGGACCTGGACATATGCCGCTTGATCAGATTGAAGCGAACATGAAGATTCAGCAGACAATTTGTATGGGAGCGCCGTTCTATGTACTTGGACCAATTGTAACAGACATTGCTCCGGGATATGATCATATAACGGCAGCTATCGGCGGAGCGGTAGCAGCATCTGCAGGAGCGGCGTTTCTTTGTTATGTAACACCAGCGGAACATTTGGCGCTTCCAAATGTAGAAGATGTAAAACATGGAATTATCGCATCAAAAATAGCGGCTCACGCAGCAGATATTGCGAAAAAAATTCCGCATGCAAGAGATTTGGATGATAAGATGGCAGATGCAAGAAGAACATTTGATTGGGAAAAACAATGGGAATGTTCAATTGATCCCAAAACTGCAAAAGAAATTCGTGACAGCCGTGCACCGGAGCATGAAGACAGTTGTTCGATGTGTGGAAAATTCTGTGCGGTAAGAAGTATGAACAAAGCACTGAGTGGAGAATATATTGATATTTTATAAGAATAGAAAGAGAGTTACCAGTTCTATCTATGAGGCCGACTATATAATAGTCGGCCTCATAGTGTCAATCATAAAGATATTTACGAGCGTATTTAATTTGTATTTTTTTCATAAATTAATGTCAGACCTTTGAGTAGAAGTGCATCATCCAAGATAATTTCATGTGTACACAAAGGAATAATACTGTCTGCCAGACCTCCGGTTGCAACCACGGTTGCAGTTTGGCCAAGATCTTTTTCAATACGTTCAATCATACCGTCGATACAGGAGGCATTTCCGTAGAGAATGCCGCTTTTCATACATTCGATGGTATTCTTACCGATCAAACGTTTAGGCGGATCCAAACTGATACGCGGTAATTGAGAGGTACGACTTGTAAGAGAATCCAGGGAAACTTGAATCCCGGGAAGAATCATTCCGCCGATATAATTTCTGTTTTCATCAATTACGCAGATTGTGGTTGCTGTTCCAAGATCGATTAGAATCAGTGGCAGACGGTATTGAGCAATCCCGGCGACAGCTCCGATAATCAGGTCACTTCCGACCTGAGCGGGATTGTCCATCAGGATATTCAGGCCGGTCTTAAGACCGGGACCAACAATCAATGTTTCACAGCCGGTTACCTGCTGCAGTGCATCCTTAATTTGCGTTGTAACTGGCGGAACAACAGAACCGATGATAGCGCCAGTGATTTCTGCTGGATCAATTTGATGAAAATCTAATACCATTTTAATAGAAATCGCATGTTCTAATGTTGTTTTTTCACGGTTTGTGGACAGACGTTCGGTAAATAAGATTTCTCTTTTTCGTATGCAGCCCAGTACAATATTTGTATTTCCGATATCTAAAGCTAAAATCATGATGATATCCTCTACTTATTAGTTGTTTTAAAAGTTGTTTTCAAATGGTTTTTATAATATTATTTGAACAATAAAATGTACATTATGTAATCTAGGATGGGTGTGACAGCTATGCAGCTGCAAGCTGTTTTTTCCAGAAAAGCAAAAGTGTTTTTCCAAGCGCACCTACTAATACAGCGGCAGCGATTGCTTCCGGGATGCCGGAGGCAGTAATCGTTCCCATGATCAATCCCCAGACAGCAGTTACAGCTACTTCTTTTGCATGCGCATACTGCTGAGCGAGCAGAATATAAATGCTTCCCATCACAAGCAGTGTATTTACCATGGAACCGATAAAACCGGTCAGGATAAGCGCAAACCAGGTGTTGACCTTTAGTTTCTGTAAAAGAATCCAGAGCCATCCGGCAACTACACCGATCAGAATACGACATCCGATAGAAATCCAGAGAGCTTTGAGGATGCCTAACAGATCACTGCTTAAAAATGGAGAAAAGGCAAACGAGAGAAGTGTCGGAGCGATGGTATTACTGATCATAGAGCAGAGACCAAAAATACCGCCGAGAATTGCTCCGGCTGCTGGGCCAAGCAGGATTGCACCAATGATAACAGGAATGTGTACAGTTGTCGCCTTAATAACCGGCAGTTGTATCATACCAAGCGGCGTATTTGCCAGAAGGATGACGACAGCAGCCATAAGTGCGACACTTACAAGCCAACGGGTGTCTTTTTGTGCTTTTTTCATATTTAATTGTCCTCCTTGTTATTATTCCCAAACGGGATACAATACAATGCGAAAAAAGTATAGCATGAAAAAGAGAAATGAAAAAGAAAAAAGTATATTTTTATCTGAAATAAGCAAACTGCACAAAAACTGACTGATAATTAACAATATTTTGAAATACAATCAACGATTTACATGTTAAAATACTAATAAAGTAATATAAGAAGAAACGGAAAGTGAGGAACGTAATATGAAACTTTATGTAAATTGCGCTGCACCGAAAGATGGAAACGGTAGCAAAGAGACACCGTTTAAGCATATTAATGATGCGGCGAAAGTTGCAAAACCGGGCGATGAAGTCCTTGTTGCACCAGGCATTTATCGTGAATATGTAGATCCGGTAAATGCTGGTACAGAGGATGCAAGAATTGTATATAGAAGCGAGGAACCGCTTGGTGCGGTGATTACTGGTGCGGAACAGGTGAAAACCTGGAAAGTTTATGAAGGAAATGTATGGGTGGCACGTATTCCTAACAGTATTTTTGGCACGTATAATCCATACACGACGTTTGTATATGGCGATTGGTATTTTGCGACAGCGGACAAACATACAGGCTGTGTTTATATGAACGAAAAGGCGATGTATGAAGCGGTTACGCTGGAGGAATGTATTAAAGGCGAAGTTTATAAGAATAGTTGGGTACCGGAAGATTCTATTTATAAATGGTATGCGGAGCAGGATACAGAAAAGGATGAAACTGTTCTTTATGGAAACTTCCAGGGTAAAAACCCGAATGAAGAGAATGTGGAAATTAATGTAAGACGTCAGTGCTTTATGCCGTCAAAAACAGGAGTAGGTTATATTACTGTTCAGGGATTTAATATTAATAAAGCGGCTACTACCTGGGCACCGCCGGCAGCTTATCAGGATGGTATGATTGGACCGCACTGGTCAAAAGGCTGGATTATTGAGGACTGTGATATTTCTAATAGTAAATGTGCAGGTATTTCAGTAGGAAAATATCTGGATCCGGAAAATGATCATTATTTTACATATAAACAGGTGAAATCTCCAACACAGATGGAACGTGATGCGGTATGCCGCGGACAGTATCATGGATGGCTGAAAGAAAATGTAGGAAGCCATATCATCCGGCGCAACAACATTCATCACTGTGAACAAGGCGGTATTATTGGACGCATGGGCGGTGTATTCAGTGTGATTGAAGATAACCATATCCATCATATTAATAATATGATGGAACAGGGTGGCGCGGAAATTGCCGGTATCAAGATGCATGCGGCGATTGATGTAACATACAGACGCAATCACATTCATCATTGTACGATGGGTATTTGGTGTGACTGGGAAGCACAGGGTACACGTATTACACAGAATTTACTGCATGACAATCAGCGTCCGGAAGGAGCTGGTATCTTAAAGGGCGGTATGATGTCTCAGGATATTTTTGTTGAGGTAAGTCACGGACCGACATTGATTGATAACAATATCCTTCTTTCAGATGCAAGTTTGAGATTTGCAACACAGGGTGTTGCAATGGTACATAATCTTATCTGCGGAGCACTCACAGCAGTAGGAGAAGGAACAACATGGCGTTATACACCGTATCATATGCCTCATCGTACAGAAGTGATGGGCTTTATGACATTCCTTCACGGTGATGACAGATTCTATAACAACATTTTTGTTCAGAAATGGTCGGCAGAGGATATCATTACGCCACATGATTCAGATGATGGATATAATGTTGAAAATCGTAAGGTAGGTACGTGGATGTTTGATGAGTACCCGACTTATGATGAATGGTTCTCTCAGTTTGATTTTACAAAACCAGCTGACATGAAAAAATGTGAACCGGCTCATTTTGGACACCTTCCGGTATGGTCTGAAGGAAATGCATATTTAAGTGGTGCGGAAGCAAGCAGGCATGAAGTAAACGGTTTGGTATGCGGTGATGACGTAAAAGTAGAGCTGGTGGAAAAAGACGGAAAGCTTTATTTGGATACGAATGTTTATGAAAAACTGGAAAGCTTTACGGGTAGAATGATTAATACAGAGATTCTTGGTAAAGCATTTGAACCGGAACAGCCATTTGAAAATCCGGATGGAACACCAATTCAGTTTGATGCAGACTATTTTGGAGAGCATCGAGGAATCAATACAGTTCCAGGACCGTTCGCTTGTGCAGACACTGCAAAAAAGCAGCTCTGGTAAATGTGAAATTCGATAGGTGCTGGTTAGAAAATCAGAGAGCTAAACAAAAATAGTAGAAAACAGACAGTATCCATATTCGATGATAGGATGTGGATACTGTCTTGCTTATATAGGGAGCTAAATTGTTATTGATTTTTGCGTTTAAAATATATTTGGTGAAAAAGGAAAAAAATGAAAAAACCTGTTGACAAAATGTTTGCCAGATGATATTATACAAAAGCTGTCGCAAACGACAGAAACAACTACAAAAAAAGATTTAAAAAATCTTAAAAAAGCAGTTGACAAATGATCCGCCGAGTGGTATGATGTAAAAGTTGCTGCGAGAGCGGAACACAAAAAAGAACCTTGATAATTGAACAGTGATACAACCTTGAAAGATTCTGAAAAAGTTTTATTTTAAGGAACTGACCTTTAAAACAGTAAAAGGGATAGATAAGCTAGCAAGATTATCTTGA
>JBMNRF010000032.1:0-38702 GCA_050944495.1 Marvinbryantia sp.
GGGCGCTGCCCCCTTTGGAAACCCCCGCAACAAACAGGTGCTATGCACCCAGCCGGGAGCATAGCGCCGTTTGTTGTCAGCAGCCCGTTTCACGGTCTGCGTGTAGTTCCTTGTAAACTGACCTAAATGGGAATGCAAGTATCATATAGTTTTTGCACCAAAATACCGGAGACAAGTAATTTATAAACAAATACGAGCGGATGTAGGAGAAATTCTAGGATCATTATGCAGAAGAAAAGGAATAGAAATTATTGAAGCAGAGTGTTGTCCAGACCATATTCATATGCTGGTGCGAATTCCACCCAAATATTCAGTATCAGAAATAGTGGGATATCTCAAAGGAAAAAGTTCGCTCATGATATTCGAACGCCATGCAAATCTAAAATATAAATATGGAAATAGGCATTTCTGGTGTCGTGGATATTATGTAGATACAGTCGGTAAAAATACTGCAAAGATCAAAGAATATATTCAGAAACAATTAAAAGAAGATTTAGAGTATGATCAGATGTCGTTAGTAGAGTATATTGACCCGTTTACGGGTGAGCCGGTGAAGAAACACAATAAATAAAATGCTTGGAGCGTAAGTAGGAAGTCAAAGCAAACCAGCAAGCTCCTTTTGGAGCTGTGCCGGTGTAAGGAAGCACTGAAAAAGCCCCCAGTTGGGGGCAGCTGTAAATGTGGTGCAGTTAGCAGACTTCAGTGCGCCTTCCGGGCGCAAGCAGGTAATATCCCCTTATAGGGGGAGAACATGCCACCCGCTAAGCGGGTGGTCATGACTAATCAGACACTGCGCTCCGGCAGCCATTTTGCTTTTTTATAATAAATCAAAAATATGATTGAGCTTAGAGACCAAGTAATCGGATAAGCCCATGAGATCGTCTGCAGCTGCGGAATAAATTTGATGGCGATTGTGATATATGAAACACGGATAATACACCAACAGGCCAGCATGACAAACATCGGTACTGTTGCCTTCCCCGCACCGCGGAAGATACCTGCCAGACAATGCGAGAATGCCAAGAGGAAATAAAACAGTGTGACGATGCGGGCATGCGTGGTTCCAAAGGCAATCACTTCCGCGTCCCTGTTGAAGCCTGCAATCAACAGTGGAGCTGTCAGGTAGATGAAGATTCCAACAATCTCGGCAGAGAGGATGCTACAGAGAATCCCGAAGCGCGCACCCTTACGCACACGGTCGTATTTTCCTGCGCCGATATTCTGACTGACAAAGGTTGTCAGAGCCAGTGCAAAGCAGGTGATAGGCAGAAAACCGAATCCCTCGATTTTAAAGTAAGATCCGCATCCGGCCATAGCAGCAGGACCAAATACGTTGATATTTGCCTGAACAACTACGTTTGCGATGGAGATGATGGAGTTCTGCAGTCCGGCGGGCAGTCCGTTGGCAATGATCTGCCGCAGGAATACGTGGTCTACACGCAATTTTTTCAAAGAGACACGGTAGCATTCCCGTGTACGCGTCAGACGCACCAGACAGAGCGCTGCACTCAAAAACTGAGAAATGATCGTTGCCAGCGCGGCAGAGCCGACTCCCATATGAAAAATAGTGATAAAAACCAAATCGAGCACCACATTTGTGACGGAGGAAATCATCAGGTAGATCAGAGGACGTCTGCTGTCACCGACGGACTGTAAAATTCCGACGAAAATGTTGTAGAGCACGAAGGCGATGGATCCGGCAAAGTAAATTTGAAAATAACGGATGGAGCTTGGAAGAACATTTTCCGGCGTACCCATCCAGACGAGAATTTGCGGCGCTAGCAGCATACCGATCAGTGTCAGTAAAATACCACAGAAGATACCGAAAGTGATCGTGGTATGTACAGATTTTTCCACGCTTTCCTCATCTTTTGCACCAAAATAACGTGCAGTGACAACACCGGCGCCCATCGAAATACCGTTGAAAAAGCCGACCATCAGAAAGATCAGACTGCCGGAGGAACTGACGGCAGCCAATGCGTCGCTTCCTAAAAAATTGCCGACGATCAGGGAGTCGGCGGTATTATAAAGCTGCTGAAACAGGTTTCCCAGAAAAAGGGGAAACGCAAAGGTAATAATTTTTCTCCCGACCGGTCCCTCGGTCAGAAGCGTATTTTTCTGTTGCATAAAATACACACTTTCTATAATTTTATTTACACTCTTTATCATGTTAGCACAATCAGTTGAAAATGCAAGATGAAATCTTGTGTGGCTCTGTGTCCATAAATTTCTTTCAAGAAAATATAAAATATCTTACGAAAAAATAAAAAACAAATCTGTACAAATAAGCGCTTTTGGTGTATATTAAAAATACACAATTATTGAGAAATACAGGAGGGTATTTTCATGAAAGCAGCAAAGAAGTATAAGTTTTGGTTCTGTACAGGCTCTCAAGATCTTTATGGAGATGAGTGTCTGGCACATGTGGCAGAACACTCTAAAATTATGGTGGAAGCTCTGAACAAATCCGGTATACTTCCGTATGAAATCGTATGGAAACCGACCTTGATTACGAATGAGCTGATCCGCAAAACTTTTAATGAAGCAAATGCAGATGAAGAATGTGCAGGAGTGATCACCTGGATGCATACTTTCTCACCGGCAAAATCCTGGATTCTCGGTCTTCAGGAATACCGCAAGCCGCTGCTGCACTTACATACACAGTTTAATCGTGAAATACCGTATGACACGATCGATATGGATTTTATGAATGAAAACCAGGCGGCACACGGCGACAGAGAATATGGTCATATCGTTTCCCGCATGGGCATTGAGCGTAAAGTGATTGTCGGTTACTGGGAGGATAAAGCGGTTCAGGAGAGAATTGCCAGCTGGATGCTGACTGCGATTGGCATTATGGAAAGCAGTCATATCCGTGTCTGCCGTATCGCTGACAATATGAGAAATGTTGCTGTTACCGAAGGTGATAAAGTAGAAGCACAGATCAAGTTTGGCTGGGAGATCGATGCATATCCGGTGAATGAGATCGCAGAATATGTAGCAAATGTATCGGAAGGTGATATTAATGCACTGGTTGATGAATATTACACCAAATATGAGATTATTCTTGATGGCAGAGATCCGCAGGAATTCAGAAAACATGTAGCGGTACAGGCCGGTATTGAAATCGGTTTTGAAAGATTCCTGGAAGAGAAAAATTATCAGGCGATCGTTACGCATTTTGGTGATCTTGGTTCTTTAAAGCAGCTTCCGGGTCTGGCAATCCAGAGACTGATGGAAAAAGGCTATGGCTTCGCGGGAGAAGGAGACTGGAAGACAGCAGCCATGGTACGTCTGATGAAAATTATGGCGGCAGGCGTGAAAAATCCGAAGGGTACTTCCTTTATGGAAGACTATACCTATAATCTGGTTCCGGGTAAGGAAGGCATTCTGGAAGCACATATGCTTGAAGTTTGCCCGTCTGTTGCGGAAGGACCGATCAGCATGCGCGTATGCCCGCTCACTATGGGAGATAGAGAAGATCCGGCAAGATTGGTTTACACATCAAAGACAGGACCGGGTATTGCGACATCCCTGATTGATCTCGGAAACCGTTTCCGTCTGATCATCAATGAGGTAGACTGTAAAAAAGTAGAAAAACCGATGCCGAAGCTTCCGGTAGGAACAGCGTACTGGACACCACAGCCGGATCTGTATACAGGTGCGGAAGCATGGATTTTGGCAGGCGGCGCACATCACACTGCATTTTCTTACGACCTGACCGCGGAGCAGATGGGTGACTGGGCAGCGGCAATGGGTATTGAGGCTGTTTATATTGATAAAGATACGACGATCCGCAACTTCAAGAGAGATCTGCAGCTGGGAAGCCTGTTCTACAGATAAATGAACATTCATCGGGAAAAGCCGGCATATAGATGTCGGCTGCCCGTGTATAAAGAGATAGGAGAGAAAACGATGGAAATGAATCGCATGAAAGAGGATATTTTAAACGCAAAAACTGCTATGGGTATTGAATTCGGTTCTACCCGAATCAAAGCTGTTCTGGTAGATGCAAATAACAACCCGATTGCATCCGGAAGCCACGAATGGGAAAATCGTCTGGACAATGGAATCTGGACTTACACGCTGGATGACATCTGGAGCGGCCTGCAGGATGCTTATGCTGATATGGCTGCCGATGTGATGAAACAGTATGGAGTTACATTAAAAAATATCGGCGCGGTTGGTTTTTCAGCAATGATGCACGGCTATATGGTATTTGACAAGTCTGGGAAATTGCTTGTTCCGTTCCGTACCTGGAGAAATACGATGACAGGTGAAGCTTCAGAGAAGCTGTTTGATCTGTTTGATTACAATATTCCGCAGAGATGGAGCATTGCTCATCTCTATCAGGCGATCTTAAATGGGGAAGAGCATGTAAAAGATATCTGCTATTTGACAACATTGGCAGGTTATATTCACTGGATGCTGACTGGTAAAAAGGTACTTGGTGTCGGAGATGCTTCCGGTATGTTCCCGATCGACCCGAAAACAAAAGATTATGATCAGACGATGGTTGAGAAATTCGATGCTCTGATTGCGGATCAGAATTTCGGCTGGAAATTAAGAGATATTCTTCCGGAAGTGCTGGTAGCCGGTGAAAACGCAGGTACACTGACTGCGGAAGGGGCTAAATTACTTGATGTAAGCGGCAATCTGGCTGCAGGTATTCCGGTATGCCCGGCAGAAGGCGACGCAGGGACCGGTATGGCAGCGACAAACAGCGTAAAACAGCGTACTGGTAATGTTTCCGCAGGTACTTCTGTATTTGCGATGGTTGTTCTGGAAAAAGAATTATCCAAAGCATATCCGGAGCTTGATATGGTAACCACACCGGATGGAAGTCTTGTGGCAATGGCACACTGCAACAACTGTACGTCTGATCTGAACGCGTGGGTTGGTTTGTTCCGTGATTTTATGGAAGCAATGGGTATGGAAGTAGATATGAACAAGCTGTTTGGTACTCTGTATAATAAGGCACTGGAAGGCGATAAAGATTGCGGTGGCATCATTTCTTACAACTATTTCTCTGGTGAACCGATCACCGGTTTTGATGAAGGACGCCCGATGGTGGTTCGTACGCCGAATGCAAAATTCAATCTGGCAAACTTTATGAGAAGTCATTTGTATTCTTCTCTGGCAACGTTGAAGATCGGTATGGATATTCTGTTCAAACAAGAACATGTGACGCTGGATGAATTGATGGGCCACGGCGGTCTGTTCAAGACAAAAGGAGTTGGCCAGAGCATTATGGCGGCAGCCTGCAACGTACCGGTAACCGTTATGGAAACAGCCGGTGAAGGCGGCGCATGGGGAATTGCAATCCTTGCTTCCTATATGAAGAATAAGGCTGATGGCGAAACGCTTGATCAGTATTTGAACGAAAAAGTATTTGCCGGTGAAAAGGGATCTACCATGGCTCCGGATGCGGCAGATGTAGCTGGATTCGATGAATTTATCAAGGCTTATGTGGCTGCGCTTCCGGCAGAAAAAGCAGCGGTAGAAACGATCAAAGTGAACAGTTAAGGAGAAGAATCATGTTAGAAGAACTGAAAAAACGTGTATATGAAGCAAATATGCTGCTTCCGAAATACAATCTGGTGACGTTTACCTGGGGGAACGTCAGTGAAATTGACCGCGAGAGCGGTATTTTCGCAATCAAACCGAGCGGTGTGGATTATGATAAGCTCACTCCGGATGATATGGTTCTTATGGATCTAAACGGCAATAAGGTAGAGGGAAGATATAATCCGTCTTCCGATACTGCTACTCATCTGGAACTTTACAAGGCATTTCCGAAGATCGGTGGAGTGGTACATACACATTCCTCTTGGGCGACCAGCTGGGCGCAGGCAGGAAGGGCGATCCCATGTTATGGAACTACGCATGCGGATTATATCTATGGCGAAGTACCATGCGCACGTTGTCTGACAGGCGCGGAGTTTGATGAATATGAGAAAAACACGGGACTTTTGATTGTCGATCTGTTTCGAGAAAAAGATTATGAGGCAGTTCCGGCCGTACTTTGCAAAAATCACGGACCGTTTACCTGGGGTAAAGATGGACATGAGGCAGTGCACAATGCAGTTGTTCTGGAAGAGGTTGCTAAGATGGCGGCGCGTTGTGAAAGCATCAATGCGCATGTACAGCCGGCTCCGCAGGAACTGCAGGATAAGCATTATTACAGAAAACATGGTGCAAACGCATATTACGGACAGGGAAAATAAAGAAAATGAAAAACACGCATCTTCGGGTGTGTGTTTTTCGTTTTAAGGAACTTGCATTTTTTAAAGAAACATGGGGGGATTTTTCGGATTAAAAGACAATTAAGCCAATTTTAGATTGCTTATCCGTTCTATGAGTGTAGAAGTTTTTATCGGTCTTATTTATGCGGTTTATACATAAGAATGATGCAATTATTTTTGTATCATTTTGAAATTGAATGTGTTACTATAACAAATGGAAACAGGAGTGTTTGGTTTCTTGTAAGGAGACGAAAGGCAGGATTTCTGCTGAAAGAATTTGAAATTTTATGAATAAAATGTAAAGCTTGTTAAATAGAAAGGACAGGAAAACCATGAATAAAGTTAGAATCGGTATCGTAGGTTATGGTAATATCGGACGAGGCGTGGAAGCGGCGATTCGTCAGAATGAAGACTGTGAACTGGCAGGCGTATTTACACGTCGTGATCCGGAGATGGTAAAGATTACGACAGAAGGTGGAAAGGTATTTCATATAAATACGCTGCCATCCATGAAAGATGCCATTGATGTTTGCATTATCTGCGGCGGAAGCGCAACGGATCTGCCGAAGCAGACGCCGGAGATTGTCAAAATGTTTAATGTGATTGACAGCTTTGATACACATGCAAAGATTCCGGAGCATTTTGCCAATGTGGATGCGGCAGCAAAGAAAAGCGGTCATGTAGGGATTATTTCCGTGGGCTGGGATCCGGGAATGTTCTCTTTGAATCGCCTGTACGGCAACGCGATCCTGCCGGTCGGTAAAGATTATACGTTCTGGGGCAGAGGTGTCAGTCAGGGACATTCTGACGCGATCCGCAGAGTAGAGGGCGTTGTAGATGCCAGACAGTATACCGTTCCGATAGAGGCGGCGGTGGAAGCAGTCAGAAATGGAGAAAATCCGGAGCTGACGACCAGACAAAAGCATTTAAGAGAATGTTATGTGGTGGCTGAAGACGGAGCAGATCTTGCCCGTATTGAATCTGAAATTAAAAGCATGCCGAATTATTTTGCTGATTATGATACAACGGTTACGTTTATTTCTCAGGAAGAACTGGATGCAAATCATAAAGGGATTCCGCATGGTGGGTTCGTGATTCGCAGCGGAGAGACAGACGGTGGAAACAAACATATCATGGAATATCGTCTGAAACTTGATTCCAATCCAGAGTTTACTGCCAGTGTACTGGTGGCGTATGCAAGAGCGGCCAAACGACTGGCAGATGAGGGTGTATCCGGCTGCAAGACAGTATTTGATATCGCGCCAGCTTATTTATCTCCAAAGAACGGGGAAGAGCTGCGTGCACAGCTGTTGTAAAAAAGCGAAGGCAGTAAAAGAACTCTGGTTTTCCGGAGTTCTTTTCAAAAAATTGAAAAAAGTACTTGACACAGTAGAGATTATTGAGTATACTGTGTGAGTAAATTGAGAGATCGGTTTACTCTATGTGGGATCTTAGCTCAGCTGGGAGAGCATCTGCCTTACAAGCAGAGGGTCATAGGTTCGAGCCCTATAGGTCCCACTTCTTCTGTCAAAACGACAGAGAACAGCAGTTTAATAAATAAGGCGGAATAGCTCAGTTGGCTAGAGCATACGGTTCATACCCGTAGTGTCGAGAGTTCGAATCTCCCTTCCGCTACTGAAAAGTCTGGTATCTACCAGACTTTTTTTGTCGTGAAAATTTTGTTTGACATTTACAGGTATAGTGTTTGTTGAAGGAATAAATTGTATTTTCTGTTTTGATACGTTAAAATGAAAAAAAGAAAAAACGGAGGGATTTTATAATGAACTATAAGTTTTGGGGTTGGGAAGGGGCGAATGTTTCGGCTGTCAGCAACGAGTATCCGGGGATTCGTACGCCTCTCGATTTATATGATGCACTTTCTGAGATATGGAGTGCCGAGACCTGCGCACCACGGATGCGAAAGGAATGGACACCGGAAAATAAAACATTGGGACAATGTTCGATTACGGCATTTCTGGCGCAGGACATTTTCGGGGGAAAGGTGTATGGCGTTCCGCTTCCGGACGGAAATTTTCACTGCTATAATGTGGTCGGCAACTGCCGATTTGACCTGACCAGTGAGCAGTTCGGCGATAAGATTTTGCGGTATGAAAGAAGTCCGGAGCAGTTCCGGGAGGTGCATTTTGCTAAAGAAGAAAAGAGACTGCGCTATGAGTATCTGAAAAAAGAACTTTATACCGTACAAGCAAAATTGCACACAAGATAAAATGAACAGTGGTGACATGTTACTAAAATGCGGAGATAAGGGAGAAGGAGCATGGAGAAAGAAAAAAGTGCGGCAGAGTGGATCCGAAAGAATAAATTGATTGTGATCGTGCGGGGGATTGAATCAAAGAAATGCGCGGCACTTTCGGAAGCATTATATGCGGGAGGAATCCGTCTGATAGAAGTAACATTTGATCAGAAATCGCAGAATAGATTTTGTGAAACGACAGCTGCGATTGCGGCGCTGCAGGAAAGATGGAAAGAGCAAATATGCATTGGAGCGGGTACGGTGTTGACTATGGAGCAGCTTTTTCTGGCGAAACAGGCGGGCGCAAGATATATTGTAACACCAAATACCAATACACAGATTATCCGTGAAGCAAAAAAACTCGATATGGCAGTTGCGGCAGGAGCAATGACACCGACAGAGATCGAAGAAGCTTATGAGGCAGGGGCAGATTTTGTGAAGGTATTTCCGGCGGGAAGTCTGGGATGCGGTTATTTTCAGGCAGTGAAATCTCCGCTTAGTCATATACCAATGTTGGCAGTCGGAGGCATAAACGAAGAAAATGCTGCGGCATTTATGAAATCTGGTGCTGTTGGTGTCGGTGTGGGCGGAAATCTTGTAAATAAACAGTGGATTGATAATGGAGAATTTGAAAAGATAACGGAGCTTTCTCGTAAATATGTGGAAAATATGGGAATGTAAGGAGGGTGTGTCATGTCAAAAATTGTGTGTTTTGGGGAAATTATGATGCGTCTGAATCCGCAGGGATACCGGCGGTTTATACAGGCGGATAATTTTGAGGTGTCCTATGCGGGCGGGGAGGCAAATGTAGCCGTGTCTCTGGCAAATTATGGAAATGAGGCGGAATTTGTTACGAAACTTCCTCAAAATGAACTGGCACAGTGCGCCGTCAATGAACTGCGCAAATATGGGGTAAAAACAGATAACATTGTGCAGGGTGGTCCGCGTATCGGTATTTATTTTGTAGAAAAAGGTGCTTCGCAGCGGCCGTCAAAGGTCATTTATGACCGCGCAGGTTCTTCGATTGCGCTGGCAAAAAGAGAAGATTTTGACTGGAATCGTATTTTTGAGGGAGCAGACTGGTTCCACTTTACTGGGATCACACCGGCGCTTGGAGGCGAAAATCCACAGATATGTCTGGATGCCTGCAGGGCAGCAAAAGAAAAGGGCCTGAAGATCAGCTGTGATCTGAATTTCCGTAAAAAATTGTGGACTTCCGAACAGGCAGGAGAAACAATGAGCAGGCTGATGCCGTATGTGGATGTCTGCATTGCCAATGAGGAGGATGCAGCGGATGTATTTGGCATTCATGCAGAAGGAACAGATGTTAATGGGGGAAAATTAAGCCGTGATGGTTATATTTCCGTTGCCCGGACGCTTTCTGAACGTTTTGGATGCGAGTATGTGGCAATCACATTGCGTGGAAGTCTTTCCGCTAATGACAACAAGTGGGCGGGACTGCTTTATAAAGGCGGACAGGCATGCTTTTCGCCGGAATATCTGATCCACATTGTGGACCGTGTGGGCGGCGGTGATTCTTTTGGAGGCGGACTGATTCATGCGCTGCGAAAAGGAATGGGACAGCAGGAGGCGATTAATTTTGCAGTGGCGGCATCTTGCCTAAAGCATACGATAGAACATGATTTTAATCTTGTGACTGAATCGGAAGTGCTTTCTCTGGCAGGCGGAAACACATCCGGTCGGGTGCAGAGATAGGAGGAATTATGAAGATTACAGAAGTAAATACTTATACGGTACGTCCGCGCTGGGGGTTTGTGGAGATCAGCACAGATGAGGGCTTTTCGGGCTGGGGCGAAGCGGTTTTGGAAGGACATTGCAGTACGGTGCTTGCCTGTGTACAGGAGATGAAGGATTATCTGATCGGTGCAGATCCGATGCGGATTGAGGATATCTGGACGAAGCTTTACCGCGCCGGATTTTATCGCGGAGGCGGTGTGCTGATGAGTGCGATTTCCGGTATTGATCAGGCGCTCTGGGATATTAAAGGAAACGTATTAAATGTGCCGGTATATGAGCTTTTAGGCGGAGCCTGCCGCAATAAAATGAAGGTATACAGTTGGATCGGCGGAGACCGTCCGAGCGAGGTGGGCGCGGCAGCACTAGAACGTAAGAATGCCGGCTTCAGAGCAATTAAAATGAATGCGACAGAAGAACTACAGATGATTGACGATTATGATAAAGTGGATGCGGTACTGGAACGTGTGGCGGCGATTCGCGAAGCCTGCGGAAAATATTTTGGAATTGCCATTGATTTTCACGGTCGTGTACATAAACCGATGGCAAAGATCCTGGCGAAAAAGCTGGAGGAATTTGATCCAATGTTTATTGAGGAACCGGTGCTGTGTGAAAATATGGAATATTTTCCGGAAATTGCGGCGGCCTGTAACATTCCGATTGCGACAGGAGAGCGTTTGTTCAGTAAATATGATTTCAAGCGTCTTCTGCAGAACGGCGGCGTTGACATTATTCAGCCGGATCTCAGTCATGCGGGAGGAATTACCGAGGTGCGAAAAATTGCTGCTATGGCCGAAGCATATGATGTGGCTCTGGCACCGCACTGTCCGCTCGGACCGATTGCATTGGCAAGCTGTCTGAATGTAGATGCGTCTTCTTACAATGCGGTAATCCAGGAACAGAGTATGGGAATACATTATAATGTTGGCAAGAGTGTGCTTGATTATGTGAATAATCCGGATGATTTTAAGTTTACTGACGGGTATGTAGAACTGCCGAAACGGCCGGGACTCGGGGTAGAGGTAAATAAGGATCTGGTACTTCAAGAAAATAAGATAAATCATAATTGGAAAAATCCGGTATGGAGGCACGCGGACGGTTCCATTGCCGAGTGGTAAAAGAGTGAAAATAAAAAGAAAGGGAAATACAATGTCAAAGACAGGTATGCAGACGAATCTGATGCATGGTCCGATCTTTAAATCCATGGTACTGTTTGCACTGCCGATTCTGGTCTCAGAAATTTTTCAGCAATTCTATAATACAATGGATACGATGATCATTGGCCATGCTCTGGGAGAAAAAGCGCTGGCGGCGATGGGAGCATGCGCGTCGATTTATGAAATGCTGGTGGGATTTGCGATTGGTGTAGGAAACGGATTGGCGATTGTCGTATCGAGAAACTACGGTGCGAACGAAAAGGAGAAACTAAAAAAAGCCGTAGCTGCTTCAATTGTGATTGGCATTGGAATTACATTTGTGTTGGCAGCGGCGACAAGAGTTTTGCTTTATCCGCTGCTGGAACTTTTAAATACGCCGGAAGAGATCATCGGAGAGGCTTTTCGATATATTTCTATGATCACACTTTTTGTTGGTGTTATGTTTGCTTATAACTTGTGCGCCGGACTGCTGAGAGCGATTGGGGACAGTGTGATGCCCCTGATTTTCCTGATCATTTCTTCGCTGCTGAATATTGCGTTGGACTTTTGGCTTATTTATGGAATGAAAATGGGAGTAGAGGGAGCCGCGGCTGCGACGGTGATCGCGCAGGCAGTCTCCGCGCTGCTTTGCCTTGGTTATATAGTGTTCAGAAGCCGGATTCTGATTCCTGAAAAACGGCATTTTCGTCCGGATATGGGGCTGTACCGGGAACTTCTCGGACAGGGACTTTCCATCGGATTTATGAACAGCATTGTATCTATCGGTTCCGTAGCGCTGCAATCGAGTATCAACAGGCTCGGATATCTGACGATTGCCGGGCATGAAGCAGCCAGAAGAGTGATGTTTTTCTGTATGATGCCGTTAAATGCCCTGGCCAATGCTGCCAGCGTTCTGGTTTCACAGAATAAGGGAGCGGATAATCGTCAGCGCATTCGGAGGGCTATGCGGGATATGTATCTGGCATCAGTGGCAATTGCCGCGTTGACGGCACTGGTGATGATTTTTGCGGCACCGCTGCTGATTGAATGGATTTCCGGATCGACAGAGATGGTAATTCTTCAGAATGGTTCCCGTTATCTGAGAGTGAGCACGCTGTTTTTTGCAATGCTTGGAATTGTGATTTCTACACAGTATGCGTTACAGGGAGTGGGACAGAAGATACGTCCGTTGTTTGCAAGTGCAATAGAACTGACGGGAAAAATTTTGTTTGCAGTATTTCTGGTTCCACGTTTCGGATACGCGGCGGTGATAGTTTGTGAACCGTTTTTATGGACCGTGATGGTGGTATATTTGATAACTGTTTTTTATCAGGATCCTTACATTAGAAGGTATCGAAGTCAATAATGCTTAGGCGAAAGTTTAGACTGGAAAAAAACAGTATAGTATGGTACGTTTGTCCAGTAAGCTAAGACTGAGAAGGAGGGGACAGCAGATGGTGAAATATACAGATTTTAATCCGCAGACCACACGTTTGATTGAGCCGGAAAATGATAATCTTGTTTATTGCGGACGGATCGATGACGAAGATAGGACAGCACCAGTGTTTGTCATGCCGGGGAGCTTTGTGCGTGTGACCTTTTCTGGTTCATCCTGGATCCGGGCTGTTGTGGTGAACCGTCGCCAGTGGGGGGAATCCTGGGTGGGAGTATTGGCGGATAAAAAACAGGCGAGAGTACGGATTGAGCGGGACGGTATGCCGGAAGTGATCACGCTGGCGGAAAATCTGAGCAGGGATGAACTGCATGAGGTGACGTTTTTTAAACGTATGGATCAGTGCCACGAATATGTATTTCTGGGATTTTTAGTGGAATATGCGGCGCGAATCGAGAGGGGCAGACAGCTTTCTCGTAAAAAGATAGAATTCTATGGGGATTCTGTGACATCGGGGGAGGTATCGGAGGCGATTGCCTATGTTGGTCAACCGGATCCGATTCATAATGGTGAATATCATAATGCGTATTTTTCCTATGCATGGGCGACAGCAAGAATGCTTCATGCGCAGGCGCATTTTGTATCTCAGGGTGGAATTGCACTGATGGATGGAACCGGCTATTACGCAGATGGCAGGATAGGGATAGAAAGCTGTTTTGATAAGATTTATTTTGATACGCTGGCGGAATCGGCAAAAGCAGATGCGGACCGGATGAAAAAATGGAATTTTGCACGTTATACACCGCATGTAGTCGTTGTAGCGATTGGTCAGAACGATTCCTTCCCGCAGGATGTTATGAAAGAAGATTACTGCGGCGAAAAGGCACAGGAGTGGAGGGAGCATTACAAAAAATGGATTCTTTCACTGCGGCGAAGCTATCCGCGCGCGTGGATTGTTTTGACAACAACGATCCTATATCATCATCCGGGTTGGGATCGCAGTATTGGGAAAGTGTGTGCTGAGATCAATGATCCGAAAATCGTGCATTTTCTTTTTAAAGAGACAGGAAGAGGAACTCCCGGGCATGTACGTGCACCGGAGGCAATGAACATGGCGCTGGAACTGGCAGGTTTTATAGAAAGTCTGTCCGTACAGGTCTGGGAAGAATAATAAAATAGAGTATTTCAGTAAACGCTGCCGGCGGTTTTATCCGCAGACAGCGTTTTGACGTGGTGCATGATCTTAAAGTACGCTTTTAAAGCAGAATTTGGATATTGCATATTCGACAGATAAAAAAGAACGAAATATTGCAAAAATAATAAAAAACAATAAAAAAACAGAGAAAATGGGTGCAAAATGTTAAGATAAATAAAAGCAAAGAATAAAAAAATGGACAAAATATATATTTGATAAAAAATAATGATTGAATTCTTGTTCAAAAGTGCTATAATGAACGCAAGAGAACAGTTATGTATGGGGACGGTTTTCTTTAAAAACTTTTTTGGAGGTGTGAAAGGTATGAAGAAAAGAATGATGAAAGCGGCAGCAGTTTTGGCATCTGCTTGTATGGCAGTATCCGGTTTGGGGGTTGTTACAATGGCTGCCGAAGGCGACGGCTCTACACCGAGAAATGAAACACTTTATTTCTCCGGGCAGCAGTGGGGTACGATTAATGACTGGAATCCGATGTCTGCAAACTCAAACAATGCCATGGGTATACAGCAGAAGGATTCCACACGTACACTGATCTATGAGACATTGTTTATGTACAATCTGTTGGACAACGGACTGTATCCTCTGCTTGGTACAGAGTGGTCCTGGGATGACGATAATATGTCGGCTATGACGGTTAAACTGAATCCGGATGCGCACTGGAATGACGGGACACCGTTTACCGCGGCAGATGTGGTGGCGACATTTGATTACAATGTAAAATGCCAGTCCTCCTATGGTGTTGAGATGACTTCCTTTATCGAATCCATGGAAGCAGTTGATGACCAGACAGTATCGATAAAAGCAGTTCTCGGAGAAGACGGAAAGGCAGCAAATCCGCTGATGATCCAGCAGATGCTGCAGAAGATGCACATCATGCAGAAGGCATATCTGGAGACCGTAGAGGGAAGATGTGAATCTCCGGAAGATATGAAACTGGATAAGATGGAAGACTTTGTTTCCACAGGTCCGTACAAACCGTACTATGATGATGACCAGAAGGTTGTTTTCATCCGTGACGAAGAGTATTGGGGACAGGCAGAATCTATGTGGGGCAAGCTTCCGGTTCCGAAATATATCGCACACAATATTTTTAAAGACAATGCAGCAGCACAGACGGCATTTGAACAGGGCGAAGTAGACGTAGCACAGCTCTTTACGACAGATGTTCAGAAGATGTGGGAAGAAAAAGGTCTGCCGGTTACGACATATATTGATGAACCGCCGTACAACATTGCAGGAACGATTCCGACCTGCTGGTTCAACGTAGAAAAACCGGGGCTTGACAGAGTAGAGGTTCGTAAGGCGATTGCGATGGCAGTAGATTACGATCAGATCCTTGCATCTGCAATGTCCAACCAGTCTCCGAGTTTTAAAGATGTTCCGCGTTCGATGATGAATCCGAGCGATCCGGAGCAGGCCTTGTTTGATCATGAGGCACTTGCGGAGCTGCAGTGGACCGGTAATGATATTGAGGGCGCAAACAAGCTTTTGGATGATGCAGGTATCGTAGATACAGATGGTGATGGCATCCGTGAAGCTGACGGCAATAAGCTTTCTTTCAAAGCGGAGTGTCCGAGCGGTTGGTCAGACTGGAATGCGTCTCTTGAGATTGTAGCTGCATCTGCAAAGGAAATCGGTATCGAGATCGAAACGTATTTCCCGGAAGCATCTGTATGGACAGACGATTATACGACCGGTAACTTTGATATTCTGATGAATTCCGTAACAGGAGCATCTGTTACGAACCCGTACTATCGTTGTAAACAGTTCTTATATGGTCCGTTCGCAGATCTGGAGATCAACTATCAGGGTAACTACGGACATTACCGTAATGAAGAAGCGGATGAAATTCTGGATAAACTTGCGACAGAGACAGACGAAGCAAAATTAAAAGAATATTATACAAGATTGAATGAGATTTATCTGACAGACGTTCCGTCCTTCGGATTGATGTACAGACCGGATATGTTCTATACGGTAAATGAAACTGTATGGACAGGATATCCGATGAAGGATGACGAAAGCAATATTCCACCGACCGATTGTACAGACGGCTACGGTATCGCAGCACTTTACAATCTGGAACTGGTTGAAGGATAAGCAGAAAACTGCAGATAGCAGACAGCACAGGGTAGTTGCATGAATCTGGTGACCGGAGATTGGCTTCTCTGGTCACCTTTTTATTCAGAACCCTGTCTGAAACGGTGGAATGGGGTGGAGAAGTTTGAAGGGATATAAAAAATATTACGGACGGAAGATTATGTGGTATCTGATCACACTGATCTTTGCGGTAGGTTTAAATTTTGTGCTTCCGCGTTTGATGCCGGGTGATCCGGTATCCGCAATCGCCGGTCAGGCAGCGGAAGGAATGACGGACGCGCAGGCAATCAAGCAGGTATATGATGAGTATATAGAAAAATTCGGTGTGGATCAGCCGATGATCGTGCAGTTCGGAAAGTGGGCAAAGGCGGCGGTAAAGGGAGATTTTGGCGTTTCCTTTAGCCAGTATCCGCGAAGTGTTTCAGATATTTTGGCTTCCTCTGTCGGATGGACACTGGCGCTGCAGCTTCCGGCAATTTTGCTTGGCTGGATTCTCGGTAATCTGCTTGGTGCAATTGCTGCTTATATGAGAGGTGTATTTGATAAAGTTATTTTACCGGTATTTCTGTTTGTCAGCAATATTCCTGCATTCGGTATGGCGGTTATCATGTTGACTGTGTTTGGTATCCAACTTGGCTGGGCTCCAACAAGCGGCGCCTACGGATTTGATCTGATTCCGGGCATGAACTGGACGTTTATCAGCTCTGTGATTGCACATTATCAGTTGCCGTTCTGGTCAATTGTACTGATTACCATCGGCGGACAGGCAATCGGTATGCGCTCTATGTCTATTTATGAACTGAATGCAGACTATGTAAAATACAGTCGTTTTCTTGGAATAAAGGATCGTAAGATTGTCGGTTATGTGTTCCGAAATGCAATGCTTCCACAGATTACCGGTCTGGCTATGTCGCTTGGCACGATGATGGGTGGCGCTCTGGTATCAGAAATTATTTTCAGTTATCCGGGACTTGGGACAACGATGATGAACGCAATTAAAGGAAATGATTATCCGCTGCTTTCTGCATGTACATTGATCATTACAATCATGGTTCTTCTTGCAAACCTTTTTGTGGAGATTATTTACGGTGTAATTGATCCGCGTGTTAAAGCAGCACAGCAGGATTAAGGGAGGGGTGACGATATGAAACATACGATAAAAAATATTTTTCATTCTCCCAAATTTGTGATCGGATTCGTGATTTTTTTCGGTATACTGCTTTTTACGTTTATATATCCATGGTTTGTTCCGGCGGATCCGCTTGATATGGTAGGGCAGGGAAATTTCTTTAAACCGGGTACGTATGTATCGGTAAAGGATGCTGTAGATTCCAAACAATATGTTTTAAATATTGAAGCGAAAGCCGGTAGTGCCGGTTCTCGTTTGACGGAGGAACAGAAGACGGATATGCGTGACTGGCTGGTAAAGTTTGGCGGTATTTCAGAGGAAGAAATGAATGCGGCAGATGATGATCAGCTGTTGGAACTCTGGATCGAACATTATGATCCGCAGGCAAAACAGAAAGGGCTGCTTGCCTCCAAAAAGAAAGCCTACGTCCGCATGGATAAGGAAATCCGCAAGATGATGGAGGATGCTGATCTGATTCTTGCGGCAGCAAATGAAGAAGGTGAACTGCAAGAAACCGGCAGCATCAATTCCAAGCAGTATGTAAATGTCGGGGATATCAAAAACAAGAAAACGTTTGTTTTTGGTACGGATAACTTCGGACGTGATGTGCTGACGGAGCTGGTACAGGCAACTAAGACTTCGTTAAAAATCGGCTTGATTGCCGGAATTGTTGCTACCGCGATTGGTTTGCTGCTTGGACTGCTTTCTGGCTATGTCGGAGGATGGTTTGATGATCTGATCATGTTTGTGACGAACTTGTTTACGGTCATTCCGTCGTTTGTATTATTAATTTTAATTACATATTCCGTTGGGCAGTCGGCCCGTGGGGTGACGCTGATTGCGGTTGTGATCGGACTGACCTCTTGGACATGGACCTGCCGTTCGGTGAGATCACAGGTGATTTCGCTGAGAAACCGTGACCATGTAAATCTTTCCAAGCTTTCCGGACACAGTATGATGCGGATTGTATTGACGGATATTCTGCCATATGTGGCGTCTTATGTGGTGATGGCGCTGATTCTTCAGATTTCTTCCGGAATTCTTTCCGAGGCACAGCTTTCCATGCTTGGTCTTGGACCGTCTACCACGACAACGGCTACGCTTGGACAGATGATGAACTGGTCTACCATGTATACGGCTCATCTGAATGGTTCCTGGTGGGCTTATTTCCCGGTAGTTTTTGTGATCGCGCTGATTTCATTTTCACTGAATCTGATGAATACAGGGCTTGACCAGGTATTCAATCCGCAGCTCAGAGATTAAGGAGGGACTACCATGGGAAAAGTAATGCTAGAAGTAAAAAATCTGAAAACCAAATATGTAACGCGTCTGCGTGAGGATGTCTTTGCTGTTGACGGTGTTTCCTTAAAAATTGAAGAAGGAAAATCTCTGGGTGTAGCAGGAGAATCCGGATGCGGAAAATCAACGCTGGCGTTATCATTGATGGGCTATTATTTTGCTCCGCTTCATTATATCAGTGGTGATATTATTATAGACGGAAAGAATATCTCCGGCATGAAGCCGGATGATGTGCGCAGACATATCCTTGGCACGGAGATTGCCTATATTCCGCAGGCTGCGATGAATGCTCTGAATCCGACCCAGAGGATCATCCGCTTTATTGAGGATGTCATTCATGTGCATGATCCGAAAATGTCGAAAAAGGACATTTACGATCTGGCACGGGAACGGTTTGGGATTCTTGGTCTGCCGGAGGAAGTATTGCAGAAACATGCAGTAGAATTGTCCGGCGGTATGAAACAGCGCACGGTCATCGCAATTTCCACGATTCTTTCACCGAAGGTACTGATCGCGGATGAACCATCATCGGCTCTTGATGTAACCAGTCAGAAGATGGTTATTAAAATGATGCGCGACTTGATGGAGAAGGGCTATATTAAGAGCATGATGTTTATTACGCATGAGCTGCCGTTGTTATATAATGTCACGGATGACATCATGGTTATGTATGCCGGTCAGATCGTGGAACATGGTACGGCGAAGCAGATGGTGTTTGATTCTCTGCATCCGTATACCAAAGGCTTGATGGGATCGATCATTGTGCCGGAGGCAGGCGTAAGAGATACGAAGCTGACGGCGATCCCGGGTACACCGCCGAACCTGAAACATCCGCCGAAGGGCTGTCGGTTCGCGGCACGCTGCAAATACGCGACACCGACCTGCACAGGTATGGAGATTCCGGTGATTGAGACACCGGAGGGACGTACTTACCGGTGTTTGATGTCGGAGAGAAAGATCCGGGAGGTGTATGAGAATGAATGAGAAGAGAGCACAGTGTCTAAGCGGAACAGGTGTGACAAAGATTTTCGGTATCGGAAATAAAAAGACGGTTGCTGTGGATCATGTGGATTTTGATTTTCGCGAGGGTGAGATTATTTCCATTGTAGGAGAATCGGGAAGCGGCAAAACGACGCTGTCAAAAATGCTTCTGGGATTAATCAGTGTTACGGAAGGAGAAATCTTTTTTCAGGGACAGCCGCGTGATATCGGAAGTGGGAAAAAGAAAAGGGAATACTGGAAAGGAATCCAGGCAATCTTTCAGGATCCATTTTCTTCTTACAATATGTTCAACAAAATTGATTCCGTTTTGCTCGATTGTTTAAAGATGCGCGGAAAAGGAAATCTTCCCAAGGAAGAAAAATTTAAACTGATGGAAGAGGCATGCCGGTTTGTCAATTTGGAGTTTAAGGAACTGACAAACAAATATCCGTTTGAATTGTCCGGCGGACAGATGCAGCGACTGATGATTGCACGGATCTTTCTGTTAAAACCGAAGATCCTGCTGGCAGATGAGCCGACTTCCATGATCGATGCGTGTTCAAGATCGACGATTCTTGATATGCTGCTTAAATTAAGAGATGAGATTAAGATGACGGTTATTTTTATTACGCATGATATCGGGCTTGCTTATTATATATCAGATAAAGTTTATATTATGGAACATGGAAAATTTGTGGAATCCGGTCCGGCCGAAGAGTGTATCCTGCATCCAAAGGCGGAATATACCAGACGCCTGATTAATGATGTTCCGAAAATCTACGAAGAGTGGGATCTTGACACGGTGTAAATGTTTAACAGTTATATGATTTCAGGAGGAAATGACATGATACGACAAAATATTGACAGCGGATGGAGCATGAGAAGAGTGGGTGATGAAGCACTCAGTTCTGCGGTTGTTCCTGGATCTGTCTACACGGATATGCTCAGAAACGGGCAGATGGAAGATCCGTTTTTCAAAGATAATGAGTTAAAAGCGCTCAAGCTGATGGATGAGGACTATGAATATAAAGCAGAGTTTTACTGTGAGGATGCGCTCCTGGATAAAGAACACATTATTCTGCGTTTTGACGGTGTAGATACGGTGGCGGATTTGTATTTAAACGGCACGCATCTTGATTCTGTCTGCAATATGCACCGCATTTGGGAATACGAGGTGACACATCTTCTGCTGCAAAAAGAGAATGAATTGAGAGTAATCTTCCATTCTCCGACCAAATATATTGCGGATGCCTATGCGGCGAGCGAGACGCACGGCAGCGATGATGCTATGGAAGGGTTTGTGCATTTAAGAAAAGCACACTGCATGTTCGGCTGGGATTGGGGTGCGCATCTGCCTGACGCAGGGCTGTTTCGCCCGGTTTGGCTGATTGGTTTTGACGAGGCACGGATTGACAGTGTGTATGTGACGCAAAAACATGCGAATGGTCAGGTGACACTTGGATTTGAGGTGGAAATCGAAGACTATCCGGAAATTGAAAATTATCTGGAGGAAAATGAGAATCTGTTTTATCGGGTGACAATTACTGATCCGGAGGGAGGAAGTTTTACTACAGATGACAGTCCGGAAGAAATCGTAATTGAAGATGCAAAACTCTGGTGGCCGAACGGCTACGGGGAGCAGAATCTCTACCGCGTAGATGTTACTCTGTTCACAAATACGGATGACGGAGGAGAGATAGAACTTGACTGCTGGAGTCGCAGAATCGGTTTGCGTACCATGACGATGCATATTGAAAAAGACCAGTGGGGAGAAAGTTTTGCATGTCAGGTAAATGGTGTGGATATTTTCGCCATGGGAGCGGATTACATTCCGGAAGATCATCTGCTTGGACGTGTGACACCGGAGACAACCAGAGTCTTACTGGAAAAATCGAAATGGGCGAATTTTAATTCCATCCGTGTGTGGGGCGGCGGTTACTATCCAGATGACTGGTTCTATGATATTTGTGATGAACTCGGACTGGTCGTGTGGCAGGATTTTATGTTTGCCTGTGGCGTATACGATCTGACACCGGAATTTGAAGAAAATATCCGCGCAGAATTTGTCGACAATGTAAAACGTTTGCGTCATCATGCCAGCCTTGGTTTGTGGTGCGGCAATAACGAGATGGAGCAGTTTGTTGCGGTTGATATGTGGATCACAAAACGCAGGGAGGTGCGCGATTATCTGATCATGTATGAACGGATCATTCCGGAAGTGCTGGCAGAGTATGATCCGCAGACATTCTACTGGCCGTCTAGCCCATCTTCAGGCGGCAGCTTTGACGATCCGCAGGATCCGAACCGCGGTGATGTGCATTACTGGGAGGTATGGCACGGCAACAAACCATTTACGGATTATCGTAACTATTATTTCCGTTATTTGTCGGAATTCGGCTTTCAGTCTTTCCCGTCTGTAAAGACGATTGAGACTTTCACGGACGATCCGGCAGATCTGAATATTTTTTCCTATGTGATGGAGAAGCATCAAAGAAACGGCAGCGCAAATGGAAAGATTATGAATTATATGCAGCAGACGTACCGGTATCCATCCAGCTTTGAGACGGTGTTGTATGCGTCTCAGCTTCTGCAGGCCGATGGGATTCGTTATGGAGTAGAACATTTCCGCCGCAATCGAGGACGTTGTATGGGAGCGATTTACTGGCAGCTGAATGACTGCTGGTCGGTAGCTTCCTGGTCATCCATTGATTACTGCGGCCGTTTAAAAGCACTGCACTACTATGCAAAACGGTTCTTTGCACCGCTGATGCTCTCCTGTGAGGAGCAGGGCATGATGTCTTCCGGAAAGGTACTGAACTGGCAGCATTTTGATGAGTTTGAAAAATCAATCCGATTAAATGTTGCCAATGAAACACGTGAAGATGCGGTTGTCACCGTGCGTTGGGCACTGCGTAATCCAAAGGCAGAGATTCTGCAGAGCGACGAGCAGCAGGTAAAGGTTCCGGCATTGACCAGTGTGTGGTTGGATAAAGTGGAATTTCCGGATGTGGATGTATATACGCAGTATATCAGTTATGAGATGGAGCAGGATGGTGCTGTGATTTCAGATGGTACTGTAAACTTCTCTTATCCGAAATATTTCCGTTATGAAGATCCGCAGTTGACCTGCCGTGTGATCGAAGATGAAATTGAGGTAACTGCATCAGCTTACGCAAAGAGTGTCGAGATCCTGAATGAGAAGGAAGATCTGATTCTTTCGGATAATTATTTTGATATGAATGCTGGTACAAAGCGCGTGAAAATCGAAAGTGGCGATGCAGGAAGTCTCAGATTAAGAAGCGTATACGATATTCGCTGATCTAAAGAAAAACAGACAGTTTGGCTGCAGGAGTTCCTGCAGCTAAATTGTTTTTGATTCTGAAATGATTCTGAAATCTTGTGAAAATGCAAAAAAGACCTTGACGAAGACGAAATAAAATGGTATATTTTAGACAAGCTAATGAAGTTGCAAGAGAGTAGAGGCGATGCAATGAATCACAAGGTGTTTCATATCATCGCCCTTTTTTTCAAGAAATATAAAAACTCTCCCGCGCTTCGCAGTGATCGTGGAAAGACGGGAAAATCCCGCAAAAAATTATATAATTTTAGGAGGTTTTACTTATGGAAAAAGAAACAAGACCTTTCGTACCGTGGAAACAGGTAGACGACTTTATGACTGCTGTATTTATGAAGATGGGAGTGCCGGAAGAAGATGCAAGACTCTGTTCCGATGTTCTGATGGAAAGTGACAGACGCGGTATTGAGAGCCATGGCTGCAACCGTTTTAAACCGATTTATATTGATCGTATTCGTCAAGGCATTCTTAATCCGGTTACCAAGATCGATATTCTCAAAGAAACACCGACAACTGCAGTTCTTGATGCAAATGACGGTATGGGTATGGTAGCAAGTAAAAAAGCGATGGATATGTGTATTGAAAAAGCACGTAAATATGGCATGGGTATGGTAGCGGTAAGAAATTCTTCCCATTACGGAATTGCCGGTTATTGGACGGGTCTTGCAGCAAAAGAAAATATGATCGGTATATCCGGAACAAATGCAAGACCGTCGATCGCTCCGACCTTTGGTGTGGAAAATATGCTGGGAACTAATCCGTTGACTTTCTCTATGCCGACAGATGAAGAATTTCCGTTCTGTCTTGACTGTGCAACTTCAATCATTCAGAATGGCAAGATTGAGTATTATGCACGTATTGGTCATGAGACACCGGCAGGTATGGTAATCGGCAGAGACGGTTCTGAAATGACAGATAGTGCGCAGATTCTGAAAGATATCCGCAGCAATAAAGCAGCTCTTGCACCGCTTGGCGGCATTGGCGAATTGTTTGCAGGTTATAAAGGATATGGCTATGCAGTAGTAGTAGAACTTCTTTCTGCGGCTTTGCAGTCTGGTCTGTTCTTAAAAGATCTTGATGGAAAAGATGAGGAAGGCAAGATTCGTCCGTATCACCTGGGACATTTCTTTATTGCGATTGATACGGAAGCATTTATGGGTGCAGAAGCATTTAAAAAGACAGCAGGAGATATTTTAAGAGCCCTGCGTAATTCTGAAAAGGCACCGGGTCAGGAAAGAATTTATACTGCCGGTGAAAAAGAGCATGACGTATGGCTGTATCGTAAGGACAAGGGTGTTCCGGTAACGGAAGCCGTACAGAAGGAGTTCATTCAGCTCAGAGATGAGCTTGGACTGACACAGTTCCATTTCGGTTTTGAAGATTAAACATACAGAGGAGAATTCGGCTTGCCGGATTCTCCTAAAGTGCTGAAAAGGAAGTGATACCGCAAATTGCGGTTTCTCAAATATAATTACAATTTATTGCAGGAGGAAAATAAAATGGATTATGCAAAAGAGTCTTTAAGACTGCATGGAGAATGGAAAGGTAAAATTGAAGTAGTAAGTACCGTTCCGGTTGCAACGAAGGATGATCTTTCTCTGGCTTACACACCGGGTGTAGCTCAGCCGTGTCTGGAAATTCAGAAAGATGTAAATAAAAGCTATGATCTGACAAGACGTCACAATCTGTGTGCGGTTATCACGGATGGTTCTGCGGTACTGGGACTTGGAGATATCGGTCCGGAAGCAGGTATGCCGGTTATGGAAGGAAAATGCGTGCTGTTTAAATCTTTTGGTGATGTTGATGCGTTTCCGCTGTGCCTGAAAACAAAAGATGTAGATGAGTTCGTAAATGCGGTATATTTGATGTCCGGTTCTTTCGGTGGAATTAATCTTGAGGATATCTCTGCACCGCGTTGCTTTGAGATTGAACGTAAGCTGAAAGAAAAATGTGATATTCCGATTTTCCATGATGACCAGCATGGAACTGCTATTATCACACTGGCAGGTCTTCTTAATGCATTAAAGGTAGTTGGAAAGAAAAAAGAAGATGTGAAGATTGTTACCTCTGGTGCAGGCGCAGCAGCAGTATCTATCGTAAAACTGCTTTTATCTGCAGGCTTTGAAAATATAACGATGTGTGACCGTACCGGCGCGATCTATGCAGGACGTGAAAAGGGTATGAACTGGATTAAAGAAGAGATGGCTCAGCTTACCAATAAAGATAAAAAACAGGGCACTCTGGCAGAAATGTTGGTAGGTGCTGATGTATTTATTGGTGTTTCTGCACCGGGTCAGGTGACAACTGAGATGGTGAAGACGATGAATAGGGATGCGATCATCTTCGCATGTGCGAATCCGACACCGGAAATTTTCCCGGACGAGGCAAAAGCAGGTGGAGCAAAAGTAATCGCGACAGGAAGAAGTGATTTCCCGAATCAGATTAATAACGTTCTGGCATTCCCTGGTGTATTCCGCGGTACGTTTGATGTGCGTGCAAAAGATATCAATGAGGAAATGAAGATGGCGGCTGCACAGGCGTTGGCAGACCTGATTTCAGACGACGAGCTGTCACCGGACTACATTATTCCGAAGGCATTTGATTCGAGAGTCGGAAAAGCAGTTGCGACAGCAGTAGCAAAGGCAGCAAGAGATACCGGAGTTGCCAGAATCTAATGAAAAGAGAAGAGCTTTTGGAACAGTTTGAGGACTGTCCGGTGATTGCGGCGATTAAGGACGAGGAAGGACTGCAAAAATGTCTGGAGTCGGATATTCAGATCGTGTTTGTACTGTTTGGGGATATATGCTCGATTTCTGATATTGTAAAGAGATTGAAGGATGGCGGAAAAACAGTGATCATTCATATGGATCTGATTGGCGGATTGAGCAGCCGTGAAGTGGCGGTGACATATGTACATCGTGTGACGGAGGCGGATGGCATTATTTCAACTAAGCCGGCACTGATTAAGCAGGCCAAGGAATTGGATTTTTTTGCTGTGATGCGTTTCTTTATGTTGGATTCCATGGCGTATGAAAATATTAAAAAGCAGATTGAGCATATCAATCCGGATATGATCGAGATTATTCCGGGAGCGATGCCGAAGGTGATTTCCAAACTTTGCAGTTTTATAGAAGGAAAGGTGCCGGTAATTGCCGGTGGTATGATCACAGATAAAGAAGATACTATGGCGGCCTTAAATGCAGGAGCCACGGCAATCTCCACCACGAAGCAGGATGTGTGGTTTATCTAAAAAAAGAGTAAAAATGGCGGATGTTATCATCCGTCATTTTTTTGTATAAAATCAAACTAAAGGAACGTAAAAGAAAGGTAAAAAGAATGTATGGATTGTGTAAAATGACCAAGATTGACAAAAAAATAACAACGATTTTTAAAAAAACAAACAAAAAGTATTGCAATTAAGGTGGAGGTATGGTAAAGTATGTATTAAAGAAAGCGAGTTTGCCAAGAGACGAGAGACGGCAGAGCTATATTCCGGACGGGCATGGATATAGGTCTGCTTTTTTATCATATGGAGAGGATTTCTGTACGAAATAATGATAAAAATGCTCCGTTGGATTTTCAACTGCTGCTCTTGGAGTTCTGGCAGAAGAAAGGAGAAATCATGAAAGTATTTGGACATCGCGGATTCAGCGGTGAGTATCCGGAAAATACAATGCTGGCATTCAGAAAAGCTGTGGAGGCAGGATGTGACGGCATGGAAATGGACGTACAGCTTACAAAGGATCTTGTACCGGTGATCATTCATGATGAAAAGGTGGACAGAACCAGCAATGGAACAGGTTATATCCACGACATGACGTATGAGGAACTGAAAAAGCTGGACTTCAGCTATCCGGACAAATTTAATGGAAAGTACGGATTCCAGGAGATTCCTACGTTGGAGGAATACCTCGCATGGATGGAAGAGGAAGCAACGGAGCTGATTACCAACATTGAATTAAAAAACAGTGTTTATTATTACGGCGGCATGGAAAAGATCGTCATGGATCTGATCTATAAATACGGCCTTGAGGACAGGATCATTCTTTCTTCTTTTAACAATGCCTCTATTGTGAAATGTAAAGAGATGGATCCGGATATCAAAGCCGGTTTTCTTGTGGAAACCTGTGTGGAAAATGCGGGTGTATATGCAAGAGAATGTGAAGTGGATTATTATCATCCGAATCTGAAATTCCTCACAGAAGAGCACTGCAGGAACTGTATGCAGAATGGTATCGGTATTAATGTGTGGACCGTAAATGAGGAAGAAGATCTTCGAAAAGTTAAAAAATGGGGTGTTCTTTCTGCAATTACAAATTATCCGGATCGTGGACGTAAGATTGCAGACGAATAAGCCGTTTCGGGAAGGAGAAAAAAAGAGTGAAAGCGAAAAAACCGTTATTTAAAAAAGTTGAGCCGTATCTGTATCTGCTGCCGGCGCTGGTTTTCTTTTGCCTGTTTGTTTACTGGCCGTTTTTGAAAACCTTAAAGCTTAGTGTGGCAAGAACTACACCGCTTGGTGGAGTGGCAGAATATGTCGGCCTGATGAACTATATCAATATTTTTAAAGATCCGTCTTTTATCAACAGTTTGGTGATTTCATTTGAATTCGCCGCGATGATGGTTGTTTTTTCCATTGGATTGGGATTTGTTTTGGCCATCATAAGTGCAGAAAAAATCCGTGCAAAAGGATTTTTCCGCACGACTTATGCATTGCCGATGGCGATTTCTGCAGCGGCAGCATCTGTAGTATTTATGTTTATTTTCCACAGTTCACTCGGTATTTTAAACCGTGTGTTGGGAACCCATATCGGCTGGCTGACAGATACGAAGTGGGCGCTGTTTGCGGTTACGATCGTGAGTGTGTGGATGAATGTCGGTATGAACTATATTTATATAACGGCGGCGCTGCAGAGCGTACCGGTGGAATTGTATGAATGTGCATCAATTGAGGGAGCGGGATTTTTCCAGAAACACAGACATATTACAATTCCGTGTATTTCTCCGACATTGTTCTTCCTGTTGATTATCAACGTGATCAACTCACTGCAGGCATATGCGCAGTTTAAGATGATGACGCAGGGCGGACCGTCTGACAGTACAAATGTTATTGTGTACGAAATTTATTCCGAGGCATTTATCAACAGCCGTTTCGGCGTAGCCTGTGCGGAATCTGTGATACTGTTTATTATTTTGATTATACTTACTGCACTGCAGTTTAAGTTAGAAAAGAAGGTGACCTACTGATGAAAACGAAATCTCCGCTTATGATTTTATTTTACATATTGAATATTTTCTTCGCAGTGGTCATTCTGATGCCGATTATTTACTGCTTTAATGTAAGTATGATGGATATGAAAGAGATTTACTCCGGCAGTTTCTGGCCGAGCAGACTGACACTGGAAAACTATACCAGAGCATTACAGTTAGCACCGTTTTTTACTTTTATTAAGAACTCCCTGCTTGTATCTGTTACGGTGACGTTCGGACAGGTGGCTACGGGCGCTCTGGCGGCATACGCATTTTCCATGATGGAATTCAAAGGCAAGAAGGTTCTTTTTATGCTGATGCTGGCTACGATGATGATTCCGAGTCAGGCAATCATCATTGCAAACTATCTGACTATCGCAAACTGGGGCCTGCGCGATACCTATACGGCACTGATTCTTCCGAATGTAGCGGCAGCGTTTGCAGTATTTAACATGAGACAGGCGTTTCTGCAGTTCCCGAAAGAATTGAAAGAGGCAGCTGATATTGATGGATGTACAAATTTTAAATTCTTTTACAAGATTGCACTTCCGTTGATCAAACCGTCTCTGGGAGCACTTGGTATTTATGTATTCCTTCAGAGCTGGAATCACTATCTGTGGCCGCTTTTGGTAACGGATTCCGTAAATATGCGTACGGTTCAGATCGGTCTCGGTATGCTGCAGGGAGCAGAGTCTACAGACTTCCGTCCGGTTATGGCAGGTTCCATGATTATCCTGTTTCCATCTATTATTGCATTTGTGGCGGGACAGAAACAGCTGATCAGTGGTTTGACTTCCGGTGCGGTAAAAGGTTAAGTCTTAATGATATTATTCGGTGGGGCGTCCATCGATGATATAAACGTAAAATTTTAAACAGAAAGAAGGAGAAAGGGTATGAACAAGAAATTAGCAGCAGTAGTATTAGGTGGAGCATTAGCAGCGTCTATGTCCTTCGCAGCTTGCGCGGAAGGAGGAGAAAAAGTTCAGATTACGTTCTGGCATGCAATGGGCGGTGTAAACGGAGAAACAGCGCAGGCATTGGTAGATGACTTCAATGCATCTCAGGATGAGATTGAAGTGCATGCGGAATATCAGGGAAGTTATGATGACGCAATTACAAAACTGAAAGCGGCAATGCAGTCTGGTCAGGGACTGCCGGATGTATGTCAGATGTATGATGTTGGAACAAAATTCATGGTGGACAGCGGCGCGGTTGTTCCGGTGGAAGATATGTTTGAATCTACAGGCTATGATCCGTCCAGTGTTATGGAGGTAATTACCAGCTATTACACAACAGATGGTAAACAGTATGCAATGCCGTTCAACGTATCTACACCGATGTTGTATTATAACAAAGACGTTTTTGAGGCGGCGGGCTTAGATCCGGAAACACCTCCGAAAACTTATGATGAGGTTCTGGAATATGCAAAACAGATCGTAGAGAGCGGAGCAGCTCCGGTTGGTTACTCTCATTATATCTACGGTTGGTTCTTTGAACAGCAGCTGGCAGGACTTGGTGCATATTATGGCAACAATGATAACGGACGTACAGAGCCGATCACAGCAGTTGACTTTGATCAGAACGGTGGCGGCCTGAAAGTATTTGAAACCTGGAAGAAACTGTATGATTCCGGATATTTTGAAAACTATGGTACAGTAGGTGCTGATACACAGACTGCATTTTTTGCAGGTCAGGTTGGTATGATTATCGAATCTACCGCAGTTCTGAAGAATGCGACAAATTCTTCTTCGTTTGAAATCGGAACCGGTTATCTTCCGAAAATTGAAGAAAATGAAGAAGGCGGTGTTATCATCGGTGGTGGTGCTCTGTGGATGATGGATTCTGAGGATCAGGCGAAGGAAGATGCAGCATGGAAATTCATCGAGTACTGTACAACTCCGGAAGCACAGGCAAAATGGTCCATGGGTACAGGATATTTCGCAATCAATCCGGCAGCTTATGAAACAGAAGATTTCAAGGCATACCTGGAAGAAAATCCGAACTTCATGACAGCGATTAATCAGCTGAATGATACTCCGGTTAACAACTATACTGCAGGTGTTCTCTCTGGTGTTCAGACAGAATCCAGACTGATCTTTAATGATATTATGCCGCAGGTATACGATGGCAAACTGACACCGGAAGAAGGTGTTGCAGAGCTGGCAAAACAGGTAAATGCAGCGATTGAAAACTACAACGCATCTATTAAATAATCAAACAAGTAAATGAAACAGGGATCCGGGATACTGCCGTGAATGTGCGGGGGTATCCCGTTCCACATACTATGCGGCATTCCTGCTGCGATACCGGGAGTAGGCGATCAAAAGTATAAAGTGTAAAATCGCCTGACGAATATCATATTAGGAAGAGGGCTGCATATAAATAGTGAATAAAACAGGCAGGAAAGGTTGGACACGTATGATCAATGAAGGCATTATTGGGGCAATGAACAGTTTTACAGCATATATGAGGGAACTGAATTTTATTACCGTAGCTGTCCGACTGTTTCTGGCAATCGTGCTGGGTGGTATTATTGGTTTCGACCGCGGGATGAAACGAAGAGTGGCGGGGGTAAAAACACATACGGTTGTTTGTATTGGAGCTACTCTGGCGATGATGACAGGAGAGTTTATTCATTTGTACTCCAACGGGGCTGGTGTAGGCGATACAGCAAGACTTGGCGCACAGGTGATCAGCGGGGTCGGTTTTCTGGGGGTCGGCACAATCATTGTGACCGGACAGAGGCATGTATCTGGATTGACAACGGCGGCGAGTCTGTGGACCTGTTCCTGTATAGGTCTGGCAATTGGGTCTGGATTTTACAGTGGAGCGATTCTCGGTACAGCTGCTGTACTTATTGTATTGCGATATTTTAAGGCTCTGGATATTTATGTGGAAAATCATTCCAATGTGTATGAAGTATATATGGAATTTCTAACAGAAGAACATCTGAGTGCTGCGATCAGGAATCTAAGAAAAGAAGATATCAAATTGAGTAGTGTGATTATTGTGAAAAAGAAAACGAAAAGCCAGAATGTCGTTGTGCAGGCATCAGTGGAGGCCGGCAGATGGATGACGAGAAATGCAATTTTCCGTGCATTAGAGGATCAGGATGGACTGATCTCAGTGGAGGAACTTTAAGCAGAGGCTTATCAGATAAATATATTTTATTTTTCGGCAAAGGAGAAGGATGATGGCAAAGTATATAATGGCGCTTGATGCAGGAACAACGAGCAACAGATGTATTTTATTTAATGAAAAGGGGGAAATGTGCAGCGTAGCGCAGAGAGAGTTCCGTCAGATTTTCCCGAAACCGGGCTGGGTGGAGCATGATGCGAATGAAATCTGGGCAAGTCAGCTTGGTGTGGCGGTAGAAGCGATGGGAATGATTGATGCGACGGCAGAGGATATTGCGGCGATCGGTATTACCAATCAGCGTGAGACAGCGATCGTCTGGGATAAGAATACTGGCGAGCCGGTTTATAATGCGATCGTGTGGCAGTGTCGCCGTACCTCGGAATACTGTGATTCTTTAAAAGAAAAAGGCTTGACAGAAAAATTTCGTTTGAAAACAGGTCTGATTATCGACGCTTATTTTTCTGCGACGAAGATCAAATGGATCCTGGATAACGTACCGGGAACGCGAGAAAGAGCAGAGCGTGGAGATCTCCTGTTCGGTACAGTAGAGACCTGGCTGATCTGGAAATTAACCAAAGGCGCTGTGCATGTTACGGATTATTCCAATGCTGCCAGAACGATGCTCTTTAACATTAATACCCTGGAATGGGATGACGAGATCCTGGAGGAACTTGATATCCCGAAATGTATGTTACCGAAACCGATGCCGTCCAGCTGTATTTACGGAATGGCAGATCCGTCATTTCTCGGCGGACCGATCCCGATTGCGGGTGCGGCGGGAGATCAGCAGTCAGCATTGTTCGGTCAGATTTGTTTTGAACCGGGGGATGCTAAAAATACATACGGTACAGGTTGCTTTTTGCTGATGAACACAGGAGAAAAGCCGGTATTTTCTGAGAACGGTCTGGTTACAACGATTGCCTGGGGACTGAATGGAAAAGTCAATTATGCCTTGGAGGGTTCTGTATTTGTAGCCGGTGCGGCAATTCAGTGGCTGCGCGATGAAATGCGCATCATTGATTCTGCAATGGATTCTGAGTATATGGCGAAAAAAGTAAAGGACACGAACGGCTGTTATGTTGTTCCGGCCTTTACAGGACTTGGTGCTCCGTACTGGGATCAGTATGCGCGAGGCACGATTGTCGGCATCACACGCGGTGTAAATAAATACCATATCATTCGTGCGACACTGGAATCTCTGGCTTATCAGGTAAATGATGTGCTTACAGCGATGAAGGCAGATTCCGGCATTGAGTTGTCCTCTTTAAAGGTGGACGGCGGAGCCAGTGCAAATGATTTTCTGATGCAGACACAGGCTGATATTATCACTGTTCCGGTAAACCGTCCGCAGTGTGTGGAGACTACAGCGATGGGAGCTGCTTATCTGGCGGGCCTGGCAGTCGGTTATTGGTCTGATATTGAAGATATAAAGAAGAACTGGGTGGTTGGCAAGACCTTCTATCCGACGTTGCAGGAAGAAGAGAGACAGAAAAGAATAAAGGGCTGGCAGAAAGCAGTCAAATATGCTTACGGCTGGGCGAAAGAAGAATAAATAACTGGAAAATTCTTATCGACAAAGAATAGGACTGTGTTATAATCAATCCAATGAGTAGAGGAAAGGGATTGATTATGATGTTTCAAAAGATAATTGTGCTTTTAAAAAAGGATATTGTTTTGACAGCCGCCATGATCTTGGCGGCTGTGTCGTGTTTTCGCATTCCTCCGGATGGTGAATATCTGGGATATATTGATTTTGATACACTCATTCTGCTGTTGTGTCTAATGTTGATCATGGAGGGACTAAAGGAACTGAAATTTTTCCGTTATGTCGGCCGAAAAGTGCTGGAGCGTGTGCGGACAGCGCGCGGAATTATCCTGACTCTGGTGTTTTTGTGTTTTATAAGCAGTATGTTGATTACGAATGATGTAGCGCTGATCACGTTTGTGCCGTTTGGATTGCTTATTCTGGAAATGACCGGCCTGACCAATGGGGTATGTTTTACGATTACCTTGATGACGATCGCTGCAAATCTCGGGAGTATGCTGACACCGGTGGGAAATCCGCAGAATCTTTATTTGTTTTCTATTTCCGGTATGGAACTTGAAGAATTCATGCTTTTGATGCTGCCGTATACGTTGTTAGCGGCAGTTTTGCTGTTTATCTGTGTGTGTGTTGGAGGAAAAAGAGGTGAGATTACCTTTACCTTGGAAGATATGCAGTTTCCTGTCAGCAGACAGTTTTACACCTATTTGATATTATTTGTGCTGTGTCTGTTATCGGTGGCAGGAATTATTCCGAAGCCGGTACTGCTTCCACTTGTCGCGGCCGGGATTTTTTTGATTGATAAAAGATTGTTTCGCAGAGCAGATTATACACTTCTATTGACGTTTGTCTGTTTTTTTGTGTTTGTCGGAAATATGAATCGTATGGAAAGTCTGCGTGTGTTCATAAGCGGAATCATTGAAAATCGGGAATGTTTAGTGGCAGTAGGCTTAAGCCAGATTATTAGTAATGTTCCGGCAGCAGTTCTGCTATCCGGCTATACGGAAAACATCAAAGAGCTGCTGGTCGGAACGAATCTTGGCGGTTTGGGAACGTTGATTGCTTCCATGGCCAGTTTGATTTCTTATAAACAGGTGGCAGGAATGTTCCCAGAACAGAAGAAAAAGTATCTGACTGTTTTTACTGTGTGGAATATCGTGTTTTTGGCAGTGCTGCTGGCGTCAGGGAAGATTTTTGGGTTATGATAAACGTATGGAAGAACATAACTTTATTCTGAAGTTGGCGAGATTCCATATTGAATTTGAAGGCATACATTCTTTCATCGACGGAAACGACCGCATGGGGTGTTTGCTTGTGAATTTGGAATTGATGACAGCGGAATATACGTCAATTGAAATTAAGCTTACGGATCGGATGGATATTTGGTAATGTTGTTGTTAGACGAGAATGAAAAGAGTAAATGATAAAGGAGAATAATTCGCTTGAAAATGTTTTGTCGAAGAACTATGAAAATTTTTGCTCGGACAAGCGTGGTTTAGGTGATGGATTGATTGGTTTAGGAATAAATGTAATTTAACATAATCTTTATTTTTCTTGCATACATTGAAAAAACGATGTTTATAGGGGAATATTGTGAAAGATTATATCGAGGAGAGGGCTGTAGAAATCGCATATTATATTATTGAAAATCAGGCAACTGTGAGACAGACAGCAAAAAAGTTTGGAGTGTCAAAGAGTACGATACATATGGATGTAACAAAAGAGGCGTTTTTGTGAAGGTTTTGTATGTGGTGAGGTAAATATGGAAAAGGTCGCAGAAATGCGGCTTTTTTCTTTTGTTCATTTTCTTGAGTTGCAGATAAAAATCAGTTAAAATAAAGTGTAGAAAGTAGAAGGGCAGGTTGGGGGATTTGACAATCATGTATTAGGAATGACTGGGGGACAAAGTAAATGAAACCATGGAAAAATTTGTTTCGTACACATATATTGGAACGAGGGCTGAAATATTATGAAGAAGATTGTGTTACTTCGCTGAAGCAGATTATGACAGGATATACGGCAGTGGTAGAAGGAACAGATGATTATGATGTAGAAATAGAGATGCGTGATAATCAAGTTTATGATATGACATGTACATGCCCATATGCAGCAGAGGGAAATTATTGCAAACATATGGCTGCAGTTTTGTACGAGATAGAAGAAGGGGAAACTGATACCAAAATACCAGTAAATTATCTTGAAAAGGTGCAGGAACAAAATAAAGAATTGCAAGAGGTTATTACTAGAATTCCAATAGAAGAATTGCAGGAAATTATATTTTCTCAGGCAGCTTCTGATGATCTCCTATATAACAAGATTATGATAAAGTATGCGCCGATAACACCGTGTCATATGATTCGGTTGAAAAAACAGGTAAATGATATTGGCTGTCATTATTCTGACAGAGGCGGGTTTGTAGATTATTATCATGCAACAGATTATATAGATGCATTGAATATGCTTTTAGATGAAAATGTTCCGCTTTTACTAGAGAAAAGTTACAGAATGGAAGCATTTGAATTAGTGAATTGTGTTTTTTATGAGATTGGAAATCGAGATATAGATGATTCAGATGGAGGCACATCATTTGTAGCGGATAATTGTTACGAGTATTGGCAAACAATACTGCAAGAATGTAATGATAAAGAAAAAGAAAATATGTTTCAATGGTTTCAAGATCATCAAGAAAATTATGTAATTGATTATTTGGAAGATTATATTAGTGATTTTTTGCTGAATGAATTTCATGATGAAGAAATGCTTCGGAAGAAACTTTATATGTTAGATGAAAAAATTGCTAAGTTTCAAAAAGAAAACTATAGTGGCGATTCATATTCCGCATATTATGGTATGGTCAATAATATAACTGCAAGGATTCGTCTGATGGCGGAATTGAATTATTCTAAGCAGGAAATAAGAGCGTATCGGCAGAAATACAGGAATTTTTCTGAAATTCGAAAAATGGAAATACAGGAATATTTATCTGATAAAAAGTATGAAGAAGCCATTGTGGTATTGAAAGAAAGTAAAATTTTGGATGCTGATAAAGCCGGATTGGTAGCAGAATATAGTCAGCAATTAATTCAAATTTACGAAAAAAGAAATATGCAGAAAGAATATGCACAGGAACTGCAATATCAAGTATTTGAATGTATGCAGCGAAATTTGGAATACATTGTGAAATTGAAAAAGCTGTATAGTGAAACGGAATGGGAAGAGCAAAGAGAAAAATTTTTACAAGGTAAAACCTCTACTTGGATTAGATATGAGTTCTTAGTGGAAGAAGAATTATTTGGAAGACTGCTCCAGGAAATTCAGAAGAATAATTCTATATACGCATTGGATCAATATGAAAAAGTACTGAAAAAACATTTGCCGAATGAAGTAAGAGATATGTATGTGCAATATGTGAAAAATGGAGCAGTTCGGACAGCAGATAGAAAGGCATATAAATATTTAATGTCTTATTTGAAAAAGATTGCAAAATATCCGGATGGTAAAAAAATAGTACGGGATATTGCAGATTGCTGGAAGCAAGATTACAAAAGAAGACCAGCTATGATGGACGAACTACGGAAAGCTGGATTTTGATGTGAATGGAGGAAATAAAAGATGAATAGATTTTCAGAAAAGGATTGGAAAGTGTTTCGAAGTAAGATTGCTGATTGGCAAGAAGCTTATATGGAAAAATTGAATAGGGAATATATAAAATTATTGAGCGGAAAAGGGGATGCTTCAGAAAAATTTTGGGCATTGGAAAAGAGAATCCGTCAAGATAAGAAGGATTGTGGAGTGCAGTGTGAAATGAGTCGATCAAATCAATTCTATATTATGCTGTCACTATTGAATGAAGGAGCAATTACATTAGATGATTTAAGTGATTTTAGTGAGGATCTTCAAGAAACAATAAAGCATTTCTATAAATTGGAGAGCTAGATAAAGTGAAAAGAAAATTATGAAGTTGAGCATACTTTAGATTTTGGAACGGTAATAGAAGATTTGGAAATATTGTGCCGAAAAAAATGGAGGAGCGCTATAAGCTTATATCATGGAAGCAATATTGCAATGGATAGTACAAATTTGACATTGTTATAGGACCTGTTGTGGATGATAATATGGCATTATTATTGAGAATTGTAGGTGGCGGTATGAATATAGAAGCATATGATGCGGAAGCTTTGAGAAAGATTGTTCGATTACTTGAATATGAGAACAGGTTATTAAAAGATAAATTGAAAAAAGAAAATATTCCATATGATGAGATCAATCCTTTTGAAGAGACGATAGAAAATGCAGAAGAGTATGATCTTGACCAAGGAGCGCGTATTGTACATCCTACGTTTATCACAGAGAAGATGGCAATACGCTTCTTTTCTATGTTCTGGGGAAGAGAGGATGTTTATGCCAGACGCAGTAAGAATGGCGGCTATTTTCCACAATGTGATAATAGATGGAATGTTAAACTTTGTCCGAAGCAGCGTGGAGAAAAGATATTTTGCGATGAGTGTGAAAATAAAAAATGGACAAAACTGGATGTGAAGAAAATCGTTGGACATCTGTTGGGATATAAAGAAGATGGTTCGGACGTAATCGGTATATATCCGTTGTTGCCGGATGGAACATGCAGATTTATCGTGTTTGATTTTGATAATCACGAAAAAGGTGCAGAAACAACAGATTTTGCCAACGTGGATAGTGAGTGGCATAAAGAAGTGGATGCCCTTAGAAAAATATGCGAGATAAACGGAATTAAACCATTAGTGGAACGATCGCGTTCAGGGAGAGGGGCTCATGTATGGATATTTTTTCAAAAAGCGATATCGGCTTCCGTTGCCAGAAACTTTGGGTTTTTATTGTTAGATAAAGGGGCGGCTTCTGTCAATTTAAAGTCCTTTCATTACTATGACCGTATGTATCCATCCCAGGATGTGGCGAGCAGTATTGGCAATTTGATTGCATTGCCCCTGCAAGGACAGGCGCTTAGAAATGGTAATAGTGCATTTGTAGACGAGAATTGGAATGCATATCCTGATCAATGGGATGTTTTACTTAATAAAACAGAAAAACTTAGTATCGAAGATATAGAAAAGTATATGGCGAAGTGGCAAGTGGAACTGGCAGAAAGCAGAGAGAAACTTGTAACTACTAATATAAATAGCAGGCCAAAGCCATGGAAAAAGAAGCGCGAGTTTGTGAAAACTGATGTGGTTGGAAAACTTCATATGGTACTCAGTAATGGTGTTTATGTCGATACGCTGAATCTCATGCCGAGAATACAAAATCAAATTCGTAGTCTGGCGGCGTTTGATAATCCGGAGTATTATAAGAACAAGAGATTAGGATATTCGAACTACTATAATTTTAGTGCTGTTTATTTAGGGAAAGATATTGATGGCTATATCCGGGTGCCACGAGGAATAAGAGAAAGAATTGCTGAGGAATGTACGAAAGCAGGAATTCCAATTGAGATATCTGATCAAAGGGAAATTGGTCGTCCAATCAGAGTTTCGTTTAAAGGTGATTTGCGATTGCAACAGGAACTTGCGGCTGAGAAGTTGTTAAAGAATTCAGATGGTGTGCTAGAGGCAGCAACTGCATTTGGAAAAACAGTTGTGTGTAGTTATCTGATTGCGGAACGAAAGGTGAATACACTGATTTTGCTGCAAAGCAAGGACTTGCTTAGTCAATGGGTGGAGGAATTGAATAAATTTCTTGATATCAGGGAAGAGCCGCCGGAGTATGAAACGAAGACAGGGCGAAAGAAAAAGAGAGACAGCGCAATAGGTATTTTATATGGAAGTAAGAATACATTGACTGGCATTGTAGATATTGCGATGGTCAGTTCTATGTACAGCAAAGGAAAGTTTCAAAATTTGAAACATTCTTATGGAATGGTAATTGTGGATGA
>JBMNRF010000033.1:0-31544 GCA_050944495.1 Marvinbryantia sp.
AGCATTGTTTTGGTGCGCCGTCAAGGGTGGCGTACACTGCCAATTACTAACATATCTGCAATTTTCAAGGTTCATTTGAGCCTGTTTTTTTCGGCTCAATTTTTCATAGATTACTTGACACTACCTAATTCTGTATAAAGTAAATCAAAGTAAAAACCGTGTATCTATGCAAAAAAATACTAGTTTAATACTATATTTATAACAGGAATAGTGGAGAAAGTGGATGGATTATCCTGTAATGTTTAGGAATTTCAAATGTTACTTTGATAAAATCACATGAAGGGAAAGACAGCTATACACAGAGTTACCAGAGGGATCTGGTATTTGTAAGAGTAATTTTTACGCATTTGTTGTGGGGGTTATGTATAATATTGGGATTTTCAGGCATACTTGTAAAGAAAGACAGGAGGTGTCAACATGAACAAAGGTTTAGACTACACCGCGCTTGTAATTGCGGTAATCGGTGCGATTAACTGGGGGCTAATCGGTTTATTCCGATTCGATCTGGTGAACTGGATTTTCGGAGACATGTCATGGATTTCCAGAATTATTTATGTGCTTGTCGGAATCAGCGGTCTGTATCTTCTGACCTTTTTCGGAAGAGTGGGCAGAACAGACGAGACAATCGGAAGCAGGAGTGTTGCAAGATAGGAAAACAAAACGGCTTCGGAGAAGGAAAATGTTTCTCCGAAGCCGTTTTTGTCGATTTAAAAATACTCTGTTACATATATTTTTCGCAGTGTAAATTTCATAGTAGGCACCTTACTTTTCTTTTTCATAAATCATCTATTGACAAAATTTGAAAAATGAATATATTATAGATGTAAGTTAGTTAGTTACTATACTAACAAACAGACAAAGAGAGGAGGATGTAGTTGAATATAAATTCAAGTATAGAAAAACCAATATTCGTTCAGATTGCGGAACAATTGGAGGATTCCATATTCACAGGAGTATACTCGGAGGAAACGAAAATTCCTTCCACAAATGAGATTTCCTCGTTGCTGAATATCAATCCGCATACTGTTTTAAAAGGGATGAATTTACTTGTGGACGAGGATATTATCTATAAGAAAAGAGGCTTGGGAATGTTTGTAAAAGAAGGGGCAGTGGAAAGGATACGTCAAAAAAGGCAGGGGAAGTTCTATGATCAGTTTGTTGCAACGCTGATCGATGAAGCGAATAAATTACATATGACGAAAAATGAAATTATTTCAATGATAGAAAGGGGTTACGCAAATGAAGGCAATTCAAATTAAGAATGTGACAAAACGATATAAAGATATTACTGCTCTTGATAATGTTTCTTTTTCTTTTGAATATGGGAAAATCTATGGATTTCTCGGAAGAAACGGCGCTGGAAAATCTACGCTTATTAACATTATTGCAAATCGTATTTTTGCGGACAACGGAGAAATTTTGATTGACGGTATTCCGGCAAAGGAAAATATGAAAATTCATGATAAAATTTTTTGTATGAGTGAAGCGGATCTGTACGATACAAGTTTAAAAATTAAAGATCAGTTTAAATGGATTGGTCGCTTTTATCATGATTTTGATAAGGAAAAGGCATTTGCGATCGCAGAAAAATTCAATCTGAATATTGATAAGAGATTTAAGGCATTATCCAAAGGTTATCAGTCTATTTTCAAATTGACAGTCGCCTTGTCCCTAAATGTTCCGTATGTGATTTTTGATGAGCCTGTTTTGGGATTGGATGCGAATCACAGAGAACTGTTTTATGATTTGCTCTTAAAAAATTACGAAAACAGTGAGCGGACGATTATTATTGCGACGCATCTTATTGAGGAAGTGGCCAATATCATAGAGGAAGTTGTTCTGATTGATAAAGGCAAAGTATTATTACAAGAAAACGTTAGTTCATTATTAGAAACAGGATATAGTGTATCTGGTTTGGCGCATGAGGTAGATAATTACTGTACCGGTAAGAATGTAATCGGATATGATGAATTAGGAAACTTGAAAATCGCATATATATTGGGTGAAAAAACACCGGTTTCAAAGACAGAAAACATATCACTTTCAACTATGAATTTACAAAAATTGTTTGTTAAATTAACAGAGAAAGGCGGTAATTAGGATGAAAGATTTAAAATCTGTGATTCAATATGAATGTGTGACTTCTTTTAAATACATCTGGATCTTCTACGCGATAGAGTGTGCTTTTGTTGGATTTATTACCCTTATAATTGGTTTCGTAATGGGAACTTTTGAAGAAGTAGGGACAAATGGTTTGGAAATAAATACATTAGTTTATGTTGGAATTTTAGGTGGTTTAGGGTTTAAAGAGGATTTTAAAATGCTAATACAAAATGGATTTACCCGCAAATATATTTTCACGGCAACTGTCCTCATGTTCTGCTTTATCTCCGGAACGATGGCACTTGTCGACACTGCGGCGGGAAATTTCATCCATAATGTCAATAACGGTTATTCTTCTGTTTATGGAAGTATTTACGGCTATGATAACATTTTTATGAACTGGTTATGGCTGTTCCTTCTTTACGTTACATTTTGTCTGCTGCTGTATTTCATAATTCTGGTTATAAACAAAGCAGGTAAAAACAGGTCTATTTATCTGGGGATTGCGCTGGGAGGCATAGTTTTGTTGACTACGGCATTATTCAGATATGTATTTTCGATGGAAACTATTGGTAATATTCTGGAATTTATGAGAAAAGCAATGGGATTTATGCCGGATGGAACGATTAATTATCTGTTTCCGGCGCTGACACTGCTTGTGTTGGCCGGTGGTTTTGGAGCTGGTTCTTATGCAGTAATTCGTCGGACGGAATTAATGTAATAAAAATAGTATAAGGACTGTATAAAGTAGATTCGGCGGCTCCCCGGGATATCCGGGGAGTTGTTTATGTTAAAAAATTTCTCGAAAAAGAAAGCAAATGACAGTTTCTCTTATTCGTGATATAATTTTTGGTAAAGAAATGCAGATTAAACAATGCAAATATGACTGTAATGGTGAGAAGTCAGAAATTATTTTGTATAAAAAACGTTAAATGGAAATTTTGGCAGAGATTTTAGGAGGCAGTTATGGGCAGAGTAGAGCCTGAAAATCAAAAGAAATATATTTGCGTCGGCGTGCTGGCCCATGTGGACGCCGGAAAGACGACGCTGGCAGAAAGCATTTTGTATACACAGGGGACGATCCGATCTCAGGGAAGAGTGGATCATGGAGATGCTTTTCTGGATACATATGAACTGGAGAAAGAGCGCGGCATTACGATTTTTTCCAAGCAGGCGCTCTTTTCTTTGGGTGAAAAAGAAGTGACGCTTCTGGATACGCCGGGGCATGTGGATTTTTCAGCAGAAATGGAACGTACACTGCAGGTGCTGGATTACGCGATTCTGGTTATCAGCGCCGGTGATGGCATTCAGGGGCATGTACTGACTTTGTGGAAGCTGTTGCAGCGTTACCGTGTGCCGACGTTTTTGTTTATCAATAAAATGGATTTGAACGGCGTCAACCGGGAAGAACGTTTGACGGAACTGCAAAATCGCCTTTCAGAACATTGTCTGGACTTTGGGCAGCCATTGGAAGAACTGTATGAGGATATGGCAATCTGTGAGGAACGCACGCTGGAACAGTATCTGGAACATGCGGAGGTTTCCGGGGAAGAAATCCGTCGTCTGATTCGGGAACGTAAGCTGTTTCCATGCTTTTTTGGATCGGCTTTAAAAAATCAGGGTGTGACAGAATTTTTGGACGGATTGGCAAAATATATGGAATGTCCGCGGTATCCGCAGGAATTTGGGGCAAAGATTTTTAAAATATCAAGGGATGTGCAGGGAAATCGGTTGACACATATGAAGATTACAGGCGGCACTCTGAAAGTAAAAGCTCCGGTGCAGATAAAAGATCGAGAAAGTGAAAAGACCGATCAGCTTCGTATTTATTCCGGCTCTGGATTTCAGGCGGTGCAGGAGGTAAAGGCAGGGCAGATCTGCGCAGTGACCGGATTGGCGCACACAAAAGCCGGAGAAGGGCTGGGGTTTGAGAAAGCGTCAGCGCTCCCGGTGCTGGAGCCGGTACTTTCCTATAGGATCGAGTTGCCGGAGGGATGTGATGTACATGGGATGTTGGGCAAACTCCGTCAGTTGGAGGAGGAAGATCCGATGCTGCAGATCGTCTGGCACGAGGACAGTCAGGAAATCCATGCGAAGGTGATGGGTGATGTTCAGATCGAGGTGCTGCGTCGTTTGATTCAGGAACGTTTCCAGACGAAAGTAGAGTTTGGACAGGGCAGTATTTCCTATAAGGAAACGATTAGAAAACCGGTGGAGGGAGTCGGACATTTTGAACCGCTCAGACATTACGCGGAGGTGCATCTGCTTATGGAACCAGGCGAGCGTGGCAGCGGACTTATTTTTGAAACAGATTGCAGCGAGGATATTTTGGATCGCAACTGGCAGCGACTGATACTGACAAATCTGCAGGAAAAGCAGCACAGAGGCGTGTTGACTGGATCTCCGATCACAGATATGAGAATTACAGTGATCAATGGACGCGCGCATTTAAAACATACAGAGGGAGGCGATTTCCGCCAGGCAACTTACCGTGCAGTGCGGCATGGTCTGAAGTGTACAGAGAGTGTGCTTTTGGAACCGGTTTATGAGTTTCGCCTGGAGGTACCTCAGGAGAATATCGGTCGTGCGATGACGGATATCACGCGCATGCAGGGTAGTTTTGACGGGCCGGAAACGGAAGGAGAACTGGCAGTTTTGACCGGACGTGCGCCTGTTGCAACGATGCGCGATTACCAGAGGGAGGTGGCAGATTATACGCGTGGTATGGGAAGGCTGTTCTGTACGTTGGGCGGTTATGAGCCGTGCCACAATGAACAGGAGGTCGTAGAGAATATTGGATACGATTCGGAACTGGATGCGGAAAATCCAACCGGATCAGTATTTTGTGCGCATGGGGCAGGATTTCCAGTGCCGTGGAATCAGGTACGTAATTATATGCATATGGAAGGATTGCAGCTTTCTGAAAAAGAAGAGGTTTCTGAACAGGAAGATATCCGGGAGACGAGACCGCTTAAAAGCTCCGTTTTTGTAGGGCCGGCAATGGATGAGGAACTGGAAGAGATTTTTAACCGCACTTACGGAGCCGGAAAAGAAGAGCGGCGTGGTTGGAAAAAAAGCCGCATGGAATCGGTAAAACACATGTCCGGCGCGGCATCCTATAAGCCGAGAGAAAAGTTGGACGAGTATCTGTTGGTAGATGGATATAACATTATTTTTGCTTGGGAGGATCTGCGTGAGCTGGCGAAGACCAATATCGCATCGGCAAGAGATCGCCTGCAGGATATTCTGAGTAATTATCAGGGTTATAAAAAGAATACGTTGATTCTGGTATTTGATGCCTATAAGGTAGCGGGTGGAACGGGCAGCGTTCAGAAATATCATAATATTTATGTGGTTTATACAAAAGAGGCGGAGACAGCTGATCAGTATATTGAAAAAACAGCGCATGCAATGAGTAAAAAGTATCATGTAACGGTAGCAACCTCAGACGCGTTGGAGCAGGTGATTATTTTCGGTGCCGGAGCGGCGCGCCTTTCTGCACTTGGCCTGCGAGAAGAAGTAGAGGCAGTCAGTGCGGAAATCCGGGAAAGATTTCTTGAAAAGGAAAAGAAAAGCGGTCAGAAGCTATCGGATGCGATGTCTGATGAGGTGTTAAGCGTTTTAGAAGATGAAAAGAAAAAAGAGAAGGGAGAGCACAGGTGACAGTACAGGATATCATAAATGGATTTCGTGATGATGCGGAGGAAACTTCGGAGTGGAGAGCCTATGCAAATGAGCTTTTTCAGGAGGCTATCCGTATTGGTATGGAAATGAATACTGCATATCATACACCGGAGGAACTCCGTGAGATTATGGGGAGGCTCATTGGGAAAAAGGTGGACGATACGTTTCGTTTGTTTCCGCCGTTTTATACAGATTTTGGAAAGAACATTACGATTGGGAAAAATGTATTTATTAATTCCGGCTGTCATTTTCAGGATCAGGGCGGAATTACGATTGGCGACAATTCCTTGATTGGACATAATGTAGTGCTTGCTACGATCAATCATGATCTTGAACCGGAGAACAACCGGAAAAATCATTATGCTCCGATTATGCTTGGAAAGCATGTGTGGATTGGCTCAAATGCTACTGTGTTGGCGGGGGTTACGATTGGCGATTGGGCGGTGGTTGCTGCCGGAGCGGTTGTGACAAAAGATGTGCCTGCCTATACGGTAGTCGGAGGGGTTCCGGCAAAAGTATTGAAGACAGTTTAGGGTCTGCGGATGTCGGATAGTGTCGAATGTTTACGATGGAATTTGCTTGATTCTGCCAAACCGGAACAGCTATAATAATAGCCGTGACAGAAAAAGACAGGGGAGGACGTAAAAGTGGAAAAATTACATGTTGCAATCGCAGATGATAACGAAAGAATGGTGCAGCTATTAGAAAATATTGTCAGCAGTGATAAAGATATGGAGGTAGTGGGAAAAGCCGGAAACGGTCAGGAACTTGTAAATATTATCAAACAGAAGGAACCGGATGTGGTATTGCTTGACATTATTATGCCGAAGGTAGACGGACTCAGTGTGATGCAAAAGATCAATTATGATACCGGTCTAAAAAAACGTCCGGCATTTATTGTGATCACGGCAGTCGGTCAGGAGAAAATTACAGAAGACGCGTTTGAACTGGGCGCGGATTATTATATACTGAAACCGTTTGATAATGAGATGGTACTGAACCGTATTCGTCGTACACGCAAAGAGCGTGAACGTAATTTCGCGGAAGTACGGAAGGTCAATGCTTATGAGAGTAAGAACGAGTATATGGAGCGCAATCTGGAAACCGATGTAACCAATATCATTCATGAAATCGGTGTTCCGGCACATATCAAGGGCTATCAGTATTTGAGAGATGCGATTATTATGTCTGTAACGGATATGGAGATGCTTAATTCAATTACAAAAATCCTTTATCCAACGATTGCCAAAAAGCATCAGACAACGCCGAGCCGCGTGGAACGCGCAATCCGTCATGCGATCGAAGTGGCATGGAGTCGTGGCAAGATGGATACGATTGATGAGTTGTTCGGGTATACTGTAAACGGCGGCAAAGGAAAGCCGACAAATTCAGAATTTATCGCGCTGATTGCGGATAAAGTGCGTCTGGAATATAAAAACCGTTGAGTGGGGCGGACTTCTCTTTTTTATATTGCTTTTAGCTGTAAACTGATTTATACTAATAGCAAACAACACAGTTTTAAGGGAGGTTCTACATGAAGAAGGTACTTTTTGTTGCATCGGAGGGGGTTCCGTTTATTAAGACCGGTGGATTAGCGGATGTAGTCGGCTCTCTGCCTAAATACCTGAACAAAGAAGAATTTGATGTGCGTGTGATTCTTCCGAAATATTTATGTATGCGTGAGGATCTGAAAAGCCGTTTGAATTATGTGACACATTTTTACATGGATCTCGGCTGGCGCAGTCAGTATGTGGGGGTTCTGGAGACGGTTTATGACGGGATCCAGTTTTATTTTATTGACAACGAATATTATTTTTCCGGTTTCAAACCGTATGGCAATATCTACGAGGATATTGAGAAGTTTGCATTTTTTTCAAAGGCAGCGCTTTCCGCACTTCCGGTGATTGGTTTCCGTCCGGATATTATACATTGCCATGACTGGCAGACCGGTCTGATTCCGGTTTTCTTAAAGGACAAATTCAGCGAGGGAGAGTTTTTCCGTGGCATCAAGACGATTATGACGATTCATAATTTGAAATTTCAGGGCGTGTGGGATATGAAGACCGTTAAAAATATTACAGGTCTGCCGGATTACTTTTTCACACCGGATAAACTGGAGGCTTACGGTGATGCAAATTATTTAAAGGGCGGTCTTGTTTATGCGGATGCGCTGACTACTGTCAGCCCGACTTATGCAGAGGAGATCAAGACGCCATTTTACGGAGAAAATCTGAACGGACTGTTGTGTGCGCGTGCGCATGATTTGCGTGGGATTGTCAATGGTCTTGATTATGATGAGTGGAATCCGGAGACAGACCCTCTGATTGACAGAAATTATAATATTAAAAATTTCCGAAAAGAAAAGGTTAAAAATAAAATCGCACTGCAGAAAGAGCTCGGATTGCCGCAGAATGAAAAGACATTTATGCTTGGTATTGTTTCTCGTCTGACAGATCAGAAAGGCTTTGATCTGATTAACTACATGATGGAAGAAATGTGCCAGCAGGATTGGCAGATCGTGGTGCTTGGCACCGGTGAAGAACGTTATGAAAATATGTTCCGTCATTTCGCGTGGAAATATCCGGATAAGGTTTCTGCTAATATTTATTATTCCGAAGCAATCTCTCACAAGATTTATGCGGCAAGCGATGCATTTCTGATGCCGTCTCTGTTTGAACCGTGTGGACTGAGCCAGCTGATGAGTCTTCGCTACGGCACACTTCCGATTGTTCGTGAGACAGGCGGTTTGAAAGATACGGTTATTCCGTACAATGAATTTGAGGGAACCGGAACCGGTTTCAGCTTTGCCAATTATAATGCTCATGAGATGTACAATGCAATTCGTTATGCACATTCGGTTTATGTAGATAAGAAGCGCGAGTGGAATAAATTGATTGATCGTGCGATGGCAGCTGATTTTTCGTGGAAGGCATCTGCAGACAAGTATGCGGAAATGTATAACTGGTTATAAATGTTTAAATAAATATGGTTTTACAGGCAGGCATATCCTTAGCGGTGTGCCTGCTTTTGTACACTGCGAAAAATGAAAAAAATATTTTGTACATAAAAAATCATAAATCGGACAGAATGAATGTGTAAACAAAACGCAAAGGAGGATTTTTTATGACAGAATTATCTGAACTCGATCTGCAGAATCTTCGTCATCTGATCGGCGGATTTTCTACAACTCATTGCAAAATGACAGCATATGCATCTCAAGCAACGGACCCGACAGTAAAGCAGTTTTTCCAGAAATCCGCACAGAGCGCAATGGAAACAAAACAGCAGTTGATGAGCTTTTTACAGTAGGAGGGAACTGACATGGATGAAAAGACAATGGTATCCGATACTCTGGCTGGGATTAACGGAGAACTGGTACGTTACGGTGAAATGATTCCACAGACAGAAAATAAGGAATTGAAACAGACACTGAAACAGATCCGTAATCAGTGTGAAATGTCTCAGGAAGAAATTTACCAGATTGCAAGAAGTAAACAGTATTATGTGCCGGCGGCAAAAGCGACTGCAGAAGAAGTGGCGCATGTAAGAAGTGTTCTTTCACAGAACTAGGTGATTTTCGGCACAATTTTCTTGAATTTTCAGGAAGATTGTGCCATACTGATTTTATCGACAAGATGGAAATATTAAATTCGGCATCTTTGAAGGTCAGCATCGAAAAGAAGGGAGCAAGTGGATGAAAGGACTAAAAAAAGCAGGTATTTTTGCCGTACTTTTAAGTTTACTGGTACTTTTGCCGGTAATGCAGGCGAATGCCGGTTTTCGCAGACAGAGCAATGGAAAGTATCGTTACTATACAACAAAGACAGGTAAAAAGTATGTGAAAAGCTGCTTTAAAAATATCAGAAAAAACGGGAAGACTTATACATATCATTTTGATGCGAACGGCTATATGTCAATCGGCTGGAAAAAGATTAGGTCTGGCGGTAAGATATATTACTATTATTTTGACAGAAATGGCCGTATGTTTAAGAATCGTACCAAAAACGGACATTTTCTGCAGAAAAATGGCCGCATGCTTGTAAATGATTATGCGCCGAATGGTAAGTATTACGGCGGGGACGGCAGTGAGATTCCCGGCTATAAAAAAGATATCAAAAATGGGTTTAAGAAAGTGAAAAAGGGGTATAAATACCTTCAGCCGGATGGTACCTATGCAAAGAAAACATGGAAATGTATTAAGGACAGTGAGAACAGATATTATTGGTACTATTTCTACAGCAATGGTATTATGGCGAAAAATGAATGGGTTGGTTCAAAATGGGTAGATAAACAGGGACGTTGGGTTCCTGGCAAAACAAAGTAAAAGAAGACAAAGTAAAAGAAGACAGAACACAGGCGTTAGACAGAAATGTTTAACGCCTTTTTATGGTTATTTTCTGCGCAGTACCCGGTGTATTGCGTTTGCTGAGAGAAAAAAGAGCAGTGCCTGTGAGACGGTTATTCCCATTAAATAACCATTAATTCCGAAGTATGGAATAGCAAGGAGGATAAATAAAATACGGGTCAATACACCGGCAAAGTTATGAAGAAAGACCAACTTTGTCTTTCCAAGACCGTTCAGAACGGCGAAAAGCGCCGGATTTAAGTACATGACAGGACAGATCCAAGCCATGATTGTGACAAACGAACCAGCCATATGGTTTTGAAACAATAGTATACAAATGAAATTTCCAAAGAAGAAAAATAGTACCCAGCATAGCAGGCCAAAGCCGATGCAAAAAAGAGAAAGCTTTTTGATGACAGAACGGATGCTGTGGATTTCATTTTTGGCCTGTGCTTCCGAGACGGCAGGCAGAACCATAGTGCACAGAGAAGACGTCAGTGCGGTCGGAAAGAGGATTAGCGGCAGAGCCATTCCGGTTAAAACACCGTACATACCAAGTACGGTACTTTGATTCAGGCCGGTGAGTCGAAGCTGCAGCGGGATCAGAAGAGCTTCAATACTTTGGAAGACATTGACCAGTACCCGGTTCATGGTAAGGGGAATGGAAATGGAAAACAGTTCTTTTGTATAGTGGTTGATTCGGTAAAGCGCGGTCGGAATTTGCGGTTGTGAATGGAAATGGCAGAGCAGGGCGATGGCAGATAACAGTGCGGCCAGAGTTTCTTCTGCGATCATGCCGTAGACGGCCAACGCAGGTGTAATAATGGCACCTTTTGAGGAAAGAAACTGAAAAATCAGAACGGCGGTACCGAGGCGCAGAAAGTGTTCGATGACTTCGGTTACAGCAGGAACTGCAGCCTGTCGGATTCCGTAGTAATAGCCGTTGATGCAGGAATGAATGGAGCCGAAAGGAACGACAAAGGCAAGCAGATATAAAAGATGCCCGCATCTGGGTTCTTTGACGAAAGAAACGGCCAGTTCCTGATGAAAAAACAGCAGCAGACAGGAAACAAAAACAGCGACAGCGGTTGAAACAATCAGACCGATTTGAAAAATTCTGCGCGCGCCGCCCGGATCGCCGGAGGCGTTTTTGGCTGCTACATAGCGGGAGATTGCTGTCTGAATGCCGGATGAGGTGAGGGAGTAAGTGAGGGCGTAAAGAGGAAAAATAAGTTGATAGATGCCGATGCCTTCTGCACCGATTGTGCGTGAGAGGAATATTCTATAGAAAAAGCCGATTATTCGCCCAATCAGACCGGCTGCAGTCAGGAGAATGGCTCCCTTGATAACGGTATTTTTCTGAAGCATAAGGAATTCTCCAAGTGTATTTGATTATTTTTAATATATTCGCAGGAGTGTCTTGACAGAACGGAAAGAGAGTGCTATATTTTTTTTGAAACCCGAGTAAAATAGTCGGGTATAAAAAGAAATCGAGGTGGCAGCATGAAACTTTCCACAAAGGGCAGATATGGGCTGCGTGCATTGATTGACCTTGCCCTGCATTGCGAGACGGAAGCAGTTCCGATCAGCAGCGTTGCAGCAAGGCAAGGCATATCCGAGAGCTATCTGGAGCAGCTTTTCGGCAGGCTTCGTAAATCAGGGCTTGTTTTAAGCATTCGAGGTGCGCAGGGTGGATACCGCTTAGCAAAGCCAGCATCAGAAATCTCGGTGGGAGATGTACTCCGGTCTTTGGAGGGCAATCTGGATGCGGTGGAGTGTCCGGGATTGAAAGAGGAGGCTGGATGTGAGGGCGCGGATCTCTGCGTGACAAAATATGTCTGGCAACGGATCAATGAGAGCATTACTCAGGCAGTTGATGAGATGAAGCTTGACCAACTGGTAGAAGAGAGCAGAAAAACGCAGGGGAAAAATAACTGCACCACTATAAAATGTGAGAATTGAGGTGTATCAGATTATGAAAAAGATGATTTATCTGGATAATGCGGCGACGACAAAGACGGCGCCGGAGGTAGTTGAGGCTATGCTTCCGTATTTTACAGAATTTTACGGCAATGCTTCGACCATATATGAACTGGGCGGCGCAAGCAAAAAGGCGATGAATGAGGCAAGAGAGACGATCGCAGATGCACTCGGAGCGCAGCAGAATGAAATTTATTTCACAGCCGGAGGTTCCGAATCGGATAATTGGGCGATTAAGGCTACAGCGGAAGCGCTTCGTGATAAGGGAAACCATATTATTACTTCCAAAATAGAGCATCACGCAGTCCTTCATACCTGTGAATATCTGGAGAAAAACGGTTTTGAAGTGACTTACGTGAATGTGGATGAAAACGGTAAGATTAAACTGGACGAATTGAAAAAAGCAATCCGTCCGACGACGATCCTGATCACGGTGATGTACGCAAATAATGAAATCGGTACGATTCAACCGATCAAAGAGATTGGAGAGATTGCCCATGAACACGGCATTTTGTTCCATACAGATGCGGTACAGGCATTTGGACAGCTTCCGATTAATATAGATGAATGTCATATTGATATGTTGAGCGCCAGCGGACATAAATTAAACGGTCCGAAGGGCATCGGTTTTCTGTATATCCGCAAGGGTGTAAAGATCCGCTCATTTGTACATGGCGGAGCACAGGAGAGAAAGAGACGTGCCGGCACAGAAAATATTCCGGGTATTGTGGGTCTCGGCGCCGCAACCAGACGCGCAGTTTCATCGATGAAAGAACGTACGCAAAAGGAAAAAGAACTGCGTGACTATCTGATTGACCGTGTGTTGAAGGAAGTGCCGTACACCAGATTAAACGGAGATCGTTACGATAGACTTCCGAATAACGCAAACTTCAGCTTTCAGTTTATCGAGGGAGAATCTTTGCTGATCATGCTGGATATGGATGGCATCTGTGGCTCCAGCGGTTCCGCATGTACCTCTGGATCGCTTGATCCGTCTCATGTGCTGTTGGCGATCGGATTGCCGCATGAGATTGCGCATGGTTCGTTGCGTCTGACTTTAAGCGAAGAAACGACGAAAGAGGAGATCGATTATGTGATCGAATCGATTAAAACGATTGTTGCAAAGCTGCGCAGTATGTCACCGCTTTATGAAGATTTTGTGAGAAAATCAGCAGGAAAATAAATGATCCGTCTGCCGGAATTACAGAACGGAAACAGATGGTATTTTAGTAGAAAAGTACAGGAGGAATAAAGATGTACAGTGAAAAAGTAATGGATCATTTTCAGAATCCAAGAAATGTGGGAGAGATTGAAAACGCAAGTGGTGTCGGTACAGTCGGCAACGCAAAATGCGGAGATATTATGAGAATCTATCTGGATATCGATGATAATGGTATTATTCAGGATGTAAAATTTAAAACCTTTGGCTGCGGTGCGGCTGTGGCAACGAGCAGCATGGCAACGGAACTGGTGAAGGGTAAAAATATAAAGGAGGCGCTTCAGGTAACAAATAAAGCAGTAATGGAAGCACTTGATGGACTGCCGCCGGTCAAAGTTCACTGTTCTTTGCTTGCAGAGGAAGCAATCCATGCAGCACTCTGGGATTATGCTGAGAAAAACGGTATCAAGATTGAAGGCCTGGAAAAACCGAAAACCGATATCAGCGAAGAAGAAGACGAAGAAGAATATTAAAATATGAAAAAAAAAGTAGTTGTGGGAATGTCGGGCGGTGTGGATTCTTCTGTTGCAGCCTATTTGTTAAAAGAGCAGGGCTATGAGGTAATTGGTGTGACCATGCAGATCTGGCAGGACGAGGAAGAACATGTGCAGGAAGAAAACGGTGGGTGTTGTGGACTTTCTGCCGTGGAGGATGCCAGACGCGTGGCACAGAGCCTGGACATTCCCTATTATGTGATGAATTTTAAAGCCGAGTTTAAGGCGAAGGTCATGGATTATTTTGCGAATGAGTATCTGCAGGGCAGAACACCAAATCCGTGTATTGCCTGTAATCGTTATGTAAAATGGGAATCTCTTCTGCAGAGAAGTCTTGCGATCGGAGCGGATTATATTGCTACTGGTCATTATGCGCGCATTCGTCGGCTGAGAAATGGTCGTTACACGATCTACAGTTCGGCAACGGCGGCAAAGGATCAGACCTATGCGCTTTATAATCTGACGCAGGAACAGCTTTCTCGTACTTTGATGCCGGTTGGTGAATTTACGAAGGATGAGATCCGACAAATGGCGGAAAAGATTGGACTTCGTGTGGCAAATAAACCAGACAGCCAGGAAATCTGTTTTGTGCCGGATGATGATTATGCTTCTTTTATTGAGCAGTATTCCGGAAAAAGACTTCCAGAGGGGGATTTTGTGACGGCAGATGGTCAGGTGATCGGGCATCACAGAGGGATTAGTCATTACACGATCGGGCAGCGGCGTGGACTTGCCCTGCCGATGGGACATCGGGTATTTGTGACAGAGATTCGGCCGGAGACGAACGAAGTTGTGGTTGGTGAAAATGAAGAGTTGTTTAAAACACATGTGACAGCCGGAAATCTGAACTTTATGTCGATCCCTGGTGTGGATGGTGAACTTGATGTAATTGCCAAGATCCGTTATAATCATAAAGGCGCACCTGCACGTATCCGTATGACAGGTGAGAATACACTGGAATGTGTTTTTAGAGAACCGCAGAGAGCCATCACACCGGGACAAGCGTTGGTGTTCTACGATACCGATGGAAATGTGGCCGGGGGCGGTACGATTTTGAAGTGAATATAAAAAGTATGGCAGAACCATGCATCTATACTCTCACAGTTCTGACGAAAATCTACTTGTCGTCTGCTTTGGGAACAGGTGCGTGGTTCTGTTTGTAATTTGGTATGAGGAAAACAAAAGAGCGAATTATAAATGTATAAATTCCGGTTTTCGTTTGCGGAAGATTGTGTAATATCTGCATCCACATGCCAGCAGCAGCTTGCGTACTGTTTCAAAATCCGCAGCGATGCTTTCGGCGTCATGGGCGTCTGATCCGACGGAAATGATCTCGCCGCCGAGCGCAAGGTAGCGCCGGATAATATCCGGATGCGGATTTGGAAAGCCAAGTCCCTTACGGAAACCGGCGGAATTCACTTCCAGTCCGATCTGCTTTTCCACCATTGTCTTTAATGCCGCGTCGATCACGTCGCGATATTTTTCATAAGAATAAAACCTGCTTTTATTTGGACCGTAGCGTACGATATAGTCCAGATGTCCGTAGACATCGATATCGGAAAAGGCGGTCAGATTTTCCAGGATCGTCTCGAAATAGCGATGGTAGGAAGCCTCTTCGGAACGTCCTTCAAAGAAAACAGGATAGTAGGAATCAATGCCGTCAATGACATGCGAGGATCCAATAATAAAATCAAAATCCCAGGTGTGGGTATATTCAGTCAGAAAGGCGTGGTGCTGTGGCTCGAGACCAAGCTCGATACCAAAGAGCAGTTCGATCTTGTTTTGGTATTTTTCTTTTAATTGTACAAAGCTATTGTGGTAGGCAGCGGTATCAACCGCGAAATCGATGCCTTCGCTTATAAGCTGATAATCCATATGCTCTGTAAAGCAGAGCGTATTCATTCCCAGTTCGATCCCTTTTTGGATCATCTGTTCCATCGGTGTTTCGGCATCACCGGAAAACGCGGAATGCAGGTGAAAATCTGTTTTGATGGCCATAGTAAGAACCTCCGTTAAATAATTCTGTCTGTATCATAACGGATGAAAAGACCGCTGTCAAATGAACTGAACGCTGGAAAGCCCAAAATTTAGAGGAAAAATGAAAATATAGCTTGAATTTTTGTGTTGGATTAGGTAAAATAAGGATAAGGTTGAAGTTTCTTTCACGGAAAGAAACGGATACACTCTGCTCTTTTTGTCGAGCAGATGTAAATAATCACACTTTTAGGAGGAATTACGATTATGGCAGTAAAAGTAGCAATTAATGGATTCGGCCGTATTGGTCGTCTCGCATTCAGACAGATGTTTGGTGCAGAAGGTTATGAAGTAGTAGCAATCAACGATTTAACAAGCCCGAAGATGCTTGCTCATCTGTTGAAATATGACTCATCTCAGGGTAAATACGCTCTGGCTGACAAAGTAGAAGCAGGCGAAGATTCTATTACTGTAGACGGCAAAGAAATCAAAATCTACGCATTCCCGGATGCAAATAATTGCCCGTGGGGTGAGCTTGGTGTTGACGTAGTTCTGGAGTGCTCTGGATTCTATACATCCAAAGAAAAAGCTCAGGCTCATATCAACGCAGGTGCTCGTAAAGTAGTTATTTCCGCTCCGGCTGGAAATGATCTGCCGACTATCGTTTACAATGTAAACCATGAGACACTGAAAGCTGAAGATACAATTATTTCTGCAGCTTCCTGTACAACAAACTGCCTTGCTCCGATGGCAAAAGCACTGAATGATCTTGCTCCGATCAAGAGTGGTATCATGTGCACAATCCACGCTTACACAGGCGATCAGATGACTCTTGATGGACCGCAGAGAAAAGGCGATCTGAGAAGATCCCGTGCTGCAGCAGTTAATATCGTTCCGAACAGCACAGGTGCTGCAAAAGCAATCGGTCTGGTTATTCCGGAACTGAATGGCAAACTGATCGGCGCGGCTCAGCGTGTACCGACCCCGACAGGTTCTACTACAATCCTTACAGCAGTTGTAGACAAAGTTGTTACAGTTGATGAAGTAAATGCAGCTATGAAAGCAGCAGCTACAGAATCTTTCGGTTACAACACAGATGAAATCGTATCCAGCGATATCGTTGGTATGAGATTTGGTTCTCTGTTTGATGCTACTCAGACAATGGTTCTTCCGCTTGATAACGGAACAACAGAAGTTCAGGTAGTTTCTTGGTATGACAATGAGAATTCTTACACAAGCCAGATGGTTCGTACAATCAAATACTTCAGCGAGTTAGCATAAGTATTACTCAAGACCTATCAGAGGTCCGGTCTTTTGGGCCGGTCCTCTTTTTTTCTAACTATTAAGGAGGATTTTTATCATGGGATTAAATAAAAAATCTGTTGATGATATCAATGTAAAAGGAAAACGTGTTCTGGTAAGATGCGATTTTAATGTGCCGCTCAAAGATGGCAAGATCACAGATGAGACACGTATTGTGGCTGCTCTGCCGACGATTAATAAGCTGATTGCTGACGGTGGAAAAGTAATTCTCTGCTCCCATCTGGGAAAAGTAAAGAACGGTCCGAACGAAGGGGAATCACTTGCTCCGGTTGCGGTTCGTCTTTCCGAGAAACTCGGTAAGGAAGTAGTATTTGTGTCTGATTATAACGTAACAGGCGAAGCGGCAACAAAGGCAGTAGCGGATATGAAAGATGGAGATGTTGTTCTCCTGCAGAATACACGTTTCCGCGGTGCGGAAGAAACAAAGAACGGTGAAGCATTCAGCAAAGAGCTTGCTGATCTGGCTGATTACTATGTATGCGATGCGTTCGGTTCTTCTCACAGAGCACATGCATCTGTTGCAGGCGTTACCAAATTCATCAGCGAAAAAGGCGGTGAAAATGTAGTCGGTTATCTGATGCAGAAAGAGATTGATTTCCTCGGAAAAGCAGTAGAAAATCCGGAAAGACCGTTTGTTGCAATTCTTGGCGGTGCAAAAGTTGCTGATAAGCTTAACGTTATCTCTAATCTGCTGGAAAAATGCGATACTCTGATTATCGGCGGTGGTATGGCATTTACCTTCTTGAAAGCAAAAGGATACGAAGTAGGTATTTCTCTGGTTGATAACGAAAAGATTGATTACTGTAAAGAAATGATGGCAAAGGCAGAAAAACTTGGTAAAAAGCTGCTTCTTCCGATTGATACTGCGGCAGCAAAAGCGTTCCCGAACCCAATTGACGCTGAAATTGAAGTTTCTGTAGTAGATGCTGATGCAATGCCGGCTGATTTGATGGGGCTTGATATTGGACCAAAGACAGCAGAAATGTATGCAGAAGCGGTAAAATCTGCAAAAACAGTTGTTTGGAACGGACCGATGGGTGTATTCGAAAATCCGGTTCTTGCAAAAGGAACGATTGCGGTTGCAAAATCTTTGGCTGAGACAGACGCTATCACAATTATCGGAGGCGGTGACTCCGCAGCAGCAGTAAACCAGCTTGGATATGGCGACAAGATGAGCCACATCTCTACAGGCGGCGGCGCTTCTCTGGAATTTTTGGAGGGCAAGGAACTGCCAGGTGTAGCAGCTGCAAATGATAAATAAAAATATATTGTAGAAATATTATTTTACTTAATTATTAATAAAGAAGGAGAATATAAAAATGGCAAGAAGAAAAATCATCGCTGGAAACTGGAAAATGAACATGACTCCGAGCGAAGCAGTAGAATTGGTAAATACTCTGAAACCGTTGGTAGCAACTGATGAAGCAGACGTAGTATTTTGCGTACCGGCAATCGACATCATTCCGGTTGTAGAAGCTGCAAAAGGCACAAACATTGCAGTTGGTGCTGAAAATATGTACTTTGAAGAAAAAGGTGCGTTCACAGGCGAGATCGCTCCGAACATGCTGGTGGATGCAGGTGTAAAATACGTTGTTCTTGGCCATTCTGAGAGACGTGAATATTTCTGTGAAACATCTGAAGATGTAAACAAGAAAATGCTTAAAGCATTTGAACATGGTATTACACCGATTATGTGCTGTGGTGAATCTCTGGAGCAGAGAGAGCAGGGTATTACAATGGACTGGATTCGTCAGCAGGTTAAGGTTGGATTCCTGAACGTAACAGCAGACCAGGCTAAGACGGCAGTAATTGCTTACGAACCGATCTGGGCAATCGGAACAGGTAAGACAGCTACCACAGAGCAGGCACAGGAGGTTTGCAAGGGCATCCGTGATCTGATCGCTGAAATCTATGATGATGCAACAGCAGCAGCAATCCGTATTCAGTACGGCGGATCTGTAAACGCAGCTACTGCAGCAGACTTGTTTGCACAGCCAGATATCGATGGCGGTCTGGTAGGCGGAGCTTCTCTGAAAGCAGATTTTGGTAAAATCGTAAATTATAAATAAATCTTATGCTGACAAGGCATAGATAAGGAGGAACCGTTTCTTTTGGTAGTGAAATGCTGATGGGAACGGTTTCTTTTATATCAAGATCAGGGAGAAGTATTTGCATCACAGAAAGGAAGAGACATGAATCGAAAAACAAAAATTCTGATGGCACTTGGACTGTTGTTTGCAGCCGGTATTTACTATTATGTGACAATTCCGGCAATTAACTTACATTCATCAGGATTCTGGCTGTTTATTATTTCATTGGTAGTTGTGGTGACACTACTGCTTGGTGCCAGAAGTGCGGAAAGAGGTGTTGTGTTCCGAAAAAGCAGACCGTTTAAGATTGGAATGGTCAGTACGGCAGTACTTGTGGTAGTTTTTATCATTGGTTCCGTACTGTCTTCCCCGATTATTAATGCGGCGAAGTATCATAAACTGTTGGATGTACAGAATGGCGACTTTGCGGAAGATATTAAAGAAGTGGATTTTAATGAGATCCCTTTACTTGATAAAAGTTCGGCATCTCTTTTAGGAAATCGTAAAATGGGTTCTCTGGTGGACATGGTTTCTCAGTTTGAGGTTAGTGAGCTGTATACGCAGATTAACTATCAGGGAAAACCGGTCCGTGTAACACCGCTTGTCTATGCCAGTCCAATCAAATGGCTGACGAATATGAGCGAGGGCATACCGGCCTATATTCGGATTGATATGACAACGCAGGATACCGAGTGTGTGAGGTTACCGGAGGGCGGTGGCATCAAATATTCTCAGGCGGAATATTTTAATCGAAATATCTACAGACATTTGCGTTTTCGTTATCCGACCTATATTTTTGATGAACTGAGTTTTGAAATCGATGAAGAAGGTACTCCATATTGGATCTGTCCGGTAAAAAAATTCAATATTGGCCTGTTCGGCGGGCAGACAATCGGCAGGGTTGTGCTTTGTAATGCGATTACCGGAGAAACGGAATGCTATGATATTGAGGATTGTCCGCAATGGGTAGATTCTGTATACAGTGCAAAGCTTCTGATTGAATTGTATGATTATTACGGTTTGTATATGAATGGATTTTTCAATAGCCTTCTCAGCCAGAAGGGATGTCTGCGCACAACGGATGGATATAATTATCTGGCGATGGATGATGATGTCTGGGTATATACCGGTGTAACGAGTGTCAGCGGAGATCAGTCAAATGTTGGATTTGTGCTGATGAATCAGCGTACCATGGAATCACGCTATTATGCCTGTCCAGGTGCGGAGGAATATTCGGCTATGCATTCGGCACAGGGACAGGTGCAGCATTTGGGTTATGTTTCTACCTTTCCGCTGCTTTTGAACGTATCAGGAGAACCCACGTACTTTATGGCGCTTAAGGATGATGCCGGTCTGGTAAAGATGTATGCGATGGTCAATATTAAAAAGTATCAGAACGTGGCGATCGGAAATACTGTAGCAGAATGTGAGGAAGCTTACGTAGATTTGTTGAAAACAAATGGAATTACAAAAGCAGAAGTAAAGGAAACAAAAACGGCGAAGGGAGTGATTGAAACGATTGCTCCGGTAGTGATGGAAGGTAATTCACATTACTATGTAGTTCTGGAAAAACGAAAACAGATTTTTGATGTGGATGTGAGTCGATTCCCGGAAATTGTACGCTTCAAGGAAGGGGAAAGGATTTCGTTTGCGTATGAGGAAGGAGAAGAATTGCAAAAAGTAACAAAGGTAGAATAAGACAGAATTATGCGGGGGAAAACACAAATGAAGAAAATGATGAAGATCCATCCGCAGGATACGGCGGCAGTGGCGCTTATGCTGCTGCCGTCTGGTTCTATTGTGCAGGTGGATGGGGAAGAAATTACATTGCAGGAAGAAATTATGCAGGGACATAAATTTGCTCTGTGTGAGATTGCAGCAGGAGAACCGATTGTTAAATACGGCGCTCCGATTGGTATTGCAACAAAAACAATAAAAAAAGGTGCCTGGATTCATACCCATAATATGAAAACAGGGCTTGGTGATTTGTTGGATTATACATATGAACCGCAAAAAACAGCGGGTTTAGATTCAAAAGTACAACGTTTTTTTCAGGGATATCGAAGGAACGATGGAAGAATAGGCGTAAGAAATGAGATTTGGATCATTCCTACGGTTGGCTGCGTCAACAATGTGGCGCAGGTATTGGAGCGTCAGGCAAAAAGATATGTGAAGGGAACGGTGGAGGCGGTAGTGTCGTTTCCGCATCCGTACGGCTGTTCACAGATGGGGGATGATCAGGAGCATACACGTTGGATCCTGGCGGATCTGGTAAACCATCCGAATGCTGGTGGTGTGCTGGTATTGGGACTTGGATGTGAGAATAGTAATATTGAGGTGTTGAAAGAATATATCGGAGATTATGATGAGAAACGTGTGAAATTTTTGGTTTCTCAGGACTCAGAAGATGAGATCACTGATGGACTGGAACTGATTGAAGAACTGGCAGAGTATGTAGGAAATTTTCAAAGAGAAGCGATTCCGTGCAGTGAATTGATCGTCGGGATGAAATGCGGCGGTTCAGACGGACTTTCTGGTATTACAGCCAATCCGACGGTCGGTGTTTTTTCAGATCTTTTGATTGCACAGGGCGGAACAACGATTCTTACAGAAGTTCCGGAAATGTTCGGTGCGGAGACACTGTTGATGAACCGCTGTGAAAATGAAGAGATATTTGAACAGACAGTTCGTCTGATCAATGATTTTAAGAACTATTTTACTAGCCATAATCAGACAATTTATGAAAATCCCTCACCGGGGAATAAAAAGGGAGGTATTTCTACTCTGGAGGATAAATCCTTGGGCTGTACGCAGAAATCGGGCAGCGCCCCGGTCAGGGGCGTGCTTGCTTACGGGGAGACTGTGAAACAAAAAGGACTCAATCTGCTCAGCGCACCGGGCAATGATCTGGTTGCCTCTACGGCATTGGCGGCTTCCGGGGCGCATATTATACTGTTTACAACCGGGCGTGGTACTCCGTTTGCCTCACCGGTTCCTACGGTGAAAATTTCCAGCAATACAGCTCTTTCTGCACATAAAAAGAATTGGATTGACTTTAACTGTGGAGAACTGGTTATGGGAAAGGCACTTCCGGAACTGGGAGAAGAGTTATTTGAGTATGTGATTGAAGTTGCTTCCGGAAAACCGGTAAAGGCAGAAGTGGCAGGATTTCATGATATGGCGATTTTTAAGCAGGGTGTAACACTGTGAGGGAGATGGATTATGAAGAAACTAAATTATGAAACACTGAAAGAATTAAATTATAATGGTTATTTACTGGAAAAGGCACCTGAACGTGTGTTGCAGTTTGGGGAGGGTAATTTTCTGCGAGCGTTTGTTGATCATTTTATCGATGTATTAAATGAAAAGACAGGATTTTGCTCGAAGATTATGGTGCTTCAACCGACGGGAGGCGGTAAGCATGTGCGGGAGTTTCTTGACAAACAGGAGGGGCTGTATACCCTACTTCTGCGTGGAAACGAGAATGGCAGAAAAATCAGCGAAAAGCGTGTAATCTCCAGTATCAGCCGCTGCATCAATCCTTACAGTGAGTATGATTGTTACATGGAATGTGCAAAAAATCCACAGCTGCGTTTTATTACCTGTAATACAACGGAGGCAGGAATTCGCTATGATGCATCCTGCAGATTTACAGATAAACCGGCGACCAGCTTTCCGGGTAAGCTGACACAGTTCCTTTATGCCAGATATCAGATATTCGGAACGGAGAAGGGAAAAGGGTTTGTAATTCTTCCCTGTGAATTGATTGATGATAACGGGGAAAAATTGAAAAAATGTGTGCTTGCTTATGTCAAACAGTGGGAGCTGGAAGACGGTTTTGTGAAATGGCTGGAGGAAGAAAATTACTTTTGTTCTACGCTGGTGGATCGCATTGTAACTGGTTATCCGGCTGTGGAAGCAAGGGAAATCTGCTGTGAACTGGGATATGAGGATACTATTATTGATACGGCAGAGATTTTCGGATTCTGGGTGATTGAAGGACCTGCGTGGTTGAAAAAAGAACTTCCGTTTGAAGAGGCAGGATTGCCGGTATTGATTACAGATGATCATAAGCCCTACAAACAGCGTAAGGTGCGCATTTTAAACGGCGCGCACACGACGATGGTTCCGGGGGCATATCTTGCCGGAAAAAATATTGTCAGAGATTGTATGAATGATAAAGTAATCTGTGCATTTATGAACAGAACGATTTATGAAGAAATTATTCCAATACTGACATTACCGAAGGAGGAACTACGGGAATTTGCAAAATCAGTAACGGATCGTTTTAACAATCCGTTTATTGATCATGAACTTTTGGCTATTACACTCAACTCTACTTCCAAATGGAGGACGCGTGTACTGCCGTCTCTGAAAGAATATGTGAAAGTATTTGATAGGCTTCCACGCTGTATTACGGCTTCAATGGCATTTTATATTGCTTTTTACAGAGGCATCAGACGAGATGAGGAAGGGTTTTTCGGTATGCGTGGTGATGAGGAATATAAGATCAGTGATGATAGAGAGACTCTGGAATTTTATGATAGGCACAAAGCGGATACAGATGAGAAACTGGCGGAAGCAGTGCTTGCGAATACGGAGTTCTGGGGCGAGGATCTGACAGCTGTCTCTGGTCTGAAAACGGCGGTTGCTGACGATCTGCGGATTATACGGGAATACGGGGCTCTGGAACTGATGCAAAGGTGTATCTGATTGTGAAACATTTCTGTGATAAAACTTCATTTTTCTAATAATTTAGTCTTGCGCAGTAATAAAATATATGCTATGCTTATGTCATATAACTGCATTAGAGAAAATGCAAGAAAAAGGAGGAAAGAGAAATGAAGAAATTAGGTTTACTTTTACTGACTTTTGCAATGTGCTTTGCGTTTGGAACAGGCGTATTCGCAGAAGAGGGTAATTGGAAAATCGCCATCCTGACAGGTACTACTTCTCAGGGTGAAGAAGAATTCCGCGCTGCAGAACGTGCAGTAGCAATTTATGGTGAGGAGCATATCATTACAGATACATATCCGGATAACTTCTCTCAGGAAACAGAGACAACAATTTCCAAACTGGTAGCATTCGCATCTGATCCGGATGTAAAAGCGATTATTATTTGCCAGGCAGTTCCGGGTACAAAAGCGGCATTTGACAAGATTCGTGAGGAACAGGGACGTGACGATATCCTGCTGATCGCAGGGGTTCCGCAGGAAGATCCGAAGGTTATTTCTGAGGCAGCGGACATTGTTCTTTATACAAATGAAGCAAAACAGGGTGACACGATCATGGAAACCTGCGCTGATTGGGGAATTGAAGTATTCGTACATTATTCCTTCCCGCGTCATCTGGCAATGGAAACCATCGCAGCCCGTAAAGCAAATCTGGAAGCAAACTGTGAAGCACTCGGTATCGAATATGTAGAAGCTACTGCTCCGGATCCGACAGGTGATGCTGGTGTAACAGGAGCGCAGCAGTTTATTCTTGAGGATGTTCCGGCGAAAATGGAAGAGTATGCAGGTAAGAAGGTTGCATTCTTTACGACAAACTGTTCTATGCAGGAGCCGCTGCAGACCGCAGTTCTGACGCAGCCGGATGCTTATTATCCGCAGCCGTGCTGTCCGAGTCCGTACCATGCATTTCCGGCAGCTCTTGGTCTTGAGATTGCAGTCGGTGATGATGATACAGTAGCTCTGGAAGCAATCGCAGCAAAGCTTGCTGAATACGATGCAGTTGGCCGTTATTCTACATGGCCGTCACCGGTGAACATGGCAATCATTGATATTGCTACCGAATATGCAAAGGGATATATCGAAGGTGAAATCACAGATCGTAATGATGCTGAAAAGATTAATGAACTGTTCCAGGCAAAATGCGAAGGTGCGGTTGTAGAAACTTATACAGACGCAGAAGGTACAACTCTGGATAATTACTACACAGTTCTGCTTACTCCGGTTGATTTTAACGATTATTTAAAATAATAGTCGGATTTAAAATGAAATAAGCTATAAATGCGACCCGCTTCGCTTCCCTGAGGCGGGTCGTTTTTGAGAATTTAAAAGAGGGAGAAGAGGAGGAGAGAAAGTGGCTGAAAAATACATTTTGGAGATGAAAGATATCACCAAGAAATATGGTGAAAATACTGTTCTTTCCAATGTGTCGCTGAAGATTCGTCCGGGTGAGATACATGCACTGCTGGGAGAAAACGGTGCGGGAAAAAGTACGCTTATGAATATTTTATTTGGTATGCCCGTGATTCATGAAACCGGCGGCTTTTCCGGTGAGGTTTTGATCGATGGAGAAAAAACAGTGATTGCATCGCCGCATGACGCAATGCTGAAGGGAATCGGTATGGTTCATCAGGAGTTTATGCTTTTGCCGGGATTTACGATCACGGAAAACATTAAATTGAATCGCGAGATTACCAAACCAAATATTATGTCACGGGTTTTAGGTTCAAAAATGGAATCACTTGACATGAAACAGATGTCTGAGGATGCGCGGGCAGCGTTGGACAGTGTAGGAATGGGAATTAACGAATACACAATGGTGAGTGGTCTGCCGGTCGGTTATATGCAGTTTGTGGAGATTGCGCGTGAGATTGATAAAAAAGGTGTGAAGCTTCTGGTTTTTGATGAACCGACGGCAGTTTTGACGGAAAGTGAGGCGGAACAGCTTCTGAAGGTAATGAAAGATATCGCAGCCAGGGGGATTGCGATTATCTTTATTACACACCGTCTGGATGAGGTAATCAGTGCAGCGGACGGTATTACGATCCTGCGTGACGGTCAGTTCGTGGCATCCTGTGAAACGAAAGATACCAATGCGGTACGCTTGGCAGAAATGATGATCGGACGTGAAGAGGGGGAGTTTTCTTTTGTAAAGGCAGAAGCTCGTGAATTTGGAAAAGAAATACCGGTTGTTTTAAAGGCAGAGCATCTGAAAGTAAATATGCCGGGAGAGCTTGTAAAGGATGTTTCTTTTGAAGTACATGAAGGTGAGATTTTCGGTATTGGCGGGCTGGCTGGACAGGGAAAGATCGGTGTGCCGAACGGTATCATGGGTGTTTATGAAGCCAGCGGTGATGTAGAGTTTTTTGGGGAAAAAATAAAATTAAACGACGCAAAAGCAGCACTTGCCAGCGGCATGGCAATGGTTTCGGAGGATCGCCGCGGTGTGGGGCTTCTTCTGGAAGAATCTATTGAGGATAATATAGTGTTTAATGCTATGCAAATCAATGGTGAATTTATTAAAAAGCTGGCTTGCTTTAGCCAGAAGGATACCAAGGCGATTCGTCGGCATGCGGAAAAGATGATTAAAGATCTTGACATCCGCTGTTTTTCACCGCTGCAGCACGCTGGTACGCTTTCTGGTGGTAACCAGCAGAAGGTATGCATTGCCCGGGCGTTGACAATGAATCCGAAGCTTTTGTTTGTATCCGAACCGACTCGAGGTATTGACATCGGTGCAAAGAAGCTGGTACTGGAAACGCTGGTGAAACTGAACCGTGAGCTTGGAATGACGGTTGTGATGGTTTCTTCAGAATTGATGGAGCTGCGTTCGATTTGCGATAATATCGCGATTGTTTCGGAAGGAAAAGTAGTAGATGTACTTCCGGTTAACAGTTCTGACGCGGACTTTGGTCTGGCGATGTCAGGTATCAAGCCAGAAAGGAGAAGTGAGTAAGATGGGTAAGCTGAAAATAAAAAAAGCACAGGCGCTTGCCTGTGTACTCATTGTAATTGCGGCGATCATCTGCGGTGCTGTTGGTATGTATGGTTTATCTTCCCGCACTTCAGAAAAGGGAAGTGAGTTGCTCAGTAATATGAATTTGCAGGCAATTATGGACACAGTTGGGAGCGGCGCGGTGGAAGCATATGTGGATGCCGCGAAGGCGGAGGCGACAGCAAAGGTCCGTGAAGAAGGCGGCGGTATGGAGGCCATCCGTGAGGCGACAGCAAAAGCGGAAGAGGAGGCACTGGCTCTGGCAGAAAAAGAGGGAATTGGTGATGTGGATGTTACAAAAATTGACACTGAGCCGCTTGCAGAAGCGCTGAATGTATTCATTGATGCAAGAAAAGCCTATTATGAAGAAGAAGCCGCAGCGCAGGCAAAATATATTGAAGCGAATGCGGATACAGTTGTTGTGGAAGAGACAGAAACAATGACAGAGGCTGCAGCAGATGCGGTCGGGGATGCGGCTATGGACTCTGACATGGGTGATGATATGACCATGGAGGAGGAAACGGTTGACCTTTCCGGTTTTGAAGCAACGGAAGAAATGCTTGTTTTAGAAGCGGAAGCTGATAAGGCTTATGACGGTCTTGCAGAAGCAATCAAGACAGCAGTCCCTTCTTTGACTGACGATATTTTGGCTTCTTTAAAAAATACAATCTCGACTGCAGTTGCACAGCAGGGAGATACCTTTGAATCTCAGTATGATCGTGCGCTTGCAATGAGCGGTATGAATCCGGGGATGCAGGGAACGATCATGCGTCAGGGAAAAACACTGACATCCAGCGCAGTGGGATTTTTGATTTTGGCATTAGTGGTATTTTTCTATACACCACTGGTAAAAAAACTTGGTGTTCCGCGTCTGATCATTAGTCTGTTTTATATTCTGCTCTGTTTGTTGGCAGTAATCTATAATCTATCTCTTTCCGGGCAGATTACCAATACGCTGGTTCGGCTTGGTATGAATGGTGTACTGGTTTTGGCAATGTTGCCGGGAATTCAGTGCGGAATCAGCCTGAACCTCGGTTTGCCGGTTGGTATCATCGGCGGCTTGATCGGGGGGCTGTTGTGTATTGAACTGGGACTTAGCGGCTGGCTTGGGTTCTTATTTGCGATTGCAGTTGGATGTGCGTTGGCGGCAGTGACCGGTTTTTTGTATGGACAGCTTTTGAACCGCTTGAAGGGAAGCGAAATGAGTGTTACTACATACGTTGGCTTTTCTGTTGTTTCTTTGATGTGTATCGCGTGGCTGGTACTTCCATTTCAGAGTAAGATTATGAAATGGCCACTTGGTAAGGGACTTCGTGCGACAATCGGTTTGCAGACTTCTTACCGTCATTTGTTGAATGATTTTCTGGCATTTGATATTTTTGGTGTAACGATTCCGACCGGTCTTTTGCTGTTTTTTGCACTGTGTTGTTTTCTGGTATGGTTGTTTATGCGTTCCAAAACCGGTATTGCAATGTCGGCAGCAGGTGCAAATCCGCGTTTTGCGGCGGCAACCGGCATTAATGTTGATAAGATGCGCATCATCGGTACGATGCTTTCGACAGTGCTTGGTGCAGTTGGTATTATTGTGTATTCACAGAGCTTTGGATTTATTCAGTTATATCAGGCACCGCGTCAGATGGGCTTTCTGGCGGCATCTGCGATCCTGCTTGGCGGCGCCAGTACGATGCGTGCAAGCATCGGTCACGTCATTATCGGAACATTTTTGTTCCAGGGAGTATTGACACTTGGTATGCCGGTAGCAAATGCAATCGTACCACAGAGTACGATTTCTGAGACATTGAGAATTTTAATTTCTAATGGTATCATTCTCTATGCGCTGACAAAGTCAGGAGGTGCAGGTCGTGAATAAGAATAAGCTGCGCGAGATTGCGCGAAATAATATTGTAACGATTATGTTTATCGTTCTCTGTATTGTATGTGCGGGATTTTCCGGTTATACGCCGTCCTATATCATGTATGAACTTTTTGGACGTCTTTCCAGAAATATGTTTATTGTATTGGCGCTGATTATTCCGATTATTGCCGGTATGGGTATTAACTTTGCTATTACGATCGGTGCGATGGCGGCACAGATTTCTTGTCTCTTTGTGCTGGAATGGGGGATACCGGGAATTGCAGGTCTTGGATTGGCAGCGCTGATGACGGTCCCGCTTGGCACGGTATTTGGCTGGCTGGTTGGAAAAATGTTGAATAAGATGAAGGGCCAGGAGATGATCGGTTCCATGATTATCGGTTATTTTGCAACCGGGCTCTATCAGCTGCTGTTCCTGTTTATTTTTGATACGATTATTCCAATCAAGAATCCGGATTTGACAATCAAAGGTGCGAAAGGTATAGCGAACACTATGGATCTTTCCAAAGAAAACGGCATTGCCTCTTCATTGGATAAGCTTATAAGACTGCCGTTTCATCAGGCAGCAGTTGTATTTGCAGTACTTATGGCAGTTGTATTAATTATTGCCTATACAAAGAATCACCGGAAGAATGCCAAAAAACTTGGTATTCAGTTGGGGCTTCTTGCTGTTATTGCTGCAGCAGCCCAGCTCGGTCCGGTAAAACAATTGTTTTCTATGGTAAACATTCCGGTAGTAACTTTTGGTGTGGTAGCGTTGTTGTGTCTGTTTAATATTGTCATTATGCGTACAAAGCTTGGACAGCAGTTCCGTGCGGTCGGACAAAATGGTACGGTAGCGAACGCTTCCGGTATCAATGTTAACCGGATACGTTTGATTGCGATTATCTTTTCTACGGTACTCGCAGGATGGGGGCAGTTGATTTTTGTGCAGAATATGGGAGCTTTCCAGACATACGGTGCGCATGAGCAGGTTGGTCTGTATGCGGGTGCAGCCATTCTTGTCGGTGGTGCATCTGTGGTGCGAGCGACCAATACACAGGCGCTGGTTGGGTGTGTACTGTTCCATTTGATGTTTATCCTTGCTCCAGCAGCCGGAAAAAATCTGTTCGGAGATGCTGCAATTGGTGAATACTTCCGTGTATTCCTTTGCTATGGAGTAATTGCGTTGGCACTGGTAATGCATGCATGGAGCGAAAATGCAAGAAGAAAAAAGGCTGCCGAATAAGGTGATAGAATGAAAGAGGATGTTATAACAAAACTTCCGGAAATGATTTTATAATTATAAGTATAAGAGTAGTGAAGCTCTCTGCCGATGAAATCGGCGGAGAGTTTTTATCTATAAAGTGTAAAAAAATGGGAATTATTTTGACAAAATGAGAAGCATAAGGTACGATGGAAATGGAATAGTGACAGTAGGAGGAGGTATGAGAGATGTATAAAAGATGGATTATGATAGTATGTGGCGCAGTATTGGCTGTAAGTCTGACTGCTTGCAGTATGGTAAAGAAACCGGAGAAGCAGACAGAAGCATTGACAACAGAATCGGAAACAGAAATCCAGAGTACAGAGGAAGAGACAATGGAGGAGGAAACGAAAGAAAAGGAAACAAAAGTGGTGACAAAACCGCAGACCGAACCACAGAAGCCACAGACAGAAGTTTTTATACCTCAGGCAGATAAGTCAGTGCAGTCGGAAACATCGGTGCAGACGATTTCAGAAGTGCCGCAGACGATGTCGGAAGTGCCGTCATCACCAGAATATGAGGAGGAATATATGCAGTGTCCATATTGTGCAGAGTGGTTTTATGCGCAGCCGGACGGTGGCCTTTGGACCCCGTATGACCGTCATGTATTGTCGGAACGAGATCGAATTGAGGGTGGTTATCAGACGGAACAGCCGAAAGAACAGGCAATGGCGCAGTGTCCGGACTGTCTGAACTGGTATGAGACAGGAAATATTTTCCGTAACCATATCTGCAGCGGAAGAGAACAAGAAATTCAGGAATAGAAAATGAAAATAAGCTGAAAAACTAAAATAAAAGATTTCCCCCCGGAAAATCATGCGATTGCGTGTGTTCCGGGGGATTATTTTACTGTGGATAGAGAGGAAAGCGCAGGTATTTTACATAAAAAAGTGATTTACAGACAGATTACCTTGCAAGCGTTGTGTTTTGTGTCGGTTGCCGCAGAATTTAGTGACCACAGTCCGGACAAGATGCCGGTTTGTCAAAGCCCGGGTTGAAGGCATAGAAGTTTTTGCCATCAAGATCATCCTGAATCAGACGCAGAGCTTCACCGAAACGCTGATAGTGTACGATTTCGCGTTCACGCAGAAAGCGGATTGGATCGGCTACTTCCGGTGTGTTACGTACGACACGCAGGATGTTATCGTAGGTGACACGTGCTTTCTGTTCTGCTGCCATATCCTCATGCAGATCAGTGATGGCGTCGCCTTTTGACTGAAATTCACAGGCGTTGAATGGAACGCCGCCAGCTGCCTGTGGCCAGATACCGATGGTATGGTCGATATAATAAGCACCGAGACCGGAGTTTTCAATTTCTTCCATTGAAAGATTACGTGTTAGTTGGTGCACAATTGTTGCTATCATTTCGAGGTGCGCAAGTTCTTCTGTACCGATATCTGTTAGTACGCCCATGACGCGGCGGTCCGGCATGGCATAGCGCTGGGACAAATAGCGCAGGGAAGCAGCCATTTCACCGTCGGGTCCACC
>JBMNRF010000034.1:0-31251 GCA_050944495.1 Marvinbryantia sp.
AGTTTTTAAAAAAGTCCATACAATTCCATTGGGGAAAGTATGGACTTTTTTAATATAAATATAATTCTTATATCTGAAAAAGTAACGAGTATAGGAATAGTTTTCTCTTAAGTTTATGATGTTGCGCATAGCAGGTGGTTTATTTCATTGCTGACACAAAAAGAACCGTAAAATAAGAAACGGTGCAGTTTCTTATTTTACGGTTCTTTTCTTCTAGCATCCACTCTCATCAAACGCCGGTATAAAGCTTTCTTTTGCTGTATCCCCCTCTTGAAAAAATCCATTTTCAACTCCGAGATCGATCGCATAATCAAGTAGTGACTCATACTCTTTTTTGCGGATCTTTCTGCCGAGGCGCGGATGATTTTTTAAATGCTCCATCGGTGTATACTGGTTCATCATACTTAGAAAAACGGTATCTCCGTACGTTTCATACAGATACCGGATGATCCGTTTAGAATCCGCCAGATGACCGGGAAGCATCAAATGACGCACAATCACCCCTCTTTGCATAATCCCCCGCTCATCAAAAACAGGCGTTCTAATCTGCCGTACCATTTCCCGTATCGCTTCTTTCGCAATTTCCGGATAATCTGCCGCATGCGCATACTCTTCTGCAATCTTCTCGTCCATATATTTAAAATCCGGCAGATAAATATCCACCAGATCCTCCAGCATTTTTAAGGTCTCTGCCTTTTCATAACCGCTGCTGTTGTAAACTACCGGAATTCGCAGCCCCTGCGATTTTGCCAGCGCCAGTGCTTCCGCCGTCTGCGGTACATAGTGTGCCGCCGTCACCAAATTAATATTGTTTGCCCGTTTTTCCTGTAATTCCAGAAAAATTTCTGCCAAACGAGAAACGGTAATCTCTTTTCCCGCCCTTCCTCCGGAAATCTCCCGATTCTGGCAGAAAATACAACCAAGATTACAGCCAGAAAAAAAGACTGCTCCGGATCCTTCTTCCCCGGAAATACAAGGTTCCTCCCACATATGAAGCGCTGCGCGCGCCACAAAAATCCGCGCGTCCTCACGGCAGAACCCGAATTGTCCGTCCAAACGATTTACACCGCAGGAACGTGGGCAAAGCGTACAGAAACGCATCTGCTTTTCAGTAAGTGTATTCATCTCATTTTCCTTTCTGTGCCCACTTCCGTAAGCTTTCCGTCACTTGCATATATACATAGCTTCGATTTCAAATTTTACATATCCGGATTTGTCATATAGTTACTCCTATAAATTTCCATTTTATAAACATGAGTTTCAAAAAAGACAGCCGGACTCCTGTAACTCCCGCTGTCTTACTTCTACTTATTTGCACAATTCTGCTACAACCGTATTGATGACTTTGCCGTCTGCCTTACCTTTTAGTTCAGCCATCACAGCTTTCATGATCATACCTTTATTTTTCGTCGCCAGTACTTCTGAGAATTTTTCCAGCAAAATCTCTTTTACCTCCTCTGCGGATAACAGCTTCGGCGCGAATTCAGACATCACATCATAACGAAACTGATATTCTGCTTTTAATTCTGTACGCTCCGCCGGACAGGTATCAACCTGTTCTTTTACTGTTTTCAACTCCTTTAAGATCACCTGATCTACCATCGCAGTCGGAATATCATCCCGGCATCCTGCGTCAATCCCTGCCTTTTTCACCGCGGAAACCAGTGCAGAAATTGCTTCCTTTCTCGGTTTATCTTTCGCTTTCATTGCGGCAATCATCGCCTGCTGTAGTACTGCCAATTCCATACTGTCTACCTCTTTTCTGATATGTTTTTATATTTTTGTAAATGCCCACAGTCCCTTAATCTGATCCTGTATGGTCCCAAAATCCCACAATTTCTCACTGCGTACTTTACTGTTGGGATCATTTATGCGAATCTGTCCGTCTTCCATACCTGTCAGCACAATAAAATGACCGCCATAGGTAAAATCACCCGGCCCCATACTGCAGATTACTGGTTTTCCGGCCTGCAGCGCTTCTGCCACCGCAGCCTCTGTCGGCTGGATGATCTCGCCCTGAATACCGAAATCAAGGCTACCCGCCGTCATAATCTCCCAGTTTGTACCGGTTCCATAAACATAATAAGAATGATCCATCGCATATGTTCCGACCACATCCGGTGTCATCTCTGTTTTTCCGGTCAGACCGATGATCACCATTGACAGGCAAGTCGGCGCGCATCCCGACAGCGCTATATTGTCATCACCGTAAGCCATGTAACCCCAGCGTTTGTCCCACTGCAGCAACTGCGGAATCTTCTGCGCCTTTTCTGCCGCGGTCAGTGTCCCGTTCGCTTTCTGATCTGCTGTCAGGTATCCTTCTACAAACGATAACATATCTGGATTATTCGCCAGCGCCACCATCAGATCTCCCGGATACTTTTCGAAGGTTCTGCAGATTTCTTCAAATTCCGGATAATCTACTGCCAGCGTTTCCAGCTGCGAAAGTGCTTCCGTATAGGAATATTCAACTGGCTTGTGATACGGGTACGGTCCCGGCTTTCGGATTTTCTCCGTCTGCACAATCTGTTCTGTTTCCGTTTCTTTCACAGCCGCCTGCTGTAATTCGGTCTCACGAACTTCCCAGATCTTTCCTGCCGCAACAGCGCCTACCGTTACCAAAAGCAAAATACTGAACATGATAATACTCATCCACAGCAACCGTATATTGCGTTCCCTCTGCTTCTGTCTCCGTTTTCTAGCCTGTAGTCTTAGAAGTGCTTCCTGTTTTTCTATATATGTACTCATTCAATATCTCCATTTTATACAACCACGTGTTTCGCCATACATAATCAGTATAACATGAGCAAAGAAAGAAAAAAAGAGTCAAAATAGATAGAATCCTGTCGAAAAACAGACAAAAATATACCAAAACAGCTGTACTCCGAAAACATCCGAATTGTACAGCCGTTCTGTTTATCTATTATTATGAAGGAAATTTATGAAGAAATTTTTGTTTTATTTTAAAAGAATACGATATCTTATACCAATCACTCCTCTGCTGCTGTATCGTCTGCCATCGCTTCTTCTGTCTTTGCAGCATCTGCTTCTGTGCTGTCTGCTTCCGCAGTTGTTTCGTTCACAAGTGCCTCTTCTGTCTCTGTCGCGGACTCCGGCATAAATACAATCACATTTATCGCATTTCCACTGTCATCTATCGTTGCGTATACCATGTCACCTTCCAAAACAGCGTCAATCGAAAGCTCTGCCACGATTGGTTCCTCCTCCGCAGTTTCTTCCGTCTCTGTAAGTTCAGCCATATCTGTTTCGGAATCAACCGTACTTGTTTCTGTTGTTTCATCAGCAGCGCTGCTCTCTTCTGTATCTGCTTCAGAAGCGGTATTCTCATCTGTCACTTCTTCTGCCGCCGTAAGTTCTGCCGCTGGCGTTATATCAGAATACTTTTCTGCCAGTTCCAGCATTTTTTTTGCATCAGCATCCTGGTAAATCAGCTGAACAACAGTCTCTTCACTCAGCATAACATTCATTTCCTCGCCAGTGTATGTAAATACTTCTGCATAGCTTTCCGCGCCGGAAGCCGCTGTCTCATCTGATGCGCTTTCGTCTTCGGCACCCTCACCTGTTTCCGCAGAAGTATCCGTTTCTGTCGCAGCTGTATCCTCTGTGCCATCCGCATTCTGCAGATCCGCAAGCTTTATCGTAATACTTCCCTCTTCCGCTGCCGTTACTTCTCCCCAGACAGCTGTTGTTTCTGTATTCTCGGAATCTGCTGTTTCCTCTGCAATCTCTACTGTACCATCGTCAACTGCACCATCGTCCGCCATATCGGCAATATTTCCTGTGTCAGCCGCCTCCTCTGCAGTCTCTGTCTGCGTTGCTTCTGTCTCTGCCGCAAATACATTTATGGAAGTGACGGACAACGCCAGGCCCAATACCATTGCTGCATATTTTCTTTTCATCTCTTATCAAATCCTTTCTATGTATTATTCTTGTCGACATGGATTATAATAAAAGAAAAATATGTTCATAATGTGTTTGAATTATGAGCATTGCGTGTTTTCTTTCTTAACAGAACATAAACAAAACCGGAAGTTTTCATAAGCAATTGAAAACTTCCGGTTTTAAAAGCTTTTGCTGTTTTTAGAAATATAATTTCACCGTCTTGATCTCAAACGGATGCAGCGTAAATTCTGCACAGTCACTTTCAATCACTTCACTGCAGTCATGCTCCAACAGGTTGCACGGTACAAATTTTTTCACATCAAATTCAGACGAGAGAGAAACTTTTCTACGTCCGCCTCTGCATTCATGGAAACGTACTACAACAGCATCATCGTCCTCTGCTTTTTTTACCGCATCGATCTGTACACCCTCGCCATCCAGACAAACAATCCTGCGGTTATCTGCAAATATTCCCCGAACTGCCTTTGCCGGAAGGTTCAGATAGCTTGCTTCCTCAATTACACCGCCTTCAATAACGCTGCCCTGATGCGGATAAAGCGCATAAGTGAAATCGTGTTCACCCATATCCGCTTCTGTATCCGGATATTTTGCACTCTTTAAAAGACTCAGCTTCATGGCGTTATCTTTGATGTTATAACCGTACTTACTGTCATTTAACAGACTGACACCATAACCTTCTTCCGAAAGATCTGCCCATTTATGACCGCATACTTCGAAACGCGCCCAGTCCCAGCTGTTGTTCCAATATGTCGGACGCTCCACATGACCGAACTGAATGTCATAGGTCGCCTTTGTAGAACGGATATCGGTATAGAATGCTGTTTTTAACAGACGATGTGATTCATGCCAGTCCACATGCGTCACAAAGTCAATTCTGCCATTTTCTGCATAAACGACCATGTCCTGCACGATCTCTGACTTATGATACGGATAGCAGAAACGAACCACCATCTTCTGCTCGCCGTCCTCGATCACTTCCGGTGTGCCGCTCATCACAGCGGTCTCCATTTTCTGGGTATAGAAAATATCGATATCCCAGGCATCATACATGATTGGCTTGTCCTCGTAGATTTCCAGAACGTTTCCGAGTTGTCCCTCGCGCAGCACCTGACGGTCTGCTTTTTTATCGTAAATCATCGTCAGTTGGCCGTTTGCATTCCACTGCAGTGTGTAATACGGTGTCTCTAATGTATTTCCGTTCAGTGTAAATACACTCTCTTTCTTCCTTTCGCCTTCTGCAAAGAAAACCTCGGCCACGCCAAACGGCACTGTCTCTGTCATTACTTCGTAACCGTCCGCTGTTTTCTGGGCTGTAAGCACATTTCCTTCTTTATCCGTAAAGTAACCGTCACGCTGTTCCGGAATTTTTACCAGCTCTTTTCCGGCAAAGCTGTTGGTAGTATAAATACTCCAGCAGTTGTCTGCTTCCTTCGTCAAACTGTCAATTGCCGTTTCACGCACCTTTTTCATACGCGCTTCAGCTGCGCTGTAATTCACACGGGAATCCGCATACACCTCATGAATAGAAGAACCCGGAATGATATCATGGAACTGATGCAGCAGCACACATTCCCAACTGTCGTTTATTTCCTGCTGCGCATACTTTCCGCCGAGAATGTAACTCAAAGAAGAGAGCCATTCTGTCTGTGCCAGTTCCAGTTCCAGTTTACGGTTGGTTTTTTTATTATATGCCTGAGAAGTATACGTTCCTCTGTGATATTCCAGATACAGTTCGCCGTCCCAGGTATGTACATAGCGATCCGTCTCTTCCACCTGTTTATGGATTCTGCGGAAGAAATCTCCGGCGCGCTCCGTCTTTACATGCGGCAGCCCCGGAATTACATCCATCGCCCGACGCAGTTCCAGCATTTCTCGTGTAACACCACCGCCACCGTCACCATAACCATAAGAAATCAACACATCCTTGCTCAGTTCTTTGTTTTTAAATTTCTGCCAGCTTCCCAGCGCGGAATGCGGTGTCACCAGCCCATTGTAAGTTGAATAGCGGGTAGAACTGTCTTGTCCCTCCCCCGGTGTATCTACAAAATATGTCAGCACTTCCGTTCCATCAATGCCACGCCATTTGAATAGATCGTCAGGAATGGAGTTGAACTGATTCCAACTGATCTTCGTTGTCATAAAAGTATCGATCTCACAGAGCTTTAAGATCTGTGGCAGAGCCCAGCTGTAGCCGAATACGTCCGGCAGCCACAGATACTCACACTTCCTGCCGAATTCCTGCTCAAAGAAGCGGGTACCATGCAGAAACTGACGCACCAGTGCTTCACCTGAGGAAATATTACAGTCGGCCTCGACCCACATACCGCCATCAGTCTCCCATTTTCCTTCATCTACACGCTTTTTGATCTGTTCGTACAATTCCGGGCAGTCATTTTTAATATACTTGTAAAGCTGTGGCTGTGTCTGCAGGAAAATATATTCGTCGTAACGCTCCATCAGACGCAGTACAGTCGCAAAGGAACGCTGTGCTTTTTCTCTGGTATGCTTCAGTCTCCACAGCCATGCCACATCAATGTGCGTATGCCCCACCACGCAGACATTGACATCTGTGCGTTTTTCAATTTTCTGCAGTTCGTCCATCAGCATGCCGTGCGCTCTTTCCACAGTCTCATAAAAGGCATCTTCATCCCAATTGATGCAGGCCAGGGTACGATCAAGCGCCCCCTTTAAATCCTCATATACGGATTCTTTCGGATCGAGCAGTTCTAGCGTTTCCGTGATCGCACGGACAAAATAATAAAGCTCATCTGTCTTTTTATGCAGATAAGCAACATCTGCCTGTCTGCACTGATGATAGAAAGTGCGATGCTCTCCGCCTCCTTCAAGACCAGTCCACAAAAGAAAGGTCAGACGTACCTTCTGCCCTGCCAGTTCGCCCAACAGTACTTCCTGATGATTCGTATCTACTCCCTGATACGGCTTGCCATTTATATAAAGAAGTGATTCAAATCCACTGTTGTATCCCCCGCCCGTCTCTCCAAAATTAAACAGACCGACAACTTCGCAGCCTTCCGGATTTTCCGGCAGCACTACTTCTTTTTCCAACCAGAGATACTTGTCTCTTCCCACGAAAAAATCATTTTTCCCAAATGGCGTTCCCTCAATTTTGTCCGGAAGACCGTGATAAACTTCATCCTCCGACAGATTACCTTCCATAGAAGTAAAAGGCGCCACACACTGCTGGCCGAAATATCTTCTTTCTCCCAGCTCCTTTGTTCTGCTCTTGAATTTGTCAAGTGTCAAAAACATTTTTTTATTCCTTTCATTTTTATATTATTTACAGAGAGCAGCTTTTCTGCTCCCAGACATACATATTTCCAAGATTGTATCTTAACCGATATAGCTCTTATCCACCGTAATTACGCAGTTATACCGCGGATCCGCCTGCTTCATAGCTCTGCGGATATAAGTCTCAATCTGTTTCTGTGCCTCCTGATTATAAGAAAACGGCACCAGAATATCAAAAATCAGATTGATCTGTTTCTCCCCCCACACCATACGGAAATCATGGAAGGTTACCTGCGCATCATACTCCCTGAGCAGTGTCTCGAGCCGGTCGCGCACCGCCAGCACGCGTTTATCGCGTACTTCCACCGGATCCATATGGATCACCAGGAAAATCCCCAGCGCTTTGGAAACCTCACGTTCAATCCTATCAATGATCTCATGCGACACCTCAATATCCATATCTCGCGGTACCTCCGCATGAATAGAAGCCATACTTCTTCCTGGTCCGTAATTATGTACAATCAGATCATGTGTTCCCTCAATGCCGTCATACGCCTCTACCGCCGCTTTGATCTGCGCGCAAAATTCCGGTTCCGGTGCCTGACCGATCAACGGCTCCAGTGTATCCCTGGCAATTCCGATACCGGCCCACATAACCAGCAAAGATACCGCCAGTCCGGCCATCGCATCAATGTTAGTACCGGTAAAATGACAGATCAATACAGAAACAATCGTCGCGCTGGTTGTCACCACATCGCCCAATGAATCTGCCGAAGTCGCCAGCATCACTTTGGAATTGATCCGTTTCCCGAGCCTGCGGTTAAACAGACCCATCCAGAGTTTTACAAAAACGGACAGCACTAAAATAAGCAGCGGCACCAACTGAAAAGACAGTTCTTCCGGATTGCGGATTTTGCCGATACTCGATTTAAATAAAGTAAATCCTACCTGTATAACCAGAAATGCTACTACCAGCGCTGCAATATATTCGATTCGTCCATGCCCGAACGGATGCTCCTCATCCGCCGGCTTCTGAGCCATCTTAACACCAACAAAGCTGATCACCGAGGAAGCGGCATCCGATAAGTTATTAAACGCATCCGCCATGATCGCAATACTGTTCATCAATACACCGATTGCCAACTTAACCGCAAATAAAATTGCATTACAGGCAATCCCAACGATACTGGAAAGCACCCCATAAGCGGTTCGCACCTCCGTATCCTCTATATTCTCATAATTTTTAACAAATCTTCGGACCAGAAATTCCGTCATGCTCTGTTTCCTTTCTGTCAGAATCTTTCGATTCTTTTCCTTATATTAATCCTATGCGCTCTCCTACCCGACTACTCTGTAATTTCCATCGTTTCCCGTTTTTTCAGATGACCCGAGAATACCAGCAAAAATGTAACAGAAGCCATACAGGCCGCAACAAAATCAACGATCGGCTCTGCGTAAAAGACTGCCTTTGCCGTAAAAAACAGTGGAAGGAGCACTGTCAGCAGTACATAACTGCTCTTGCGGAACAGAGATAGCGCCAACGCTGTCTTTGTTCTGCCGAGCGCCGTCAGCGCATCGACAAACTCATACTGAAAGCTCAGCGGAATCACGGACATTGTAAATACCCGAATGCCCCAGACGGAAAGCTCGGTCAGTTCATTGCTGTTGGTAAAGATCGATACAAACACCGGCGATGCAACTTGTGTCACACCAAACATCACCGTCGTGAATACCAAACATAATTTCAGGACACTCCATACAGTTTTTCTCACACGCTCTGTCTGCTTTGCTCCATAATTATAGCTGATGATCGCCTGTGTACCACCGGTAATTCCGATCAATGGACCAGTAATCAACATCATATAACTCTGCACAATCGTTGCTCCCGAAATCAACAGGTCTCCCTGTCCAGGTCCGCCATACTTCTGAAGTACCGCATTTGTAACCAAAATAATCACGCTGTCCGTTGCCAGAATCAGAAATGGCGAAAACCCGACTGCCAGAATCTTTATCATCACTTTTGCAGAATAATCACCGAAGCAGATTCCGATCGGTACTTTTTTGCTCCATAAAAATCCCATTGCAAACAGACAGGATAACATCTGGGCGATCACCGTAGCAACCGCCGCGCCTGCCACGCCCATATCAAATCCAAAAATAAATACCGGATCCAATATGATATTCGTAATCGCTCCGGTCAATACCGTTGCCATTCCAACATTCGCAAAGCCCTGACAGGTAATAAAATAGTTTAGACCGATCGCCATCAGCGCAAAAAAAGTGCCCGCCGTATAGATGGTCATATACGTATCTGCATATATAAACGTAATGTTACTTGCACCAAACCACAAGAGCAGCCGGTCTTTTAAAAGAAGAAAAGAAACTGTCAGGATTACGGAAACCACAATCAGCATCAGAAAAGAATTTGACATCAGCTGACGCGCCCGTTTCTCATTGCCCTCTCCCTGCCGCATCGCCATCAGGATAGAACCCCCCAGACCGATCAAAGTACCGAAGGAACTAAGCAAAGTCACTACCGGCCCGCAGATACCGACACCGGCCAGCGCCAGATCCCCGATTTCCGGAATATTCCCAATATACATGCGGTCAATAATACTATAAAGAATATTTACAAACTGTGCGATCATCGTCGGTACTGCCAGCCGCAGTACCAACCGTCCGACCGGATCTTTTCCCAGGTCATTGCCGCGCTTCAAAGCCTACACCTCTTCCCGTATTTGCTCTGCTCATTATAGCATACTTTCCCTGCTTCGCAAGTTTCTTTTTTCCAGGTTCGCTATACACAGATTTTCACAAAATTCCAGTCCGTTTTTCGTCAGGAGCTCCGATATTCTTCCACATTTTCAGCTGTCACCGGTGCGTAGTCCAAATAGACATACCGTTCATCCTGCAACGGTATGTCCTCCAGCCCTTCATCATAAAATAATGCAAGCGCCAGTTTCAGCATCGCCTCAGCTTGTCCTTCTTTATTATTATAAACGGTTCCGGCCATCCGGCCATCTGCGACTGCCTCAAGTCCCACATCCGTACCATCAATCCCGAAAAACACCGGCATAGAAGCCTCTGTAAGATTCAAGCTCTCATATGCATCCATCGCTCCGAGCACCATATCATCATTGTTTCCCAAAACCAATTCAATCTGATTTGGGTACTGCCCAATCAACTGTGTCATACGATTCTGTGCTTGTGCACGGTTCCAGTTTGCCGAGGCATAACTGACTTTTTCCAGCTTGACACCACGTTCTTTTAACGTATTAACCGCATTCTCCGTACGAATAATCGAATCCTGATGTCCCGGTTCCCCTTCCAAAACGACATACTGAATTTTGTCGTCATGATTTCGGTCAATCCGCTCATCTGCCAGTATCGCATCTGCCGCCAGATTTCCCTGAATAATACCGGACTGCTTTGCGTAAGCCCCAACATAATAAAGCTCACTCCACTGCTGCATATCTTCCGCTACCGGTTCCCGGTTAAAAAAGATAATCGGCACCTCATTTTCTCTCGCAAAATCTATAATCTCCGATGGATCTGTGCGATCCACCAGATTCACACACAATACCTTACATCCGGCAAGAATCAGTTCTTTGATCTGGTCATTCTGCGTCCGCTGCTGTCCGGCCGCATCCATAACCGTTACGGTTACCGCCGCTCCCTCTTTTTCATATGTCCCCAGCTGTTCTTTAAAGCTGTCAATTAAGGAACTGATATACGTATCGCTGCGGTTATAGCATGCCATACCAATCTGCAATCCGTTGCTGTTATTCGCCTTTTTTTCGTCACAGGCACACAGCAGAAGCAGCCCCGCTGCTATAAGTGTTCCTGTTGACAGAATCTTTTTTATTCTCATATATCCTCTCATTGATTCATAGTAAAAATAATTTCCTGGTTCTCCTTAGAAAACAAATTTCCCCGGCGCATCACCGTATAGGAAACGGTTCTGTTCCGCATCTTATAAAATCGGCTTCCTACTTTATTTGCCACTTCCGCAAATGCCTGATAACCGATATTAAATTCATCCGGCACCACCAGACATTGCGCACTGCCGGAATCCACATAATAAACTGCATCTGTCGAACTTCCAATACCATAAACAAGTGCGCCATGTAAATTACGGGAAGCAGCCTCTTTTCCCGCCCGTACAAAGCTCCTGTCATCAAGCGCAATCACAAAATCTACTGCGTCCTGCTCCTGCAGAATTCCTTCCGGCTCATCTTCCTGACGAATCGAAATTGACCAAAGAATCTCTCCACCTCTGTCCTGTATTGCTTCGCACAGCCCTTTCTTCCGGTCTTTTATCGTTTCCGAACCTCCCGTTTCAAACACCAATCCCAGTGTCTTTCCTTTCAGATTTCCGCCGCAGTCTTCTAACAACACTTCTGCCACCGCTTTCCCCATCGCGTAATTATCTGCAGAAGTGCAGGGAAACGCCAATTCCTCTGCAGATGACTCTACGAGCATCACCGGAATCCTTTTCTCTATCTTTTTAAGTGTTTCTTTCTCCACACCGTCCTGCAACTGCACAATCATCGCATCCGTTCCGTTTTCCACTTCCCGTTCCCACAGCTTCTGTTCCTGTGCCGTTGTCAGTTCTCCTTCTCCCCCGACAACCGACACTTCCATACCGAAATCTTCTGCAGCCATCCGCAGACCATACTTAAATGCCGACCACTGACTGGACTCCGGATTTTGAATAATGACAGAAACTCGTTCCCGCTCACGTCCACTCCTCTCCCGCAGCATTCCAACCGCCACCAGCACCAGAGCCACTGCCAGGATCGTTTCTGATAAAATAAATGATTTCCTGCTACTTTTCATCTTTGTTTTCCCTGTCTGTAATTTCTTCGTTGCCAAATACATGGCCATTTTCCAGAAGTCTGCGATTTTCCTCCGTAAACGGAATTGCCGGAATATGAATATAAACAGACGTTCCTTCATCCGGCTCACTTTCAATCTGCAGACCATATTCCTTTCCAAACAGAATCCGGATACGATTGTTTACATTTATCAGTCCTACACCGGAACCTTTTTTTCGTACACGGTTATTGTTTGTCAGTAAAAGGCCTACTTCCTCTTCCGGAATGCCAATACCATTATCCTTCACCGCAAGAGTAATCCTATCGCCTTCCACTTTTGCGGAAATCATAATTTCCCCACAATCATCCAGCCCATTGACACCGTAATGAATCGCATTTTCCAAAATCGGCTGCAGAATCAATTTTACGGTACAGTAATTTTCTACCTCCGGATCCACATCATAGGAAACCGAAAATGCATCCTTACAACGGATTTTCTGAATATTCATGTAGCTTTTCGCGTGCTGCAGTTCATCGCGAATACTGATAATCGTACATCCCTTAGAAAGACTGATGCGAAACAATCTGGCAAGCTGCGTAACCATATAAGCCGCCTCATCATTACGTTCCCCCTCAATCATCCAGGTGATCGAATCTAACGCATTATATAAAAAATGCGGATTAATCTGACTCTGCAGCGCATCCAGTTCACTTTTTCGTCTTTCATTTTGTTCCCATACAATCCGACGCATCAGTTCTTCAATCCGTTCATAAGAACGCTGCACGGAATATCCCAGATGACGGATTTCCGAAGATCCGCCAATATAAATCTCCGGCTTTTTCCCCGCCTCATACTCCATAACGGATTCGTTCAGCCGCTGAATCGGTCTGGAAATTCTTCTGGAAACAACACGATTGATGATCATAAACATCATGGCCATTAAAATCACAATCATTATGATAAAGTAACGCAAATTCACCATACCATAGGTAAATACAGAATACGGCAGCACCCCGATCAACTTCCATCCAGTATAGCTGATTGTGTTGACGATTATTTTTCGTTTTTCACCGTCAAATACTTCATCATAAACACCATCTTTATAAGAAGACACCGTAATGTTATTTTCCCTGCCATTTCCATCACTTAATTGAACCTGTCTCTGATGATAAATAATCTCTCCGTTACTGTCACACAAATAATAATACTGTCCATTATTTGCCGTATTCATCTGTTTCATTAAGCGTGATATACCGGAATAGTCCATATCAACCAACAGTACACCCGTCTGAGAATCCCCTCCGTTTGTCAGTTCCACCGCACGGCTCAGTGAAATCACCCAATGGTATTGAAATGCCGCATCATTAAATAGATTCTGAATATGAGGTGTAGAAAAATGCATATTTTCCATTTCACTCATCGCATTTACAAACCATCCCTGTCTGGTCACATCCGGATCCTCCTTTTGCAGCGCTATCGGCTCCGCAGCGATCAGACTGCCATAATTATTGTAGATAGCAATGCTGCGCAGCGTCCCCTTATTCGCCTCATACAACAGATTTAATCCTGTCTGTATCTCATTCATCTGTCCGGAAAGATCACTCTTTTTTACCACATTATAGTACGCAGTATCCGAAATCTGACGCATTTTTATCAGATAGTCCTCCAGGCTTTCCCCGGTCTGTTCCATCAGCTTCTGTGTACTCTTTATCATTTCCTCTCTGGAAACAGTGGAAAACCGCAAATAAAGAACAATCCCCAGTATCAGCATGATAGAAATCGAAATACTGGAAAAAGTCAGCATGATCATCGACTGAATCCCTCGTTGTTTTATTTGTCCCAGTGAACTAAAATACTTATTTTTCACGTTCCATATGCTCCATACGATATTTTGACGGCGATACACCAAACCGTCTCTTAAATACATAACTGAAATAATTGGAATCGGTATATCCCACATTTTGAGCAATAATATAACTCTTTTCATCTGTTTCCGTGAGCATGCGTGAAGCCTGCTCCATGCGGTAATCCGTCAGATAGCCAACAAAAGACTTCCCTGTTTCTTTTTTAAATACAGTGGAGAAATAAGAATTCGACACTCCCAGGTATTCACAAATTTGATCGAGTGAAAGCTCTGCATCTGCGTAATTCGCGCGCACATATTCCTCTGCTCTGCGCACGAAGGATCTTGTAGAACGACTGCGTTCGCTCACCAACGCCGCGCGAAGAGACAAGCAAATATCTACCAGCCATTTCTGCAGCCGATCCGGCTCCAATTCAAACAGGTGTCGATACAGCCCACTCATATCTCCGGAAAATTCTGCCATCTCGACATCATTTCCTGCCGAAAAACGATAAAGTGCACCGACCAGCTCTGTAACATCAATATGATGCTGCTGCAGAGATTTCAACGGAGAAGATAATTGTTCCAAATATTTTCCGGCTGCCTGAGAAACCTCTTCCTCTGTTCCCATTCGAATCTTCTTAAATAAATTTATCAGTTCCGGCTCACCGGTGATCTCAGCAGCATTTACTGACTGAGGTACAATTTCGCAAATATTGATGGCGCGCGTAGATCCATAGATCCCCCGATAAGAAACCGCCTCTCTTGCTCCGGCATAGGATTTTGATAACTCCATAAGTGTCTGGCAAACTTTTCCGATACCAACGGTAACAACTGCACCAAAAATCCGAAGCACATACCGGCAAAAACGATCACTCTCATCCGTCAGATCCGATACCTCACTTTCACTTTTCAGCTGTGCGATCATCACCGTATTTTCCAAATACGAAAAACACTTTGCCCGCCATTTTTCCCCGAATCGTTCTTCTACCTGTTTCTGTACGGATGTCGCCAGAAGCAGCGGATTCATTTCCTTTGGTACCTGACTGGCCGAAGTATGGATCACCAATACGCAGTAAAACGGTCCGGTAAACGAAATCTGATAATCTGCAAGATATCCGGAAATTTTCTCTTCCGGAATCCGTCCCTCAATCAGAGTGGTATAAAAATTACTCTGCAAAAGAGGTAATGATTCCAGATAGTATTTCTGGAGAGTCTGCGTATTCCGTTTCTCACTGATTTCCTGATCGAGCTTACGCTTCATCTGCGTAAATACTTCCGTTAATTCCACTGCGTTCACAGGTTTTAAAATATATTCCTCTACCTCCAGATGCACTGCTTCCTTGGCATACTCAAATTCATCAAAACCGGTAAATAAAAGAATTTTTGTAGTGGGGAATTCTGCCTTGATATGATTAGACAATTCCAATCCATCCATATACGGCATTTTGATATCTGTCATTACAATATCCGGCTGAAACTCCTCCACCATCTCTAAAGCCTTCACACCATTATTCGCCGAACCGATTACTGTAAATCCCAACCCCTCCCAGTCAATTTTTTTCATAATAATCCGTGTTACTTCCTCTTCGTCATCTACCAGCAATACCGTATAATTATCTGTATGCATAAAATCCCCCTGTTTTTCTCTGTCATATAAATAACATATCTCTGCGCATTTTGCGCACTGAGTATGGTTCTAACGCATTATTCTCTGTTTTTAGTATACTAAGGATACCATTTAATGTAAACATCCCTCCGCAATCTGCATAAATATCTTCGTTATGATTGACACTTTTCCGTCAACCGCTTATAGTTATAATGATGTTTATCATTATTTTTAACTTATGGAGGAAATTATGGAAAAAAGAAACTGGAAAGCCCTTTTACCAATCGTCGTCTTTCTTATCATGTACTTAGGGCTTGGTACTCTATTTGAGTATGGACTAAACATTCCTATGGGATTTTACAATATCCCAATCGTTGTATCATTTTTGACTGCGCTTCTTGTCGCCTGTATACAAAATCCAAAATTGTCATTTGATGAAAAACTACAGGTTATGGCTCGCGGCGTCGGAGATAAAAATATCCTTACCATGATCCTGATCTTTATGACAGCCGGTATTTTTGTCGGTGTAGTCGGACGCAGCAGTGCCGAGAGCGTTGCCTATTTTCTGCTCTCCATCATTCCGGTACGCTACGCTGTACTTGTGATCTTTCTTGTCAGCTGCTTCGTATCCCTTGCAATGGGAACTTCTGTCGGAACGATTACACTGATCACTCCAATCGCCGTTGCTGTATCCAAAAGTTCCGGCTTTGATACCGCACTTTGTGTCGGAGCAGTGATGAGCGGCGCCATGTTCGGAGACAATCTTTCCTTTATCTCTGATACTACAATCGCCGCTTGTAATGGTCAAGGCTGCCAAATGAAAGATAAATTCCGCGCAAACTTTGGTATTGCCCTGCCTGCGGCAATTGTCACCCTTGTTATCCTTTTTCTGCGCACATCGGGAGATATCGGCGGTACCGCAGTCATCAATGACTATAATCTGATTCAGATTATTCCATATGTGTTGGTACTGGCAGGAGGTATCATCGGCATCAATGTATTTGTTGTTCTGCTGATCGGTATTGTATCCGGATCGGCAATCATGCTGTTTACTGGTGCAACTGCAGCAACCGACCTTCTCTCCAACATGGGCAGCGGCGCTGCCGGTATGTATGAGACAACCATGGTCGCTATTCTGGTTTCTGCAATCTGTGCTCTGATCCAGGAATACGGTGGATTTGCTGCACTGCTCGGTTTTTTCAAACAAGTATTTAAAAACCGCAGCGGCGGAAAGCTTGGTATGGGACTTCTTGTCGGTGCCATGGATATTGCCACAGCAAACAATACGGTTGCTATTGTCATGGCCAATCCAATTGCCCGCGAAATGGCAGAAGAATATGATATTTCACCGCGAAATGCTGCTTCTCTGCTTGATACCTTTTCCTGTATTTTTCAGGGGATTATCCCGTATGGTGCACAAATGCTGGTAGCCATCTCGGCTGCTTCCGAGCTTGGCTGTGAACTTTCTGCATTCCAGATTATGCCGAATCTTTACTATCCTTTTATGCTCTGCATCAGTTCGCTTCTCTTTATCTTTCTGATTCCGGAAACAGGCAGAAAGAAAAAATAATATTTTAAACCATAAAAAAAGAATGTGCCGAAACACATTCTTTTTTTATGTTCTGTTCTTTATTTCTTCTGTACATATTTCAGACAGTCAAGCATTACTGCTACCAGAATAATGATACCAGAGAATACGAACTGAAGGTTTGTATCAATACCCAGAATTGTCAATGAATACGTCAACGCGGTAAAGATAAATACACCGACTACTACACCGGAAATCTTACCAATACCACCGGTAAAGGATACACCGCCGACTACACAGGCAGCAATCGCATCCATCTCCCAGCCCTGACCATAAGCCGCAGAACCGGAACCAAACATTCTCGCACATTCCAGCCACGCGCCAAATCCATACAGAATACCTGCCATGATGAACGCGCCAACGGTTACTTTAAATACGGAAATACCGGAAACTGCTGCCGCTTCTGCATTTCCGCCGACTGCATACAGATTTTTACCAAAGGTTGTTTTGTTCCAGATAAACCACACAATTACAACAGCTGCGATTGCCCAGAGAATAATCGTCGGGAACCCATTCACTTTCGGGATAATCATATTCGGGATCGTACCCTCAATCGCACCAAAGGAAACACCCTTTGTCGCATAGGTAACAAGTCCGAAGATTACCAGCATGTTCGCCATTGTAGAAATAAACGGATGCATTTTAAACTTCGCGGTAAAGAAACCAGCAATCGTTGTAAAGAATGTACATAAAACCACACATACAACCAGCGCCAGTATCACTCTTCCGACTACCGGAATACCGGTAAAGTCAAATACATGTCCGAAGACAGAACCGGTGTTGACGCCCTGATGCATAATAATCGTCGCTGTTGTCATACCCATACCTACCATACGTCCGATGGAAAGGTCGGTACCTGCCAAAAGGATCAGCCCGGCAACACCCAGCGCAAGGAACATACGCGGAGATGCCTGCTGCAAAATATTCAGCACGTTGTTATACGTCAAAAGCGGCGTATGTTTCACGATCGGTGTGATGATACACAATGCGATAAAGATCAGCAGGATCGCGATATACAAACCATTCTGCAGAAGGAACATTCTGCTGTTGAACGTATACTTGTAATTTTCCCACTTCTGCGCTCTTGACTCAAGGAAGTTAAATTTGGACATCCGAAGCAGATCCAGCATATGATATTTCTTTGTATATGCTTCATGTCTTCTGTCCTTAATCTGCTGAAGATCTTTCTGCAGACTCATTTTCGCATCAAAAAGACGGTTTTTATGTACATATTTTTCGTCTTTGATCTCATGATGATTGGAAAGCTTCGCAACAGTTGCCTGATGCTCTTTCTTTAACTGCGCTACTTTTTCCTCATATACTGTTTTGGCGCGCGCCTTTTCCTGACTGCAGCTTTCTTTTACCGGCTGATAATATTCCGTATCAAAGTGCGCTTTCAGATATGCCTCCGCGTCTGAAATCAGTCTTGCGACTTCATCTTTATTTTTTGCTTCTACTGCTTTTGCCTGTTCCAGCTCACCGCGAAGTCTTGCAATAGTGTTTTCTCTCTCTGCTGCCGCTAAACCTTTATCTCTCTTGGTCGCGTCAATCGTATTTTGAAGAAAGATCACCTTGTCCGTACCATCTTCTCTGAGTGCGTCAATTTTTTTCTGAATTTTACCAACGTACTCTTCAATTGGCTGCAGCAGCTTCTTTTCCTGCTCTGCCGTCAGAATTTTACCATTTCCATTTGCCATAGTTGTGTTCTCCCTCATTATAGGTATTTTGCGCTAAGTCTTAAAAGTTCTTCCTGGTTTGTCTCCTTTGTGTTGACAATCCCGGAAAGATGACCGTTTGACATAACGCCGATGCGGTTTGTAATTCCAAGGATCTCCGGCATCTCAGAGGATACTACAATGATTGTTTTTCCCTGTTTTGCCATTTCAATGATCAGTTCGTAAATTTCATATTTGGCTCCGACATCAATGCCTCGTGTCGGTTCATCCATCATGAATACCTTCGGATTACGTTCCAGCCATTTACCGAAAATTACTTTCTGCTGATTACCACCGGAAAGACTGGTAATCATGTCATCCGGCCCCATACACTTGGTATGCATGATCTTAATTTCTTTTGCCGTCGCCTTCACCATCTTCTGTTCGGAAAGTGCAATGCCAGATTTATACTGATCAAGATTCGCGATTGTCGTATTAAATGTAAGGTCTTCTTTCAAGAACAATCCGTTTGCTTTTCTTTCCTCAGTAATCATCGCAAATCCGTGATCCATCGCATCTTTTGCACAGTTGAAATTCATCATCTGTCCATTGAAATATACACGACCGGCCGCTCTGGTACGAACGCCGAAAATGGTTTCCAACAATTCCGTACGTCCAGCGCCGACCAGCCCATACAGACCAAAAATCTCACCTTCTTTTACATCAAATGTGATATCCTGAAGGTGCGGCTCATATTTCGTTGAAAGGTTCTGGATGGAAAGCACCGGCTTACCCGGTTTATTATCTACCGGCGGGAAACGATTTTCCAGAGAACGACCAACCATTGCTGCGATCAGCTCATTCATGTTGGTGTCCTTAGAGCTCTTCGTCATAACAAGATTACCGTCACGAAGCACGGAAATTTCATCACAGATTTCAAAAATCTCATCCATTTTATGAGAAATATAAATCAGCGCAATACCCTGCTCTTTGAGCATTCGCATCATTTCAAACAGCTTGTCAACCTCCTGCACCGTCAGAGAGGAGGTCGGCTCATCCAAAACGATTACTTTTGCATTGTAGGAAATTGCCTTTGCGATCTCACACATCTGCCGCTGAGATACCGACATATTTCTCATTGGCTGTGTAAGGTTTACTGTCATCCCCAATCTTCTGAAAAGCTCAGAAGCTTCTTTTTTCATTCTGCCTTCATCAATGATCCCCATAGAATTGACCGGATACCGGCCAAGAAACAGGTTATCAATTACATTACGCTCCAGGCACTGGTTCAGTTCCTGATGAACCATCGCAATCCCATTTTCCAGAGCATCCTTAGGTCCGGAAAAGCTTACTTCTTTTCCATCCAAGAAGATTGTTCCCTCATCTTTTTGATACGTACCGAAAAGACATTTCATCATTGTCGATTTTCCGGCTCCATTCTCCCCCATCAGACCCATAACCGTACCGCGTTTTACTTCCAGATTAATATGATCCAGAACCCGGTTTCGGCCAAAGGATTTACTCATGCCGCGTATTGATAAGACATTTTCTTCTTTCTTATCTGCCATTCTCTTTACTCCTGTATCGTAGTTTAATCGTTCTGATTCTCACAGAAAAGCATTAGGGAGAATTCCTTCTCCCTAATGATCTTATCCCTTTATTCTTTCGGTCTTACTGACTAAGCAGAGATGTATAGGAAGCTGCATTGTCTGTCTTAACCATGTTAATTGCAAATGCATCATACTGTCCCGGATTTCCAAGACGGTTTGTGATGTTGGACTCTGTCTGTCCGTCACCGCCGATGTATTCTACTTCCAGATTCAGAACATCGTCATAATTCTGAAGAAGCGGCTGGTAGGTAGCTCCGAGGAAGTTATCAGCTGCGTTGTAAATGTTCAGCCAAACCTTCTTGGTCGGATGTGCTTCAGCATCCAGCTGATTAGATACCGGCTCGTAAATCTTTGTGGAATCTGTGAAATCCTGATAGTTTTCAGCAGTAACTGCTACGTTCAATGCGTAGTAGGAACGCTGTTCTTCATTGTATACATATACGTCTTCACTCAGAACGTTACCTGCATCGTCTGCAGTACCAATACCTGTATCGATATCTACACCGTCCAGTGCATTACGCAGAACACGAAGTGTCAGATAAGCCTGTACGTCTGCATGCTGGCTGATGGTTCCGCCGTATCCGTCTGCAATTGCTTCTACCGCATCGCTGTTTGCATCATAACCAAATGTAGCAACACCGTTTGCTTTGGACCATGCGTTAAACATGGACATTCCCATACCATCGTTGTTGGAAACAACCAGATCGATCTGATCACCGAAAGAAGAAGACCATGTACCGATCGCATTTCCTGCTGTACCTGCATCCCAGGTAGCACCTGCAGAGTTCTTCATTTCCTGAGAAGCCAGCTCACGCACTACAAATGTTGTACCGTCTACTTCCAGAGAACCATCCTGAACTGCTGTTGCAGAACCATCCGTATTTGTTCCAACCGGATCGCTGTTGATATTACCGTCTTTGTCAACGCCTGTGCCAAGCGCCTTACGAACGCCTCTGGTACGTGCGATAGAATCGTTGTGTCCGATATCACCAATTGCCAGAACGTAACCGATCACACCATCGCCATTGCGGTCAATTGTATCTGCATGTGCTTCGATATAATCTTTTACCATAGTTCCCTGAAGCTCTGCACCCTGATTTGCGTCAAATCCTACATAATATGTATTGTCATTGAAGCTGAGCGCTGCCATATCAAGTTCACCTGTTGTACTATTGGACGGCTGACGGTTGAACCAAACAAGCGGTTTGTCTTTGTTAGCAACCTCACCCTCAGCAAATGCTGTTACGGACAATCCCATAACTGCTGCCATTGTCAGTGCAAAAATTCTCTTTTTCATACTTATTGTTTCTCCCTTCTATCTGAGCAAATGCTCAGTACGTTTATTTGTATTGACAATATAACCGATATTTCATTGGAAAAACATAGAATTTTTTCCTGTTTTCATTGAAAATTTTATGATTGTGTTGGGGATTTTTTATAGTTTCTTGTCGATTTTTGCGCTTTGCATCAGCGAAGTGCAATTATAAACTGAAAGCATCTGCCATTTCTGACAAATGCTCTCACATTTTTTTCTATTCTATTTGCAGATTTTTACGAGACAGCATAGTTTCCTGTTTAAAATGCTCAGATACTGCACACACAAAATAAATTTTCTCAGACCAGATGCAGCACCTCGATCAGTAAAATCCATGTCAGCCCATAATAAGTCACTACCGCCACAAGGTCATTCACCGTTGTAATCAGCGGTCCGGATGCCACCGCCGGATCCACGCCCAGCTGTTTAAACAGCATCGGCACCGCCGTACCGACCAGACTGGAAACAGCCATTGCCAAAAGCAGCGCGATTCCAATACATAAGGAAACAGCGAATGCTCCCTGCAGGCTCATTCCCTTTGCCATACAGATGTAAATTCCGACTCCGGCAAATGCCAGCATTCCAAGTATTATTCCGTTCGCGAAACCAATTCGCACCTCTTTCCATATTAAAAGCACTTTCTGTTTTCCCGTCAGATTTTCATCCATCAGCACGCGAATCGTCACTGCAAGCGACTGCGTACCTGTATTTCCGGCCATATCAAGAATCAGAGACTGAAAGCTGATGATCAGAGGCAATTGAGCCACCACACCTTCAAACGCTCCGACTACTCCGGAAACAATCAAGCCTAAGCCAAGCAGTAACACCAGCCAGGGCAACCGTTTTTTCATGCTCTGCACGACCGGTTCCTTTAAGTCTTCCTCTGCCGTTAAGCCGCCGAGTCTTGCATAATCCTCACCAAGCTCGTCATCTACTACTTCAATCATATCCTGTGCAGTAATTACACCGAGAATTTGATTGGTATCTGACAATACCGGTATAGAGTCCTCTGAATACGTCTTCAGCATTTCCAGACAGGCATCTATTTCTTCATCCGCATAAACATAAGGATACGCTGTAATCGCGATTTCTTCCATGTTCTGCTCTTTACGGGCAATAATCAGATCCTTCAGACTGACTGCCCCATAATAGCTTCCCCGTCCGTCTGTCACATAAATAACAGAAATATTATCATGCTCCGCTGCCTGCTCGATCACCGTATGCATCGCTTCTTTGATAGAACAGGTATTGGATACTGCCACAAAATTTGTCGTCATCCGACTGGCGATCCGATCTTCTTCGTAGGATGCAAGCAGACGCAGACGCTGCCTGGATTCCTCTTCCATCAGATCCAGCAGCACCTTCTGTTTTTTCTGCTCCACCATTCGCAGTACATCCACTGCGGTATCCGGTTCCATCTCCTGCAAAAGCTGCGCTGCTTTGCGAATGTCCATCTCGTCGAGATATGTTTCCGCATCTTTCGCATACTCCAGAACAGCAGCCAGATCTTCCGACTCCATGATCCGGTATAAATTTTCTCGTTCTCTTTTTTCCATCACCGGAAGTACTGCCGCGAGATCATTTTCATGATAACTCTTCAGCTCCTCAGCCAGCACACCCGGAGATTTTCTGCTGCGGATCAAATCCAGAATCTCTGTCTTGTAATCCGGCTTCTCTGTCTGTTTCTGTTTTCTGTTAAAAAAAATCTGTCTGTTCCGAATCATTCTGTTCATCGCATATTCCTCCTTTTCTTTGCACACAAATATACAGCAGCATCTTTTCATTTGCTACAGTAAAATATCAAGCTTTCTTTTCTGGTTGTTTAAAGATTACAGGAGAACAGGCAGACTATGCCCATAGATGTGTGATTCTTTCAGACAGATATTACTATACAGACAGACGCTGTGCGTGCAGACACCACGTCATCCTTCTGCTTCTGTTTTCCCGTAACCTGTGCTTACTTCGTCCGCTATTCTCACAACCGTCCATCTGTTTCACCTCACTTTTTTAAATTTTTACCTTTTCCGGTATTTTTTGATTTTAACACTATTGATATGGATTGTAAACCACTAAAATATTGAAAACAATTACAATTTTTCGAGCACCTTTTTTGCCTCCCTGATGCGTGTTTCACTGGTGCGCCAGATTTCATATTCGCTCATATCCGCAATACCCATGCTGACGTCCTCTTTTCTGTAAAGCATGCGGCTTTCCAATACTATTTTTCCCGACATATGATATGCAGACGCATTTGTTTCCCCATGAAGTATCGGAATAATGGATGCATCCACGCCTCCCCCGATCATGATCTCCGGTTTTCCCTGTGTCCGGTCAACCAGTTCTTTCAGCAGCGCTGTTCCATCTGCGCAATGGTTTTTCTGCCCGGAAGTAAGAATGGTATCTATTCCAAGTTTTTTCGCATCCTCAAGGGCTTTGAAAGGATCTTTGCACATATCAAACGCCCGGTGCAGTGTAACGCCCATTCCTTTCGCCTCTTCCATCAGTTCTTTCATCTGCTCCATATTCAGAGTACCATCCGGCTTCAGGGTTCCGATGACAATGCCGTCCGCCCCAAGCTTTCGGAAGGTTTTTACCTCTTCTTTTAAAATTTCATGTTCAAAGTCCGTATAGCAAAAATCACCGAACCGCGGTCTGAGCAGAACACGGATTGGAATATCTATCTGTTCTCTTATTTTCTGATAGAGCGCCGGTGAGGGAGATAATCCGCCGATCACAAGCGCGCTGCACAATTCAAGCCGGTCTGCGCCGCCTTTTTTTGCGGCAATTGCCGATTCTGCAGAGTCTACACAGCATTCTAATATATATCCCATAATTTTCCTCCTACAAACATTTTAAAAAAGTAGAAAACATAAGGAAATGCATTTCTGCATTTCCTTATGCTTCAGTTATTTATGTAGTTTTATTTACACAATTTCTTAAATTCATCTGCAACATGCTGTACCTGTGTTCCAATGATAACCTGTACGCTTGTTTTACCCGGACGAATTACACCTGCTACACCTGCAGATTTAATTTTCTTTTCATCAACCTGTGTGTAATCTTTAATTTCCAGACGAAGTCTTGTGATACAGTTGTCAATAGAAGTAATGTTTCCTTTTCCTCCCAAACCTTCCAGGACAATTCTTGCAACTTCTGTGAAATCGTTGTTTGCCAGAACTACCTTTGTTTCATCTGCATCGTCGTCTTCTCTTCCCGGAGTCTTCAGATCAAACTTCGTGATAGCGAAACGGAATACCACGTAGAAAATAAGGAACGCTGCAATACCCAGAGGGATGATCAGCCATGTTTTCTGAGCTGCCGGCAGCGAAGCAGAGAACAGTAAGTCTGTGGCACCTGCAGAGAAAGAGAAGCCTGCACGGAATCCCAGCAATGTAGTAACTGTTACAAAAATACCATATAACAGAGCATAAACTACATACAGACCCGGAGCCAGGAACATAAAACCAAATTCAAACGGCTCTGTAACACCGCAAAGGAATGCACAGAATGCTGCGGAAGCAACCAGACCGATTGCAACTTTCTTCTTTGCCGGTTTTGCTGTGTGAACCATAGCCAGAGCAGCACCCGGAATACCAAACATCATACACGGGAAGAAACCGGACATATACATGCCAAGGCTCCAGTTAACATCTGCAGATGTCATACCAGCCCAGAACTTCTGTAAGTCACCAAGACCGATAGTATCAAACCAGAATACGTTGTTCAGTGCGTGATGCAGACCCGTCGGAATTAACAGACGGTTCAGGAATGCATAGATACCTGCACCTACTGCATCCAATTTCACGATAGACTGTCCAACTGCAACCAGTGCACTAAAGATGATCGGCCATACAAACAGCAATATTGCGGAAGCAATAATGGACACAACGCCCGCAACGATTGCAACACTTCTCTTGCCGCTGAAGAAAGCCAGCCAGGACGGTAATTTTGTACCTTTAAATTTGTTGTAGCAGCTGGAACCGATAATACCTGCAATAATACCGATGAACGGGTTTGCGATTTTCTGGAATGCAAGCAGATAGTTTTCATTTTCCAGAACAGACGGTCTGATTACCGTTACAACACCTTCAGAAAGAAGTGTTGTCATCATTAACCAGGAAACCATAGCTGCAAGTCCGCCGGTACCATCATTATCATCTGACATACCGACACCCACACCGATTGCAAACAGGATTGCCATGTTGTCAATTAAGGCACCGCCTGCTTTTACAAGGAACATACCAATGATTTCTTTTACACCCTCGATAGCTCCACCCTGCATTGTTGCCGGACACAAAAAGTATCCGATACCCATAAGGATACCACAGATCGGTAAGCACGCCACTGGAAGCATCAGTGCTTTACCTAATTTTTGGAGATATTTCATAACTTTTCCTCCTTTTCCTTTTTTATGAATATCTTTCCTTATATAAAAGCCCGTTTTTCAGGCTCATATATCTATCATTATTTCGTGACTGTCAGGACTTCATCCAAAAGTTTCACGGTCTTTCCTGCCATCGCCTGAATGTCACTGTAATCCGCTGTATTACAGATGACCATCGGCGCAACAGTTTCCAGGCCTGCCGCTTTGATTGCTTCAATATCAAAGTCCAAAAGCAGATCTCCCGCTTTCACCTTATCTCCCGCTGCCACATGTGCTTCAAACGGTTCCCCCTTTAAGGTAACTGTATCCAGTCCCACATGAATCAGAATCTCGATCCCGCTCTCAGAACGCATGGAAATCGCGTGCTTTGTATCAAATACCATTTCAATTGTACCGTCAACCGGAGCAACAACCTTTCCAACAGAAGGAATAATTGCCACGCCTTTTCCAAGGATCTCTTCGCCAAAGGTAGGATCGTTCACCTCAGAAAGTGCAATCGCCTCCCCCTCAATAGGAGCACCCAATACTTCACCCTTTTTCTTTCCAAACCCCAGTTTATCTTTTAATGAACCTAACATCTTGTTCTCCTTTTATTTCATTTCTCTTATTATTTTTCTCAATTTCAAAATCATGGAAGGCGCAACAGACAACTCATCAATTCCCATATTCACAAACGTCTCCGTCAGCTCCGGATCCGCACCAAGTTCTCCGCAGATACCTACCCATTTCCCTGCTTTATGAGCATTTTCCACCACCATCTGAATCATCCGCAATACTGCTTTATGATGCGGATGATAGAAAGCGTCCAGTTTTTCATTCTGACGGTCAATCGCAAGTGTGTACTGTGTAAGATCGTTGGTTCCGATGCTGAAGAAGTCTACCAGTTTTGCCAGTTCATCACTGATCATCACCGCCGCAGGCGTCTCAATCATGATGCCTTCTTCTACATCTTTATAAGGAATATCGCATTCATACAGTTCTTTTTTCACTTCCTGCACAATTGCTTGAATCTTTTTTACTTCCTCCACCGATGTGATCATTGGATACATGATCGCAATCTGTCCGTAAGTGGAAGCCCGGAAGATCGCGCGAAGCTGCGTCTTGAAAATATCAGTCTGGGTAAGGCAAATACGAATAGCACGATAACCAAGCGCCGGATTTTCCTCTTTTCCCAGCTGCAGATAATCTGCCTGCTTGTCCGCGCCAATATCCAATGTGCGGATGATCACCTTTTTACCTGCCATATTCTGCGCAACCTGTTTGTATGCCTGAAACTGTTCTTCCTCGCTTGGAAGCTCACTGCGTCCAATATATAAAAACTCGCTTCGGAACAAACCTATTCCCCCTGCATCGTTTTCCAATACATAGCCTACGTCAGATGCGCTTCCGATATTGGCATAAAGTTCTATTTTTTTTCCGCTCTGAGTTACGTTGTCTTTTCCTTTTAACTCAAGAAGAAGGGTTCGCTTTTCTTTTTCTTCTTCTATCTTGTTCTGTACTTCATTTCTAACATCATCCTCCGGCTCTACAGTAAATATGCCGGTAAATCCGTCAACCGCAGCCTCCATACCGGATTTCAGCTCATCTAAGTTCATCTCCACACCGATCAGTGCCGGAATATTCATCATACGCGCAAGAATCGCCGTGTGTGAATTGGTAGAACCATGAACCGTAACAAATGCCAGGATCTTTTCCTTATCCATCTGCACTGTTTCACTGGGTGTCAGATCATCCGCAACAACGATCACCGGGTTTTCGAAGTCTAGGCTGTTTCCATCATTTCCTTCCAGATTCCGTACAAGCCGTTCCGAAATATCTTTAATATCTGCCGCACGGGCTTTCATGTAATCGTCGTCCATGCTTGCAAACATTTCTGAAAAACTGTCTCCCGCAGAGGCAACCGCATACTCCGCGTTTACCTCCTGGCTGCAAATGATATTCTCAACTGCTTCATTAAAATCAGGATCCTCCAGCATCATCTGGTGTACCTCGAAAATAGCCGCGCTCGCTTCTCCCACTTCCTTCAGTGCTTTCTCATACAGCTTTCCCAGCTGTTCACTGGATTTTGCTTTTGCAGCCTCCACTCTTTGCAGCTCTGCTTTCGTGTCTTCAATACGTATACGTTTTACAACATTTTCCGCTTTATGCAGCACGGCAATCTTTCCAAGAGCAATCCCTTTATATACTGACTTTCCTTTCAAACATTTCATATCTGTTTCCCGCCGCCTTTATAAATTTGCTTTAAAAAATTCCTGCATTGCTTCAAATGCCGCAGCCTCATCTTCACCTTCTACGGCAACTTCTACGGTCTGTCCACATTTCACTGCCAGTCCCATAAGTGCCATCAGGCGCGTCACATCTACTGATTTTTCTTCTCCTTTTTTAGAAATTGTAATCTGGCTGCCAAACTTCTTTGCCTCTTTTGCCAACATTCCCGCCGGTCTTGCATGGATTCCCAATTCATCTTTGATCGTGTACTCAAATGTTTTCATTTTACTCTCTCCTTTTATATTTTTATTTTCTTTCTATAATTAAAGCATCTTCTCTCTGTTATAAATGCGCAATCGTCTGAATAAGCACTGCAAGATATCCCAGTTCTTTTCTGTCAACTACCGTGCCCAGTTCCCTGGATATGTAGGTACAGATTTTTTCTGCCACTCTGCCCGCTTTTGGATAACCCATTCTAATAAAATCATTCAGATCAATATGGATGTCTTCCGATGTCTTGACGCGTGCAATCATATAATATAAATGACTCATCAGACGAATCCCGTCCAGAGATTCTCGGCTGATCGTCTGTCCCAGAAGCTCCTCGATGATCAAAAAGCACTCGTCAATCGTTCTCGTCACTCTCAAAATCTCTGTCACATGTTCATCTGCCAGACCGGAATGAACATGCAGGGCAATAAACCCGACTTCAGCATCTGTAATATGATACCCTGTCATCTTTTCAATGGTATCTCTACATTTAAAAACAACGGCATACTCTCTTCCGAACAGCGCTTTGATATCTGCAATAAACGGGTTTGGAATGTCTATTTTTTCTTTCGCGCGTCTGGCGGCAAACGCAATATGATCTGCCAGCGGCAAAAGAACATCATGATTAATAAATCCAAAAACAGCCTCCGCTTCATCAATAATCTGCGCTGCTGCTTCTAAGAAGATGGGATCGATTCCCTCAATGGCGTTCACCCCTGACCGTGAAGCTTCTTTCGCGGTCAGAGTGTATTCACGGGCCCCCCTGATTTCTTGAAAACTCTCTCCGGTTTTTTTACCGAATCCGATTCCCTTTCCAAGTAAAATCATCTCCGTCTCGCCATTTCGTGCCAAAAACGCGTTATTATTTAAAACCTGTATCACCTGGTACATAATGAAAATTTCCTTATAAAGATGTATTTTAATCAAAACATCTTATAAATAAAAAAAACATAAACATATTCTGGCACATCATCTCCTAACATAATGAGAAATAAAAAGCCGAATAGTTTATGCCTGCTCATCAGTAACACACTATATCGTTTATTTGTTATTTAAGTCACTGACAACAGTATATACTATAAATATCGCCCCGTCAATTTGTGTTTTTTTATAAAAATTTTATTATTTTTTTGTATAATATATACAAACATACCACTTTTCTTTCTCCCATGATCTACAAAGCCTCCTACAATTCCAAATGTATATCATATATTGAGAAACTATATTTTTAAGTCTCTCCCCCGGCTCAAGACCATAGATGATCACAATCGTTTCTAAAATACCCTATCCCTGTTTTCCCCATGAAATATTGTACAAAAAAAAGTACAATTTTTCACCAAAAAATGATTGCGTTAAATATTTAACAGTGTTACAATGTTCTTGTTAAAAGATTAACAATTTTCGCAAGGAGGAAGATTCGATGGCTAGATTTACATTACCAAGAGATATTTATCATGGAAAAGGCTGCTTGGAGGAATTAAAAAATTTAAAAGGCAAAAAAGCTATTTTAGTTGTAGGCGGCGGTTCTATGAAACGTCAGGGATTTCTCGATAAAGCAGTTAACTATTTAAAAGAAGCCGGCATGGAAGTGCAGCTGTTTGAAGGGGTAGAACCAGATCCATCTGTAGAAACTGTTATGAAAGGCGCAGAAGCAATGCGCGCATTTGAGCCGGATTGGATTGTTGCTATGGGCGGTGGATCACCAATCGATGCCGCAAAAGCGATGTGGGCTTTTTATGAATACCCGGATGTGACATTTGAAGATCTGTGTATTCCATTCAATTTCCCGGAATTAAGACAAAAAGCAAAGTTTGCAGCTATTCCGTCTACCTCCGGAACTGCAACAGAAGTAACTGCTTTTTCTGTAATCACAGATTACAAAAAAGGTATCAAATATCCGCTCGCTGACTTTAATATTACACCGGATGTGGCAATTGTAGATTCCGAACTGGTAGAAGCGCTTCCGGCACATCAGGTTGCCTACACCGGAATGGACGCTCTGACACATGCGATAGAGGCATATGTTTCTACTATGAATTGTGTATATACAGATCCGTTGGCAATTCAGGCAATTGAAATGGTATTTGATTACTTACCTGCATCTTTCCATGGAAACATGACTGCCAGAGCTCAGATGCACGATGCTCAGTGCCTTGCCGGAATGGCTTTTTCTAACGCGTTACTTGGCATCGTTCATTCCATGGCGCACAAAACCGGAGCAGCATTCTCTACCGGACATATTACACATGGTCTTGCAAACGCAATGTATCTTCCGTATGTTATCAAATACAACGCAAAAGATCCGGTTGCTGCAAAACGCTACGCTGAAATTGCAAGAAAAACAGGACTTGTCGGTGCTTCCGAACAGGCACTCATCAACAGCCTGTGCGCAAAAATTAACGAGTTCAATGTTATCCTCGGTATTCCGGCAACACTGAAAGATTTCGGCATCAAAGAAGATGAATTCAAAGAAAAAATCTCTGAAATTTCCAAAAATGCTGTTGGCGATGCTTGTACCGGTTCTAATCCAAGAAGTATCGATCCGCAAACAATGGAAAAACTCTTCACCTGCATTTATTATGGAACAGAAGTAGATTTCTAATTATAATCAGACTATATGCAGAGGGGCTGTCGCACTAAGTAATTAGTGCGTAGCTCCTTTTCTAGTGCAAAAAAATAACTGCCAGACCTCGAAAGAATCCGGCAGTTGGTGTAAAATTAAGTTATGCGACTAACTAAATTATTACAAAAAGATTATACGAAAAATTCAGACGGATA
>JBMNRF010000035.1:0-28593 GCA_050944495.1 Marvinbryantia sp.
TTTTTTGAAGCAAATACTCTTAAGTTGACGACATTGCCCGCATAGCGGGTGGATTATATTTCGCACGTTTCCGTTTCTCTGTTGAGAAACTCCAACGTACTCAACTGGGTCTATCCGCCCCATAAATCAAAAACCGTGTCTCTTCCGAGACACGGTCCACACTAATACCGCTCCATCTAGTACAGATAATTCTTATTCACATAACCGTTTTTATTATATTTTGGTGAATATACATACCAATAAGTGGAATCACCGGAATCAATCACCTGTACTTCATCTCCGGTATACAGTTCTCCGATTTCATTCGCACGATCAAATGCTTTCGCGGTTCTAAGTGCCAGATAACCTTCCGATACACGAACCTTCCACTTCGGATAAGAACTTGAGCTGCTGCTCGCACCTACCAGATAATTTTTGTTCACATATCCTTCTCTGTTGTACTTAGAAGAATATACCCACCAGTAGGTGGAATCACTGGTATCTTTTACCTGTACGGTATCGCCTGTATATAGCTCTCCGATTTCGTTCGCACGATCAAATGCTTTTGCAGTGCGCAGTGCAAGGTAACCGCTGTCTACTTTGACTGAATACGTAGCGCCTGCACTCACCAGATAATTTTTATTCACATATCCTTCTTTGTTGTATTTAGAAGAGTATACCCACCAGTAAGTAGAATCACTGGTATCTCTTACCTGTACCGTATCGCCCGTATACAGCTCTCCAATTTCATTTGCACGTTCAAATGCTTTTGCGGTACGCAGCGCCAAATAACCACTGTCCACCTTGACCGTCCAGGTATCCCCGTAAGAAGCACTGGAATCGACCAAATAATTTTTATTGACATAACCATTTTTATTATGCTTGGGTGAGTACACCCACCAGTAAGTAGCGTCACTTGTGTCTGTCACTTCTACCGTATCACCGGTATACAGCTCTCCAATCTCGTTCTCGCGTTCAAATGCTTTCGCGGTACGCAGCGCCAGATAACCACTGTCTACTTTGACGGTATAGGTTTTACCGGCTGCATCCGTCTGCAGCGAAAAAAGAAATGTGAGCAGTAACGCCGCCATAAATGCCACCGCAAAATTGATTGTCCGCATCATTTTATTTTCTTTCATAAAAATTCCTCCTTTCCGCTTCTGTTGAGATCACCCTATGACTTTTATTCTGTTATTTTTTAATTTGATACATAAAAATCATAAATCTGTCTGCTGATTTTTGCAATTGTCTGCTGGGCCGCTGCTGCATCCGTCAATCCCTGTGACATAAAAACAAGTACCAGATCGTGTGCGGTATCATAAATGATCCCAGCATCATTTTCTACATCTGCAAGTTCACCAGTCTTATTTGCCACCAAAACGCCATCCGGAAGCTGCGCCGGGATCTTGTTCCGTCTGGTCTGCTCCGAAAGCAGTTCAAACATTTCTTCTGCATGAGGAAACGTCTCTGTGTCCTTCCCATAAACAGCCTTCAAAAATCTGCCGCAGTCGCGCACCGAAGTATAATTTTCTCCAGCAGTTCCGTTCTGTAAAAGCAGGCGTCCCATACTAGTACAGGTAAATCCCTTCTTCAAGCAATACTCACTGACTTCACACATTCCTTTTTCAAAATCTCCGTTGCCCAGATAACCGGTCAGTGTATTTGCAGCCTCGTTATCGCTGACAGTAATCATCGATTTCAAGTTTGCATCCACATTTTCCTTGCCGTAAATCTCTGTTAGTTCATCGTATCGCTCATAAACTGCTCCCATAATGTACAGCTTGATCAGACTGGCCGCCTGCATACTCTGTTCTTTGATACATCCCTCATAGTCGCCGATCAGATCACAAATATAAACAGACCACTCACCATTCTCTGTCGGAAGTGCCGCCTTCACTTCTTCCAGAAGTGTCATCAGCGTATCATCCGCTTTCATCTCCTCCTGCATGGAAATGTCTTCGGAAACACTCTCCGCATTCTGTCTCTCTCTCTCATCGGAAGCCACAGCATTCTCCTCAACAGTTTCCATATCCAAAACAACTCGCTGACCGTCCACAACGATTTCTACGCGCCCGTTCTCAGCGGCGAAACAGCTTTGCGCCGGCAATGCGCAAATAACACTGTAGATAATCCACACCCTTATTATCATTTCAAGTCCGGATTTTTTACCCGGTCCTGTCTTATGCATTCCCCGGCCTCCTTTCTGCACAGCCAATTTTCGTTATTTCTGCTCCCCCGAATATCTGAAAAAATCTGATATATGATTTTATTATAGCTGTTTTTCACATATTTTCCAAGTGATTTTTCACATTTCTGTCAATTATGATATTTTTTCAGCAGCACAAAATAAAAAATCCACAGGCGAAGCATTTCACCTGCAGGATTTTCTCAAAACATACGTTTAAAATAACCGCATCACATCATTATACATTACTACAACCATCAATACCATCAGCGCTAGCAGTCCGACAAAATGTACCATAGCCTCTTTGTCCGGATTAATACGCTTTCCGCGAACAGCCTCAATAGCCAAGAACACCAGTCTGCCGCCATCCAGTGCCGGGATTGGCAGAAGATTCATTACCCCAAGAGAGATCGAAAGAAAGATCGCGATATTCAACAGATTAATAAAGACTGCATAACTGCTGACTTTTGCACTTGCCGTATAGGTTTCTCCAATCATGTCAACCACACCGACCGGACCTGCCATATCCTTAATTCCTGCCTGACCGCTGACAAGCATTTTTACACTCTCTATCGTCAAATCTACCCAGTAACGCACTTCATAAGCGCCGTAACGGATCACCTCAAAAAGATTTCCTTTCTGATAATCGCCGCTGACTGCAATCCCCATTACATAACGGCCGTCCTCATTTTCCTTCGGCGTAATCACTGCTGTCTTTGTCTGACCAGCCTGCTCATATGTGACAGTGATATCCTCTCCCTGATGAAATGTGATATAATTAGACACTTCTCTTGCCAAATGAATTCGTTTGCCATTCAACTTTTTAATCACATCACCCTCATGGATACCCGCCTCCTGCGCCGGAAAGCCAGGAGACACTTCACTTACCACTGCCGGATCAAAACCATACGCTCCGACAATCACCATCGACAGTACATACGCCAGAATAAAATTAAACACCGGACCTGCCGCAATCACAGAAATACGAGCCCATACCGATTTGCTGCCAAAAGACCCCTCTGCGCCCGCCTCTTCATCCTCTCCCAGCATCATGCAAGAACCGCCAAACGGCAGAAGTTTCCAGGAATACTTTGTACCATGCCAGTCTCTGCTGAAAATCCTTGGTCCCATACCAAGCGAAAATTCCACTACGGTAACACCGTTTTTTTTCGCCAGAAGAAAGTGTCCCAGTTCATGAAACAAAATGATCAGACTGAAAATCACCAATGCCAGAATAATACCCAAATTACCACCTGCTCTCAATAAATTCGTATGTTGCCCGCTCCGTTTCCAGAATCTCATCTACCTGCGGATTCCGGATAATCTGATGTCTGTCCATGCACTCGGTAATGATTTCATAAATATCCGTAAACCCGATTTCACGATGCAGAAATTTACTGACCGCCTTTTCGTTCGCTGCATTAAAGACCGTCGGCAGAGAACCTCCCTGCTCGGATGCACGGTATGCCAAAGGAAGCCCTAAAAATACCTCCGTATCCGGTTCCTCAAACGTAATTTGTCCGAGTTTTGCGAAATCCAGTCTCTCTCCGCCCAAAAATCTGCGATCCGGATAATAAAGTGCATACTGGATCGGCAGCTTCATATCCGGTGTTCCAAGTTCCGCAATAATCGCCCCGTCCACAAATTCGATCATGGAATGGATCACACTCTGAGGCTGCACAACCACTTGAATACGATCCAAGTCCACACCGAACAGCCATTTTGCCTCCATCACTTCCAGACCTTTATTAACCAAAGTGGCAGAATCAATCGTAATCTTTTGCCCCATGCTCCAATTCGGATGCTTTAAGGCATCCTCTACCTTCACATTTTTAAGCTGATCCGCTGTGCGTCCGCGGAAGGGACCTCCGGAGGCTGTAATCAAAAGCTTCGCAATGCGCTCCGGATTTTCGCCATTTAAAGACTGAAAAATCGCGCTGTGCTCACTGTCCACCGGAAGAATCCGTACACCGCATTTTTTCGCAAGCGGCATAATAATATGACCTGCCGTGACAAGCGTTTCTTTATTCGCAAGCGCAATATCCTTTCCGGCTTCAATCGCCGCGATTGTCGGACGGATGCCAATCATGCCGACAATCGCCGTCACAACAGTTTCTACTTCGGCCAACGTACAGATTTCAATCAAACCGTCCATACCAGAAACAACTTTTACATCCAGATCAGCTACCGCAATGCGCAGTTCTTTCGCCGCTTCTTCCTCCCACACTGCTGCCACACGCGGAGAAAACTCTCTGATCTGCGCTTCCAACATTTTAATATTATGTCCTGCCGCCAGAGCCGATATTTTCAAATCTTTATTCGCCCGCACCACTTCCAACGTCTGTGTTCCGATAGAGCCGGTCGAACCAAGTACCGCTATTGTTTTCATCCCATTTCCTCCTCGTACAGGTCATTCTATCCAATCAGGATCACCGCCAGATAATAAATCACCGGTGCCGTAAAAATCACACTGTCAAAACGATCCAGGATTCCGCCATGTCCCGGAATCAAAGTGCCATAATCTTTAATCTCATGGTTGCGTTTAATCGCCGATGCCGCAAGATCTCCAACCATGGAGATCAGTGCTCCGGCCGCACAGATCAACGCAAAATTCAAAATCTGATCTCCATTCTGCAGATATTTCCCGACAACAGCTGCGTAGACAGCGCCGATCAGAGCTGCTCCGATAACCCCGCCAACGGCACCTTCTATCGATTTTTTCGGACTTAAAATCGGAGACATTTTGTGTTTACCAATCAGCATGCCAACGCAATATGCACAGGTATCGCATCCCCAGGAACTGATAAAAATCAGCCATACCAAAAACGCGCCGTCTGTCATACTACGCGTCTGATACACACAACCGAGCATCACGCAAACATACACGATACCGAAAAATGCCGCCATCACCTGTTCACTTTTATATTTCGGAAAAGCAAACACATAAACTGCCAATAGCACAATCAACGCAAGCACCAGATACATCATGCCATAATTATCCAGATTCAGCCACAACAGAATATAATACATACCACCTGCCAGATAACCGGAAAGTGCCAGCGCTCTGTGTTCTTTCGTCTGTACTCCGACAGCGCGATACAATTCGCCCAGACCGATCAGTGATACTGCCAAAAGCGTACCAAAAAGCACCGTCCCGCCGGAAATAATCGTCAAAAGCGCTATTGCCATAAGTATAATAGAACTTCGTAATCTAATCCAAAACATCGCTATTCCTCCAAAACACCGCCATATCTGCGTTCACGCCCGTTGTATTTTTCAATCGCCTGCCAAAGATCTTCCTTCGTAAATGCCGGCCATGGAATATCCGTAAAATAAAATTCACTATATGCGAGCTGCCACATCAGATAATTCGAAAGTCGCAGCTCTCCACTGGTGCGGATCAGCAGATCCGGATCCGGAACCTCCGCTGTATCCAGATAAGAAGCAAATAACTCTTCTGTAATCTGCGGTATCTGCACATTTTTCTGCACACAGTCCTGTGCCAGTCTTCTGACCGCACGTACAATCTCATCGCGGCTTCCATAATTGATCGCAATCTGAAAATTCAGACCGGTATTATTTTTTGAGGTCTCCACCAGATTCATCAGACTCTCCTGCAAATCTTGGTCAAGCGCCGTGATATCACCAAGTACACGCACTTTCATATTATTCTTCTGAGCCGTTTTTATACACGTTTTGGTGTAACTGCGAAACAAACGCATCAAACCGTCCACTTCTTCTTTGGAGCGTTTCCAATTTTCCGTAGAGAATAAATACACTGTGAGATACTTGATCCCAATCTTCCAGGCATCCTCACAGATCACCTCCAGATTTTTCGCCCCTTTTGAGTGACCATAATTTCGCGGCATCCCTTTGCTCTTAGCCCAACGGCCATTTCCGTCCAAAATGATTGCCACATGCTGCGGTATTTTCAGTTCACTTCTATCCATAAATATTCCTCACTGACCGTGATACGCCCGGACAGATCCTGCGCTTTTTCGGTATAGTTCTCTCCCTCAAAAACGCTGTTCTATTTCCGGGCGTATGTCTTTTCTATAATCGTACCTGCATCAGTTGATGCCTAAAGACTGTACTGTAATTATACAGTCATAATTTCTTTGGATTTTACTTCAATTGCTTCATCTATTTCTTTAATATATTTATCTGTCAGCTTCTGCATCTCTGCTTCCAGTTCCTTAATCGTATCCTCAGAAACCTCTGTACCTTTCAGTTTCTTGAATGCGTCGTTTGCGTCACGACGAATGTTTCGCACTGCCACTTTAGCGGCTTCACCTTTTTTCTTAATATCCTTCACCAGATCTTTTCTGCGCTCCTCCGTCAATTCCGGAAATACCAAACGAATCACTTTACCGTCATTGCTCGGATTAATACCCAGATCAGAGGTCATGATCGCTTTTTCGATTGCTTTTACCATGCTTGCTTCCCAAGGCTGAATCTGGATCATACGCGGTTCCGGTACGTTAACATTTCCCACCTGCTGGATCGGAGTCGGCGTTCCATAATAATCTACCATAATACGATCAAGTACATGCGGATTCGCACGTCCAGCACGGATCGCTCCAAACTCTGCCAACAAATTATTATAAGTTTTTGTCATTTTCACATCATATGCTTTTAATCTTTCATCCATGATTGATTCCTCCTGTCATGCGCTTCTGCGCGGTTCTGTTTTGTTTGCGGAATCTTTGCCGCTTTTTACACAGTTACTTTCGTACCATGTAAAGTACCGTTTACCGTATTTACAATACTGTTTTCTTCATTTAAACCAAATACCAGCATTGGCATCTTATTCTCCATGCAGAGAATCGAAGCCGCCAGATCCACCACGCCAAGACGTTTGTCAATAACTTCCTGAATCGTGATCTCATCATATTTTCTGGCATCCGGACAAATCTTCGGATCTTTATCATAAACGCCATCAATCGATTTTGCCAGCAGGATCACATCCGCCTCAATCTCAACCGCACGCAACACTGTAGTGGTATCGGTTGAAAAATACGGATGTCCTGTGCCGCCTGCAAAAAAGCTGACGACCCCGTTCGCAAAGCCTTCATTTGCCTTATCTTTAGAAAACAGTTCTGTAAATGCCCCACAGGAAAACGGCGTAAAAATCTGTGTCTTCATCCCTTGTGAACGAAAAATTTCAGACACATAAATACAGTTCATCACTGTAGCCAGCATACCGATCTGGTCTGCCTTGGTACGGTCGATATTTTCACTGGAACGCCCCCTCCAGAAATTGCCGCCGCCAATCACAATGCCGACTTCAATACCATCCCGTACGAGCTGCGCCACCTGTTTTGCAACGCCGACCACCGTCGGTTCATCAAAACCAGTATGTTTTTCACCGGCCAGTGCTTCGCCGCTTAATTTTAACAATACACGTTTCATACTATACTCTCCGTTTTTTATTCTTTTCAGGATTTTATCCCCTACTGTTGTTTCCAGTATAACATACTTCACAAAGTTTTTATACACTTTTTTTTCATTCCGTGATAAACTATAAACAGCAAATTTTCGGAAAGGATTTACCAATGAACATCGAAAACAAAAAAACAACTCTGGATGATGATTCCATCTTGTATCAAAAACGAGATGAATCTTTCAAAAAAAAAGACACATCACATTTAACAGCCAAAGGAAAAGCCGGGTATTTTAAAGACTACTACATGAAACCGCTGATTGCGATCATATTAATTATTCTCTTTGCCTCCTATATGATCTATACGATTTTTTTCAAGCATCAGGAAACCATCTTGTCCGTTGCCTTTTTGAATGAAGCATATCTGGCACAAATCGACGCACTCAATGCAGATATGCGTACATACTACGAATTGACGGATGATGATCAGCTAATGGATATTGCGTACTATAATCTTGACGACTATGCCGCTCAGATGAAATTTACAACATTGACGGCCGCACAATCTCTGGACGTTGTAATCTGTCCGAAAGAAACATTTGAACAATATTCCAAATTCGGCTATTTTGAAGACCTTTCAGCTGTACTTCCAAAAGAACTCTATGAAAAGGTTAGTGACCGGATTTTAGAATCCAGTGAAGTAGAAACTGATCTGGAAGGAAATGTGACTGCCACCATGCCTGCTGCACCGCATGGTATAGATATTGCCGGAAATGCGCTGTATGCCGATTATGAAGGTGTCGGAGATGATGTCATTCTCTGTATTGTGGCTAGTTCAAAAAATATGGACAACGCAGTGAAATTTGTAGATCATGTTATAAATTATGAAGCAGGCACCCGAGAGATCCCACAAACGGAGGAAGCAAACTAATCTTACCATCCATTAAAAGCCAGTCAAAGAAACTTTCATTTTCACAACGAAGCAACTTCGTGAAGATGAGAGTTTCTTTTTTACACTACTTCCCTTTCTTTCTCATCTGTGATATAGTTATAAACAAAATTTTATAAATATAAAGGGAGTACTTCTTATGGATGTCATAATTATCATGTGCCTGGGTGTTCTCGCAGGCCGTTTTTTTTCAAAAGCTCGCATAAAAAAAATAAGCGAAACCATCTCTGTTACCTGCACCGTTCTTTTAATTTTCAGTATGGGCGTAACATTAGGCAGAAATGAAAATTTTCTGAATAACTTATCTTCATTGGGATTATCTAGTTTACTGTTTTTTTTAGTACCAACTATATTCTCGATTTTTATAGTCTTTCTTTTAACAAAGAAAATGATGACAAAAAAAATTACAAAGCAGGAGAAAGAGGAAAATCAATGATCGTTTTATGTATGATTTGTGCATTAGCTTTCGGATTATTTTATGGTCTGTCCGGTGCCGAATTTGTTCTTATAGATATAATGAACCAAAATACAAATCTCATTTTGTATATTTTAATGTTTTTCATCGGAATTAGTATCGGAATGCAAAAAGATATTTTTTCAAAAATCAAGGAATACCATGTAAAGATATTTATTATTCCCATAGGAACTATTGTCGGTTCATTCCTCGGGGGAATCGTTTGTTCACTCATTCTGAAAATTCCCATTGGTTACGGTACTGCTATAACCAGCGGTCTTGGCTGGTATAGTCTCGCAGGTGTCACCATCAGCAGTTTAGTGAATGCACAGCTGGGCAGTATTGCTTTTTTGAGTAATCTTATGCGAGAAATGGTTTCTTTCATTATTATTCCATTTCTTGCCGTCCATTTTAATTATTTTACCTGTATTGCTCCGGCAGGTGCTACCAGTGAAGATACTACCTTGCCGATTATCTTAAAATATACAAATGAGGAAACAGTTGTTATGTCTGTCTTTAATGGCATCATCTGTTCTTTAATGGTTCCCGTCTTAATTTCTTTTTGTTTAAAAATGGTGTAGTCTTTCTAAAAGACTACACCATTAAAAATGTTAGCATTTCTATCCTATTCGTTATTTATTTTTCAACCAAACCGATATTGTATACGCTGCGCACACAAACCTCTTTCGCATCTCCCGATAAGATTTTCACACGGCGTTCTCCCGCTTCCATATCAAAATAATTATCAGAAAGTACCCAATCCTCGTTCTCATTAAGAAGCTCTACCGATGCCGCATATGTTTTCGCAGTTACGATCAGCTCATCGCCCTCTCTGCGCACAGTAAGCTGTGGATCTTTGTAAGAGTAAAATTTCGGCATGGAAAAAAGTACACTTCCATATGAAATCACTTCACCGTTCATCAGACACTCATAAAACACATGATGCTCCAACATATCCGCTTCCGGAAATTCTACTTTCTCAAACCAGATACCATCCAAAGCCGGAACAGTAACGCTTTCTTCGTGTTCCACACCGATCACATTGGAATAGCTGTCGCGCAGACTCCAGCGAACAGTCACTTTCTTTTCCTCTCTGGTTTCATTTGCCACATGAATGCGGATACTCTTTTCCAATCTATACGGACGTCCGTTCAGATATGGATTCTGAGAGAGCAATCCTTCCTCACAGCAGGATATCATCACTGGTGCAAAGAAACGCTTTTCAAAATAATGCAGTGCCTTCCATCTGCCGAAATAATCGATTGACGACCAAGAGGATACCGGCCAGCAGTCATTCAATTGCCAAACTACCGCACCCATACACTCACCTCTGTTACGCCTCCAGTGCTCTACTGCGTAACGCATTGCCTGTGCCTGCAGCAGCTGAGAAGCATATACCAGATCCGGCATGCTCTCCGGATAACGGAAATACTGTGCCATATATACCATCATTTTCGCATAACCATTTTCGCTGCGCTGATGACGATCCATCACATAAGAAAATACATTTCGATCCTCCGGCACTGTAAAAGATTCGATAGTCTTCATCGCCGGAAGCGACTCAAAACCGAATTCGGATGCATAACGGAAATTATGCTTGCGGTAATCCGGGAACGGCTGATAACCGTGCCATACCTTCCAGTAATGTGCATCGCCTCTGGATTCCGAATGCGGATCATCAAAATCTCCTCCTGAGGATGGGCTTGACGGCCAGTAAAAGGCATCCGGATCTTCTCTCTTGACAATCTTCGGAATCACATAGCTGTACATTCTTGTATAATCGCCCAAAAGATGCGGATCATTTGTATAACCGTCCACAATCATACCTTCCATCTCATTGTTTCCACACCACAGACCAAGGCAGGCATGATGACGGATACGACGGATATTTTCCGCAATCTCATACGATATATTTTCTTCAAACTCCTCAGTCAACCGGTATGTGGAGCAAGCAAACATCAAATCCTCCCAGATCAGGAAACCGTATTCGTCACACAAATCAAAAAACCAATCCTCCGGATATCCGGCACCGCCCCATACGCGGATTGTATTATAATTCGCTTCAGCGCATTGTTCAAGTAATTTTTTTGTTCTTTCCTTTGAAAAACGCGGCATCAGACAGTCTTCCGGAATATAATCAGCGCCCATTGCAAAAATCGCCACGCCATTAACCTCATGTGCAAAGCTTTCTCCCCACTGGTCTTTCTCCATCTTCATCCCCATGGTACGAAGACCGATACGCTTTTCCCATACATCCTGCTCGTTTCCGTTTGTCAGCGCTGTCACGCGCACCGTATATAAATGCTGCTCACCATACCCACGCGGCCACCAGAGCATCGGATTTTCAATCATGATTTTTTCCGGGGAGTCTATAACTTTTTGCACACTGCCGTCCGGCGCAGTAATCTCCACTCGATATTCTGCAGCCTCACCCGCCCGTGTTTTTAAAGTATCCACGGTAAAAGCAAGCTCTACTTTTCCATCCTTATGTTTCTGGCGAATCAATACCCCAAAAATGCGTTCCTCATCCACCCCAATCAATGTGACCGGACGGAAAATTCCCATATCCGGAAGCTTCGGTGCCCAGTCCCATCCTGACATACAATTTGCTTTTCTCAGGTAGTTAAAACCGTCCAGCGTATCCGTATTGCTCGGAATAGAACCTTGTTTTTCTACCTGTTCTTCCATATATTTGATCGGTGAATGAAAACGGATCTCCAACAAGTTCTTTTCTTCTTTTAACAGATGTTTCACCGGAAATTCCCACTCGCGGTGCATATTAAAAGTTTCTCCCAGATGTACACCGTTTAAATAGATATCCGCCAGCGTATCAATACCGTCAAAATGCAGCATTACCTCTTTACTGGAGCAGATATCCGCATTCACCTCAAATTCATTGCGATAAATATAATCCTCTCTGGACAATTCCATTGCCGCCTCAGAATTATCCCTATAATAAGGATCTTCTATCTTGCCATGCGTATATAAATCATGATACATGGAAAATGGCACAGAAGTTTCCAGTTCTTCTGTTTTCCACAGCATTTTCCACCCTTTTTGCAGTGTCTGTTTTATCATCTTCTTCCCTCCTGTCTCCCTAACTCTCTAAAATTGCAATCTCTTTCTCCCACAGTTTTTTTGCTCCGTCACAAATACAAATCACACATTTTCCTGCTTCCGTTGTTTTCTGCATATGGGAATTCCATACAGAAAGTTCTTCTTTTGTAAGTGTCAATTCCAAACTTGCACACTCTCCCGGCAAAAGCTGTCTCTTTAAAAATCCTTTCAGTTCCGCCGCACGAGGAATCACACTTCCGCCCCTATGCTTTACAAACAGCATCGGCACGGCAAATATAGGTGCCGTTCCTTTATTACATACATTAAACTGCACCGTTAATATCTCATTTTCTGCAAATGAATCAGAAGAAATCGAAAAATCGTGATATAAAATCTCCTGATAATTCAATCCATAACCAAATCCATACAAGCTTCCTTCCGCACAATCACGGTAGCTCATCGCCTCATAGGAAATCCGGTGATTATACCAGACCGGAAGCTGTCCGGCGCTTCGCGGCAAAGAAACCGGCATTCTGCCCGACGGCTGCTGCTCCCCAAAAATCAGTTCTGCCAGCGCCTTTCCGCCCTGCGGTCCCGGATAAAAACTATATAAAAGTGCATCCGTCTTTTCCGCAATCTCTGTAATCACATACGGTCTGCCCGCCAGAATAATTGTAATCGTCTGTTTTGCCGCAGCAAACACAGCTCCGGCAAGTGATTCCTGTCCATCCGAAAGATGCAGGGACGCAATATCCACGCCTTCCCCGCAGTCCATAGAAGTATTTTGCCCCTTTACCGCCGCACCGTTCGCGTCAAAAACAACCTGTCCGAAACGGCTGGAACTGCCTCCGAGCACCAGAACACTCACATCACACTCGCCCGCCAGGCGTGCTGCTTCTGTAATATCCTCACCTGAGCACCAAAACAGTTCGTAGGTGTCGTATTTTTCAACTAATTCTTGGAATCCGCGTCTCACTGTCCACACCTCTTCCATACGTACCGGTGGTGTGTAATCACCAAGCTGGCTATAGATATCGACGCTGTTCTGTCCGATCAGGGCAATTTTTTTCTTTGCCGTTCTGCCATTTTTGATAAGCGGCAAAATGTCACCGTTATTTTTTAACAATACAACAGATTCTCTCGCAAGCTGTAAATTTGCGTCGTCTGCAGGCAGACTGCCCGGAAACACTCTTTCTGTATCTGACATATCCTCCATAATAGAATATTCATCCACTGCAGATACACTGCTCATCCGTTTTCCTGTTTTTTCATTGAGATAAGGCTTTTCAAAAAGTCCACGCTCAAATTTAACCGACAGTACCCGTTCCACAGCCTCATCCAGCCTTTTCTCAGATACTATGCCTTTCTTAACCGCCTCTTCCAACTGTGTAAATCCCTCGTCCCACAGAGAAACATCCACGCCGGATGCAAGCGCCGCTGCGCCGCAGGAAACTTTGTTCTCGTATAGCGCCTGCAAACGGTCTATCGCCAAACCATCTGCCATAACAATACCGTCAAAGCCCATCTCATCCCGCAGTATCTCTTTCAACAACCACGAATTATTATGACAGGGAACACCATCAATCTCATTATAGGCTGCCATGATTCCCTTAACACCTGCGTCAACTGCAGCTTTCGCCGGTGGCAGATGAATCTCACGCAATTCACGTTCTCCGATCCTTGCCGCACTGGCATTGATCCCGCCGGTTGTCTCACCCTGTGCTGCAAAATGCTTCGCTACAACATCCACACCGGCTTCCAGATAACCTTTCGTAACTGCATCGGCCATTTTTCCGGTCAGATATGGATCTTCCCCAAAGCACTCCTCACATCTTCCCCATCTGGGATCGCGAAGCACATCCAACATAGAAACAAGTGCAAAATCTATCCCCATCTCACGAAGCTGACCGCCACAGACAGTTGCTGCTTTTTGTGCCAGTTCAGTGTGAAAGGACGCGCCCACTGCAAGATTAACCGGCAGCAGATATCCATCCAATGCCTGATGACCATGTGGGCTTTCACTGGAGAGCAGCATCGGAATTCCAAACCTGGAATGTCGAATCACCTGCTCCTGTACCATATTATAGGCCTTTATCGCATTTTCTCCAGTCAGACCATTTTCATAGGTGCGTCCGGACCAGGGATCTGCACGGTATAAACCGTACAGAACACCAAGTCCCTGCCAACGCGTTACTTCCTCCATAAACTCCTGAGAAAGTGTCAAATTTCCTTTTTCATCCGGCATACAGACCCAAAAACCGTAAAGCCGCTGATTCAATTGTCCGACTTTTTCCCGTAGAGTCATACGCGAAAGCAAATCCCTCGCCCGCTCTTTCGGCGTGAGCGTCTTATCCTGATATCTTTCCATTCTTATTCCAGCACCACCCTGTATGTCTTGATTTCATACGGTTTGATACCAAACACAAAACTATTTTCGCCGTGTTTCATCGGCTCACCTTCCGGTTCTTCCATCAGATTACATTCCTGTACGCTTCTGATCTTCTTGTCCATGCCAAAGGTTACTTCCGCGTTTGTTCTGGCATTTTCATACTCATATAATCGCAAAATCACACCATTGCCGTCCTCTGATCTCTTAACAGTTTCCAGCATTACATTGGCCTGATCTACAGAGACCAGAGACGCTTCTCCCTTCACAGCTCCCATATGCACAAGCACCGGGAAATTCAGACCATAGCTTTCCTGCACAGTATTGCTCTCGCGCAAATTACCGGCATGCGGATAAAGAGAATACGTAAATACATGTTCTTCCTGATCTGTCACCGGATTCGGCTCAATACCGGACTTAATCAGTGTAAGACCAATCTCACCATTCTTTACAGAATGACCATATTTACAATCATTTAACAAGCTGACGCCATAGTGTCCTTCGGAAACATCCATCCATTTCTGACCACAGGATTCAAAACGCGCCATATCCCAGCTGGTATTGGTATGTGTTTTTCTGGTAAGATTGCCAAACTGAATATCAAAAGAGGCTTCATCCGTATGAACATCCAACGGAAAATGCACTTTCAGAAGATGCTGATGGTCTCTCCAATCCACCCATGTTTCAAAATCAATTCGCGCAGTATCCGCATAGAAATAGATTTTCTGACAGATTACTGACTGGCTTGCAGGACGTTCTATTTCCAATACTGTACATACCGGTCCCTCGGAAATCCATTCACATTTTGTCACTGCCTCAAGATCCCAGCTCTTTTCACTGTAATAAATATCAATGTCCCAGTTATCATAATGCATCGGCTTGTCCTCATACATGCGGAAAAGATTACCTTTTTTGCCTTCCTGAAGGATTTCGCGCCCATTCTGTTTATCATAAATCGAAGTAAACAGACCGTTTTCATCAATCTCCACCGTATAATATGGTGTCTCCAGCTTTCCATCCTTACAAACAAACGGAGAAGAAACCTCTTTTTTCTCCGTAACCGCAAAGGATTTATATCCTTTCGACGGCAGATCTCTTACATAAGCAAGACGCGTATCACCCACACACTGTACCGGATAGACATTCCCGTTTTCATCTGTCAGATCCCCATCTATCTCCGCCGGCAGACGAACTACATCATCGCGGGTAAAACCGGTTGTATTAAAGAGCACTGCGCGCTCGCCCGATCCGACAGCCTTTTGTAAATTCTCATCCAACAGTCTGCTTCCCTGTTCTTCCAATTCCTGATACTCTTTTTTCGTAACCTCATAAACCTCATGAATACTCGAACCCGGTAAAATATCATGGAACTGATTTAACAGGATCACGTTCCACATCTTATCCAGCGTATCCTTTTCCACGCCCTCGCCTACAAAAGAATTCAGCGTATCAAACAGTTCCAGATCCATCATCATAATTTCACACTTACGATTAGAACGTTTGTTGCGAGCCATAGAAGTATACGTTCCTCTATGATACTCAAAGTATAATTCGCCCTCCCAGGTCTGCAGCCTGCGGTTATCCTTTACACGGTCATATAATTCATCAAAATATTTTCCAGAAAATTCCTGACGTACTTTCGGAATACCGCGCACTCCTCTTTCCATACGTTTGGAAGTTTCCAACATATCTCTGGTCGGACCGCCACCGCCGTCACCATAACCGAACGCGATCAGAATATCGTTATTGATGTCCTTATTCTGATACCGGTTCCATCCTCCCATAATTGCATCCGGATGCAGCATGCCGTTATAAGTTGTAAAGAAATCTTCTTCACTCTGACCGACACCCAAAGTAGTAATCAAGTGTGTAAAGATTGACGAACCATCGATTCCTTTCCAATAAAAGGTATCGTTTGGCATTTTATCAATCTGATTCCATGCCAGCTTGGTTGTCATAAAGTACTCAATACCGCTCTTTTTCATAATCTGCGGCAGTGCGCCCGAATAACCAAACACATCCGGCAGCCAAAGAATCTTGGAGTCCACGCCAAATTCTTCTTTAAAGAATTTCTTGCCATACAGGAACTGACGAACCAGAGATTCACCGGATGTCAGATTCGTATCTGCTTCCAGCCACATGCCGCCTTCCGGCTCCCAACGTCCTTCTTTAACTTTTTCTTTGATACGCGCATATAATTCAGGATAACGTTCTTTTAAGAACTGGTAAAGCTGCGGCTGGCTGGACATAAAACGATAGTTCGGATACTCATCCATCAATTTTAACACCGTTGCAAAGCTTCTGGCTACTTTTTCACGTGTCTGCTCTACTGTCCACCACCATGCTACATCAATATGTGTATGACCAATACAAGTCGCAATCACATCCTCATAACCGCCCAGCTTCTGATAAAGCTCTGTCTCTAAATAATCCTCTGCCGCTTCCACACTGCGGTAAAAATCCTCCGAATACGGAATGCGCAGATCCAGCAGATTGATTGCTTCATTGAGTACACGCTCTAATTCCATACGGTCTCTGTCCTCTTTTTTCATCCGGGAAAAGGCACGCAGCGGTACAATAAGATCATAATAAAGCTTTTCAATGCGCAGATCTGCCTCCTGCATTTCAATGATCATATCAAATTCTGCATGCAGAATACCTGTGTAGGCCTGCAAATCAAACTGCCACTGGGTTCCCGCTTCCGCGGATTCCGTCAAATGCACCATGCGGTGATTCATATCCAAGCCTTGTGTCGCTTCCCCATTCACAAACAACAGAAACTGTGGATTGCGTGCGTCATCCCACTCATCAATCTGCGTTTTTACATGCAGCCGCAGCGCTTTTCCTGCCTCCTCTTCCGGAACGGTATATTTCGCCCGGAACCAATAATGCGCATCCGGTCCATACCATTTCATTTTGGCAGGTTCAAACGTCTGCCACGCTTCTCCCTGTTGTGCCGCCTCATCCGGATATAAAAAGCGTCCTTTCTTATATTCGATCATTGAAAACGGCGTATTCTTTACCGTAATCAACTTTTTCAGTTCTTCACAGATTACTTCTATACGTTTGTCAATAAACCACATTCCTCTGCCTCCATCTGTTTTACACTATCTAAAGCTTTGTCTGTTAATTACTCGGATTGCGTTGTACCTTACATTTTCGTTTCACTTTTGACGCTGCCAAACAAGTCTCACTGACACGCAGCAATCCACAATTCAGTATTATAAAAACAGGCTGCTGCAAATGTCTGTTTTATCAATCATTTACAGCAGCCCAATGGCCTTACATTACACCACTTCCGGTATACTTACCGGCTTTTACATTATTTTCTTATTCAGCCGCTTCTGTTTCAGCTGCTTCTGTTGCTGCTTCTGTTGTTGCTTCATCAGCCGGGGCTTCTGCAGCAAAAGCATCAACCTGTGCCTGTGCCTCTGCACGAATGGTCTCCCAACCTGCTGCATCAAGTTCGCCCTTGATTGTCTCAATCAGCTCGCGCGGATCCTGAGCACCTGTGAAGAATTCAGATTTATATTTCTCATATACGGCACGGCAGTTCGCCAGTTCTGTCTCGATTTTGCTGGTATCCATATCGAAACCGATCATTGCGGACGGAACAGCTACAGAGTTCAGCTCTTTTACTTCTTCCCACTGACCTTCAGAACCTACCAGATCAGAAAGTACAAAGAATGTACCCTGTGTATAACCAGCCATGCTCCAATCGCTGTTCAGTTTATTTACAGTACCGTCTTCTGTGTATTCGAAGTTTTCACCTTCTACACCGTAGTACAACAAGTCACGAACCTTGCTGTCTGTATTTACCAGCTGAAGAAGTTCCAGAGCTTTTTCCGGATGTTCGCATCCAGAATAAATTGCACTGATAGAACCACGTACAGTTGTATTGGAAACGATTGTTTCACCAAACTGAACTGCCTCGCAGTTTGCAATGCCATTATTCGGTCCCCAAGTAGATTTTGCTGCTCCACTCCATCCCTGTGCGGTAAAGAATGTTCTGTATTTATTAGAATCATCTGCTGTCGGAGCATCCCCGTTAATAATGCCATCTACATACATCTGATGAACAATATCAAGATTTGCAAGAAGCTCGTCATCCTCCAATGGGTTTACAACGGTCTTTGTCTCATCATCATATCTGATACCGAGTGCAGAAAGACCTGCGCCGAGCTGATCAAAATAATTTGTCACCAGAAAATCTGCTCCGGATTTGGACATATAATACGGAGATCCGCCTTCACCTTCTTTAATTTTTGTGAGTGCCTCCTGCAGGCTCGCAAAATCAGTTACTGCGTTGATATCGATTTCGTATTTATCTGCAATATCTTTATCCCAGATAAAATACTGTGTCACAGAGCTGTCCTTTAATGCCGGAACACCATAGATAGCGCCATTTACCGAAACTGCTTTCCAGTAATCTTCCGGAATGAAAGAATACAGTTCCGGAGCTACCGTCGGAAGCATTTCTGTAAGATCCATCAGAACACCTGTTGCCACTTCAGAGCTATATCTCGCCTGATCTGTAAACAGAATATCGAAATATTCACCAGAGTTTGTGATAACACTGCGGCGGTTTTCCCAGTCTGCCCACGGAACAATCTCCATATCCACATTTACGCCGATCTTTTCTTCCAGATACGGATTAATCTGTTCCAACCATGCATCGTAGTTATCCGGCATGCCGTTACCTACCTGAATCCATTTCAGGGTTACTACTTCATCTTCCGCTGCTGCTGTGATGCCAATAGCACCAAAAGCACCAAGTACCATTGCGGTTGACAGCGCTGTTGCAAGTATCTGTTTCTTTTTCATTGAAATATCCTCCTTTTTTTATACTGCCTAAGGCAGTTGATTTTTATTTTATACACAGAAAACAGTTCTCCGGTTTTCTATGTAAAATAAACACTTTGCATCATCCCTTTACCGCACCGACAGTAAGCCCGGAGATAAAGTATCTCTGGAAGAACGGATACGTACATGCAATTGGCACGATCAGAATGATTGCCATCGCCATTCTGGCACCTTCCTTCGGCATTGCATTTCTATATTCTGCCATTGCCACGCCGAGCGCCGGGTTATTCGCCATCATTTCAATATTTCTCTGGATATGATCCAGCAACGCCTGCAGCGAAAACAACTTACTGTTTGTAATATACAGAGAAGACTGGAACCAGTCATTCCAATAACCGAAAGTCAAAAACAACGCGATCGTTGCCAGAAGCGGTTTCGCAAGCGGAAGCACTACTCTTCCAAAAATCGTAAACTGACTTGCTCCGTCAATCTGCGCCGATTCCATGATGGAATCCGGAATGTTAGTCTTAAAGAACGTCTTACAGATCACAACATTAAACGAAGATACACACAAAGGCAGAATCAGCGCCCAAATGCTATCCTTCAAGTGAATGAACTGTGTATTTACCACGTAAGAGGAAATCATACCACCGTTAAAAATCATCGGGATAAATACCAGCATCGTACAAAAACCCTGTAACTTGAAGTTACTTCTGGAAAGTACATAGCCCATCAGAGTAGTCAGCATTACGCCAAGTACTGTACCAACCACAGTAACTCCTACAGATACGCCAAGTGCTCTTAAGATTGTATCCGCCTCACGCCAGAGGAACAGATAGGAATCTGCAGAAAATGCCTGCGGAATGAAACGATATCCGATATGACGAATCGACTCTTCCGAGGAAATGGAAATAATAAAAATAAAGATTACCGGTATGATACAGATCAGCGCAAGTACAAGAAAAATCACGTTGAATAAAATGTCTGTCTGTTTCTTAATTCGGTTCAGCTTGCTTTCTACTTCGAATTCATTATTTTTTGCCATTACTCTTCCCTCCTAAATAATCGCGCTGTCTTCGTCCACCTTACGCACAATCGCATTTGCTACCAGAATCGTGATGCAGCATGCAACAGACTGGAAGAAGGTAGCCGCCGAAGTCATCCCGATCGGCGTTGAGGAACGCAGAGAATTAAATACAAAAGTATCAATGGTCGCTGTCGTATTAAAGATTGAACCTGTCGCTCCCTGAGACAGCTGATAGAACAACCCGAAGTCAGAATAAAATACCTTGCCGACGTTCAGGATAAACATCATAACAATTACGCTTTTCAGACATGGAAGAGTAATATACCATACCTGCTGACGTTTTGTCGCGCCGTCAACCACAGCAGCTTCATACAACGTCGTATCGATTCCCGTAATACTGGAAAGGTAAATTACCATGTTATAACCTGTGGATTTCCACAGATACATAAATACCAGCAGAAACGGCCAAACTTTCGGTGTCATATACCAGCGAATTGCTTCACCGCCGGCATCTCTAATCATACTGTTAATCAATCCATTGTCTTGATTCAGAAATGCGTCCAGGAAATATGCTACAACTACCCATGACATGAAATATGGGAAAAACATCAGAGTCTGATATATTTTCGATTTACGTTTACTGTGCAGAAGACTGATCATAATCGCCAGACCGACTGCCATCAACATACCCAGTATAATGAAAACAAGGTTGTACAAAATCGTATTTCTCAAAATTATAAACAAATCATTAGATTTAATGAGGAACTCAAAATTCTTAAATCCGGCCCAATCACTGTGAAACACATTATAGATAAAGCTTTTGCCACCCGTCACCTTATAATTCTTAAAAGCAATGATCAAACCGAACATCGGCAGGAAGCTAAAAATAATATACCATACCGTTGTCGGCAGAGCCAGAATGGCAAGCTCTGTATCGTTCTTTGTCCAACGTCCATGTTTTCTCTTTTTCGTATTTTTTGCCAACTTTTTCACTCTCCTATCAATTCTTTCACCGAATCCCGCTGGATCAGGCTGCCCGGTATACGAAATACTGTTCCGTATTTTTTTTCGGGGCTTTCCATGCATTTTTCAAGGCGTTTTACTGCCATTTTCCCAATCTCACCAGCATTCACCTCCATTGTCGTCAATGCCGGCTCACACAATTTCGCATAAATATCGTTGTCAAATCCGACAACAGAGACGTTCTCCGGAACCAGAAGCTCATGTGACCGCAACGTCTTTACCATTCGAAAAGCCGTCTCATCACAATTACACATAAACGCGGTCGGAAGCTCCTTGGGAAGCTGTAATTCAATCGCTGCACCTTCCGCATCTCTGTCCGAAACAATCCACTCGGATTTCACCGACAGGCCTCTCTCCATCAGCGCCCGCTGATAGCCAAGGTAGCGGTCACTGATACTCGTTGTCGCTCCTAATGTCCCAACAAAACCAATTTTCTTATGACCTTTCTGAATCAGATATTTGGTCAGTTCGTATGCAGAATAAATATTCTCTGTTACGACAGAATCCGAACAGTAAGTTTCATCGTAAACATCAACATAAACCTTTGGCAGCGCAATCTGCTGCATCCGTTCACGCACCTTCCGTTCCAGAAGTCCAAGGAGAATCAGCCCGTCAAACATACCTGCCTTTTCCAGTGTTTCCACATCTTTATCAAGATTCTCCACATTTGGCGCAAACATGACGCCCGAGTATGAACACAGCCGAAGCTGATGGATGATATTCCCATATATACGCATGTAGAGATTACCCGCATCACTTTTGGCAAAACGTTCACTCATAATGATAGCAACTGTCCTTGCTTTTCTCTGTCCGTAATTCGGAAGCACATAGCCCCTCGCAGCTGCCGTCTGCATGATCCGCTCCTTCAGCAGGTCACTGACACCGTCTTTCCCATTCAATGCCTTTGATACAGTCACCTTGCTTACACCAAGTTCGTCAGCGATACTCTGCATGGATACCGTGCTTCGTGCTGTCAATCATCTCACCGTCCTTTCCATTTGAAGCCTTATTAATGTTACTTAACTTATAACCATAAGATAACATTTTTCTATTTATTTGTCAATCCTCTGTTTGTAGTATTTTTGTTCATTATTTCTTTTTTATGATTTTGCATTGTATATTTTGTATATCTATATTTTTTATATTTTTCATATTTCCCTGAATTTATTTCTTTTTTTGACATTTTCTGTTCTTTCTGGCAAATATTTGTTACCTTACATTAAGGTAACTGTTTTGTTTTTACTTTACAGCAATTGCCTTCTATATATAAATATAAAAAATAGTTTTTCAGACTGAAATGATTGCACCCACTATTGCCGTATGATATACTTAATCATAATGATGCCGATTATTTTTTGCACTTTACATTTTCACACTTTCGGCATCAGTAAAACTATGTATATAAAAGGGGAGTTAAGTGCACTATGAAAGATATGACACTTGTTATCATGGCTGCCGGCATCGGAAGTCGTTTTGGAGGCGGAATCAAACAACTTGAGCCAGTTGGCCCCCATGGCGAAATCATTATGGACTATTCCATCAAAGACGCGATCCGCGCCGGTTTTAATAAAATCGTCGTAATCATCCGCAAGGATCTGGAAAAAGATTTTCGTGAAACCATTGGATGCCGTATCGAAAAACTAATAAAGGTAGAATATGTATTCCAAGAGCTTACCGATCTGCCAGAAGGCTTTTCCCTGCCGAAAGGACGTACAAAACCCTGGGGCACCGGTCAGGCAATTTTGGCTTGTCGCGGTGTGGTAAACGAACCCTTTGCCGTGATCAATGCGGACGACTACTATGGCCGCGAAGCATTTGCAAAAATCCACGATTATCTGACAAATGCGCAGCCATTTGACGGTATGTTCCATTTCTGTATGGCAGGTTTTATTTTAAAAAATACGTTAAGCGAAAACGGCGGTGTTACTCGTGGTATTTGTCACCTCGATCAATACAATCATGTAACAGGCATTCAGGAAACCAGAAATATCATCCGCACGAAGACAGGAGCTGCCATTCTTTCCGATGACGGTACCAGAACCGCTGTCTCAGAGGATACACACGTTTCCATGAACATGTGGGGACTGACACCGGATTTTATCGACTATTTAGCGGATGGTTTCGGTCAATTTCTCGGCAAAATACCTGCTGAAGATCTGACAGCTGAGTACCTGTTGCCGACCATTATTGATGGTCTGCTCCATGAAAAAAAAGCAGAAGTAACACTTCTGGAAACCCACGATAAATGGTTTGGTGTGACTTACCGGGAGGATAAAGAGTTCGTTGTAAATTCGATCAAAGAATTAATTGCCAGAGGTTTTTACTAAAAAAGGGATTCCGTTTCAATACGGAATCCCTTCATTTTCCTAAAATTCAATTTCCTGCAAATATCTGTGCAAAGCATCCTGCCAACTAGGCAATCTCTCAAAACCGTTCTCTGTCAGTTTTTCCTTGCTCATACGACTGTTTGACGGACGCACTGCTTTTGCTGCGTAGTCCTTTGCAAGTACCGGCTCCACTTCCAGATGAGCTTCATCATACTCGCTGTGCCCCATAGCCTCCGCCTGACGGAAGATCTCACAAGCAAACTCATACCAGGAACAAAGTCCTTCATTTGTCGCATGATAACGGCCATATTTATCCGTCTCGATCATATCCACCAAAAGTCTTGCTAAATCAAAAGTATATGTTGGAGAACCAATCTGATCACAGACAACCGTTAATTTTTCTCTGGTTTTTCCAAGGTTTAACATGGTCTTGATAAAGTTTTTACCGTTTACCCCAAATACCCAGGCGATGCGTACAATAAAATATTTTTCCAGATTGTGTTCTACTGCCAATTCTCCTTCATATTTCGTCTGACCATATACATTGATCGGCTCGCGGTTCAGATCGTCCGGCTCCCAGAAATGTCTGCCTTTGCCGTTAAACACATAGTCTGTAGAAATATACATCATCGGTATATCCAGTTTTTTACATTTTTTTGCAATATACTCGGTTCCCTTTGCGTTGACCGCACGAACTTTTTCTACTTTATCGTCATCTTCTGCTAAATCGACCGCCGTCCATGCCGCACAATGAATCACCGCTTCCGGCGCTGCCTCCGTAATCACACGGTTCACAGCCTCCTCATCCGTGATATCCATCTCATCAATATCTACTCCAATGCCTTCATGACCGCGTTTTGCCAATTCATTCATTACATCATGTCCTAATTGGCCTTTCACACCTGTTACAAATACTTTCATACTGTTTTCCTCATTCCACTCAGATTTCTTCAAACTCCTGTGCAACTCTCGCCAGCGCTGCCTCAATCACCTTATCCATATCATAATATTTGTATTCGCCAAGACGACCGCCAAAGATCACATTTTCTTCTGTCTCTGCAAGTGCCTGGTACTTTTCATACAATTCCGTATTTTTTTCATCATTAATCGGATAGTACGGCTCATCACCCGGTTTCCATTCGCTCGGATACTCACGTGAAATCACAGTTTTCGGCTGTGTACCGAACTCAAAATGTTTGTGCTCAATGATTCTGGTATATGGTATCTCACGTTCTGTATAATTGACCACCGCATTTCCCTGATAATTCTCCTGATCCAGAAGTTCTGTCTCAAAACGAACGCTGCGGTATTCCAATTCTCCCAGAGAATAACAGAAATACGCATCCACCGGTCCGGTATAAACCACTCTGTCTGCCATATTATTCCATTTTTCTCTTTCTTTCAGATAATCCACACCGACCTTCACTTCAATGCCATCCAGCATTTTTTCCACTAATTTCGTGTAGCCGCCCATCGGAATTCCCTGAAAACGATCGTTAAAATAATTGTTATTATACGTAAAACGCACTGGCAAACGTCGAATAATAAAAGCCGGAAGCTCGCTGCAGTCTCTGCCCCACTGTTTTTCCGTATAACCTTTCACAAGTTTTTCATAAATATCGCGCCCAACCAGCGAAATGGCCTGTTCCTCCAGATTTTTCGGCTCATCTTTGATCACGCTTCGCTGCTGCTCAATTTTTGCCATCGCCTCTTTCGGCGTCACTACATTCCACATTTTTGAAAATGTGTTCATGTTAAACGGCATGTTATAAATCTCATCCCGATATCTGGCAATCGGACTGTTTACATAGTTATTAAATTCCGCGAATTGATTGACATACTCCCAAGTTTCACGGTTTGAGGTGTGAAAAATATGTGCCCCATATCTGTGAACATTAATCCCGGCAACCTCCTCACAGTACACATTTCCGGCGATATGATCTCGTCGCTCCAATACAAGACAGCTCTTTCCTCTCTTCTTTGCCTCATGCGCAAAAACTGCACCATACAAACCGGCCCCGACAATCAGATAATCATAATGCTTCATCCCGTCACTCCTCCTTTGCAGTGATTATTTTCCAACCTTTTTTGAGATCAGATAACGCGGACGTCCTTTGACTTCCTCGTAGATCTTTGAAATATAGTAACCTATAATACCAAGACTGATCATAATAATACTTCCAATAAATAAGATCAGCAGAATCACTGTTGTAAATCCTGCAACTGCATGTCCCATAAAATATTTTACAAGTGTTTGCACTCCCAGCACGACTGCCAGTACCAGTACAAAGCAGCCGGCAAATGTGACAAACTGCATCGGCGCCGCTGAAAATGCCACAATATTTGTCACCGCATATTTAATCAGCGATTTCGTTGACCACTTTGATTCCCCTTCTTCACGCTCCCGTACATCAAATTCCACCGATGTGCTTTTAAAGCCTACCCAGGCAGACAATGCACGAAAAAAAGCGTTGCGTTCCGGCAATTCTAAAAGTGCATCTACTGCTTTCCGATCCATCAATTTAAAATCAGATGCCCGAGACATATCTATTTTCGTTGCCCCCGACAAGATCCGGTAAAACAGTCCTGCACTTGCCTTATGAAGAGCACTTTCTTTTCCACGGCTTTTTTTCACACCTTCCACCACTTCGTATCCCTGCTCCCACAAGCGGTACATTTCCACCAGTGTCTCCGGCGGATGCTGCAGATCGCAGTCCATTACCGCACAGCAGTTACCATCTGCATTCGCAAGCCCTGCCATCATGGCCGACTCTTTTCCAAAATTACGCGAAAAATGAATCCCGATGATATGCGCATCCCTCTGTGCCACTTCTTCAATCTGTTTCCAGGTACCGTCTTTGGAACCATCATCCACAAATACAATTTCATATGATATCCCGGCATCTGACAATATCTTTCCTACTGTTTCTGCAGCCCGGTCTATCATTTTTTCCTCATTATATGCCGGCAGTATTACTGATAACAGGCTCATGTTTCCTGTCCCTTCTTTCTTCTTACTCTCTGTCACTCTTTGCTGATGCGAATCACCGGTCGAATATCATACTGATCCCATTCTACCGGGCAGCCGTAATCCGCAATAATATGATCCGGCGTAATATATGTCACACTCTTCTGCGTGCTCCCCGGTGTGCGCAGCAGCCAGCTAAGACTCATGGTTTCAATAATATCCATATGTTCCTGTGCTTCTTCTATGCTGAGCAAATATACCCGATCTTCGGTATCACCGCCTGCATCCGTGCCGTAAACAGGATTTTCGGTATTTTTAACCTCAGTTACAAGCATCCTGTCCAGCTCTTCTTCTGAAAATTTTTCCAGAAATTCTCCATTCAGCCATTTACGCAGCTCACACGTTTCCCAGGTAACCGCTTCTTTTTTATTATGATATGAAATTCCGACAAATTCTTCATGAAAATCAGAATGTGTATTTAGCAGCATCAGCTCTTTGTCATTTTCCTCTAATACAATCCAGGTATACGGTCCATAGATGACCGTATCCTTTCTTTTTGCGTTCAAGATTTTTTCCATCTCATTTTGCCGTTCCAGTTCCTCGGCCTTTGTATCACAAAGAACTATTTTTTCTTCACTGTCTTTGTAGCCATCCAGCTTCCGATAAATTGCTTTTGCTTCCGTAAAACTATTCTTCTCAAATAACTGTTCTGCTTCATGATAACGCCACATCGGAGACATCAGAAATACAATCAATCCTATCCCCGCCGCCAAGGCTATAATTAAGATACTCCATCCACCGATTGTCTTGCGTTTTGTCATCGCCTCATTGATCTGCCGACACTGTCTGATCCGTTCATCCGCATCCTTGTATCCTTTTACACGCTGAAATGTATCAATTGCCAGTTTACGCTCTACCACCGTCTGTGCCTGATCCATTCTCTCCACCGCACGCTGATACAGCTGCTCCCTGCCTTTCTCCTCCGCCTGCTGCGCCAGTTTCAGATATTTCTCTGCCAGCACTTTCGCATCTTTATAATCGCCGACTGCTTTCATATCTGCCGCTGCTTCCCGATACGTTTCTGCAATCTCTGACGGCTGTCTGATTACCTCGATTACTTCCAGCTTTTCCAGTGCTTCTTTATATAGCTTTTCCGGCGCTATTCCCATACTATCACCTCAATCCAGATCTTTTATCTGGTCTTCTTCTCATATATTTTCGCTACCTTGTCGGTATCCCCGTATGCAAGCAGCTGTCCATGATCCAATATCATAGCCTTATTGCACAGACGCTGCACCTGCTCCAACGAATGGGAAACAAACAGAACTGTTACTCCCTTATCAAACATTTCCATCACACGCCGCTCACTCTTTTTGCGAAATTTTGCATCCCCAACAGACAACACCTCGTCCAAAATCAGAATGTCTGGTTCCACAACTGTCGCAATCGAAAATCCAAGTCTCGCTCTCATACCGGAAGAATAATTCTTCAACGGAACGTCAATAAATTTATCCAATTCGGAAAATGCCACAATTTCATCAAATTTTTCTTCCAGAAATTCTCTGGACAACCCCAAAACCGAGCCGTATAAAAAAATATTTTCCGCACCTGTATACTGCATATCAAATCCGGCGCCAAGTTCCAACATTGGCGCAATCTTTCCATGACGCTCAACCGTGCCGCTCGTCGGCTTATAGACCCCGGCAATAATCTTTAGAAGCGTACTTTTTCCGGCACCGTTCAGCCCCAAAATTCCCAAACGCTCTCCTTTTTTCAATTCAAAAGAAATATCCCGGAGTGCCCAGAATTCATCATATTTAATTTCTCTTTTTAAAAACTTGATCACATATTCCTTCAGACTGTCCGTTTTTTCTCTGCTTAGATTAAAACGAATACTGACATCATCTACTTTGATTGCTGTTTTACTCATATCTATATTCCGCCTTTCTGCGAAAGGCACCAATGCGTCATGAAACTCGCTGGCTAACTTTCGCTTTTCTATTCTTATTTCCTTCTGATATGATTTCTTTAATAAGACTGACACACTACAGA
>JBMNRF010000036.1:0-24881 GCA_050944495.1 Marvinbryantia sp.
TGGGAAGGCTACAAAGGGTAGACTTCCCATGGTATAAAAAGAGAAAGCCAGCGCCTTGAGGCGCAGCCAAGTAGGGCGGGCTTAGAGCCCGCGTCCCGAGCCACCCGTTTTACGGGTGGGGGCGACTCAGCACATCTTATAAATATCATAAATCAGCTGTTCAGATTCCTTCCAGCCCAGACACGGATCTGTGATAGATTGACCGTACACATGTTTTCCGACACCGATCTTCTGATTGCCCGGTTCCAGATAACTTTCGATCATCACACCTTTGACCAATTCATGCAGGCGCGGATTGATGCTGCGGCTGTTCATGATTTCTTTGACGATACGCACCTGTTCCTCATACTGCTTATTAGAATTGGAATGATTAGCATCAATGATCACGGACGGATAGTGCAGATCTCTCTGGTCATACATATGCAGCAGGCGGATCAGATCTTCATAGTGATAGTTGGGGATAGAATTTCCGTGCTTGTTGGTGGCGCCGCGCAGAATCACATGCGCGAGATCATTTCCGGATGTATGTACTTCCCAACCACGGTAAATAAAAGTATGCGGTCCCTGTGCAGCTACAACAGAATTGAGCATGACAGAAAGATCACCGCTGGTCGGATTTTTCATGCCAGCCGGGAGATCCATACCGCTGGTTGTCATGCGGTGATGCTGATCTTCAACCGAACGGGCACCGATTGCCACATAGGAGAGTATATCGGCCAGGTACCAGAAGTTTTCCGGATAAAGCATTTCATCCGCCGAGGTCAGCCCGGTTTCTTCAAGCACACGGATATGAAGTTTGCGGATGGCAATCAGGCCGGCCAGCATATCCGGTTTTTTCTCAGGATCCGGTTGGTGTGCCATACCTTTATAGCCCTCTCCGGTTGTACGCGGCTTATTTGTGTAGATACGCGGGATCAGGATCAGACGGTCGCCGACTTTTTTTTGTACTTCGGCCAGGCGGTGGACATAGTCCATCACGGATTCTTCGTTGTCAGCAGAACACGGTCCGATAATTACCAGAAATTTTTTAGAAGCGCCGGTAAACACATCCCTGATCTGTGCATCGCGCTCTTTTTTTATTGCAGCAAGTGTTTCCGAAACTGGATATTGTTTTTTGATATCTGCCGGAATCGGCAGCTTTCTCACAAAATCAAAACTCATAAATTGCCTCCGAATATATAGAATTTCAGCGGTTATTATAAAACAGGTTTGCCAAAAAAACCAGACCTAAATTTAAGACTTGATGAAATCAGGAAGATTTTGTATACTATGGGGAAAGTTAAACGACAGAAAGACAGGAGCAAAAATGAAATGTCGGTAAGTAAAAAACCATATTTTCCAATGTTTATGGATATTTCAGAAAAAAAGATTTTTGTAGTAGGAGCAGGAACGATTGCCAAGCGGCGTATCCGGGCTCTTGTACAGTTCACAGACGGTTTGACGGTGATTGCGCCGGAAGTCAATCCGGAACTTAATGAGATGGAAAAAAACGGTCAGATCAGGATATTGCGTAAAAAATACGAAAGCAGTGATATCAGCGGTGCGGATCTTGTGATCGCAGCTGCAAATGATCATAAGACGAATGAGGATGTTTACCAGGTCTGCAGAGAGCAGGGGATTTTGGTGAACGTCTGTAGCGATAAAACGAAATGTGATTTTTATTTCCCGGGTCTTGCGGTGAAGGATGATGTGGTGGCGGGAGTGACGGCAAACGGCAGCAATCACAAAAAGGCCAAGATGGTGGTGGAAAAAATAGAGGAGATCTTAAAAGAATGCTGGTAAAAATATATACGGACGGAGCAGCGAGAGGAAATCCGGATGGTCCGGGCGGTTACGGCACAATTCTGCAGTATACGGATACGAAGGGCACGCTGCATGAACGCGAATTTTCCGGCGGTTACCGAAAAACGACGAATAATCGTATGGAACTGATGGCGGCGATCGTCGGTTTGGAAGCACTGACAAAGCCTTGTCAGGTGGAACTATACTCCGATTCCAAATATCTGACGGACGCTTTTAATCAGCACTGGATCGACGGTTGGATGAAAAAGGGCTGGAAACGCGGTAAGAACGAGCCGGTCAAAAATACGGAGCTGTGGAAACGACTGCTTGCGGCGATGCAGCCGCACCAGGTACGGTATATCTGGGTAAAAGGACATGACGGACATGAGCAAAACGAACGCTGCGACAGACTGGCTACCTCAGCAGCGGATGGAAGTGATCTGATGATTGATGAGGTGTTTGAAGGATAAACGTCTGATTTCTGAAAAACAGATGCAAAAAATGAAAAAATATCTGTAAAAAGGCGGAATCAGAGCTTGTCTACTTGCAATGAAAAAATCAATATGCTATATTAAAAGCTAGTGTATATGAAGGAGATAGAAAGATGGGAATCTACGAAGAACTGGTTGCCCGCGGTCTGATCGCACAGGTGACAAACGAAGAAGAAATTAAAAAAATGATAAATGAAGGCAAAGCCACTTTTTATATCGGCTTTGATCCGACGGCGGACAGTCTGCATGTAGGTCATTTTATGGCGCTCTGTCTGATGAAACGTCTGCAGATGGCAGGCAACAAACCGATCGCTCTTTTAGGAGGCGGTACCGGTATGATCGGTGATCCGTCCGGCAGAACGGATATGCGTCAGATGATGACCGTGGAGACGATCAATCACAACATTGAGTGCTTTAAAAAACAGATGAGCCGTTTTATCGAATTTGGTGAAGATAAGGCTATGATGGTAAACAATGCCGACTGGCTGCTGGATCTGAATTATGTGGAACTGCTTCGTGAAGTGGGAGCATGCTTTTCTGTAAACAATATGCTGCGTGCTGAGTGTTACAAGCAGCGTATGGAAAAGGGACTGAGTTTCTTAGAGTTCAATTACATGATCATGCAGAGTTATGATTTCTATATGTTATATCAGAAATATGGCTGTAATATGCAGTTTGGCGGAGATGACCAGTGGAGCAATATGCTGGGCGGCACCGAACTGATTCGTCGTAAGCTGGGTAAGGATGCGCATGCGATGACGATCACCCTGCTGCTCAATTCTGAGGGCAAAAAAATGGGCAAGACTCAGTCCGGCGCTGTATGGCTGGATCCGAATAAGACATCTCCATATGAATTTTATCAATACTGGAGAAACGTGGCGGATGCGGACGTGCTGAAATGCATCCGTATGCTGACCTTCCTGCCACTGGAAGAGATCGATAAGATGGATTCCTGGGAAGGCAGCCAGTTAAATAAAGCGAAAGAAATTCTGGCATACGAACTGACCGCACTGGTGCATGGAGAGGAAGAGGCCAAAAAGGCGGATGAAGCTGCCAAGGCGCTGTTTATGGGCGGCGGCAAGAGTGAAAACGTGCCGACGACTACGTATCCGGCAGCAGAACTGGAGGAGGGAAAAGATATTCTCACACTCCTGGTGGATACAAAGCTTGCAGGCACACGTTCTGAAGCGAGACGTTTAGTACAGCAGGGCGGTGTCAGTGTAAATGAAGAAAAAGTGACAGCCATTGACAGGGTATTTACTTCAGCAGATCTTGACGCAGATGGGGTTCTGCTGATCAAGAAAGGCAAAAAAGGCTTCCATCAGGTAAAAACACAGTAAAACAGGAGGTTTTCTTATGGATTTTATCGTATATCTGGTACAGACCGTTGTAAAAATGCTGTTGATTGCAGCTGTGGCATTTGGGGGCATTTGCCTGGGAAAAAAATTGCGTGACAAAAAAGACGCAAATAAAGAATAATACTGTTTGCAGAAACGGCGTACTTTTTGTGCGCTGTTTTGCAGATGATCAGAGGAGGAATGTTATGAAACCATATGGCGTAAACGAGCTTAGAAAAATGTTTCTGGAATTTTTTGAGAGTAAAGATCATCTTGCAATGAAGAGCTTTTCTCTGGTGCCGCACAATGATAAGAGTCTTCTCTTGATTAACTCTGGTATGGCACCGCTGAAACCGTATTTTACCGGCGCAGAGATCCCTCCGCGCCGCCGTGTGACAACCTGTCAGAAATGTATTCGTACAGGCGATATTGAGAATGTGGGAAAGACGGCGCGTCACGGCACATTTTTTGAGATGCTCGGCAACTTTTCTTTCGGAGATTATTTTAAGCGTGAAGCGATTGCCTGGTCCTGGGAATTTCTGACCAAGGTAGTCGGTCTTGATCCGGACCGTCTCTATCCGTCTATTTATGAGGAGGACGATGAGGCGTTTGAAATCTGGAACAAAGAGATCGGCATCGCGCCGGAACGCATTTTCCGTTTCGGAAAAGCAGATAACTTCTGGGAGCACGGTGCTGGTCCATGCGGTCCGTGTTCTGAAATTTACTATGACCGCGGAGAAAAATACGGCTGCGGCAAAGAAGGCTGTACGGTAGGCTGTGAATGTGACCGCTACATGGAAGTCTGGAACAATGTGTTCACGCAGTTTGAAAATGACGGAGAAGGTCATTACGAAGAATTACAGCAGAAAAACATTGATACCGGTATGGGGCTGGAGCGTCTGGCAGTTGTAGTACAGGATGTAGATTCGATTTTTGATGTAGATACGATTGAAGCACTGCGCAATAAAGTGTGTGAATTTGCGAATGTGAAATATAAAGAGGATGAAAATAAAGACGTTTCTATTCGTCTGATCACAGACCATATCCGTTCTGCGACATTTATGATTTCCGACGGCATTATGCCGACGAATGAAGGCAGAGGCTATGTACTCCGCCGTCTGATCCGTCGTGCAGCAAGACATGGCAGACTGCTCGGTATTTCCGGCAAGTTCCTGTCAGAGCTGAGCGCGGCAGTGATCGAGGGTTCCAGAGACGGTTATCCGGAACTGGAAGAAAAGAAAGACTTTATTTTCAAGGTTCTTACACAGGAAGAGGACAAATTCAATAAGACGATCGATCAGGGCCTTAGCATTTTAAGCGGCATGGAGAAAAAGCTGCAGGAGACAGGCGAAAAAACACTTTCCGGAACGGATGCGTTTACCCTGTATGATACCTATGGATTCCCGCTGGATCTGACAAAAGAGATTCTGGAAGAAAAAGGTTATACGATTGACGAGGCAGGGTTTAAGGCAGCGATGGAAGAGCAGCGTGTCAAAGCCCGCAGCGCGCGTGAAACGACCAATTACATGGGGGCGGACGCGACGGTCTATGATGAGATCGATGCGTCTGTGACGACAGAGTTTGTCGGTTATGACAAGCTGACATGTGATGCAAAGATTACAGTTCTGACGACTGATAAAGAAATCACGGAAGCGCTTTCCGATGGCCAGCAGGGCACAATTTTTGTAGAAGAAACACCGTTTTATGCGACTATGGGCGGACAGGAAGGCGATACCGGTATGATTCGCACGGCAGACGCCGAGTTTGTGGTAAAGGATACCATTAAGTTATTGGGCGGTAAAGTGGGACATGTCGGTGAAGTGACAAAGGGCATGTTCAAGACTGGCGACATCGTAACGCTGGAGGTTGCCTCCAAAAAACGTGTGGATACCTGCTGTAACCACAGCGCAACCCATCTGCTGCAGAAAGCGTTAAAAACGGTACTCGGATCCCATGTAGAACAGAAAGGTTCTCTTGTGACGCCGGACAGACTGCGCTTTGACTTTGCGCATTTTGCAGCAATGAGTGAAGAAGAAATCGCAAAAGTAGAGGCAATCGTGAACGAACAGATTGCAGCTGCGCTTCCGGTGGAAACAAAGATCATGAACATCGAGGATGCGAAAAAAGCCGGTGCAATGGCGTTATTTGGTGAGAAATATTCGGATGAAGTGCGCGTGGTTTCTATGGGAGACTTCTCAAAAGAGCTTTGCGGAGGTACGCATGTGGCCAATACGGGTGTGATCACTACCTTTAAGATACTTTCTGAATCCGGTATCGCGGCAGGTGTGCGTCGTATCGAAGCATTGACAGGAGACGGCGTGTTTGCGTACTATAAAAATGTAGAAAAAGAACTTGCAGCGGCGGCGCAGGCAGTTAAAGCGACTCCGGCTACGCTTCTGGATCGTCTGCATCATCTGACGGAGGAATTAAAAGCAGCGCAGAGCGAGATTGAATCCTTAAAGAGCAAAATGGCAAAGGATGCACTTGGTGATGTGACAGATAACATCAAGGATGTAAAAGGCACCAAACTGCTGGCAGCAAAGCTGGAGGGTGTGGATATGAATGGTTTGCGTGAACTCGGTGATCAGATGAAGGAAAAACTGGGTGAAGGCGTAATCGTATTGGCATCCGTAAATGGCGGAAAGGTAAATCTGCTGGCGATGGCAACTGATGCGGCACAGAAAAACGGAGCGCATGCAGGAAACTTGATTAAAGGCATTGCAGCGCTTGTGGGCGGCGGCGGTGGCGGACGCCCGAATATGGCACAGGCAGGCGGTAAAAATCCGGCCGGTGTGTCAGATGCACTTGCAAAAGCGGAAGAAGTGCTGGCGGAACAGCTGCGTTAAATAGAAAAAAACTACTTGACGAATAAAGATAATACGGGTATAATAAAAACAGTGCAAAAAATAATACCCACAGTTGTATTGTGCACAATCTACAACTGGAGGGAGGTTAGGTGTGAGACTATGTCGAATGTAATCGTTAAAGAAAACGAGACTTTGGATAGCGCGTTACGCCGTTTCAAAAGAAACTGCGCTAAGGCTGGTATCCAGCAGGAAATTCGTAAAAGAGAACATTACGAAAAGCCGAGCGTAAGACGCAAAAAGAAATCTGAAGCTGCTCGTAAACGTAAATTCAATTAATGTGCAGAAATCCCCGGTCGTATGGCCGGGGATTATTTCATGATGCAGAAAGTAATTTTGTACAAAAACTGTCTTGACAAATCAGATTTCCGGTGCTAAACTGCTACTAACATATAGTAAACCGATGAGAAAGAGTAGTAGGCTTGTCGATGAAATCACAGAGAGCTGCAGATGGTGGGATTGCAGTATGGAGTGACTCGCTGAATGGACTTTTGAGGGCGGCCTGAAAGAGTGTATCTGCAAAGTTGCAGAAATGTTTTGCAGAGAAAAGAGTAGGCGCTGTCGGGAACCGAACCCGTTATCAATCTGGAGTGTATCCTTCCGAAAGGAAGCTGTACATGCGAAAGTGGACATTGTGTTAAGTTGAGTGGTACCGCGATAATAAATGATTATTACCGTCTCAATCGGATTGAAAGATCCGATTGAGACGTTTTTCATATCAGGCTTAATGGCAATTGTTCGCAAATCCCGGTTTCGAATATGTGAAAAAACATATATCAGAAAAGGAGAATAAGATTATGACAAAGAAAATTTTAACAAGTATGGCAGCAGGCGCAGCGATGACAATGATGATGGCAGGCAGTGTTCTGGCAGAAGATTACAAGGTTGGGATCATCCAGTTTATGGATCATGCTTCTTTGAATCAGATCGAGGCGGCGATAGAAAAACAGCTTGATGCAAAATCAGCAGAGGGCGAAGATAAATATATTTATGAAGGGTATGTGTTTAATGGGCAGGGCGATCAGTCCAATTTGTCTCAGATTACGACACAGTTGATTGCAGATGGTGTGGACATCATTATTCCGATCGCTACACCGGCAGTATTTCCGGTGCAGGAGCAGACTGCGGACAGTGGGCTTCCGGTGGTATTTTCTGCGGTTTCCGATCCGGTGACGGCAGGACTGGTGGAAGATATGAATGTACCGGGTGCCAATATTACCGGAACGAGCGATGCGTTAAATACACGGGCGATTTTTGATCTGATGTTTGCAGCTGATCCGGAAATCAAAACAGTGGGACTTCTGTACAGCAAATCAGAGGATTCTTCCACACAGCCGATCGAGGAGGCAAAAGCATATCTGGATGAAAAAGGTGTAAGCTATGTGGAAGGTACCGGGACGACGGCCGGTGAGGTCAGTCAGGCAGTAGATTCTCTGATCGCGGACGGTGTAGATGCAATCTTTACCCCGACTGATAATACCGTTATGAATGCGGAGCTTGGCATTTATGAAAAACTGGTTGAATATGGTATTCCGCATTACTGCGGCGCTAATTCCTTTGCCTTAAACGGTGCATTCTGCGGCTACGGCGTGGATTATACGATGCTTGGAACGGCAACAGCAGATATGGCGGTGGAGGTTTTGAAGGGAGCCGATCCGGCAGAAATGCCGATCCGTACCTTTGACAGTGGTATCGCGACCATCAACACGGAAACAGCCGAGGCGCTCGGTATCGATTACAGCGGCTTCGCGGAACTGTGTACATCTGTGGAGGAAGTGGTTACCGAAGAAAATTTTACTGAAGAATAAAACAGAAGGCAGGAACTCGACATGGCATCTTTTTTTTCACTTCCGGTTATTAACGGTGCACTGGAACTCGGATTTATCTATGCGCTGGTGGCGCTGGCATTGTTTATCAGTTTTTCTATTTTGAATATTGCCGATCTGTCTACAGACGGCTGCTTTACACTTGGCTGTGCGGTAGGGGCACAGGTAGCGTTGATGGGTCATCCGATTCTGGCGCTGTTTGCGGCAATGGCAGCCGGTATCTGTTCCGGTTTTGTGACGGCATTTTTGCAGACGAAGCTTGGAGTGGCTTCCATCCTGGCGGGGATCATCGTCAATACCGGACTATATACGATCAATCTGGCAGCAATGGGATTTTCCTCGAATCTATCTATCTTTAAGAGCGACACGGTGTTCACCCTGACAAAAGAACTGTTTGGATCCACCTGGTATAAATTGATCACGGCGATTATCATTGTAGTGATCGTCTGTGTAATTCTGGCATGGTTTCTGGGGACGCGGCTGGGATTGTCCATCCGTGCAACCGGAGACAATGAAGATATGGTTCGTGCTTCCAGCATCAATCCGTCTTTTACCATTACCGTTGGTCTTTGCATTTCCGGTGCGCTGACTGCGCTGTCCGGGTGTCTGATTGGACAGTATCAGAAGTCCTGTGATATCAATCTTGGGACTGGTATGGTGACGATTGCTCTGGCCTCTCTGATCATCGGAGAAACGATTATCGGAAAAAAGACATTGCTTCGACGGATTTTTGGCGTGATTTTCGGAAGTTGTCTATACCGGTTTGCGATTGCGATTGCACTGCGCCTGCACATTCCGGCAGAGTGTCTGAAACTGGTGTCGGCAGTAATTGTGGCGATTGCGATTGCCTCACCGTATATAAAAAGTCAAGTCGCTTTCCATCGCAGAAAAATGGCAGCGATTGCAGACAGAAAGCGAGGCGGCGCATGTTAAAGATTACTAATATTAAAAAAACCTTTCATCCGGGCACGGTAAATGAAAAAATGGCGTTGAACGGGGTAAGCCTGACAGTAGAAAACGGCGATTTCGCGACGATCATCGGCAGTAACGGGGCCGGTAAATCGACATTGTTTAATGCGATTGCCGGAACCTTTATTACAGATGAGGGAAGTATTGAACTGGAGGGAAGGGATATTACCTTTGTACCGGAGTTTAAACGTGCGACCGAGATCGGCAGATTGTTTCAGGATCCGATGAAGGGTACTGCACCAAATATGACGATTGAAGAAAATCTGGCTCTTGCATATCTGCGCGTGGCAAAAAGCCGTGGCTCGATTTTTTCCAGACTGACGGGAGCACAAAGAAAGATGTTTCGGGAACGTCTTGCTCTTTTGAATATGGGGCTTGAGGATCGTATGAAGCAACCGGTCGGCCTGCTCTCCGGTGGACAGAGACAGGCTCTGACGCTTCTGATGGCAACGCTGATCCCGCCAAAGATCCTGCTTCTGGATGAACATACGGCGGCACTTGATCCTGCAACTGCGGATAAGGTACTGGAGCTGACAAAACAGATTGTCAAAGAAAACAATCTCGCGTGTCTGATGATCACGCATAATATGCATTCTGCATTGGAGCTGGGCAATCGGACGCTGATGATGGATGCCGGAAAGATCGTTCTGGACATCAAAGGCAAGGAGCGTGAAGGGATGACTGTGGATGGACTGCTGCAGAAATTCGCGGCGGGCGCCGGGAAACAGCTTGATAATGACAGGATTTTGTTTTCAAAGTAAATGGATATATCGCTTTCGGGGAGATGAGATTAGCTCATCTCCCTTGCTTTATATGGTGTGAAATCTTCTTGACGTATCTGCCGCTGAATGATAAAATCAACGTTATGATACAAAATCGTGTATTGTTTATAGAAAGAAAACACAAAATATAGATAATGGACCGGCATGGATAAGAACGAGAACGGGATGTTTTGGGAGGTTTTTATGAGATATCATAACATTACGAAGGACGATATGTTAAATGGAGATGGTTTGCGTGTGGTGCTGTGGGTGGCGGGCTGCATGCATCACTGTCCGGGATGCCAGAACCCGGTGACGTGGGATCCGGATGGAGGACTTCCGTTTGACGCGGAGGCAAAACAGGAGATTTTTGACGAATTGGAAAAGTCCTATGTTTCGGGGATTACATTCAGCGGCGGCGATCCGATGTATCCGGCCAATCAGTATGATGTGGAGCAGCTTGCCAGAGAAATCAAAGAGAAATTCCCGAAGAAAACAATCTGGATGTATACGGGCGGTCTCTGGGAGGAATATCGCGGCAGCAGTATTATGAAATATATCGATGTTCTGATTGACGGGAAGTTTGAAATGGATAAACTGGATAAGCAGCTGCATTGGAAGGGCAGTAAAAACCAGCGCGTGATCGATGTGCAGAAATCTCTTAAAAGCGGAGAGGTAGTGCTGCACTGCGGGGACTACGGGGAAGCAGTTACAAAAGAAGTATAAAATAAAAATATAAGAAATACAAAACATAAAAAGGATATGTAAAAACATGGAAACGATAAAAATCAAATATTTTACAGACAAAATTGAACCATTGACATATATTGACGGGAAATCGGACTGGATCGATCTGCGTGCAGCTGAGGAAGTTGTTTTGAAAAAAGGGGAATTTAAACTGATTCCGCTCGGCGTTGCAATGAAACTGCCGAAAGGCTATGAAGCGCATGTAGTGCCGCGCAGTTCGACTTTTAAAAATTTCGGCATCATTCAGACGAACCATCACGGTGTGATCGACGAATCTTATTGCGGTGACAATGACCAGTGGTATATGCCGGTGCTGGCGGTGCGCGATACAAAAATCCGGGTGAATGACCGCATTTGTCAGTTCCGTATCATGGAGCATCAGCCGACGATTTGCTTTGAACGTGTGGAAGCGCTTGACGGCGCTGACCGGGGAGGCTTTGGGAGCACGGGGAAAGCATAAGAAAGAATTAAGCTGCATTTAATGAATCAAAATCCTGGATGTGCTATACTGGCAGCAGGCAACTGAAATATCACAGACATAAAACGTACATAAGGGGGATTAAAATGAGAAAAACAAAAGAAATCCTGACTCTGCTGGCATCAGCGGCAGTTCTTACAGCGGCAGCACCTGTTTTGGCGCAGGAGGGCGGCACGGAGATGGAAAATCTGTTCTATACCTATTCAAAGGACAATATGATCGCAGAATCTTACGATGCGGATATGATTCTGGCGGCTGGAGAATTGCAGCAGAAATCTTACGATGCGTTTCTTGCCATACAGGAGACAGATCTAAACTGGGATGGGGTCAATGAGTTACTGGCGATCCGTTTGAAACCACAGCAAAATGGGGAGGGACAGACCGTTAATACGGTAATTGCCGAGGTTTATCAGAAGCAGGAGAATGCTCTGCAGCGCATTGCGCAGTACACGCTTGCGGAAGGGATTTTAGATCAGACAGCGGCTGACATTGACGTCTTTCTTGTACAGACACAGAGCGGTCAGCTCGTTTGTTGTGAGGCAAAGGATACGGCATCAGTTCTGGCAGATGGGATAGAATGGAGTTTGCGGTCAGCCTCTTTTGATGGTACACAGTTTTATGCGGTTCAGAATGAACATTTTATCGGAAGCGCTCCGGAGCCGGATGTGCTTGAGAGTGCCCGTATAGCAATGAATAATCTGGGACTGGATGTGCCGGATGTCTTGTGGAACAGCGCGGTTGATCAGCTGGATTATCTCGAGCCGATTTGCACGATAGACCGTTATTTTATTGTAGACCAGCCAGCAGTACAGGACTTTGTGAATACCGGCGGAAACGGCGAGGAGATCATGCAGTACGGTGAGACCGTATTCCGCAATTGCTGGAATATCGACTGGGAAAACAAGATGCAGAAAGAATTTGCGCGAATTATAGAAAAACAGACAGCAGCTGAGACGGGAAATCTGTCTTATGCGGGAGATTTCGTGATTGCAGACAGCAGCAGCCGTTATATTACGGAAGAAGAACTGGCGGCTCTTTCCGAGACAGAACTGATGATCGCCAGAAATGAGATTTACGCAAGACACGGCCGAATGTTCAACAATCAGGATCTGAATGCGTATTTTAACACGAAGCCGTGGTATCAGCCGACGGTTTCCGGTGAAGAATTTACAGAGGAATATGCGTCCGGTGTATTCAATGAAATTGAGATTACGAATATTTCGACGATTGTGAATTATGAAAAGACGCATGGATTGAATCAGTTCTAGCAGCAGGAGAGTGAAAAAGGATGGAGCAGATGGGCAGAAAATGGACAGATATCATATGTGCGGTGATCATGATGCTGTTTATTATTTCCACAGCGGTAACGTTGACACTGGTTTTTAAGCCACTCTATCATCACGATATGGAAAAATTGCAGCTTTCCGAAGAAACGGGTTATTCCGAGGAAGAAATTCTGGCAAACTATGATGCTCTGATCCGATACAATATTTCACCTTTTGAAAAAGAACTGCAGCTGCCGACACTGAAAATGTCGGAGGAAGGCCGAATTCATTTTGCGGAGGTAAAGGTAATCTTTCAGCTGTTTCTGAAGTTGTTTTTGAGTACGGCGCTTTTGATGGCGGTCATTACAGCGGTACAAACGAAGAAAAGGCGGTATGGATACCTGAAGCTTGCCGGGATTCTGACGATTATTGTGCCGAGTATCTGCGGTATCTTAGTAGCAGTAAACTGGGAGCGTGCCTTTGTGCTGTTCCATGAGATCGCTTTTTCAAACGATTATTGGCTCTTTGATCCGGTGACAGATCCGGTGATTCTGATTCTGCCGGATACGTTTTTCCTGCATTGTGCCGTGATGATTCTTCTGCTTACCGCAGCAGGAGCGGCAGCGTGTTTTTTTACAGGAGTTCGTAAAGAACATGGCAGTACTTGAATAAACAAAAAAAATCTGACAATACTCCGAAATGAGAAAATAAGCAGGATTTTCAGAAAGGAGTATGGATGATGCCCAAGAAAGAAAAAAAGATTGATTTAAACAATCTGACACCGGAAGAAAAAATCAAATACGAAATAGCAGAGGAACTGGGGCTTCTGGACCGTGTGATGACAAGCGGTTGGAAGTCGCTTTCTGCAAAAGAAACAGGCCGGATCGGCGGTCTGATGACAAAGCGCAAACGGGAGCAGAATGAAAAACTTAGTACAGGATATCAAGACGAATGATTTTAAAAACATATATTTGCTGTATGGAGAAGAAGAGTATCTGAAAAAACAGTACAGGCAGAAACTGCAGGATGCCCTGATCTCTCCGGATGATACTGTCAATCTGAATTTTTATGAGGGTAAAAATATTTCCGTGCAGGAACTGATCGATCAGGCAGAGACGATGCCGTTTTTTGCCGATCGGCGTTTGCTGGTGATTGAGGACAGCGGATTTTTCAAAAGCGCCAGCGTGGAACTTGCAGAATATCTGGAACAGGTACCGGAGACAACGTATTTCCTGTTTGTAGAGTCTGAAGTAGATAAACGGCAGAAAATGTATAAGGCAGTACAGAAAAAAGGCCGGATCGTGGAGTTCGCAGCACAGAAGGAGGATACCCTGATCCGCTGGATCTTAGGAATTCTGAAAAAAGAAAACAAAAATATTACGCGTTCATCAATGGAGCTGCTTCTGGAAAAGACAGGAACGGATATGAATAATATCGCTATGGAGCTGGAAAAGCTTCTGAGCTATACAATGGATCGGGATGTCATTACAGCGGAGGATATAGAGTCAATCTGTACTACGCAGACAGTGAATAAGATTTTTGATATGATCAATGCGGTTGCAGACGGCAATAGAAAGAAAGCGCTGGATCTGTACTATGATCTGCTGGCTTTAAAAGAGCCGCCGATGAGAATTCTGTTTTTGCTGACACGCCAGTTCAATCTGCTGATGCAGACGAAAGAACTGCAAAGCACCGGATATGATGCAAAAACGATTGCTGCAAAACTGGCGATTCAACCATTTGTGGCACGAAACTGTACGCGTCAGGCATTGGCATTTTCTTTGGAAAAACTGAAAATGCTGGTAAAGAGCTGTGTGGACGCGGAAGAAGCGGTGAAGACCGGAAATTTAAATGAAAAACTTGCAGTGGAATTGATTCTGACGCAGGGAAGCGAAAAAAAGCATAGGTAAAACGGAAAAATCCTGTTTTACCTATGCTTTTTTTCGTTAAGATTCTTTTACTGCAGCAATAAAAGTGCTGACAATTGTTTCCAATTGATTCAAATGTTCGCCCGGACAGGTGTCGATGAGAGATAAAATGGAATCAAATCCATGACAATCGGATTCCCCGAATAACAGATAATCGGCGGAAAGATGCAGGGCATCGCACATATTGTGCAGTGTATCTACCGACATTTTTTTATTTCCCAATTCTAAATCATAACAGAAACGAGGCGTGATATTTACTTTTTCCGCCAGTTCCTCTCTTGTGTAATTTAAAAGCTGTCTCTGACGCTTGATTCTGAGACCGATCTTAATTGTATCCATAATATTACCTTTATCAAAATGTGTACAAAAGTGACTACTGAGGATGTAAAACAGAGGGAAAAATGCTATACGTACATATTATAAAGGAAAATAAAAACAAAAAATGAACTAATAGTAAAATAATAGTTGCCCAACAATTCCTGTAGAATTAGACAAAAAATGGCCGGGGGGGGGTAAAAATATCAACTATATGTAGATGAAACAGAAAGATCAGACTTCATCTTAATAAAAAGTCACAAAAAGTCAAAAAACAGGAACTGGAAGAAGATTACATATTACCTAATAGTTCATAAAAAGATATAATAGGGATGAAAACTGTATGCGGAATATAAAAGCATATGGAATTTTTTTATGCAGTGCAGAATAGAAATTTGACGAGCGGAGGAATCAGATGACATCCAAAGTTACGGACATTCATATACATCTTCTTCCTGGGCTGGATGATGGCGCGCAGTCGAAAGAAGAAACACTGGCTGTTTTAAAAGAGGCAGCGGCGCAGCAGATCCGGCGCATCATTGTAACGCCGCATTTTTATCCGGGACGTTATGAAGTTACGGCAGAGGAAGCGCTGCTTGCATTTGATGAAGTACGGGAATTATGTCAAAAAGAGTCAATTCCAATCGAGTTGTATGCCGGACAGGAGTGCTTTTATTACAGTGAACTGGCCGATCAGCTTGACCGTGGCAATGTGCTTACCATGGCAGACAGTCGATATGTACTGGTAGAGTTTGAGACACAGGCGCCGTTTTCTAAAATCTCCGGCGGACTGAGAGATCTCTTGAATAGAGGATATGTGCCGATTCTTGCACATTTTGAACGCTACGTGTGTCTGCAAAATGAGGATCGACTGTTGAAGTTAAAAACATTGGGTGTACGGTTGCAGATGAGTTTTGACGCGGTACGGATACCGGACCGGTTGTTTAAAAAGAATGTCTGGCGTAAAGCAGCAATGGACGGTATGGTAGATTATTTTGGCAGTGACTGTCATGGAATGCAGTTTCGGCCGTTGCGGGTACGGGAAGCTTGTGAATGGCTGGAGCAAAATCTGGATCATGCATTGCTGACACGTATTTTTCAGAAAAATATTGAGGATATTTTAAAAAACAGATAGAGGAGGAACCTATGGAAACTGGAATGGAACAAAATTTTCGTCCGGATCTTGCGGATGATGATATTGAAATTGATCTGAAAGAATTATTTTTCTTTCTGCTGCACGGCTGGAAAATGATTTTTCTGGCGCTTTTGATAGGGGCTTCGATTTTCGGCGCATATCATGTGTTTTTGATGAATCCGGCTTATCAAGCAGACGCGAAGATCTACATTACGAATACAGATTCGATGATCTCGTTTTCAGATCTGCAGCTCAGCGCTGCATTGACTGATGACTATGCGGACATCATCAAGAGTCGTACTGTGCTGAACCGGGTCATCAAAGAAATGAATCTGGATATGAATTACCGTCAGCTGGCAGAACTGATCACAGTGGAAAACCCGGATTCCACGCACATTATACATATTAAAGTGACAACGGATGACATGGAAACAAGCCGTGATATTGCAAATTCGCTGCTGAACATCAGTATTAGTCAGATCTACCAGATCATCGGCAGCAGCGAACCGACAATCATTGATTATGCACAGGCAGAAGCAGTGGAAGACGTTTCACCGGGTTTATTTAAATATCTGCTGATCGGTGCGTTTCTTGGTGCGTTTCTGGTCTGTGGGATTGAAGTAATACGATTCCTGATGAATACGACGATAAAGAGCGAAGAAGATGTGGAACGTTATCTGCAGATGCCGGTACTGGCATTAGTGCCGTATTATAAGGAAAAGAAAATATAAGGAAGGATACGCGAAAACATGAATCAACCATATAACGGTCAGCCGGCGATGTTCGGTGTGCCGATGCGAAAAAGAGTGGTGCCGCAGTATGCACCGCTTCCGTTTCAGGCAAGAGAAGCGATCAATGTACTGCGCGGCAATATACAACTGAGCGGATATGATCTGAAAGTGATTTCTATTACAAGCGCCCTGGCAAACGAAGGAAAATCTTCTATTGCTTTTCATCTGGCAAAAAGCCTTGCCGGATTAAACAAAAAAGTGGTGTATCTGGACTGTGATATTCGAAATTCCATTACGATGATCCGTTATCAGATACAGGGGAATATTGTCGGTCTGAGTGAGTTTCTATGCGGACGAGTACATTTAAACGATATCATTTATCAGACAGACGATCAGTGGATGGATATGATTTTTACCGGAGCAGTCGCTCCGAACCCAAGTGAATTGGTATCGGGGCCGCTGTTTAAAGAATTGCTGAATCAACTGAGAGGAATGTATGAGTATGTGATTGTTGATGCACCGCCAGTCAATCCGGTCATCGACGGAGCGCTGATTTCCAGAGAGTGTGACGGTACAATTCTGGTTGTATCCAGTGGGATTACGGAGCGTGCGCAGGTGATCCGTGCCAAACGGCAGCTGGAATTTGCGGGAATCAAGGTGCTCGGCGCTGTATTAAATAAAGTGGGTATGAAACGCGGCGGTTATGGCTATGGCTATGGTTACGGTTACGGCTATGGCTATGGTTACGGCGAGCAAAGAGAAAAACAGAAGAAAAAAGAAGCTGCGAAGCAGAAAAAGAAATGAGTACACACAGAAGACACAGACACAGCTCTGGATACCGCATCCGGCGCTGGTTTCGTCATAATAAACGACTAGCGGTGTACGGTTCCCTTTTAAGTTTGGCTGTTATCGGTGCGGGCATCGGTTTTGTGTTTCATGCACAAAAAGAACAGAAAAACCGTCATGTGACAGCCGGAAATTCCGTGAATGTCGGCAGCGGTTACCGTAATATTACGTATAAGGGAAAACATTATCAGTATAACAATCTGATTACCAATATTCTCTACGCGGGGATTGATTCTGCCGGCAAGATGGAGCCAACGGCGCGTTTTGGAGATCAGGCGAGGGCCGACAGCATTTCTCTTGTCGTGATGGATAAGAAACATAAAAAAATGACGATCATTGCGATCAGCCGTGATACGATGACAGACATTCATCGCTATACTCTGGATGGAACGGACCGCGGTGCGGGAGAGTCGCACCTTGGTTTTGCCTATACTTATGGGGAAGGTGGAACAGTCAGCTGTGAAAATCTGGTCTGGTCTGTCTCAAATCTGCTGTACAACATTCCGATTCAGGAATACGTTGTCACGAATCAGACCTCCATGCCCTATATCAATAACCTGGTAGGCGGGGTGACCGTTACCGTGCCAAATGATGATTTGGCACAAAAATATCCCGAGCTGACCAGTGGCGCGGTGGTAACTCTGGATGACAGTACTGTCACAGATTATCTGCATTTTCGAGATACGTCCGTGGATTTCAGCAATGAAGGACGTATTGCACGACAGAAATCTTTTATTAATGCGTTTATTCCTCTGGCAAAAACAAAAACACAGACGGATATCAACGGAATGTGGGAAAAACTGGAAGCGATGGAGGATTATCTACAGACGAGCATTACGAAAAATAAATATATTGATCTGGTGAATCTGATGGATCAGATCACTTATACAGACGAAGATTTTTACAGCCTTCCCGGAGAAAACAGAGCAGGAGAACTGCATGATGAATTTTATCCGGACATGGGAGCGATTCAGGATAAAGTCATAGAGTTGTTCTATGAGGAAGTTTCCTAACGGTTTAAACTTAGCAATAAGTTTGAACATAGATGTAAAATCGGTAGGAAAGGAGGGAAATGACCAATGAAAAAGTTCGTAGCATTTGTTTGCGCAGCAATGATGGCATTCGGTACCGTTGCATCCGCAGCAGGTCCGAGTATCACGACGGTTGTAGAATCTACCGTTGCTGTTACAGGCGGAACCGGTAAAGTAGAGGGAACAGTATCTGTTTCCAAAGCAGACCCGACCACATACAAGAGTGAGACTGCGAAAGCAGCCGTAGCACTTTTGAATGACTCTGACAAGACTCCAACTATGGAAGAACTTGCGGAAGCTCTGGAGCTGGATACAACAGAAGTAAAAACTGCGCAGGGAACAGACATCGACCTGAAAGAATTTAAGGCGGTTGCTCTGTTTATGGAACTGGGAACAGACGGTGAAGAAAAATTCACAATGACAGAGAAAGGTATTGTTGTTGCGGAAATTACTGCGGATGTTCTCAAAGACGTAGACCCGGAAAAACTGGGTGACTATGTAATCCTGTTCGTTGATCCGGAAACGGGCGACGTTACTGTAATCGAGCTGGATAAAGAAAAGTTTGATGCAGCGACAGGAAAAGTGGAAGTAGAATTCCCGGCACTTGGTATTTTTACCATTCTGGAGAAAAACGCTGCAGAATAAGAAAAATGTGCCAGATGCAGTCAGACGCGGCGAAACGGCAGAAATGCCGTTTCTGCCAAACTGTCTGATTAAAGAGATGGGGCTTGAAAGATCCTATAAATACAGAAAGATGTTGAGGGGCATATACGATGTCGAAAAAGAAAAATTATAATCAGGAAAGAAATCCATTACAAATGGTTTTATATACAGGAATTGTGCTGGCATTGCTGGTATTTCTTTTTGTTCTGGTGCTCCAGAATAAAAACAAACAGGCAGCGTTCGAAGAAAAAGCAAAAGAAATGACGGCACGGGAAACAGAGATGGTAATGACAGAACGTAAGCCGAGAGAAGAGACGGAGTCTGAGACAGAAACGGTGACGGCGGGAAGTACCAATGTAACCGTGCAGATGGAGCAAACGAGGGATACAACGGGTGAGACGGAGCAGAGCGGAGCTATGTCTGCAAATATTCTAGTTTTAAATGGAAGCGAACGTCCGGGAGTGGCCGGAATCTGGAAAACACATCTGGAGGAAAGCGGCTATACAAATGTTTATACGGCGACTTACACAGAGGCCTTGGAGCAGACACTGATTTACACCGATAATGCGGCACTTGGAGAGGCATTGGAAACAGAATTTACAAATGCGGTGGTACATCCTGGCAAGGTGCAATCCGGGATTGAAGTCAATCAGGGAGAACTGCTGCCGGAGGCGATCGGTGCGTACATCATTATCGGTAAAAATAATGTAATTGTTCCGTAAGTAACGGAGAAGGAGTTTTTCGGGGAGTTGTTGAGATGAAAGCGTTTATTCGAAACAGCAGAATGAAGCATTTTGATTTTTGTCTGCTGGATCTGGGGTGTATTTTTGTTTCTTTTCATATGGCGTATCTTGTACATCACGGACAGATTTGCGAGATGGACAGCAGCTATGGAATGGTACTCATATTTGGAGGACTCGTTCAAATACTGATGTTCTTGTTGTCCTCTGTGTATCGAAATATTGTGCGGCGCGGATTTTTTCAGGAATTTAAGGCGGTCTTTGCGGCAAATGCAGTTTTAGTGGCTTCAATGGCGATGTTTCTGTTTTTTGCAAAGATATCACAGGAGATTTCCAGGGTGACCATTCTTTTATTTTTTCCAATTAATGTACTGGTTACTTATATCATACATCTGCTGTGGAAAAAATATCTGGCCTATCAGAACCGCAACCGGAAAGAAAATGAAGTACTGATTCTGATTACCGTGAAACAGGATGCAGAAAAAAAAGTACAGAAGCTTTTGAAAAATCAATTTGGAAGCCTGAAGCTTTCCGGTATTATCCTGTTGGATCAGACAAAAGAGGATCCGAAAAAAATCTGCGGGGTACCGGTGGTGGCCGATAAAGAACAAATGTATGAATATATCTGCTCCAACAGGGTAAATGAAGTGCTGATTTACGGAGAGAGCGAAGAAGTATATGAAATGGCAAATGTCCTGGTGGATATGGGCATTGTTGTCCATATCGGGTTGACACAGCCGGAAACCAGTCTTTTAAATTTTCGTGTAGAAAATGTAAGCGGCTATACCACGATTACGACAAGTATCACTTCAGCGCCAAACTGGGAATTGGCGGCGAAACGGGCGCTGGATATTGTCGGCGGTCTGTTGGGAACGTTGATGACCGGAATTCTTTTTCTGTTTGTAGCACCGATCATAAAAATACAGGCGCCGGGGCCGGTCTTTTTTGCACAGGAACGTGTGGGGAAAAACGGTCGTATTTTTAAAATGTACAAATTCCGTTCCATGTATGTGGATGCAGAAGAACGCAAAGCAGAACTAATGAAGGAAAATCAGATGCAGGGACTGATGTTTAAAATCGAGAATGATCCGCGTATCTATCCGTTTGGTCATTTTCTGCGAAAGACAAGCCTGGATGAATTTCCACAGTTTTTTAATGTACTGAAGGGTGATATGAGTCTGGTCGGCACCAGACCGCCGACTTTGGACGAGTATCGTCAATATGAACTTCATCACAAGAGCAGACTGGCTCGTCCGGTGGGTATCACCGGTTTGTGGCAGACTTCCGGAAGACCGGAAGAAGTGATATTACGAATTTTGAAGAAGTGGTAAAGCTGGATAATGAATACATTCGGAACTGGAATTTTGGAATGGATGTGAAGATTTTGCTGAAGACCTTTGGAGTCGTGTTTAAAGGTGATGGGGCGAAATAAGTTGCATGGTTGTGATATAAGTGAAAGATAGAAAAACGTTCTATATAGAAATGGTTGAATAATGATAGATAGCTATAAGGAATGATGAGGAAATTATAAAGAGAAAGTTATGGAATGGGGAATGATGTCTACATGGATTATTGAAGTCAATAAGGTATTCAATGTTTGATGTGTCTATCCTAAATTGAGAATGTTATTGATCTGATTATGAAATATAATCTGGAAGTAATCATGGTGATTAAGAGTACGAAAAGTTGATTAATGGTGAAGAAAAGCTTGCTCTGGTTGGTCTGGGCTATGTAGGTATGCCTATTGCAGTTGCTTTTGCTAAAAAAGGATTAAATGTCATTGGATTTGACTTAAATAAAGATAAAATTGAACTGTACAAGTCTGGAATTGATCCGACTAAGGAAGTAGGCGATGAAGTCATTAAAACGACATCCATTGAATTTACTGCTGATGAACATAAACTTCAGGAATCAAAATTTCTGATTGTTGCAGTTCCTACTCCTGTAAATATTGACCATACTCCGGATCTGACTCCTGTTATTGGAGCCTCTGAAATTGTTGGCCGTAATCTGACAAAGGGCGCGATTGTCGTTTACGAATCTACGGTGTATCCGGGTTGTACAGAGGATGTATGTATTCCTATCTTGGAAAAAGAGTCTGGTCTTAAGTGTGGTGAGGATTTTAAGATTGGTTACAGCCCTGAGCGCATTAATCCTGGTGATAAGGTTCATCGTCTGGAAAACATCCACAAGATTGTTTCTGGTTGTGATAATGAGTCTTTGAAAGAGATCAAAAATGTATACGACATTGTAATCGAAGTTGGGACTCATCCTGTCTCTAATATGAGAACAGTCTTAACTCAAAACATTTCGTTTTAACTTTTCAAAAGTTAAAATGAAATATAAAGATTAAATAGAGTATAAATTTGCTGTTATCGGGGTCTGTTTAATAGTCAAAACGGACGAAAAAGAAAAAACATCCATAAATCAATCAAAAAATCAATCGCAAAAATTTATGATTGATTTTTTGCGCATTTATGCATATAATATAATCAATAAAGTTGGAAAGGATGCGGTTATTATGCGTGAAACGAGAATATTAGAGTTCAAGGAAACGATTACGAACACTTTTTTAAAAACAGTCAGTGCCTTTTCGAATTACGATGGTGGAACAATTCTTTTCGGAGTAGATGATGATGGAAATGTGAAAGGTTTGCCGGATGTAAAGCAGGCATGTTTGGATATTGAAAATAAAATCAATGACAGTATTTCGCCTCAACCGAACTATACACTTGAAATACAGAATAATGATCAAACGATAAAACTCACTGTAACCAGTGGACTTCAGAAGCCGTATTTGTATAAATCAAAAGCATACAAACGAAATGATACAGCGACGATAGAGGTAGATACTCTGGAGTTTTCAAGACTTGTATTAGACGGGAAAAATATTAGATTTGAAGAATTACCTTGTAAAGATCAGAATCTGTCTTTCGAAGTTTTACAGCGTAAATTGAAAGAAAGTATTCAGATTGAAACTTTTAATCAGGATACATTGAGAACATTGAACTTGTATGACAATGTAAATGGTTTTAATAATGCAGCAGGGCTTTTGGCGGATAAAAATCATTTTCCGGGAATTGATATTGTTAAGTTCGGAGAAAATATCAGTATTATTCAAAAGAGAATAACTGTTGAAAACATATCCATTTTATATGCGTATGAAAAGGCACTTGCTGTATACAGGGACTATTATCAGTATGAAGTGATACAGGGCGCTGACAGAAAGAAGATGGAGAAGATACCGGAAGCAGCCTTCAGAGAAGCAGTTGCAAATGCTCTGATTCATAGGGTATGGGATGTGGATTCGCACATCAGAGTTTCCATGTTTGATGACAGGATAGAAGTTGTATCTCCGGGTGGATTGCCGTCCGGAATAACAGCAGAAGAATATTTGTCAGGTAAACTTTCTGTTTTAAGAAATAGAAATCTTGCCAATGTGTTTTATAGATTAGGATTTGTCGAGATATTTGGAACAGGAATTACAAGAATAAAACAACTGTATGCAGAAGGTCTGATGAAGCCGGACTTTGAAGTTTCAGAGAATGCTATAAAAATTGTGCTTCCTTTATTTGAAAAGACTGCTAATTTAACGGAAGATGAAAAAGTAATTTATAAACTCTTAAGCAAGACTATGTTGAAACCAATAAGTGAAATTGCACCATATATACCTTTTGGAAAATCAAAGACAACAAAGTTGCTGAAAGATATGGGAGAAAAAGGTGTGATTGCAATTGAAGGAAAAGGCAGAGGTACGAAATATATAATTAAGTAATTGAATTGTGAAGGAAAACATACATGAGATACGGTTTAAAAGAATGCGGGAAGCGTATCCAGCAGTTCCGTCAGGAGATGAATTTATCGCAGGAAGAACTGGCTGAGAAACTGAATGTCAGCCAAAATACAATTGCTAAAATCGAATGTGGATTACGTCGTCCATCGATTGATTTTTTGATTGAACTGTCGATATTTTTTAACACATCAATAAATTATTTGGTGTTTGGTGTGCATCCTGAAGATTTAGAAAAAGAGAAAACCAAAAGGGAAATTGACGAAGCAATAGAAAAGATTGGCGAGGCGATTGAAAAACTATTAGAACAGAAGGAAGAACTCCTTTAAATGAAAAAAGATTTATAATATCGAAATTACCGTAGTGTGAATATAAAAACGCTGCGGTATTTTTTATGTCTATGGACACAGAGGGCGCATTGACCCAGCCTACGAGTCCATGGATTTTTTTATTTCTCTAATTAAAATTTTAAGTATAAGGAACGGAGGTCACAGAAAAGTGAGAGTTTTGAACCAGTTAACTATCACTATGAGTCCATGGAGACTAAAGGTCGTAAACAACGAGAAGTTCCATTATGGAAAACTACTGTAAAATATATAAATAAGTATTTAAAAACCTACCCTGCTGAATGCACCGATTATCTTTTTATAAACAAAAACGGTGATGAATTAACACGTTCTGGTGTACGAACACGCATTAATAAACTTGTATCTCAAGCAACAGCTCAGGTTCCAAGCCTACGCGAGAAAACAGTTACACCACATACATTCCGACATTCTGTTGCAATGAATTTGTTGATATCGGGTGTTGACATATCGACAATAGCCATATGGTTGGGACATTCAAGTATAGAAACAACACATAAATATATGATTGCCGATATGGAGCTTAAACGTAAAGCTATGGAAAAAGTGGGAAGTGCCGGTAACAGTTCTTATAAATACAAGCCATCTGCAGATATCATGAACTTCTTGAATTCATTATGATAAAAAATTATGTGCTCATAGAAAGTGATCTGCATTATAAAAATAAGCTCAATTAGACTCTATGAGCACATAAGCTCTTTGTAAATCCAATCCTGGCGGAAGTCGGTAACCAGAGGGAGTTCATCAATCTTGAACTTCTGATATTTAGGGGAATGGGCATCATCAAAAGCCCACTGTTTAAGAGGGATGTATCTGC
>JBMNRF010000037.1:0-20890 GCA_050944495.1 Marvinbryantia sp.
TTAGTATCTGTTTTCGCCGGGACGGGTGAGATGCATTCACCTTCCGGCTGTCTTGTTAAGTATATTATAATTAATACTTCCGAAAATGTCAAATAGTAATACCGCCCAGTGTTGGCGCACCAGGCGGCTTTACATAGATGTAACCTGACAACCACAAGGATGTATGGTCACACCACTTACAAACAGATTTTACCATACATCCTTCCACTTGAACAGGGTGTATTTTTTATACCCTAAATTATGAAAGGATATGATTTTATGGCACTGATTAAATGCCCTGAATGTGAATTACAGGTAAGTGATAAAGCACTCTCCTGCCCTCATTGCGGATTCCCTATGCAGGATACACAATCTTCCACTAAGCGAAAAAAATCTTCCGCTAAACGAAGAAGGCTTCCAAATGGTTTTGGAAGTATTACAGAATTAAAAAATAAAAACCTACGCAACCCGTTTTATGTGCGGATATGTGTAGGAAAAAACGAATTTGGAAAGCCTGTTTTGAAATCACTCAAGCCGCAATGTTTATTCCCATCTTATCAAGATGCATATAGTGCTCTTATGGAATATAACAAAAATCCATATGATCTGGATGCTGATATCACTGTCGCTCAATTATATGAGAAATGGACTGCTTCTTATTTTGAAAATATCGCTCCAAGTAGCACAAGAACCATTACATCGGCCTGGACCTACTGCTCGGCAATCTATAACATGCGTGCAAAAGATGTGCGGGCGCGTCATATTAAGGGCTGCATGGATGAGGGATATCGCGTTGAAACGCAAGGAAAAAAGAAAGGCGAAAAAGTATTTGCTACAGCCGGCACAAAATCCAGGATAAAGTCGCTTTTTAATTTGATGTTCGATTATGGTCTTGAATATGAAATAATTGACAGAAATTATGCGCGAACCTTTGAAGTGTCAGATGAGATTTTAAAAGAAAAAGAGGAAACGAAGCGCGGACACATCATACTTACGGATGACGAACTGGAACTTTTATGGAAAAATGTAAATCATGTGAAATTTGCTGACTGGGTACTGATTCACAGCTATATGGGTTGGCGTCCACAGGAGCTGGCAAAGATACGGCTTGACGAAGTGAATCTGGAACAATGGTATATTCAATCAGGAATGAAAACAGCTGCCGGAAAACAGCGCATTGTTCCGATACATTCTCGTATACGTAATCTCGTACGACAGAATTACGAACACGCCATATCACTTGGCAGTGAATATCTTTTTAATGATCCAGAAGCCACGAAAGGCGGTATGAAGATAACGTACGACAAGTATGCTGGCCGTTTTGACAAAGTTATCGCTGCATTGAATCTGAATAGTGAACATCGCCCTCACGATCCAAGGATGACGTTTATTACCAGATGCAAAAAGGCAGGTGTTGATGAATATGCTCTGAAGCTGATTGTCGGCCACAAAATTGAGGACATCACGGAAGCAGTTTATACTGATCGTGATCTGGAGTGGCTGCGTGAAGACTTGGAAAAAATAATATAAGCGCATCAAAAGCGATGCGCTTATCCTATTTAAGTTAACAAGTATCGGTTCACAAGTAATATACAAGTAATTCACAAATACTGTTAATTTTACTACTTTTTACACCATCTAACAAAATCTAAGAATGTTGATTTTAAGCCATTTCTTAGAAGTTGCCAGCTTTTGCTGCTTCTTCAATGGAAACTGCAACAGCAACAGTCATACCAACCATCGGGTTGTTGCCTGCGCCGATCAGACCCATCATTTCAACGTGAGCCGGTACGGAAGAAGAACCTGCGAACTGTGCATCAGAATGCATACGTCCGAGTGTATCTGTCATACCATAAGAAGCCGGGCCAGCTGCCATGTTGTCCGGGTGAAGAGTACGTCCTGTACCGCCGCCGGAAGCAACAGAGAAGTATTTCTTTCCTGCTTCGATTCTTTCTTTTTTGTAAGTACCTGCAACCGGATGCTGGAAACGTGTCGGGTTGGTAGAGTTACCTGTGATGGAAACGTCAACGTTTTCTTTCCACATAATCGCTACACCTTCCGGAACACTGTTTGCACCGTAGCAGTTAACCTTCGCACGAAGACCTTCAGAATACGGTTTTCTGAATACTTCTTTTACTTCGTTTGTGTACGGATCATATTCTGTTTCAACGTATGTAAAGCCGTTGATACGGGAAATGATCTGTGCAGCGTCTTTTCCAAGACCGTTCAGGATAACGCGAAGCGGTTTCTGACGAACTTTATTTGCTTTTTCTGCGATACCAATCGCGCCCTCTGCTGCTGCGAAGGACTCATGACCTGCCAGAAATGCGAAACATTCTGTCTCTTCTTCCAGAAGCATCTTTCCAAGATTACCATGTCCAAGACCTACTTTACGAGTATCTGCTACAGATCCCGGAATACAGAAAGCCTGCAGACCTTCACCGATTGCTGCTGCTGCGTCAGAAGCTTTTCTGCAGCCTTTTTTAATTGCAATTGCTGCACCTACGATATATGCCCAGCAAGCATTTTCAAAACAGATCGGCTGAATACCTTTGATCTGATCGTAAACGTTCAGTCCGGCGTCTTTTGTAATTTTCTCTGCTTCTTCCAGAGAAGCAATTCCATAACTATTCAGAGCCGCATTAATCTGATTAATACGTCTTTCATATGATTCAAATAAAGCCATTGATTTGTCCTCCTATCCAATTATTCTTTTCTCGGGTCGATAATCTTAACAGCGTCATCTACACGGCCATACTGACCTTTTGCTTTTTCCCATGCAGTATTCGGATCATCGCCTTTTTTGATGAAATCTGTCATCTTGCCAAGGTTTACGAACTGATAACCGATAATCTCGTTGTCAGCGTCAAGCGCGATGCCTGTTACATAACCTTCTGCCATTTCCAGATAACGAGGACCTTTTTTCAGAGTTCCGTACATGGTACCAACCTGAGAACGAAGGCCTTTTCCAAGGTCTTCCAGACCAGCGCCTACCGGAAGTCCGTCTTCAGAGAACGCGGACTGAGAACGTCCGTAAACGATCTGCAGGAACAATTCTCTCATTGCAGTATTGATCGCATCACATACAAGGTCTGTGTTCAGCGCTTCCATAACGGTCAGACCCGGAAGGATCTCAGATGCCATAGCTGCGGAATGTGTCATACCGGAGCAGCCCAGTGTCTCGATCAGAGCTTCCTGAATAATACCGTCTTTTACATTCAGTGAAAGCTTACATGCACCCTGCTGCGGTGCGCACCAGCCTACGCCGTGTGTAAAACCGGAAATATCTTTTACTTCTTTTGCCTGTACCCATTTTGCTTCTTCCGGAATCGGAGCAGCGCCATGATGTACGCCCTGTGCAACTGGACACATTTCTTCTACTTCGCGTGAATAAATCATTTTAAGACTCCTTTCAAAAATGAATATCTTTCTATGTACGCCCTATAAGCGACCGTACCTTATTCATATTTTCTCATAAAACGACAAATTAGTCCAGTCTATTTTATGATTTTCTTTCCCTATAGATCAAACTTTTTAAGTTCCCCCTTAAAAACTGTTATGCTTCACTCGCAAACAATTCCACACTGCCAATCCCATTCTGCACCGCCAGATCATGATCCGTCACAAATACGTCTATATGATTCCCATCTACACCGCTGCCGGTATCTTCCACACAGTACTCATGACCGTTCATATAAACGCGCGTGCCAAGCGGAAGAACATCAGGATCGGCCGCAATCGTCCAGTCTGCAGTCGGATAAGCCCCGCTCGCTGTAGGCCCTCCCGACCAACTTCCGCAGCAAATTGGACAGGCACAATAATAGGTTACTGTAAATACCCCTAAAGATTCTCCTATATTCTCGGCTCCTTCCGGAACTACATCCGACAAAAACTCATTACTCACATAGCCGCATATCCCCGACGGAAGCTGCACTGCACTCCAACCGTTACTGCACACGCCCGTCACTTCTATCTGTGCGTATTTTGCCACCAGGCCGACCTGTTCGTAGGAGGTTCCCGGCTGTGCACGTACAATAAGTACATCCGTCGTATAAGACGTCTTACTTACCGCAACCTGATTTACATCAACCATTCCATTTACCGGCATTTCCACCGGCTTCTCTCCTTCTGCCATTACCGACAACATTGCTCCACTGTAATCGGCATCCAATGCCGACACACCATTCTTTCCGCCTATTAGAAGCCCGCATCCCAGAACACTGACTACCAAAATCGTTTTCCCTTCAACTTTTCTTTTCATGATGAATTCCTCCTTAAATCGTTTACCGAGGAACTCCGCTTAAAAACAGATTTTTCGACAATAAAAAAGCGAAGTATCCCTTGCTATACTCCGCCCCATTTCTATGCTTATATTACCATAATTTTCTGTAGACAGCAAGTCATATTTTCCTGCTGTCTTTTTAACATCTGTTCTTTATTCTAAGGTTTGCCTAATCCACTAAAATGCGCTATACTGTAAAAGCAAAAAAATGATTTCTATTTACAGAAAGGTTTTCTTATGATTATACGTACCTCACCTGCCAGTCTGAACCTGGAAAACACACCGTTTCAATCCATGGAGCAAACCGGTCTTTTATTTTTTGATATTGAGACAACTGGCTTTACAGCCCGTTCATCTTCTTTGTATTTAATCGGTGCAATTGCGCTTAAAGACGGTCAATGGACTGCCACACAATGGTTTGCCGAAACTCCCAATGAAGAAAAAGATATCCTGGGAGCATTTCTGGAATACGCAAAACCCTTTTTGCAGATTATTCATTTTAACGGACAGCGTTTCGATCTGCCCTATCTTAAAGAGAAATGTGAAATGTATCAGCTTCCCTATACACTTTCTTCGCTGATTAGTCGTGATCTTTACCGAATGCTTCGTACTCTTCGTGAACTTTTGGGTCTCACCAGTATGAGTCAGAAAAGTCTGGAAGAATTTCTCGGTCTGTTCCGCCGTGATCCCTTTCATGGCGGTGAACTGATCTCCGTCTATCAGCAATATGTCAAACAGCCAGCCGACGATATTTTAAATATGCTGCTGCTCCATAATTATGAAGATCTCCTGGGCATGCTGACGTTAATTCCAATGCTTTCCTACCGTGCATTTCTGGACGCTTCTTATCAAGTATCATCCGGAGAACGTATTGGCGATGCACTTGTAATTCGCGGCTGGCTGCCGTATCCGCTTCCAAAACCGTTTTCCTATCGCGGAGAACACTTTTATCTAAGCGCTGAGCAGACATATTTTTCCATACAGATTCCCGGCGTACAGAAAACACTAAAACATTTTTTTACCGATTACAAAAACTATTATTTTCTCCCGCTAGAAGATACCGCCATGCACAAAAGCATCGCCTCCTATGTAGATAAAGAGTTTCGCGAACCGGCCAAAGCTTCCAACTGTTACAATAAAAAAGAGGGCTTCTATCTGCCCCAGTTTTCTGATCTTTTTAAACCTGTATTCAAAGAAACTTATACCGATACACTGTTGTATTTTCCTTATAAAGAATCGGCCTTGGATGACAGGAATAGCCTGCAAAAATATGCAGAGCATCTAATCGAACATATGTAATAATATAAACTCCCGCACAGTCGTGCGGGAGTTTATATTACAACTGAATTATTCAGCGTCTTCCTCTTCTTTTGCCGGAGCCTGCTGAAGTGCTTTCATGCTCAGGCTGATCTTCTTTTCTTCACCGTTGAAATCTACAACTTTCGCTTCGATTTCCTGGCCAACCGTCAATACGTCAGCCGGTTTGTCTACATGCTCATAGGAAATCTGAGAAACATGAAGCAGTGCGTCTACTCCCGGTTCCAGTTCTACAAATGCACCAAAATCTGTCATACGTGCAACACGTCCAGTTACCACATTACCTACTGCATATTTTTCTTCTGCAGACAGCCACGGATTCTGATCTTCAAATTTTAAGCTCAGCGCAATCTTGCTGCCATTGATATCTTTCAGCAGAACATTCAACTTATCGCCAACATTTAATACCTTTTTCGGATTTTCTACTCTGCCCCAGGACATCTCAGAAATATGAAGCAGACCATCAGCTCCGCCAAGATCAATAAATGCACCAAAATCAGTTACGTTCTTAACAACGCCTTCTACTACATCACCAACATGGATACGCTCGAAAAGCGCCTTCTGCATTTCTTCTTTCTGTGCAACCAAAAGCTGCTTACGATCACCGATAATGCGTCTTCTGCGCGGATTAAATTCAGTAATCACAAACTCGATTTCCTGATCTGCAAATTTTTCCAGATTCTTTTCGTAAGTATCAGAAACAAGGCTAGCCGGAATGAATACTCTTGCTTCATCCACAACCACGCTTAAGCCACCGGAAAGTACCTGTGTAACCGGTGCTTTCAACACTTCATGATTATTGAATGCCTCTTCCAGTCTCTTGTTGCCTTTTTCCGCTGCAAGCTTTTTGTATGTGAGAGCAACCTGTCCGTCTCCGTCATTTACCTTCAATACTTTTGCTTCCATCGTATCTCCAACCTTTACCGCATCACGCAGATCAATGCTGGAATCGTTGCTATATTCGTTTTTAGAAATAATACCGTCTGCCTTATAGCCGATATTTAAAACGATCTCATCTTCCTTGACAGCAATAACCGTTCCCTCTACGATTTCACCATTATGAATGGTTTTTAATGATTCCTCCAACATTTGTTCAAAACTCATCTCTGACATATCTTTGAACCTCCTTAATAATATAATTGGGGGTTGAAGCCCCTGCAGTAATACCTACGCAGTCGACAGGAGGTAATTGTTTTTGCTCCAAGTCTTTCAGTGTCTGAATAAAGTAAGTATTTTCGCATTCTTTATTACAAATATCAAATAGCTTCTGTGTATTCGAACTGTGACGTCCGCCAATGACAATCATGGCGCCTACCTGTTTTGCCATTTGTGCTGCCTCCGCTTGTCTCTCGTCCGTCGCACTGCAAATCGTATTTATAACAGTACTATCATAACCCTTTTTTGAAATAATTTCAACTAAATTTTGAAATTTATTGTTGTTAAATGTCGTTTGAGACACAATACAAACCTTTTCATCCGGCCCAACATGAAAGTCATGTGCTTTCTCTTCTGTCTCGATTACATCCGCATGATTATGACACCATCCCATGATGCCTTCTACTTCTGGATGGTATTCATTGCCGATAATCACAATACGTTTACCATCAGCACTTTCACGTTCTACAATCCGGTGGATTTTTTTTACAAACGGACAAGTCGCATCCACCAGCTGCAGCCCTTTTTCTTCAATCAGACGGTATATTTCTTTTCCGACACCGTGCGAACGGATAATCACTGTCCCTTCTGTGAGCATTTCCAATTCTTCGCGGGTATTCAGCACCATAACGCCTTTTTCCTGCAAATCACGAACAACCTCTTCATTGTGAATAATCGGACCGTAGGTATAAATAAGCGCACCTTTTTTCTTCGTCTGCTCATATACCTTGTCCACCGCCCGTTTCACGCCGAAACAAAATCCGGCGGTTTTCGCTACTCTTACTTTCATATTTATAGTTCCTTATTATTATATGTTATAAATAATGTAATATGACAGATTTCTGAGATAACTATCCATCTGTCTGATTCATAAGCGCACCATCGATTGAATCTTTTCAGTTACCTCATCAATCGTCATATTCGAAGAATCCAGATATATCGCATCCTTTGCCTGTGTCAGCGGAGCAATTGCACGGTTCATATCCTGATCGTCACGCTTTATAATATCCTGTTTGATCTCCTCCAGACTGCAGGAAATGCCTTTTTCTGTCAATTCTTTAAAACGCCTCTCAGCACGTGCATCTGCGCTGGCCGTCAGATAGATTTTCAGCTGTGCCTCAGGCAGAATACGCGTTCCGATATCGCGTCCGTCCATCACCACATTATTTTTACATGCCAATTCCCGCTGCAGATCAAGCAGTTTTTCACGAACACAGGGGATTGCGGAAATTTTAGATGCCATATTCCCCACTTTTTCCGTACGAATCTGGCCGGAAACATTTTCTCCATTCAAAAGCACCTGCTGTTCACCGTTTTCATAAGTAATGGAGATATCAATTTTCTTCAAGGCATCCTTTACTGCAGTTTCAGAATCAGTATCCACCTGCTCTCTCAAATGATAGAGCGCAATCGCCCGGTACATTGCCCCGGTATCTACATAAATAAAAGAAAGCTCCTTTGCCACTCTTCTGGCAATCGTGCTTTTTCCGGCTCCTGCCGGTCCATCAATTGCAATATTATACGTCATACACTTCTCCTGTTTTACTATTTTTTACAGTTTTTCCCGCCTTATATTTCTGCCATCGCTCTGCCTGCCAGATATCCGGTAGACCAGGCAATCTGCAGATTAAAACCGCCGGTAACCGCGTCAAGGTCAAGTACCTCTCCGGCAAAATAAAGCCCGGAAATCTGCTTTGATTCCATTGTAGACGGATTGATTTCTTTTACAGAAACACCGCCCTTTGTAATAATAGCTTCATTATAATCACGTAATCCGGTAGCCGTCAACCGCAAATGTTTAATCAGACCTACAAAGACTTCTCTTTCTTCTCTGGTAACTTCATTTACCTTTTTTTCCGGCATAATCCCGGAAAGTGTCAACATTACCGGCGTCAACTTTGCCGGAAACAGGTTGCCGATTACATTCTTAAACTGTTTGTTTTTCGCATTTTCAAACTCACGCAAAATACGCATGTCGAGCTGTTGTTCGGTAAGTGCCGGTTTCAAATCAATCTCTAGCTGCAGTTCCTTTTCTTTTAATTTCTTCGCTACCACCGTACTTGCAGTCAGTACCAATGGTCCCGTCACACCGAAATGTGTAAACATCATTTCACCGAAGTCCTCATACAAACGCTTTTTTCCGTCATACACAGACAATTTTACGTTTCGAAGCGAAAGTCCTTGCAGCTCTTTTGCAAATACTTCTTTTGTATTCATCGGCACCAAAGATGGATAGAGTTCTGTCACCTTATGCCCACATTCCTTTGCAAAGCGGTAGCCATCCCCTGTGGAACCTGTTGTCTGATAGGAAAATCCACCAGTCGCCACAAGAACTGCATCTGTCTCAGTCACTGTTCCATCTTTCAGACGAACACCTCGAATCTTCCTTTCCGGTATTTCTGTGCTGTCATCTACCAAAATTTCCTGTACTTCCGTATTTAGGTGCACCTGAACTCCCGCCTTGCGCATTGCTTTTCGAAGCGTATCAATCACATCTGCTGATTTATCAGAAACAGGAAATACACGATTCCCCCGTTCAATTTTCGTCTTTGTGCCATTTTCCTCAAAAAAATCAATTACCTGCTGATTAGTACATTCATAAAACGCACTGTACAGAAATTTTTTATTCGTACAAACATTCTCAAACAGTTCTTCTACATCACAAGCGTTCGTTATATTACATTTGCCCTTTCCAGTGATGTAAATCTTTTTCCCCAACTTTTCATTTTTTTCAAATAAATGCACTTCACATCCATTTTTTGCCGCTGTGACTGCAGCGTACATACCGGCAGCACCGCCGCCTACAATTCCTATTTTTTTCATATAGAATCCTTATATATTAATACACTTTCTTTTATTTAAAATCATTTTCATTCAAAACATCTTTTGGATATTTTATTTAAATATCTCAATATACAAAACCGGGCATATATTTTTCATTGACGAACAATATGTTTGTCATGAAAATATATGACCGGTTTTGCCTAAATAATCAATGTATGATTACACTTTTATTTCTTATACAGGATAGGCACCGTTTTTTGTGTCAGCTGCATTTGCATCCACACCAGTTTGCTGTGCCTCTCTATATTTGAAGAATTCTGTTGCAACCTGTGGGAACAGTGCATAAGACAGAACATCTTCTTCCTGCTGAGACCACTGCGCCATTTCCGCTCTTAAAGTATCCAGTTCATCCGGGATCAAATCAGCCGGACGGCAGGTGATAATCTCACCGTCGCCAATACATTTCTTCTGTACTTCCGGATTGAACGGTTTTACTGTTGCACCGTATTTTCCGCTAAGAACGTCTTTGGTCTGCTGTGGAACCATCTTATAACGTTCTCCGTTGATTACGTTCATAACCGCCTGTGTTCCTACGATCTGGGAAGACGGAGTAACAAGCGGGCACTCGCCAAGGTCTTTACGTACGCGCGGAACCTCTTCCAATACCTCATAGTATTTGTCTTCTGCATGCAGGTCTTTTAACTGGCTGGTCAGGTTAGAAAGCATACCACCCGGTACCTGATACAGAAGAGTCTTAATGTTAACGCCAAGATTCTTCGGATTAAGCAGACCGCTGTCAAGCGCTTTATCACGGATCGGTCTGAAATAGTCTGCAATCTCAGCCAGAAGATTCTGATCAAATCCGGTATCATATTCTGTCCCTTTAAAGGTTTCAACCATAACCTCTGTTGCCGGCTGAGAAGTACCCAGGGCAAATGGAGACATTGCCGTATCGATCACATCTACGCCTGCCTCTACCGCTTTTAAGTAGGTCATAGAAGCAACACCAGAGGTATAATGCGTATGCAGCTGAATCGGAATGCTTACCGTATCCTTCAATGCAGAAACAAGCTCTGTTGCAGTATACGGGAGCAGAAGACCTGCCATATCTTTGATACAGATAGAATTTGCACCCATATCTTCGATCTTCTTTGCCATTTCTGTCCAATATTCCAGTGTATAAGCCTCACCCAGTGTATAGGAAAGTGCTACCTGCGCATGACCTTTTTCTTTGTTTGCCGCAGTAACTGCTGTCTGCAGGTTGCGCATATCATTCAAGCAGTCAAAAATACGGATGATATCAATACCATTTGCAATTGATTTTTGCACAAAATATTCTACCACATCGTCTGCGTACGGACGATATCCAAGAATGTTCTGTCCACGGAACAACATCTGCAATTTTGTATTTTTGAATCCGTCACGGAATTTACGAAGTCTGTCCCACGGATCTTCTTTTAAGAAACGCAGGGATGCGTCGAATGTAGCGCCACCCCAGCACTCTACAGAGTGGTATCCGACTTTATCCATCTTCTCTACGATCGGAAGCATCTCTTCTGTTGTCATTCTTGTGGCAATCAGAGACTGATGTGCATCACGCAGGATGGTTTCAGTAATTTTAATCGGTTTTTTAGCCATTTTATTTTCCTCCATTTTTTACTTTCGCAGTACTCAATTATACCCCAAAGATGGCCATAAACGTACCCGCTGCAACTGCCGTACCGATAACGCCGGCTACGTTCGGGCCCATTGCGTGCATCAGCAGGAAATTGGTCGGATCTGCCTCCGCGCCGACTTTCTGAGAAACACGCGCTGCCATCGGCACTGCGGATACACCTGCGGAACCGATCAGCGGATTAATTTTACCACCGGTAACTTTACACATAATTTTACCAAAAACAATACCGCCAAATGTACCAAATGCAAATGCTACCAGACCAAGCACCACGATCTTGATCGTGTTCATATTCAAAAATGCTTCTGCACTTGTCGTAGCACCTACAGAAGTACCCAGCAGGATAACTACGATGTACATCAATGCATTGGAAGCTGTCTCTGTCAGCTGTTTTACAACGCCGGACTCACGGAACAGGTTACCGAGCATCAGCATACCAACCAGCGGTGCTGTCGTCGGCAGGATCATGCAGACAACAATTGTAATGATAACCGGGAACAGAATTTTTTCCAGTTTAGAAACCGGACGAAGCTGTTCCATTTTAATCTTTCTTTCTTTTTCTGTTGTAAAAGCTTTCATGATCGGCGGCTGAATGATCGGCACCAGTGACATGTAGGAATATGCCGCTACTGCGATCGGACCCATCAATGCCGTCTGTCCAAGCTTACCTGCAAGGAAAATAGAGGTCGGACCATCGGCACCGCCGATAATAGAAATTGCCGCTGCTGCTTTTCCGTTGAAGCCAAGGAAAATCGCCAGAAAATATGCCATATAAATACCAAGCTGCGCTGCCGCACCTAACAAGAAACTTTTTGGGTTGGCAATCAGCGGACCAAAGTCTGTCATCGCGCCGACACCCATGAAAATCAGGGACGGCAGAATACTCCATTCATCCATCAAATAAAAATAATGAAGCAAACCGCCCACGCCGTTGGATGTATCTTCCGGCGCGGCCATAATGTCCGGATAGATATTAACCAGCAGCATACCGAACGCAATCGGCACCAGAAGCAGCGGTTCGTATTCCTTCTTAATCGCAAGATACAGGAATACACAGGCAACAATGATCATAATGTAGTTGCCGAAGGTCAGCCCAAAGAACGCTGTCTGATGAAGCAGATTGCCAAATGTAGCTGAAATGTAATCCATTGTTTTACCTCCTGTTTAGTAACGTCACATTTTTTTGAAATCCCTCTGGTTTCTGTGACACAAATAAATACTGCTTAGTTCAATGTTGCCAGAACGTCGCCGTTTTCAACAGCTGCACCAGCTGCAACATCGATGCTTGCTACAGTACCGTCCTGCGGAGCTACAACAGGGATTTCCATTTTCATTGCTTCCAGGATTACGATCGGATCGCCTGCTTTTACAGCCTGTCCAACGCTTGCTTCTACTTTAAATACTTTACCCGGTACAGATGCTGTTACTTTTACAGAACCTGCGCCAGCTGCTGCCGGAGCCGGTGCTGCTGCAGGTGCTGTCGGAGCTGCCTTTGGTGCTGCTGCTTTCGGAGCTGCTTTTGCCACCGGTGCTGCTGCGCCGCCTGCACCTTCTTCTACAGTTACATCATATGCTACGCCATTTACGGTAATTGTATAATTTTTCATGATGATTTCCTCCTCTATTAGGCTCTCTGCCATTTATTACGATTACTTTTTTTAATGGAACGAACCACGAATCCATCTGTGGAAGTTCCTTCTGCCGCCGCGATTGCTGCTGCGATAACCGCGATCAGTTCTCCGTCGTCAGTAACCTCCTCCACAACCGGAGCTGCCACAGGAACTGCCGGTGCTGCCTTCGGTGCCGGAGCCGGTGCCGCATCTTTCTTGGATCCCTCGCCAATCTTGCCGATATGTTTGAACAAACCGATCAGCCAGCTCAGGAAAATAAGTACCAGGAATACAACGCCCATACCCATAAGAGTATTTAAAGCTGCTTCCTTCATCTTTGTTCCAAAGCTCTGTTCCGCACCAGAGAAATTCATGCTCTCCAGTGTCAGTGTGGAGCGATCCAGAATAGTGGAAACCGTACCAGTAGATTTTTCAAACTCACAGGTTGTCTCAACCGTGATCATATCGTCATCTACAGTAATGTCATGGCTCTTCACCGTCTGAAAAGCGCCGAGTTCTTCTTTTGCAGTCATCCAGGAATCTACACTGGCCACAATGCTGTCCTGCGGAACACTCAGGATTGTCGTCGGATGAATGACTTCGTCAAGCTGCTCATCTGTCATACCCACGATCATACCGATGCTCTGCTCCGCATAGGATGCCAGCGCCTGCTGATCCGCCACAGACACTTCCATGTCCGCATGAACAGTAATCTGCGCATCTTCCGGCGCTGCTGCAGTATCTTCCGCCGCCTGCTCTGTTTCCGCTGCCGCTTCCACAGTTTCCGTTGTCTCCGTTTCCTCAGCGTAACCGGTCACTGCGCTTGCCGCAAGCATGGCCGCCAGAGAAACAGAAGCAAATAATCCTTTAAATTTTCTCATATCATTCACCTCACTTAAACCGTGCCGTGTTTTTTCGCCGGACGATCTTCTCTTTTTGTGAATAACATTTCAAATGCGCCGATCAGATATTTTCTGGTATCAGCCGCTTCAATAATCGTATCTACATAACCTCTCTTCGCTGCGGATGCCGCGCTTGTCTGAAGAGCTGCGTATTCTGCCGCTTTTTCATTAATCGTAGCCGCGTCAGCGTCTGCATACATAATCTTCGCTGCAAGTTTTGCATCCATGGTTCCGATCTCAGCAGTCGGCCATGCAAATGTCAGGTCAGCACCCAGCGCTTTGCTGTTCATTGCTACATATGCACTGCCATATGCCGCGCCGATCACTACGTTTACTTTCGGAACCGTAGCGTTTGCGAATGCATACGTCAATTTTGCCGCTGCCTTTGCAATGCCACGTTCGCTGCATTTATTTGCTTTAAAGCCTTTCACGTTTGTCAAAGAAAGAACTGGAATACTGAACGCGTCACAGAATTCTACGAACTCTGCTGCTTTTACTGCACCTCTTCTTGTAAGAGCCGCATCATAGCTGTCAGTTTTATTTCCCTCTGCATCAAACACTTCCGTGCGGTTTGCCACTGCACCTACTGTCTGACCGTTCAGACGCAGGAAACCAGTTACCATTTCTTTTGCATATGCAGACTTTGTTTCAACGAAAACGTTGTCATCCGCAATCTGGGAAAGCAGAATAGAAGTATCCCCAACACAATTTGCAAGATCTGCACAAACGCGATTCAAATCGTCTGTACATTCCTCATAAGACATATCATCTTCATTATTTGCCGGAAGCATGGAAACAAGCTGACGAATTCCGGTAAAGATTTCAGCTTCGCTTCCCACGAAATCTACCAGTCCGACTTCTTCGCTCTGGAACACCGCACTTGCGGTATCACATTTTTCTTTTGTATTTCCCTCCAGAGCATTCGGAGAATTTACAAATAATTTTGCGTTTTTCTCTTCCATGAAGGTAAAATCTGTCAGGCCCGGTACAAGTGCAAGACCGCCGCCGCAGGTTCCGAATACTGCTGTGATCTGCGGAATCACACCGGATGCCAGAGACTGTTTTGCGTAAATTTCACCAAACGCGTTTAATGCATCTGTCGCCTCCTGAAGTCTCAGTCCGGCACAATCAATCATACCGATCACAGGTGCTCCCATTTTCATTGCCAGATCATAAAGACCTGCTATTTTCTTCGCGTGCATTTCGCCGATCGTACCACCGAGTACAGAAACGTCCTGACTATACACATAAACCAGAGCGCCGTCGATCACACCATAACCTGTGATGACACCATCTGCCGGAGTATCGGCCTTCGCCATGTTAAAATCTGTGTTTCTGGCAGTGATGCCCGCACCGATTTCAACAAAACTGTTCTCATCAAGCAAAGACGCGATTCTTTTGCCTGCTAAGCTTTGTGCTGTGTTACTCATTTTTCAGCCCTCCATTTTCTATAATAGATAAATTGAAACCAATTATCTGCCGTATACATTGTACTGTATTTTGTGTCTGATGGCAAGTATTTTGTCATATTTTTCAATATTTTGATTATACGGCATTTCCTTCTTTAACACAAAAAATAATGTCCGAGAATCCAGCGAATCCAGTGCTTTGCTTTACACTCTTTGACCGCTCTTTTTACTACAATCGGATACTTCTCCAGTAGTATATCCCCCAAATAATAACTGACCGTTCCGACTGTTTCTCCCTCCTGAAGCGGCGCCTGCAGGTGTTTATACAACACTGCTCGTCTGGTAATTTTCTCTTCTTTAGTCAACAGGTAGCCCTGTCTAGATGCGGAAGAAAAATCAGCGCACACTATTGTCGTTGCTTTCTCCCACGGATCCCCTGATGCAGCAATGCCATTTTCTACCACAATTTCCCGCTCTATTTCATCATATCGAACTATCCGGTTTTCAAAATGTTCGATGCCGTATTTCATCAGTGCGAGCGTATCACTCCATTTATACGTCTTGTTATGCGGCCAGCCGCAAGCCAAAAGTGCAACCACAAACGTGCGTCCCTGATTCTCAGCCGCACCAACATAGCAATATCCGGCTGCCGATGTAAAACCGGTCTTGCCGGATATTGCTCCGTCCATCATATCAAGAAAGGCATTGTGATTCCTACAGGAAAAGTTTCGGATTCCTGACAGATCCGTAAAAGAATAGCTGCGTGTCTGCGTAATCTCCAGAAAAATATCCCGCTGTGGTGACTGCGTAATACAGTAAGACATCACTTTCGCCAATTCCACCGCCGTTGTTGCATGATCGCCGCCCGCATCGCTGTCATCCAGTCCGTTTGGTGTCACGTAATGTGTAGAACTGCATCCCAATAAGGCTGCTTTTTCATTCATCATTTCCGCAAATTTCTCCACACTGCCGCCCACATGCTCGGCAATTGCCACCGCACTGTCATTATGTGATTCCAGCATCAGAGAATATAGAAGATCCTTCAAGCGATATTGTTCTCCCTTTTGCATTCCCAGACGCACTTCCGGCTGTGCAGCCGCATATGCGGAGATTTCAACTTTTTCTTCTATAGATGCATTTTCCAATGTCAGAATACAAGTCATAATCTTTGTGGTACTCGCCATCGGAAGTACCTCGTTCTCATTTTTTCCAAACAAAATACGCCCGCTGCTGCCATCCATCAAAACGGCACTGCGGGCGTAAAGTTCACCAGGACCCTGGCTGTTCTCCTGTGCTGCTGTACTACTTTCACAGATAATTGCCAGAACAAAAGTCACTGTCATAATCCAACTCCAGATTTTCTTCAAACCGCCACACTCCTTTTTGCAAAACTTTCCAATTCTCCTGCTTCTAGCGTATGTCGGTTTCTGTTATTTCATTCAATTATTTTTAAATCTGCTATACCTTTAAGGTCAGATTGATTTCTTCCTCCGCTTCTGCTTTAAAATCTTCCATTTTCAACCGGCTTACTGGGGGAAGATCAGCCAATGACTGCACACCGAAATTTCTCAGAAATTCCTCTGTCGTTCCAAATAGAAGCGGTCTTCCGGGAGCATCAAGGCGCCCTACTTCCTTGACCAGATTATATTCAATCAGTTTGTTTACTGCATGGTCACATTTCACACCTCGTATCTGCTCCAGCTCCAGTTTTGTAATCGGCTGCTTATAGGCAATGATAGAAAGTGTTTCCAGTACGACATCTGTCAGTACCGCCTTACGCGGCTGTCTGGCAATACGCACCAGATAGTCAAACATTTCCGGCTTAGTACACATCTGAAATGCACCGTTCAGTTCAACAATATGGATTCCCCGTTCTTCACTATCATAACGCGCCATCATCCCATGCACCAGTTTACGCACACTCTCCGTATCTGTTTCCAACGCCTTTGCCAGTTTTTCTGCTTCCACAGACTCTCCGCAGGCAAACAGAATTGCCTCAACTGCCGCTTCCTGTTCTCTCATTATTTTTCCTCACTTTACTCATAACTGCCAAGTCCTTTTGACGCAGAGCCTTCCGTCTGCAAAGAATTTTCTCTGGCTGTAATTAGAATATCCGCAAAAATTTCTTCCTGCTGAATTTCAATTTTTCCAATCTTCATCAATTCCAGGATCGTCAGGAACGTAATTATCACCTGCATCTTGTTTTTCTGATTTTTCAGCAGACTGCGGAAACTACATTTCGGATGACGTGCAATGTACTTCTCTACATGTGTGATCGTCTCCTCTAGATTGACCTCTTCCTTTTCCACATTCCCGAATTTGCTGCGCACCGGATCCATTCTGGATTCCTGCCGTTTCATCACATCTTGAAAGACTGCATTCAAGTTTGCAAGCGTCACGCCCTTCAAAAGTGCCTGCGTATCTACCGGTTCCCGGTAAGCCAGCACTTCCGGCGGCATTGTAGGTTCCTTATAAGCCGCCTTTGCCGCATCCTCTTGTCTGTCGCGCAGTTCGTACGACATGTACTTATAAAGCTTGTACTCCAAAAGACGCTCCACCAACTCTGCTCTTGGGTCGATTTCTTCACCTTTTTCATCTTCCTCTGCCGGAAGCAGCATACGCGATTTGATGTCCAGCAATGTGGCTGCCATTACCAGAAATTCGCTCATCACACTCATGTCGGATGTTTCCATTCCATGAATATATTCCATATATTGATTTGTGATCTCCACAATCGGAATGTCAAAAATACTAACTTTATTTTTATCGATCAAATGCAGGAGCAGATCCAGAGGTCCTTCAAATTCCTGCAGTTTTACGGATATTCCCATATGTTCCTCACTTTTTCAACGCTTCCTCAGTACAATTCCAACAGCACGACTTCCGGCGGATTATTCAAGCGAAACGCAATCGAATGACTGCCAAGTCCCGATGTCACTACCATATGGCTTCTATATTTTTCAAAAATTCCATAATCATATTTGGGAAACAGCCTAAGCTGCGGACTGATTACACCGCCCACAAACGGCAAACGCACAGAGCCGCCATGCATATGCCCGCCAAGCGCCAGATCTGCTCCCCACAGCGCATAACTTTCAAAATAAACCGGATTATGAGCCAACAGAATATTAAACCGATTTTTTTTTGGTTCTCCTATACGCGTACGAATCTCTTCCGCTGTAATAAACCTCCGACTGCGTTTTTGATAATACTCCATCGGAAGTTCCAACCCGAAAACAGACAAACGGCAGCCCTGTATCTCCGTATCTGCACAGGCATCCTCCAGATAATGAATCCCACTTCTGCCAAGACCGCGCCGCAGCTGCTCATATACCCCCGGGTAAGTGTCCGGCCAGATTTTCGTCCGCTGCTCATGATTTCCGTTAATACAGTAAACCGGACACTCACAGACCAACCTGTTTAAAAGCGCCAGTCCTATTTCCGGGCGCACCTCTTTGTTCGGTTTTGCCACAGTAAGATCACCGACAGAAAATATCAGATCCGGATACTGCTTGGCAATCAGATCCGCCAGCTTATGATTTTTCTCTCCGAACACCCGGTTGTGCAAATCTCCGATCACTGCGATACGAACAGGACGTTCCGGTTTACCTGCCGTCTCTGGAACCGGAATTCGATATTTTCTGATATTTATTTTACTCATAAGCGTTCCCTGCATCCCTTTGTATTTCACACGTTCTAAATTTTCACATACCTATTTAGTATAATAAACTTTGTACTGTTTGACAACTGTAAAATTGAGACGAACACTCAAAGCCGCTTTCATCGTTATAGCTTTTGCCGTTCACTATGGTATTGCTGCAACCTAAAAATTTACATACAATATGCTTTCCAAGCTTTTTTCAAATAAAACAGATATCCGGCCTTTTCCACATTCTCTGCAAACAACACATCCACACTGCCAATCTCCTGTCCATCCAGCAGATAGATTAATTTTCCCGCCGTTTCTCCTTTCCTCACCGGAGCTTCCGTCACACTGTCAAGTTTTAGGCGTCGTTCGATTCCCTCCAGATTTTTTCCTTCCATATCCAGATAGCGAAATTCTTTTTCGTAGGTACACTTTACCTGTTCGGTAAGTCCCCGCTTTACTTTTAAGACCGGCAGTTTCGGTGGTTCGATATCCTTATAGATGCGACATTTCCCAAAACCGTAGTTCAGCATTGCCGCTGCATCCGCAAAACGAGTTTTGGAATCCGGGCCAGCCATGACCACACTAATCAGCTCGACATCATTTCTCTCTGCCGTTGCTGAAACACAGAACAATGCCTTACTGGTACTGCCTGTTTTTAAACCCGTGCATCCTTCATAACTGCGGAGAAGCTTGTTTGTATTAGAAAGTCCGAATTCACTGCTTCCTCTGTTTGTCACATGTGTGATATTTTCCATCCAGATCGTCGTGTAATCCGTCACCTGCGGATAACACATCAGCAATTCACGGCTCATTAACGCAATGTCATATGCTGTGGTATAGTGGTTATCTGAATCTGTCAAACCGCAGCAGTCCTCAAAATGTGTATTAGTCATACCGAGCTGTACTGCCTTTTCATTCATCCGGCCAACAAATTCCTGTTCACTGCCCGCTATGTACTCGGCCATCGCCACAGACGCATCATTTCCGGAAGCCACAAGAATGCACTTCAACAGCGTTTCAACCGTCTGCTTCTCTCCCTCTTCCAGAAATACCTGCGACCCGCCCATCGACTTTGCATGCGCACTTGTCACGACTTCATCCTGCAGTGTAATCTGCCCTTTTTCCAGCGCCTCAAAAATCAGCAGCGTCGTCATAATTTTTGTCACACTTGCCGGGCTACGCCTCATATGCGCATCCTTCTCATAAAGGACCATTCCCGTCGTCGTTTCCATTAAAAGTGCAGATGGCGAGGTCAGCGTCAAAGCCATTTCCGCGTCGGACTGCGCTTTGCTTTCCGTTATTTCCACGTTCGATTCCCCGTTTTCTGTCTGTACGCCACTCTCTGTCTGCACTTCCTCAGCCTGTACTATAACCGCCTGTAAAAAAATTGCTTCCATAAAAAGCAGTGCCGCCAGCAGACATCGTTTTCGCTTCGTCCAAAATTTCATATCATCCCTCCTGCATCATCATAGTACAGGATATGTCGCAGAAGAATTTAATATGAATTCTTTCTTCCCTAATGCATATTAATAAAAATTGACGAAATTCTCAATAACTGGTAAAACAACGTACAAGACATTAAGAAGGTTGTACATCCACATTTTTTTAGTAGAGTAGGTTAGAGGGCTTCTGCCCTCTTTCCCCTCATCAAACCGTGCATGAGGTTCTCCCTCACACGGCTTTCCGACATTCTTCTTTCTACAGCATTACGTCATGCTCCAGCCATTTTCCTTAACCCTTTTTCATAAATGCTATTTCTAACAAATCCCACCTTTGACATACGATTTCGCCTTTGGTGTTTCTTGTTATACCACCTTGTAAAAGTACAGATAATATACCAGTCTATTGCTTGCATCCACTTTGCATTTGTCTTGGTGGAATAGTAATTCTTCCACCCTGTGATTTTGGGATTCAGATTCCTTATTAAATCTTCTTCCTGTGCAACCAGTAGGCTACGACTGTTTACATTCTTTTTAATCTCTGCTTTCATTTTCTTCATGGTGTTATCAGGCACACTATAACAAACTGATTTTTCACTTTTCATGCAAAATAAAAGAGGTCTTGGCATAAAGTAATCTGACGTATTTTCCATCAGATTGTTTTATCCTGAGACCTCTTGTGCTATCAT
>JBMNRF010000038.1:0-19222 GCA_050944495.1 Marvinbryantia sp.
AGGTGATTTTTTGTATAACTAACGTCGCGCACCCGCATAGCGGGTGGATTATATTTCGCACGTTTCCGTTTCTCTGTTGAGAAACTCCAACGTACTCAACTGGGTCTATCCGCCCCATAAATAAAAAAAGTGCCTGATTGTCTGCATCGACAATCTCAGGCACTTCTTTTTATTTATTTCTTTACATAATCTGCCAGTTCCAGACGCACCGTCGCCTTTCGCAGCGCCATTTCCGCACGATTCAGGTTCACCATCGGATCCTTTGTCTGCAGACGGCGTTCCGCACGCACCTTTGCCTCTTCCGCGCGGTTCTTATCAATCTCATCCGGCCACTCGGCAATCTCCGCCAGGATTGTTACCTTATCCTGCAGAACTTCCATAAATCCGCTGTGGATCGCAGCTTCTCTCTGTCCGCCCTCTTCCGTGATAGTCACAATGCCCGGTACAAGCAGGAAAGTCATCGGGATATGGTTTTTATAAATACCCACATCGCCTTCACTGGTACTCAGCTCCACCATACTCACTTTCCCTCTGTAAAAAACACGTTCCGGAGAAACAATGCTCAGGTCAAACAATCTATCCTCTGCCATACGCTCACCTACTTCACACGTGCAATTACGTCATCAATACTTCCGGCATTCAGGAAATAACTTTCCGGAATATCATCATGTTTACCTTCCAGAATTTCACGGAAACCACGAATTGTCTCGGCAATCGGCACATAACGTCCTTCCGTTCCGGTGAACTGCTGCGCCACATAGAACGGCTGTGACAGGAATCTCTGCACCTTTCTTGCACGGCTTACCACCAGTTTTTCTTCCTCGGAAAGCTCATCCATACCAAGAATTGCGATAATATCCTGCAGTTCTTTGTATTTCTGCAAAATTTCCTGCACACCGCGAGCTACTTTATAGTGTTCTTCTCCTACGACACGCGGATCAAGGATACGGGAAGTAGACTCCAACGGATCAACTGCCGGATAAATACCAAGCTCTACAATAGAACGGGACAAAACGGTAGTCGCATCCAGATGCGCAAACGTTGTTGCCGGAGCCGGGTCGGTAAGGTCGTCGGCCGGCACATAGACTGCCTGTACAGATGTGATAGAACCGTGTTTTGTTGATGTAATACGCTCCTGCAGTGCGCCCATTTCCGTCTGCAGCGTCGGCTGATAACCAACCGCTGAAGGCATACGGCCAAGAAGCGCGGACACCTCAGATCCCGCCTGTGTGAAACGGAAAATATTGTCAATAAACAGAAGTACGTCTTTTCCGCCCTCATCGCGGAAATACTCGGCCATCGTAAGTCCGGTAAGGCCAACACGCATACGCGCTCCAGGCGGCTCATTCATCTGACCGAATACCATGGTCGTTTTATTAATAACACCGGACTCCGTCATTTCGTGGTAAAGATCGTTACCCTCACGTGTACGTTCTCCAACGCCGGTGAATACGGAATATCCGCCATGCTCAGTCGCAATATTACGGATCAGCTCCTGAATCAAAACCGTTTTTCCTACACCAGCACCACCAAACAAACCAATCTTTCCACCCTTCTGATACGGGCAGAGAAGATCGACAACTTTGATCCCTGTCTCCAACATCTCTGTGGAGGTAGCTTGCTCTTCAAAACTCGGAGCCTCTCTGTGAATCGGCATATAGGTCACGTCTGCCGGTGCTTCTTTATTATCAATCGGGTCGCCGATTACGTTAAAAATACGCCCAAGCGTTTTTTCACCTACCGGCACAGAAATCGGCGCTCCGGTGGAAACCGCTTCCATACCGCGCACCAGACCGTCTGTCGGTCCCATGGCAATACATTTCACGGTGTCGTCACCCAGATGCTGGGCAACCTCCACTACCAGGGTCTCACCGTTTTTTCTTTTGATATGCACGGCATCATAGATGTTCGGCAATTTTCCTTCCGGAAACTTGATATCAAGAACGGCACCGATAACCTGAGTGATTTTGCCTGTTACTTTTTCTGACATCCTCTTTTCTACTCCTATCCGCTGGCGCGTCAGCTAATTGCCTCCGCACCGGCAATAATTTCTGTCAGCTCCTGTGTAATCGATCCCTGACGGGCTCTGTTATACTGCAGCGACAGTTTATCAATCATTTCCTCTGCGTTGCTGGTCGCGGCATCCATCGCCTGCATACGGGCACCATTTTCACTGGCGACCGACTCTACCATCGCTCCGAAAATAATACTTGTCAGATATTTCGGAATAATGATATCAAGCGCTTCGTCCTCTTCCGGCTCATAATTCATCGGAATCTTGTCTGCAGAATTCTTCTCCTCCTGCTGCTGAGCTTTCTTTTTGGCAACCTCCTCCGCAGAAATCTCCAGCGGAAGAAGCTTTAATAGCTTTGGTTCATGCACGACTGTATTTTTAAATGCAGTATAGGCAATGTAAATCTCTCTGATCTCACCACTGGTGTAACGCTGAAGCGCCAGTTCACTGATCTCTTTCGCATCGGAAAACAGCGGATTATTAATAACGTCACTGTAATCATGCGCCACCTCATAGCCTCTCTTTTCCAGAAAATCCCTGCCTTTACGTCCAATCGTCAGCAATTCAACATCACTTTTTTCAAAACCGCTCTCCGTCACCAGCTTTGTCACATTGGAATTGTAACCGCCGGCCAGCCCGCGGTTGGACGTAATAACAATTATACCGCGTCGTCCCTGACCGTGACCTTTTAACAGTCTGTGATTGACATTTCCGGAACGAGATAAGATGCTGGTAACTGTCTCGTACATTTTTTCAAAGTACGGCTTTGCCTGCTCTGCTCTCGTTCTTGTTTTCTGCAGCTTTACGGTAGATACCAGCTTCATGGCTTTCGTAATCTGTCCGATACTTGCCACACTGCTTTTACGCCTCTGTATATCTCTCATGGAAGCCATACGGTATCACCCCTTTACTTTACAAAATCTTTTTTACACTCTTCAATTGCCGCAATCAAAAGTTTCTCTGTCTCTTCAGACATCTCTTTTGTCTCATCAATTGCTTTTGCAATTTCCGGATACTTGGTCTTCACCAATTCAAATAACGCGTTCTGGAACGGAATAATATCCTCCACTGCAACATCCAGCAGATATTTCTTGGTTGCCGCATAAATGATCATAACCTGATATGCTACCGGCATCGGCGCATACTGCGTCTGTTTCAGCATTTCCTTAATACGCTCGCCCTGTGCCAGTTTTTCCTTGGTGTCAGCATCCAGTTCAGAACCGAACTGAGAAAATGCCGCCAGCTCACGGTACTGTGCCAGTTCGACACGGATCGGCGCTGCGATCTTTTTCATCGCCTTAATCTGCGCGGAGCCACCCACACGGGATACAGAAAGACCTGCATTTACCGCCGGACGGAAACCTGCGTTGAACATCTCCGTTTCCAGATAAATCTGTCCGTCTGTAATAGAAATAACATTCGTCGGAATATATGCGGAAACGTCGCCCGCCTGTGTTTCAATGATCGGAAGCGCCGTTAAAGAACCGCCGCCCAACTCATCAGACAATCTTGCCGCACGCTCCAGCAGTCTGGAGTGCAGGTAGAAAACATCTCCCGGATATGCCTCACGTCCTGGCGGACGTCTCAGCAGCAAGGAAAGGGTACGGTAAGCGGTTGCATGTTTGGAAAGGTCATCGTAAACAATCAATACATCGTCTCCGTTTTCCATCCATTCTTCACCAATCGCACATCCGGTATACGGTGCAATATACTGAAGCGGTGCCAGTTCACTGGCAGTAGACGCTACGATGGTCGTATAATCCATTGCGCCGTATTCTTCCAGTGTCTTCACAATATTGGCAACGGTAGAGGATTTCTGACCGATCGCCACATAAATACATTTTACATTCTGCCCTTTCTGATTGATGATGGTATCAATCGCAATGGCAGTCTTTCCGGTCTGTCTGTCTCCGATAATCAACTCACGCTGTCCGCGTCCGATCGGCACCATGGAGTCGATCGCTTTAATCCCGGTCTGCAGCGGTGTGTCTACGGATTTTCTGGTAATAACACCCGGAGCTACACGCTCGATCTCTCTTGTCTTATCGGAAGCGATCGGACCTTTTCCGTCAATCGGATGTCCGAGCGCATTTACAACACGTCCCAGCATTCCGTCACCTACCGGTACGGAAACTACGCGTCCCGTTGTCTTTACTGTATCGCCTTCGCTGATACCGGAAGCATCACTCAAAAGAACGGCTCCGACATTGTCTTCTTCCAGGTTAAGCACCATGCCTTCCACTTCACCCGGAAACTGGAGAAGTTCGCCCTGCATCGCACTCTCAAGACCATGAATACGAGCGATACCGTCCGACACCTGCATGACCGTTCCCACATTGGAAACAGACATTTTGGAGGAATATTTTTTTATTTCGTCCTTAATTACAGAACTGATTTCCTCTGGTCTTAAATTCATGAGGTTCTTTTCCTTTCTTCGTATTTCGTCACGCCTGCTCTTTCAGCGGTGTGTGCATCAGCCCTCGGCTGATTTCTGTCAGCTTATTGGAAATACTGCTGTCCACAACGGTATCGCCGATACGAATCACCATTCCGCCAATCAGAGACGGATCTACATGATAAGACATTTCCATCTTTACATATTTTGTGGTATCCAGCAGTTTCTGTTCAATTTTCGCTTTCCAGGCATCGGAAAGCTCCATCGGTGCCGTGACCTGCGCCACGCCGATTTTTTTATATTCTTTTACCTTTGCAAGATAATAATCCAGAATTGCGGCGAGATCATTCTGTCTCTGCTTCGTCACAATAATCCTCAAAAAACCCACCAGATTATCTGAAATTCGGCCTTTGAAAATTCGTTCCACCAGCTCCGTCTTTTCACTTTTGCCGATATCCGGGTTTTTCAGAATGATCAGCAGTTCCGGATGCTCCGAAAATGCTGTCTGAACATCAATCACTTCCTGCGTCATGGCATCCACACTGTTTTCCTCGGTGGCAAGGCTGAACAGGGCATCGCCGTATGTTTTGGAAACTAACTTTGCCATGTATCATCACCTATTTCCTTTAAGGTCTCTTCCAGCAGCGTATCCTGCACTTTCGTGTCGATAGATGCCGCCACTACCTTACCTGCCATGAGCGAAGCAATGGAAATCATTTCTTTCTTCATATCGTCGGCAGCTTTCTTTTTGTCAAGCTCAATCTGTGCCTGCGCTCTTGCAATAATACGTGCTGCCTCCGCATTTGCTTCGGCTTTGATATCTTCTGCATTGACAAGCGCTTTTTGTCTTGCCTGGCTTAAAATCTCGTCCGCCTCTTTATTGATATTTTTAATTCTGGCCTCGTAATCTTCTTTGAGCGCTCTGGATGCTTCTTTGTCTGCATTTGCGCTGTCAATGTCATTTTTAATCTTTTCCTGTCGCTTTTTCAAAAAATCCCTTGCCGGGTTGAAAAGCAGATAAGAAAGAAAGGTAAACATTACCAGCATCGCAATCATAAGAAGCACGGCATCGGAAAGAAGCTGCGCGTCCAGATTAAATAATCTGTCCAAGGTTTCGCCTCCTTAATATGGTATTCTCGCTTCGCTCGCATATCCGCTTCGCGGAACTGCGGCTGCTTTACTTTATCTACAGCTACTTTACAGCTGCTTATAACTTGCCGAGCAGCGGATTTGCAAACAGCAGAATAAATGCAATAGCCAGACCATAAAGACCTGTCGTCTCTGCAACCGCCTGACCAAGAAGCATGGTAGAAGTAATGTCTGATTTTGCACCCGGGTTTCTTCCTACGGCATTTGCACCGTAACCTGCGGCAATACCCTGACCAATACCAGGACCTACACCGGCGATCATTGCCAATCCGGCGCCAATTGCGGAACATGCTAAAATTAATCCTTCGTTTGTAATCATTTTTGTTTCCTCCTACTTTAATAAAATCATAATTTTTGATGAAACCTTATTCTTCACCCGGCATCTTATCAACGGTAAATACCATCGTCAGCATACAGAATACGTATGTCTGAATCGCACCGGAAAAGATATCAAAATAAATATGCAGGATGCCCGGCCAGCCTACCGCAAACTTTGACAGCAGCTGATAGATCAGGGACATCATAACCGTTCCGGACAGGATATTTCCAAACAGACGCAGCGACAATGAAAACGGCACTGCAATCTCTCCGATCAGATTGATCGGAAACAGGAACGGCAGGGGCTGAAACAGTCCTGTAAATGCGCCTACCTTATTGTATTTGATGTTATTGTACTGGATAATACCAAACGTAATCAAACCAAGCGGCAGCGTCACACCGTAGTCAGCTGTCGGCGGTCTCAAACCGAAAAGACCCGATATGTTGCTGACAAAAATAAACAAGAACAACGCACTGATATAATTCACAAATTTTCCGGCGTATTTCCCCATACTTCCGTCTACCATTTTGTCGAGCATTTCCACGATAAGCTCCACCACATTCTGAAAACCGCCCGGCACTTCGGCTGCGCGTTTCATCGTGCGGTTTGCGGCAATCGCAAAAACCAGAAGTACCGCCATTACGATCAACACACTAACATGTGTCGTAGTGATCCATAATTCCTGTCCGAACAAATGATATTTGATCAGACCATGGATCATAAAATCAACTTCTTTTTCCGCTGCCAGCAAAAAGCTTCCGTTTAAACCAATGCTTCCCACACTCTCACCTTCCTTCTTCCTTTCTGTAGATTCTACAGAGCATTTTGTGTGTGAAAGGCTGTGTGTAGGCGCCTGCTTTTAATGTCAGCAGACCAAAGAAAACTGCCACAGCATTTCCATCTAACATGACTGTCGCGATGAGCAGCAAAATCACAGCTCCCGTACGGATTGCCGCACCTTTTGCCATACGCTTCCCGGCATTTTTCTGATCAAGCTCTATCGCCGTTTCCACAAAATAATTCATGTGAAACGCCATACAAACAGCTGTCAGAATGCCGACCAGAAGGCTTACGAAAAAGATAATATCCTGTCTTCCAAACAAAAACAAAATCGCCAAAAGAACTCCCCATGCGCTAATTCCGATAAGGAGCTCTTTCAATGTCTGCGACATATTGTGGAAAAAATTATCTCTCATCGCTTTTTCCTCCTTTTTCAGACTTTTTGTCTTTCGGCACAAGCTCCTGCATCAGTTTCCAACAGTTTCTGCAACCCGCTAAAATTCCAAGAATCAAAAGCGGCAGTACTGTCTGCCAACCGAAATGCGCATCCAGCTCAACACCGATAAACACACACAAAATAACAGGAGCCAGCATACTGATGCCTATCTGTGTAATCATTGCAAGATTCCGATATACATCTTTTTTGAAATTCAATGCCTCGCCTCCTTGTCTCCATTTGTTTCCATTCTATTATACATGGCAAAAAAAGTCCAGTTTTTTTCCCTTTAATTATTCAAACTGTCGAAATTTGACTTTTTCAGTCAGCCCGTATTTCATGCCAAATTTCAATAATCAGCATCAGACTGACCGGGCCCAATACCACTCCGGCAATTCCGTATACGTAAAGTCCGATATAAACTGCAGCCACCATCACAATTGGATACACCCCAATGCGATCACCAATCAGCTTCGGTTCCAGATATTCACGCATTGTATTTGCCGCCAAAAAAATCAGCACCAGACAAACTCCATACCAGAAATCTCCGGTGAACATCAAAAACAATGCCCAGGGAAGCAGAATCGTTCCGGTACCGATAAAAGGAAGCGCATCCAACAGTCCGACCACAATCCCCATCAAAAGTGCATATGGATAGCCAAGCAGCCACAAGCCAACTGTACAAATTACCATTACCAGCAAAATAATCAGCGCCTGTGCTCTCAGCCATGCACCGCCTAAAGACTGCATAGCAGATGATATTTTTTTCATTCGCTCTGAAATACCGTATTTATTGAGTGCTTCACGCATTTCATCATAATCTTTTAAAATCATCATGAACGAGACAAACACAATCAACACAACTCCCAGCCATTTTACAAATCCCATCAAATACGCAAGGGAATTTTTCAGTACATCCGGCACCGCATAAACCTGAACCTGTTCTTCTAAAAGTTCCATATTCTCATAAATAAATCGCTGTACCGTCGCTGCATGAATCCCGGTATTTTTTTCAATCATTTGACAGCAATTATCTACAAATATTTCTGCCCGCCCCATGTAATTATCCATATTTGTCATTAAATTACCAATCTGCAGAAACAACTGGCTACCCAAAAAATACAACACAATCCCCAACGCCGCGATCAGAAACATCAACAAAATACCGCCACCCCAAATTTTTTTAATATGCAAATTTTTTTCCATCCAGACAGCCGGCGGCAAAAGCAGCCAAACAAGTCCCCAGGCAAGCAAAAAAGGAATTACTACCGGCAGTACATATTTCATTCCCAGAAATACTGCCAATGCAATTCCCACTATTGTTATACTGTTTTTAAATGATATCCGCATTCGCTATCCTCCGCTGTATGTCCGTGCTTTTCTCCGGTTGGAGGATAGTATCCCCGGAATTAAAAATAAAAATTCAGTTTATCGGAAATCCTTCTGCCGGTTCACAGAAAAACTCCACCATTTTCCCGTTTCCCGGATGTATTAACATCAGATGATTTGCACACAGCGCCAGTCCATCCTGTCCATCTGAATTAGGATTGTATTTATGGTCACCATAAAGCGGTGCACCAGCTGCCGTCAGCTGCACGCGGATCTGATGATGGCGTCCGGTATGCAGACGAATTTTCACTAACTGCCTGCCGCCTTCCTCTTTTATAACCTGATACTCCAGTACAGCTTTTTTGGCTCCCGATGTATCTTTAGAAACAACTGCTGAAGTATTCTTTTTCGCATCCCTTTTCAGATAATGCTCCAGTGTTCCATCCATCTGCGGCATTCTTCCGCATACGACTGCCAGATATTCCTTTTTCATTGTTCCATTCTGTACCTGGCGGCTCAAATCTGCCGCTGCTTTCGGCGTCTTCGCAAACACCACCAGTCCCTGTACCGGCTGATCAAGACGATGTACGATCCCCAGATATGGATTTGCCTTTCCCCCCGTTTCTGCCAGATGCGTACGCACCATACTTTCCAGATCCTTCCTGCCAAAAGACGCGTTCTGCACTGCCAGTCCGGCTGGTTTTTTACAAATTATAATGTGTACATCTTCATAAATGATATTCATTTTATTCTTCTCCGTCAGACATGTTTTCCTCAAATTCGTTCTTGAATACTTCCTTTGCTCCGCTGCCTATTACTTTATCATTAAAGAAATCACTTTTTCTACAATGTTTTCTCCAAATATCTGAAACTGCTCTGCTTCTTTATAAATACCTTTTCACATACAATGATGATATTAATATTTACAAATCCAGAAAACCTACATACCTATATTTTACAATGTATCATAACTTTTATGGTAGTTATCTAGTATATGCTGTAACGTAATCTTCATCATACTTTCTTTAACAGCGTTACAAATTTCTTGATAGGTAGTTTTCAATACAGCATGCATCTGCTGTCCAACCGGACATTGATCTGAAGGGCTTGGATGCAATCCAATAAAATGTTCCAAACCATCCGGTTCTAAAGCACTGTAAACATCCCACACTGTTAATTGCTCCGGCACTCTATTCAAACTTGCACCTCCTACTCCGCGTGCGACAGAAATAATTCCGTCTTTTTGAAGTACAAGCAAAATACTTCTAATAGCTGCAGCATTACATCCTGTACTTTCTGCAAGTAATTCACTAGTCACTTTTCTTTTACCTGCAAATTCATAAATTACCACCAAGCAATGCAATGCAACAGAACATTTTGTATTAATTCTCATTTTTCTGTGCCTTTCTAGTTTTTCTTTATTGTATCACGTTGAAATTTCGTTGTAAATATTGACATTACAATTCTCTCTTTATATAATTATGTTGTAATTTTAATTTTTACATAAAAAGATACTGGAAAGGAGTAATTTTATATGTTAAACAATATACAACTATACTATTTCAGCCCTACTGGCGGCACAAAAGCCTATGGTGAATTTTTCTGTAAAGGCATTTCCAAAAATGTCAATACCACCAATTTAGGATTACAAAATTCTGTATCTAACTCTGAATGTGAACTCACTGTTTTTGCACTTCCGGTATTTGGCGGTCGTATTCCAGCCATTGCTGCGGAAAAAATCAGCGCTCTAAACGGAAACGGAAGAAAAGCGGTTACTCTGGTCGTTTATGGAACCCGTGCTTATGAAGATGCACTGCTTGAACTTAATAATACTGTAAAAACTTCCCATTTTAACATCATTGCATCTGGCGCAGTTGTCGCCCAACATTCTATCGTTCCTGCCGTTGGTCATGGACGGCCAGATAAAGAAGATATGGACTCCATTACTGCATTTGCAAAAAAAGTATTGGAAAAATTAGAAAACAATGACGAAACTCCTGTCACTGTTCCTGGGAATTTCCCTTATAAAGACAGTATGAATTTACCCGCTGCTCCCATTTGTTTATCTGAGTGTACAAAATGCGGAAAATGTATTTCTATCTGTCCTGCCAATGCCATACACTTAGATGAAGATGGCATAAAAACAGATGTTGATTCTTGTATATTATGTATGGCATGTACATCTGCCTGCCCGATAAAAGCCCGCATTTTACCCGAGCCATTACAAAACAATATGAACGAAAAGCTATCGGCGCTTATACCGATACGAAGAAACAATGAATACTTTTTATAAGCGCTTATATGATATTTTTAACACACAAAACAAGAAAAAACTCGCCTTCCGGCGAGTTTTCCTGTTTTTACGCTCAAATAAGATAGATTACTCTGTTATTTATAATTTAACAACATTAGCTGCCTGCATTCCGCGAGCGCCTTCTGTTAAATCGTAAGAAACAGCCTGACCTTCTTCCAGAGATTTGAATCCTTCACCCTGGATAGCTGAGAAATGTACGAATACATCTGCTCCGTCTTCGCCTGTGATAAATCCATAACCCTTTTCTGCGTTAAACCATTTAACTGTACCCTTATTCATTTCGGTACCTCCATAAAAAAAATAAAGAATTGTAGCTACATTTGCCATTATATTCCGGGCAATTTCCCTTGTCAAGACAATTTTGGCTTTTGCCAGACGATTTTACAACCATTACGGTCAAATGTACAAATTACCTGCATAATACTTACAATTCTGTGCTTACGGTGTCACCGCACCGTAAATTTCCATCGGCACATATGCCTTTACATAAATGCCGTTGTCTCGGTATTCTTCCTCCAAAAGCTGTCCTTGTCTGCGGATGATCTGAATGCGTCCGGCTTCACTATAATCATACAAACGCTCTATCAAAACATTCTTTTCGTTAATCATTTCCTCCAACAGTTTTTTCAGTTTCGCCAAACCATCACCTGTCTTTGCTGAAATATAAAGTGTTTTGTCCGCCTTGCGGTCACGCATGATCTCGCGTCCTTCCGGCACCTGATCCTGCTTATTAAATAAGGTAACGATTTTCTTATCCGTAACGCCAAGGTTAGCAAGTGTTTCATACACCACCAGCATCTGCTGCTCAGCCTGCGGATTAGAAGCATCCACCACATGCAGAATAATATCCGCATATTTGGCCTCTTCCAACGTACTGCGAAATGCCTCAATCAAATGATGCGGCAGCTTACGGATAAAACCGACTGTATCCGTCAGAAGAATCTCCTGCCCGGATTCCAGCGCCAACACACGTGTCGTCGGGTCAAGCGTCGCAAACAATTTGTCCTCTTCCAGAACATCCGCACCGGTCATCGTATTTAACAGCGTTGATTTTCCCGCATTCGTATAGCCGACGATTGCCGCAACTTCTGTAGACTGCTGACTGCGTCTGCTTCTTGTCACCTCACGGTGACGTTTCACCTCTGCCAGCTCACGGTTCAGCTGCGCTATCCTATTTTTGATCAAGCGCCGGTCCATCTCCAGTTTTTTCTCCCCCGGTCCTCTTGTACCAATCCCGCCGCCCAGACGAGACAGTGAATCACGCAGCCCTACCAATCTGGCCTGACGATACTTCAGCTGCGCCAGTTCTACCTGAATCTTTCCTTCACTGGTCGATGCACGTGCCGCGAAAATATCAAGGATGATCAAAGTACGATCCATCACCTTCATATCCAGTTCCTGCTGCAGATTGCGCAGCTGTGCCGGTGAAAGCTCATCATCACAGATTACCGCATCTGCTCCCAGTTCCTCAGCCAGCATTTGCACTTCCTCTATTTTTCCTTTTCCGATATAGGTGCCCGGATGGATTGCTTCTCGATTCTGGATCACCCTGCCGACGGTCACCGCACCGGCCGTCTTGGCCAGTTCTTCCAATTCATCTAACGATTGCTCTGTATCGTCTCCGTCCTGCAGACTGACACCAAGCAAAATCACATGCTCCTGCCTGCTTTCCATTTCAAATCCTGTCATATACTCTCCTTATCGCGTGCTGAGAAAATCGTATTCTTTTTTACCTTCCTCATCATCCGGGTACTGCTCCACGAACTGTGCCGCCAGCTGTTTTGCCGTCTCAAAATCATGTTTTCCCTCATAGGCAACAATCTGATTGTAAAAAAGATCCCGTTTTTCTTCTTCGCTTCCCTCTAATGCCAGTCCGGATTCTACCGCGCCAAGCGCCGCGTCATAGTTCCCGTCCGCAATCTCGCACATTGCGATTCCACTATAACCTGACGCATCTTTTTTATAAGTTTCAATATACTGTTGATATACGTTTCTGGCATGTGTGCTGTCATCCCGCGCCAAATACACCTGTCCCATCAGCATCATTGCCTCTTTGTGTTTGGCTTCCGTCGGTCTTGCCAGCATTTCCTGCGCCTTTGCATAGTCACCCAGATAATAATAAATCCTGCCCTTTTGAAAATAGTCTTCCATTTCCGTGTTATCATTATTCAGCGCCTGCTGCAGATAAACGTCCCCCAATGCAGACTGATTCAAAGTTTCATACTGACGATAGATATTCAGAAACATTTCATAATCATCCGGAACCAGAAGTGCTACCTGATCAAAATCCGCCTTTGCCGCATCCATTTCTCCAAGCTGCAAAAATGCTGCACCGCGCATATAATAGGCATCTGCATGATCCCCGGTAATCAGCGCCCTGCTGCAGACGTCCTTCACTTCCTCAAAATTACCCAGTTTGTACTGACAGGCCGCCTGATAAAGGCTGATATCGGTTTTCGTCTGCGGCATTTTCTCATCGCACAAACTATAGGCCTGTTCAAAAAAAGGAATTGCGCCCTCATAATCTGCCTGCTCCATCGCGGAGATTCCGGCATTTCTTGCCACCTCCAGTTCTGACGGACCGGACGAGCCACAACCAGTCAGAACAACTGTCAGCGCTGCTGCTGCCAGAATTGATTTATATTGCCGTAATTTCATCGTAATCTCCATTCTGTTTTTCCATTTTTATGCCAGCTTTTCTTTAAAAAACACAGCAATCATATCCCACAATTCTTTCTGGAAAAAATGAATATCTGCATGATCCGCACCCTCAACAGCTACTAACGTTACCTCTGCTCCGGCTTTTTCCAGCGCATCATGAAGTTCTTCGCCCTGTGTGAACGGAACTGTATGATCATCTGTGCCGTGAAGCAGCATCATCGGCGGAGCATCTTTGGTCACATACTTGACCGGAGATGCCATTTCTGCAAGGCTTTTGTGGGTCAATGTATCTGCACCGATCAAGAGGGATTCCGGTGCTGCCGCGCTCGTAGCCGCATCGTGCGGAAAGGTTTCAAAATCTGCCGGAACATACCAGGGAATTGCCGCCTGTACCGCACTGGAATACTCCAGATAATCACCGACATCAAACTCTTTTTTCTCACCGGTAAGCGCTGTCAGCGCAGTCAGATGTCCGCCTGCCGACTCTCCCATCACACCAAATTTTTCACAGTCAATCCCATAACGATTTGCATGCGCGCGCAAATAGCGAACTGCCGCCTTTATATCCTCAAGCTGTGCCGGAAAACGCACTTCATTACTGGTACGGTACTGTACACTCGCTACCACAAATCCCTGCCTTGCCAGTTCGCATAAATAAACAAGATGTGCGCTGCGGTTCATTTGCTGCCACGCGCCTCCGCAAATCCAGATGATACACGGACGCTTACTCTGTCCTTCTGTGTATACAATATCCATATATAAATTCTGTACATTGTGGCCAAACCAGGCATCCACCTGCGCAAATGCAACTCCCGTGCTCACAATATACTGTGGTTCTCTTTCCTGAATCTGAATCGTCTTTTTCACTGCCGTTTCCTCCTCCGCTTGAAGCTTACTATCACTCTATAAAAAAGGTACGTACACCAGCGCATACATACCTTTATCATACCATATTTCAACTATCTTTCAATAACTTTGTCAAACAATCCGCATGATACCAATCAATTCTTCTGTACTGTCAGCTTTAATAACCGCTCATGCATCAATGCCATAACTGCCAGGATTCCCAGCAAGTAAACTGGATACAGTGTAATGCTGATATGATTGGCGATCAATCCGAATACCGGCGGCATCAGCAAGATACCGACATAAGCAAACGCCATTTCCATACCGATCAGTGCCTGCGATTTATCCGCGCCGAAATATGCCGGTGTTGAGTGAATAATACACGGATAAACCGGTGCGCAGCCCAGACCAATCAACACCAGACCTACAAGAGCCAGATTACTGCCAAACGGCAGCAGAAGCGCTGCAATTCCCGCTGCAATTGTCACCACTCCCAGACGGACCATCTGAACATCCGAAAACTTTATCGTCATAAAACCGCTTGCCCCGCGGCCAATCGTAATTCCCACATAAAAAAGACTGGCAAAACTTGCCGCTGTTTCTGCGGAAAGTTCTCTGTTGAGCACCAGATAACTGCTTGCCCACAAACCGGTCGTCTGCTCCAGCGCACAGTAACAGAAAAATGTGATCAGTACCTGTTTGGCTCCCGGAAGCTTCAGCACTTCTTTATAAGTGAGCCCTTTTACAGCAGTCTCTTCCCCATTTTCGCCTGTGCCGCGTCCCTTCCAGAGCGGCAGGCTGATAAATAAAATCACCGTCAGCACAATCTGCATCAGTGCAATATAGCGGTATCCCATATTCCACCCGTGACCGCCGGTCAGTGCATAGCTCATCACATACGGACCGCTTGCCGCTCCCAGCCCCCACATACAATGCAGCCAGCTCATATGACGGCTGGCATAGTGAAGTGCAACGTAATTATTTAAAGAAGCATCCACACATCCTGCACCCAGACCATACGGAATTGCCCACAAAAGCAACATCCAGTAGGAATGGCTGACTGAAAATCCAAACAGCGCAACCGCCGTTGTCGCCACACTGAACGCTGTCACTTTTCCGGTGCCAAACCTCCTAGTCAAACGATCCGTCTGCAGACTGGAAACAATCGTTCCGGCGCAGATGATCATAGAAATCATTCCCGCATAAGAAACCGGCACTTGAAATTCCTGATACATAGACGGCCATGCCGAACCAAGCAGGGAATCCGGCAGTCCCAGACTGATAAAAGACAGATAAATCACTGCCAAAAGTAAATGAAACATGATTCGTTCTCCTTTGTGATACAACATTCTTTTTGTGCAAATACCATTCTTTTTACCGCACCTGCATACACGCATCATGCTATCATAAAAACATAGTAATGTAAATCAGGTTTCTGCAGATTTTTCTATACAAAAAATCTTTTCCTCGCTTCTGATGCTTGACGTTTTCATTCCGCAAATGCTATTCTAAATGCAATACACTACTTTAAAACGGTGATACGACTATGAATAATAAGAAAATACGTAAAGCATTTGCCACCGCTTTTCCGCATACCATTCCCATCTTTGCCGGCTTTTGGTTTTTGGGCATGGCTTATGGGATTCTGATGCACACCTCCGGATTTTCCGTCTGGTACCCATTCCTGACCAGTCTTCTGGTCTACGGTGGTTCTCTGGAATTTTTGATTGTGACGATGCTGCTTAGCAGTTTCGCTCCTTTGCAGACGTTGATACTGACGCTGATGATCCAGGCGCGTCATCTTTTTTACGGAATTGCCATGCTGGATAAATTCAAGGAAACCGGATGGAAACGCTGGTATCTGATTTTCGGTATGTGCGACGAATCTTTTTCCATTAATTATAGCGCACAAATCCCCGTGGATGTGGATAAGGGCTGGTTTATGTTTTTTGTGACTCTGCTCAATCACATTTACTGGGTATCCGGTGCAACAATTGGCGCACTGCTTGGTTCGTTCCTGCATTTTGACACAGAAGGAATTGATTTCGTAATGACCGCCATGTTTACCGTGATTTTTCTGGAGCAGCTTTTAAAGGAAAAGAAACACTATACGGCTGTCATCGGTGTGTCGGCATCCATCTTCTGTCTGCTTGTTTTCGGAGCAAATTCCTTTATGGTTCCGACCATGCTCTGCATTCTGGTGCTTCTGACACTCTTCCGCAAGCCAATCGAAAAGGCAGGTGAAAAAGCATGACATTAACCGAACAGATACTTACCATTGGTATTTGCATACTTGGTACCATGACCACACGTTTTTTGCCGTTTTTCATTTTTAATGACAAACGCCCGACCCCGAAATATATACAATATCTTGGCAAAGCGCTCCCTGCAGCCATCTTTGGTATGTTAGTTGTCTACTGTCTGAAAAATGTTTCCTTTCTGACCGGCACACACGGACTGCCTGAAATAATCGCCATCGCTGTCACAGTGTTTATACATCTGTGGAAACGGAAGATGCTGCTGTCGATTGCGTGCGGAACCGCCTGCTATATGATATTAGTGCAAATGATATTTTAAAGAAATGAGTCTAATTAAAATAACTTGAAAGGAATGAAGATAAAAATGGAATTTACATATCGCATTGCCGATCCATCCGACCGAGAAAACTATATTGATTTTATCAACTATGTGTTCAGCCATGCATATGGGCCGTCTGATTTTAAGACTATGCTCCCGAAAGAATACGGAGATACTCGTGAAAGTCATGCCGTTCACTTTCTGGCTCTGGACGCACAGGAACGGATTCGCGCCGTGATCGCCCTGCTGCCGTTTACCCTGCACATCGCAGAACAAACTTTAAACTGCGGCTTTATCGGTTCCGTCTCCGTACACCCATACGCCCGCGGAGAAGGACATATGAAAAAACTAATGGCAATGGCAGATTCCTGGATGCGACAAAAAAACATTGACCTGGCAATTCTTGGCGGTCAACGTCAGCGCTACCAGTATTTCGGATATACAAAAGGCGGCATACATCTGAGTTACACCGTAGAAATCTGCAATCTTCGCCATGCCTTAAAAGATGTTTCCACAGACGGATTTGTAATTGAAGAAATTACAGATGCATCCGATCTGCGGCTCGCAGAAATTTATGCAATGCATCAGATGTTACCGATACGTACAGATCGTCATCCGAAACAGCTGTTTGACATTCTGCGCAGCTATGATCATCGCTTATATGCAGCCATGCAAAACGGCAGATTTGCGGGCTATTTTACTGCCTGCGGAAATACGATCGCAGAATTGACTGTAAAAAACCCGACTGCCTACAAGCCAATCCTAAAATGTCGAATGGAAACATCATCCGACACTGACATCAAAGTTCTTGTCTCTCCATGGGACTGCGTTCTGATGCGTACTTTAGATACCTTCGCAGAAGATGTCAATCTCGCATCCGGCGAAAATTATAAAGTTTATAACTGGACCAAAACGCTCCCAGCCTTTTTAACCTTGAAAAAAATCGTATCTGGAAAAATTTCAGACGGACACTGCCAGCTCTGTATTGATGGAGAACCTTTGTCTGTTTACTGTGAAAACGGTGTAATTACAATTTCTGAAAATAAAGTTTCAAATCATATAGAATCTCAAAAAAACAGCGATGCCTCACACACCGCTGTTACAAAAACATTTGCAGAAGAATATACCTCTCTGGAACTGCAGGAAAAGATTTTTGCGCCTGTAGCTCTGCTGCACCCGGCCTACATCGGCGGTGCTCCCGCCGACTGGTTCCCGATACCGATGAGCGTACCTGTAGCAGATCAGTTTTAATCTAAATCAATCTCTGCTTATTGATATCGGTCTGTACTGCAGTATTTTCCTTAATATCCTGAAAACTAATTTTCATGTGCTTCTTCCCACAAATGCTGTGGGTAGAGGCCCTCATCCTTCAGTTTCTGAATAGCAGCAACGACAACCGGCTTATCTTCTTTATAAGTCACACCATACCATTTATCCATCGATTTGAGAACCTTTACATCTGCTTTGCCTTCTCTCAAGAGTTCATCTACCACAAATGGCAGAAAATACTCACATTTGAGCGGATTTTTTTCCAGATTCTCATCCAGAAATGCCGCAAAACGATCGCGCAGCTCTTTTAACAGGCTGGCAGAAAAGCCCCACATATTCATAGAAACGGTATCATCCAGAGAAAGTTCGGTCCAGGATTCTCCATCATCCTCTGTATAGGCAGCTCCTGCACCTCTCTTCTCAATATGTGTACGCTCATTGATCGTCTGCAGATAACCGTTTTCATCTGTCACGCAAATACCGCGTGCTACATGTCCATTGTCTGTCAATGTATTTTCCAGTCGGTATCCGACCATCATATAGTGGTATTTTTCCGCATCCTCATCTTCACTTGTCAAAAAATCATATGCCATTTTAAACGCATGGTTTCCATAATAGTCATCTGCATTAATTACTGCAAACGGGCTGTCAATTTCATCAATACAGCTCAGTACCGCATGACCGGTTCCCCACGGTTTTACACGGCCTTCCGGCACGGCATATCCCTCCGGAATATTGTTGAGATCTTGATATACATAAGAAACTTCCAGAAAATTGCTCAAGCGATCACCGATTGCTGCACGAAAATCTGCCTCATTCTCTTTTTTAATAATAAATACTACTTTTTCAAAACCTGCGCGTACCGCGTCAAAAATGGAAAAATCCATGATAATATGTCCCTGTGCATCCACTGGATCGATCTGTTTTAAACCGCCATAACGACTGCCCATGCCTGCTGCCATAACTACTAATACTGGTTTTTTCATCTCTGATTTCTCCTTTATATTTTAGGTAGTGTCAAAAACTACCTGTTTTTTTGTATCTAAATCCAATAAAAACCTTGATTTTAAGGGAAATCTGCAATAAAAAGAGCATTGACCTCCCTTTTCTGGTATAATGTCTATCGCCAAACA
>JBMNRF010000039.1:0-18774 GCA_050944495.1 Marvinbryantia sp.
AGATATCGGACTGTTTAAAAATCTGCAGTCCTATTTGTGATGCGATTATTTGTAACAATAAACTCCATCGCTTGTTATCGCGCAGCTTTTTTGAAGCAAATACTCTTAAGTTGACGACATTGCCCGTTTTACGGGTGGGGGCGACTAGTTTGTTTTGTCGAAAGCATTTCTCACCAAATAAGGCCAGATGCATATGTTAATAGAAATGCGAAACAGGAGCCTTTTATGGGGAAGAATCATAATTCATGTAATTGTATAAGGCAGTGTCCGTGTTATCCGAATTGCGATCGGATGATGAACGAAGGACAGATTCCGCCGCAGTGGCTGCGAAAAGAGGAACCGGGAAACCATCCCCTTCTTCGGACGGACAGCCCATTTGTGCAGCGCGATATGCTTACGGATGCTGATGATATGCTTACGGAGCTGATAAAAGAAACAGTACCGATTCCGGAAACGCTTTCCAACCGGATGCAGAGAAAAATGGAACAGTTGGATGAGATACAGCAGATGGAGCAGCGGACGGCAACAGCCGGCTATACGGATGTGCCGATGATCGATGAGGACGAGAATGACTGGCAAAAATGGAAAGAAATGTATCCGGATATGGCGAAAATTATTCTGGCAGAGGTAGAAAATGTCTGTGACAGTCTGGAATATGAAGGAAGTATGATGTTTGACTCGATACCGGATAAAACGCGTATGCGCAAAATGACGGATGACATTTATGAAAAAGTGAAGGAACGCTATCCGGTGGAGGAAGGTATGGATCAGGACGATATGCTTGTCATGAACCGTGAGAACCGCAGGCGCTATCCGCCGCATCAGAACTGGCTGAATGATTTTATTCAGGTACTTTTGTTTCAGGAGATGCACCGCAGAAGATGCCGTCATCGCAGATGTCGCCGCTGATCGGTGTGAAATCTAAAATTTATAGTTGAGGTTTTAGGGGAAAAAGATTAATATAGACATACGAAGTCAATTCAGGAGAAGCAAATGGAACAATTACAAAAAGTACTGGCAGAAAATTTGAATGAAAACCTGCTGCGTGCCACGATCAGTGGCAGGCGGCACGGTGATATTTCTGATAAGGTAAAGATACGTCCCGTTCGTATAGGCGGTAAACTGCTGTTTCAGACGGCGATTTCAGATGGAAAACGGGAATTTCATAAAAATTATACTGCAGCAGAGATAGAACTGCAGATACTGACATGGATGCGGGACGACTATAAGCAGCTGCAGATGGATACGACGATGGCTTCGGTCAGTGCATTAATCAGTAAAAAAGGAAAAGTAACGGTAAAGGTGAAAAAAATGCAGCAGGTACGTCAGCAGAGCGTGCTGGAGCATAATCGAAAAAAACGTTATTTACTGGAAGAGGGAACGGTGGTTCCGTTTCTGGTAGATTTGGGAGTGATGACGCAGGAAGGAAAGATTGTTCGTTCCAGATATGATAAATTTCGGCAGATTAATCGCTTTCTGGAATTTATAGAGGATGTGCTCCCGGCGCTTGACAAAAAACGCAGATTGACGATTATCGATTTTGGATGCGGCAAGTCTTATCTGACCTTTGCCATGTATTATTTTCTGCATGAACAGCGCGGTTATGATGTGCAGATGATCGGACTGGATCTCAAGGAGGACGTGATCGAGCATTGCAGTGCGCTTGCAAAGAAATACGGGTATGAGAATCTGCAGTTCCTGACGGGAGATATTGCCTCTTATGAGGGAGTTGATCAGGTGGATGCTGTGGTGACGCTGCATGCCTGTGATACAGCGACGGATTATGCGCTTTATAAGGCAGTAGAATGGGGTGCGAAGGTGATTCTTTCCGTGCCATGCTGTCAGCATGAACTGAACGGTCAGATCAAGAGTGAGCAGATGCAGCCGATTTTAAAATACAGTCTGATCAAAGAACGTATGGCATCACTTCTGACAGATGCCTTTCGGGCAGATCTGCTGGAAATGCAGGGATATCAGGTGCAGATTCTGGAATTTATAGATATGGAGCACACGCCGAAGAATATTTTGATCCGTGCAGTGAAAAAAAACAGTCGAATTTTGCCGCGGCAGATGCGGGAAACAAAGACAGAGCAGGGGGAGGCGCAGCTGCAGGAATGTATGCGGGCGTGGAACGCGCAGCCGTTGCTGGATACACTGTTTAGGGAGAGTGGCAAATGAAAAAAATATTGATTAGAGTCATAGTTCTGCTGCTGGTGTTTACCGGGGCGGCAGGCATTTTTGCGCTGACGATCAACGACGAAACGAAGACCAGGACAGAGGAAATGTCGCAGGCGACCTTGCCGCTTGTATATATGGTTTATCGGGATGTGGCAATGAATCCTCTGCATGGCTATGTGAAGCCGATGGCGGTGACAGCGGTGCGTGACACTTTGACACCGATCTCTACTGAGAGAGATGTAAGTATCCGCGTAGAAACCTTTGGGGAAGAAGTAAGCGATATTTATTTTGAAGTATTTACCGCAGATGGGAAAACATCGCTGGAAAACACAAAGGTTACAGATATTGCTTACGGGAAGGACTCAATAGATGCGTCATTTGTATTGCAGAACCAGCTGCGTATGGGACAAGAATATGTGCTGAAAATTCAGCTGCGCTGCGGGGAACGTGACATTTATTATTATACGCGCGTAGTGCAGCAGGACAGCCTTCATACTAAGGAATATCTGGATTTTGTAATGTCGTTTTCCGATCGCAGCCTAAATAAGGAGGAAGCGGACAGTCTGGCAATCTATCTGGAGCCGGAATCGGATGTTCAGGAAGTAAATCTTTCTTATATGGATATTCACACGACAACAGACCAGCTTGCCTGGGGAAAACTGAATCCGCAGATTTACTATAAGTCAATCCCCATGATTAAGGAGCTGAATGAGACTACAGCTACGATTGTACAGGAATATCTGATCAGCGCACAGAATGAAAAAGAACAGATAGAGCTATATACTGTCAATGAGTATTTCCGCCTGCGTTATGCGGATGAGACGGTGATGCTGCTTGATTTTGAACGTTCTACAAACGAGATTTTCAATCCGGACAATGATGTTATTACGGATACAGGTGTAAATCTTGGCATTTGCAGTCGGGATATTTCCTATGTAACGGATGCCAATCAGCAGTATTTTGCTTTCGTGCTGGGCGGTGAGCTTTGGAGTTATAATGTTTCCAGTGGTAAGATGGCACAGGTATTTACATTTCGTCAGAAAGGCAATAGCGATTATCGTGATATTTACGGACAGCATGAGATCAAGGTGCTGAATTTGAGCACAAACGGAAATATGTTTTTTGTAGTTGCAGGTTACATGAACCGTGGTCGCCACGAGGGAGAGTCTGGTGTGGCTGTTTACTACTACGATGCATCGTCGGGTGGTATAGAAGAATTGCTGTTTGTGGATACCAGCAGATCATATGATCTGCTGAAAGCAGATGTGAAGGAGCTTTCCTATGTAACGGATGATCAGGAGACATTTTTCTTGTTGATTGACGGAGATGTTTATGAGATCAATTTAATGACGCTGGAAGTGAATAAACTTGTGGAGAATTTAAAACCGGACTGTTATGCGGGTTCTCGTTCCGGACGTTACTTCTGTTATCTGGAAGAAAATGAGGCTTATAATTCACGGACGATTCATGTGTATGACCTGAATACGAAGGAAGTTAACAGAATCACCTGCGGAGAAAATGAACGGATTCGAATGATCGGTTATCTTGAGGATGCACTTGTTTATGGCATTGCAGAGGAGCAGGATATTGATTCCTCACATGAAGGAAATGAGCTGTTTCCGATGAAAACACTGTTTATTATGAACGAGCAGGGAGAGATCGTGAAAGAATACGGTGAAGTCGGCATTTATGTGACGGATGCAGAAATTTCCAATCAGCTGCTGACGCTGACACGTATGAGGAAATCAGGCGACAGCTGGGAGGAGACGACGAAAGATCATATCATTGATAATTCTGGTGAAAATGCAGCGATTGGTTTGACAACACAGATGAGTGAACGGAAGCAAACGGAGATGGTCCTGCTGGTTGGAGAAGATTTTGCGGGAAAAACACCGCAGGCGGTGCGCGGCAAGATGGTGGTGCAGCCGGAACATAAGGAAGTAACGATTCCGGAAAAAGAACATACGGAAGAGCTCTATTATGTGTATGCAAAAGGACATCTGGACGGTATTTATGAAAATGCCAATACGGCGATTGTACGAGCAGATTCGCAGTTTGGTGTGGTAGTCAATCAGGAACAGCAGTATATCTGGGAGAGAGGCAACAGAAAGGACATTTCAGAAATATCGATAGATCAGGTTGATCAGAGTATTTTAAGTGGAAGTATGGATATTGCGGCACTAAGGGAACAACTGCCGGATAAATGGGTGTTTGATCTGACCGGTTGCAGTACAGAGGCTGTCCTCTATTTTATCAGTGAGGGAAATCCGGTAATTGCCAATACAACAGAAGGTGTACGGATCTTGTTGGGATATGACAATTGGGCAAATATTCGTTTCTATGAACCGGGAGCTGAGGAGTCTTATTTGCTTGCGGATACAGACTGGGAAAAACTATTTGAGGAATCCGGGTATGTATTTATTGGATTTCTGAACAAACCACAGCAATAGAAAAACGGCTTTGCGGGCATTCTGTAAAGGAATGCGGCGCAGAGCCGTTTTTTGATGCAAAAGCCTGTATCTGTTGTGATTTATGCGAACTGATTGCGGAAAATCACATTTTTATATTTTTCAAGAACACAGATCAGCAGAAGCCCCAGTACGGTGCAGGAAAGGATTTCTCCGATACAGACCGTCGTTGCATTAAATGCAAATGAGGTGGGCAGACCATAACCGTATTTCAGAACGATCGGAACGATGATCGTATTTGCCAGAACCGGCGGGATGGTCAGAATCGCCCGACGGGCAAACGTGCCCTGCGCAATCTTACGCAGTGCATAGGTTCCGAATGCGCCGATCAGCGTGGCAATACTGCCGAATACGACATCCAGCATGATGCCGCCGGCCAGAAGATTGCTGATAATACAGCCAACGAACAATCCGGGGATTGCCGCAGGTGTAAAAAATGGCAGAACCGTGAGCGCTTCAGAAAAACGAAGCTGAACGGCATGATTCGCCAGACCGAGAGCGTTGGCAATCAGGGTCAGAACTACGTAGAGGGCAGCAATCATCGCTGCCTGTGTCAGGTACAGTACATTTTTGTTTTTCATATTCAGTTTTCTCCTTTAGTTTTGTTTTACGAGTGGAAGGTCTCGAACACTCGGCACATTTAACGGCGGTGACCGCCGGAAAGCCTTATAGACCTTGGTTTTTTCGGGCTTTGCAACGAGGGAGAGTATAGCATACTATTTTTTGAAAATCAAGAAAAGTATCAAAAAAGTTCCAAGTGGGTTTCAACCTATTTTTTAACAGACAGCGCCTGTCTTAAAATATTCGGCACATCTTCCGGTTTTATATTGGAATAAAGTACATCATCGATCATAAAATTTGCGGAAGTTTTACACTGCTTCAGGCAATTCTGCGTTTTTAGCAGACAAGTGCCATCTGCAGAGAGATTGTTTTTCCCGATGCCCAGCTCCTTGCGTACAAGCTCAGCGATCAGACGGCCGTTTTTCTTCGCGCAGCGTTCGCCGGAGCAAACGGTGATCACATGTGCATAGGCAGCTTCCTTCAGACTTGGATACGTTCGGATCAGAAGGTGAATGAGTGAAAGGGGGACTTCGGCGGTCTGTGCTGCACGTTCTTTTAGTTCCTGAGTTAAAATGCCGTTTACATCCTGGATTTCTCTCAGCATCTGGACAATGACGTCCTGATCTTTTTTGTCGCGCTGACCGGAGTAATACGCAAAAATATGTTCAAGCTCTTCGGCAGTGCTTTTAGAAACAGTGTCTGGTGAAGTGTAGGTTGTAGTATCATTCATATGGTCAGAATCCTTTCTTTCATATTCATTAAATTTAATCATAGAAGTTGTGAGGCAATGTCAGTAAAATTGATATACGGAATGTTACCTCTTTTTTGGAAAGTAATCTTAGCATATTAAATTATATCATAAAAAAATGAGAACAATAGACTATAGTTCTCATTTTTTTAGAAAGCAAGTTTCGCTTTTCTTTCAGAAGTGCTATACTTAAAAATAAAATCAGTAATTTTACGAGAGAAAAAGTGGGGAGAAGCATGCGTCAGACAGATTTTTCTAAAGGAAGTGTCTATAAAAACATATTAGATGTAGCTGTACCGATGACGGCGGCGCAGATTTTAAATCTTTTGTATAATGTGGTAGACCGTATGTATATCGGCCGTATTGAGGGGCACGGCACGATGGCGCTGACTGGTGTGGGATTGTGTTTTCCGATTATTACGCTGATCAGTGCGTTTACACTGCTTTTTGGAAACGGAGGCGGACCCTTATGTGCGATCGAGCGCGGCAGGGGTAATCAGAAAGAGGCGGAAGCCCTGATGGGAAATACGTTTTCCATGCTGCTGATCACAGGGGTGATCCTGATGGTGTTTTGTCTGTTGTTTTACCGGCCGATTTTGTTTGCGTTCGGAGCGAGTGAGGCGACGATTCCTTATGCGGGGACATATATTCGCATTTATCTGATCGGTACGGTTTTTGTAATGATCGCCCTGGGGATGAATCCTTTTGTCAACAGTCAGGGGTTCGGACAGGTTGGAATGTTGACTGTACTGATCGGAGCGGTGCTGAATATCATTCTTGACCCGATTTTTATTTTTGCATTACATATGGATGTGGCCGGAGCGGCAATCGCAACGGTTCTTTCACAGATGGTGTCTGCGGTATGGGTATTGAAATTTCTGACTGGCAGGAAAACGTCTTTGCGGCTGCGTTGGGAGTCTATGAAAATTGAGTGGGGACGTATCGGGCGTATTGTTTCACTTGGTTTTTCCGGGTTTGTAATGGCATTTACCAATGGTCTCGTGCAGATTGCCTGCAATGCGACACTGCAGACGTACGGCGGCGATATTTATGTAGGAATCATGACTGTGCTTAATTCCGTGCGGGAGATTTTTCATATGCCGGTGTCTGGACTTACGAACGGCGCATCGCCGGTGATGGGGTATAATTACGGAGAACGCGCATATAAAAGAGTAAAGCAGGCAATTGTATTTGTATCGGTAATTGGGATTGCTTATACTTTGCTGGCTTGGGCTGTGCTCCGTATCTGGCCGGAGCCGTTTATCCGTATTTTTAATGGGGAGGGCGATATGCTGGAGCTGGGGATTCCTGCGATGCATATTTACTTTTTCGGATTTTTCTTTATGGCGCTGCAGTTTTGCGGACAATGTACTTTTGTGGCGCTCGGCAAGGCAAAGCATGCCACGTTTTTTTCTATTTTTAGAAAAGTAATTATTGTGGTGCCTCTAACTCTGCTGCTGCCAAAACTGGGACTTGGCGTGAACGGCGTGTTTTGGGCAGAGCCGATTTCCAATCTGATCGGCGGCTGTGCCTGCTATATTACGATGCTGCTAACGGTGCTGCCGGAACTTAGAGAAGAGAAGAAATGAGAAATATTCTTGTAATTTCACCGCAGGCATACTATACTGTTAGAGATTTCAAAAAGAGCGGTCCGGATGTTTCTGGGATACGTGCAAAAATGAAAGAGGTAAGTGTATGGAAATAATTGAAATTTTGAAGGCAGTCCTATTTGGAATTGTCGAGGGAATTACAGAATGGCTCCCGATCAGCAGCACCGGGCACATGATTCTGTTGGATGAATTTGTGAAGCTGAATGTTTCGGAGGAATTTCTGGAAATGTTTCTGGTCGTGATCCAACTGGGCGCGATCCTGGCAGTTGTAGTGCTGTTCTGGAATCGGCTGTGGCCGTTTTCGGTGAAGGAAAAGTATTTTATTAAAAAAGATACGTTTCAGATGTGGTTTAAGATTCTGGTTGCCTGCATTCCGGCAGCCGTGATCGGGCTTCTGTATGATGATGTGCTGAATGAATTGTTTTATAATTATCAGACAGTAGCGTTGGCGCTGATTATTTTTGGTGTGTTGTTTATTGTGATCGAGCATCAAAACCGTGATATGCGCATTCGTGTGAACTCAATCGCGCAGATTACGTATCCGGTGGCAATCTGGATTGGCGTATTTCAGCTGATCGCAGCAGTATTTCCGGGAACTTCCCGTTCAGGAGCAACGATTCTTGGCGCGTTGATGATCGGTGTTTCCAGAACGGTGGCAGCAGAGTTTACATTCTTTCTGGCTGTTCCGGTAATGTTGGGAGCCAGTCTGCTGAAGCTGGTGAAATTCGGTTTTGCTTTTACGGTTGATGAGATGATCCTGCTGGGCGCAGGCATGGCGGTGGCTTTTGTGGTTTCAATCGCTGTGATTAAATTTCTGCTGGGTTATATTCGCAAACACAGTTTTGTAGTGTTCGGATGGTATCGCATTGTGCTCGGCGTGGTAGTGCTTGGATATTTCTGGTTAAGAGGTTAGGATGAAGATTACATTACCTGAACATGTAAAAAAAATAATTGAAACTTTGGAGACAGCCGGCTACGAAGCATTTGCAGTAGGCGGCTGTGTTCGTGATACCATTCTGGGGCGTGAGCCGGATGACTGGGATATTACTACATCTGCCAAGCCGCAGAAGGTGAAAGAATTGTTCCGCAGAACGGTGGATACCGGTATTGCGCACGGAACGGTTACCGTTTTGATGGACGGGGAAGGATATGAAGTGACGACGTATCGCATTGACGGTGAGTATACGGATTGTCGTCACCCGAATGAAGTCAGCTTTACAGATAATCTGACGGAGGATTTGAGGCGGCGCGATTTTACGATCAATGCAATGGCTTATAATGAAGCGCGCGGTCTGGTGGATGTCTTTGGAGGCATAGAAGATTTAAAAAGTGGTGTTATCCGCTGTGTTGGGAAAGCGGTGGAACGGTTTGAAGAGGATGCTCTGCGGATTTTGCGGGCAGTGCGTTTTGCGTCTCAGTTGGGATTTTCCATTGAAGAAAATACGGCGGCAGCAGCAGCACTTCTTGCGGGGAACTTACGTAATATCAGTGCGGAGCGGATTCAGGTGGAGTTGGTTAAGCTCTTGATTTCTCCACATCCGCAGCTTTTGCGAAATGCATATCAGCTGGGGCTGACCCGTATTTTTCTGCCGGAATTTGATCGTATGATGGAGACAGAGCAGAATAATCCACATCACTGTTTTACGGTGGGGGAACATACGTTAAAAGCCCTGGAATTTGTGGAAGCGGACCGGGTGATGCGTCTTGCTGTTTTATTTCACGATATGGGAAAACCGGAATGCAAAACAAAAAAGGATGGTATGGATCATTTTTACGGCCATCCGCAGGTGAGTGAAGAAATTGCGGGACGGATTATGCGCCGCTTGAAATTTGATAACGATACCACCCGAAAAGTAAAGCTTCTGGTGCGCCTGCATGACTGTCGCGCACCGCTTTCCGATGATGATCGGGAAAAGCTGTATCAGGGAAAACGCGTTGTTTCGGAAAAATATGTGCGCAAATTGCTGGCACAGTGTTCTGTGGAGCTGTTTCCGACTTTGCTGCAGGTGAGCGGTGCGGATGTTTTGGCACAGAGCGATTACCGACGTACGGAAAAACTGATGGTGCTGGAGCAGATGATGGATGTTTATGAGGAAATCCTGACGAAAGGGCACTGCCTTTCTTTGAAAACAATGGCTGTGACCGGAAAAGATTTAATTCTGGCAGGAATAGCGCCGGGAAAAGAAATAGGCGGGATTTTAAATCAAATGCTGGAAGATGTGCTGGATGAGCCGGAGCACAATACAAAAGAATATTTGATGAAAACATATTTACCGCAGCTGTGAGAACAGATGCGGTATTCTATTTTTTATTTTACGCGCATACGATAGAGGGAGTGATATAGGGGAGGGTTATGCGTGAACGAAAAAAGCCTGAAGGTATTAGAACAATATGAGATCGAGGTAACAAGCACCAGAAGAGGGCGTGGCTCCTATATCTGTGAGACAGACCAGGGCAGGAAACTGCTGATGAATTGCTGCAGTTCGGAAAAAAAGATGCGGTTTGTGAACCGGATATTGGAGCTGATGAAAGCACAGGGTTATTTTTTTGCAGATATTGCGCTCGAAAATAAAGAAGGGAACCTGATTACACCGGACAGGGATGAGCCACCCTGCATTTTAAAGGATTGGTATGAAGGAAGGGAATGTGATACAAAGAGTATGGCAGATATCGAACAGTCGGTCAAAGGATTGGCACATCTTCATAAATGGATGTATCTGCCTTATGAGGAAAAAACGGACAATGTTGATTATGTCGGAGGAGATTTGCTGGAGGAAATGGAACGGCATAACCGCGAATTGCGCAAGGTGTATTCTTTTATCCGCAGACGCAAGCAAAAAAACAGTTTTGAGATCCTGTTTTTAAACAGCTATTCGTTATTTGCCGGGCAGGCACAGGAGGCGCTGCATCGGCTGCAGCAGTCTTCTTATGCAACGCTGCGGGATGAAGAAATAAAAAAAGGCAGTGTCTGCCATGGAAATTTCAACCAGCACAATGTTTGGTTCCCGACAAGAGGACAGATTTTTATCGGAAATTTTGATAAGTGTCATTATGATATCCAGATATCCGATCTTTATCAGTTTATGCGTAAAATTATGGAAAAACAGGAGTGGTCATTTGGTACCGGTTATCGAATCTTAGAAAGTTATGATCATGAAAAAATTTTGCAGAAGGCGGAACGGGAATATCTGAGTATCCGTTTATTTTATCCGGAAAAATTCTGGAAACTGGCAAATCAATATTACAATCATAACAAATGCTGGATTCCGGAGAAAAGCACAGAAAAGCTGCAAAGACTGATCGATCAGCAGAATCAGCGAAATTCTTTCCTGAAAACACTGGAATAATCAGGGTACATCTGCTATTATGAGTACATAATATGGACTGTACGCAAAACGGACAGAGAAACAGTATGGGAGGGAATTACAATGGACTATAAAGAAATGTATCAGGAATGGCTCGACAATCCGGTTTTTGACGAAGCGACTAAAGCAGAATTAAGAGGAATCGCTTCGGATGAAAACGAAGTGAAGGAGCGTTTTTACAAGGATCTTGAATTTGGTACGGCAGGGCTTCGCGGTGTGATTGGTGCGGGGACAAATAGAATGAATATTTATACGGTTCGCAAGGCAACGCAGGGACTGGCAAATTATATCCGTAAGGTTGGCGGTGAAAGCAGAGGTGTAGCGATTGCATATGACTCAAGAAGAATGTCACCGGAATTTGCGGACGAGGCAGCGCTGTGTCTGGCAGCAAACGGTATCAAGGCATACGTGTTTGAATCTTTGAGACCGACACCGGAGCTTTCTTATGCGGTAAGAAAACTCGGCTGTATTGCAGGTATCAATATTACAGCCAGCCATAATCCGCCGGAATATAACGGTTATAAGGTATACTGGGAAGACGGTGCACAGATTACGCCGCCGCATGATTCTGGTATTATGGAAGAGGTAAATAAGATTACAGATTATGCTGCTACGAAGACGATGGATAAAGAAACGGCAAAGGCAGCAGGTGTTTATGAAGTGATCGGTGCGCAGATTGATGATGCGTATATTGAAGAACTGAAAAAACAGGTGATTCACTGGGATGCGATCAAGGAACAGCAGAAAAATATCCGTATCGTATATAGTCCGCTGCACGGAACCGGCAATATTCCGGCAAGACGTATTTTAAAAGAACTTGGCTTTGAAAATGTTTACGTAGTAAAAGAGCAGGAACTGCCGGATGGGGAATTTCCGACGGTAAGCTATCCGAATCCGGAGGCGAAAGAAGCATTTGAACTGGGACTGAAGCTGGCGAAAGAAGTGGACGCTGATCTTGTTTTAGCGACAGATCCAGATGCGGACCGACTCGGATGTTATGTGAAGGATACAAAGAGCGGAGAGTACATTTGTCTGACCGGAAATATGTCTGGTGCGCTTTTGGAAGAATATGAACTGAGCCAGAGAAAAGCGACGAAAGGACTTCCGGAAGATGGGGCGGTTGTCAGCACGATCGTAACATCCAATATGGCCGGTACGATCGCGAGAGCCTACGGCATGAAATTTATTGAAGTTCTGACAGGTTTTAAATACATCGGTCAGCAGATTCTGGGATTTGAGAAGACCGGTGTCGGCACGTATTTGTTTGGTTTTGAGGAGAGCTATGGCTGTCTGATCGGGACTTATGCGCGTGATAAAGATGCGATTGTTGCAACAATGGCACTCTGCGAGGCAGCGGCGTTCTATAAGAGCCAGGGCAAGACACTGTGGGATGCCATGATTGACATGTATGAAAAATACGGCTATTACAAGGATGACATCAAGTCTATTACCTTAAAGGGAATAGAAGGACTGCAGAAGATTCAGGAGATTCTGACGACACTGCGCAACAATACGCCGGAAAAGATCGGTGATTACGAGGTACTGTCTGCAAGAGATTACAAGCTGGATGTGATCAAGAATCTGAAAACAGGAGAAACAACAGCGACAGGTCTGCCGAATTCGAATGTTCTTTATTATGATTTGAATGATGATGCATGGCTGTGTGTGCGTCCGTCCGGTACAGAGCCGAAGGTAAAATTTTACTATGGCGTAAAAGGCACTTCTTTGGAGGATGCGGATGCGAAATCAGAGGCGCTTGGCAAACAGGTTCTGGAAATGATTGATAAAATGCTGTAAGAGGAAGCACATGTATCAGATAGAAGATTTGCTTGAAATCGTAAAAAAATTGCGGTCGCCTGAGGGGTGCCCGTGGGATTTGGCACAGACACATGAGAGTTTGATTCCGTGTATGATGGATGAGACAGCAGAAGTATTGGCGGCAATTGAAGTACAGAAAGATACCGGTTATAGTGCAAATCTCTGTGAAGAATTGGGAGATCAGTTATTTTTAATTTTGCTGCAGTGCCAGATTTCCGCTGAAGAGGGACAGTTTGATTTTTCGGATGTGGTGCAGACAATCAGTGAAAAAATGATCCACCGTCATCCACAGGTATTTGCACCGGAAAAGCAGATTGTGTCTGACTGGGATGAGATCAAAAAAGCCGAAAAGGTGTTGGTTCCACCGGAGATTGAGTTTGCGAAAAAAAAGGCGCTTGAGAGAGCTTACAGGGATATGAGAGAGCATTTGCGGTGATAGGCGCGTTTCTATTGAAAAAACTTGACAAAAGCAGGATTCCGTTATATAAATGATATGAATGTGTACGGATAACTGCACATGTACGAAAATCAGACGAATTGCCTGTAGGCAGGCAAAGAAAATCTATAGGAGGAATTATTCCATGAACAGAACAGAATTAGTTGCAGCTATTGCAGAAAAAACAGAATTATCTAAGAAAGATGCAGAAAAAGCTTTAAAAGCTTTTACAGATGTTATTGCAGCAGAATTAAAGAAAGGTGAAAAAATCCAGTTAGTAGGATTTGGTACGTTTGAGGTTTCTGAAAGAGCTGCAAGAACAGGCAGAAATCCGCAGACAGGTGAGACAATGGAAATTAAAGCTTCTAAAACACCGAAGTTCAAATGCGGCAAAGCATTAAAGGATGCTGTTAATTAATTATAGTTTATTGTGCGTGGATTGGGGGCTGCTTTAGCCCCCTGTTTTTTTCATTATTTATATGGTAAATTCAAGTTTTATAAGATGAAAATGCGCTGTGAGATTCTTTGCTTTATAAGGAGGATAGCGATGCGGTTAGATAAATATTTAAAGGTTTCACGGTTAATCAAACGGAGAACCGTAGCAAATGAGGCCTGCGATGCAGGTCGTGTTCTGGTAAACGATAAGCCGGCTAAGGCATCTGTCAATGTAAAGACCGGGGATGTGATTGAAATTCAGTTTGGTACCAGAAGTGTGAAAGTGGAAGTGGTAAACGTACAGGAAACGGTGCGCAAAGAAGAAGCCCAGGAGATGTATAAATACTTATAGGAGAGCATACATTGTTAGTGACAATGCGAACCGGGTGAAGGTATGGAAGAAAAGCAGATGCCGAGAGCGCATAAGGTAGTTGTTGCAGAGAGAAAGTCGGGAACCGTCAGCGGAATATCTGACGTGCTCTCATTTGATGAGAATGAAATTGTTCTCGATACGGAGATGGGACTTTTGACAATAAAAGGAAAAGATCTGCACATCAGCCGCTTGAGTCTTGAACTTGGAGAAGCGGATATGGAAGGAAAGGTAGACAGCATGGTTTACTCTGAACGCGGTCATAAAAAGAAACAGGATGGTTCACTAATGAGCCGGTTGTTCCGTTGATATGAGTGAGGTGGTAAGAGGCGAAGTGCTTTTCTTTTTTACCAGTATGATTACCGGTGTTTTACTGGTTTGGTCGTATGATATTTTCCGCGTTTTCCGAAAAGTTGTGCCGCATCACAGCATAGCTGTCAATGCGGAGGATCTGTTATATTGGTTTTTGACGGCACTGATTATATTTGGAATGATTTTTGAACAGAACGATGGCGCATTGCGCGGTTATGCCTTCGTTGGTATTTTAATCGGCGTTTGGATACAATATACCGTGGAAGTTTTTTTTCGAAAGATCTGGAGAAGGGTATTGAATAAGCTCAGAAAAAAAGGTAGAATGACAGTGAAAAAGGATAAATGAGTGGGATTTATGTAAGAGGAGTGTCGATATATGGCAAGAAAAAAAAGGCGCAGAGGAAATAATCGCCGCGAGATGATTTGTGTTTCTGCGGTAGTGTTGGTACTTTTAGGAGTTGTGTTTGTACAGAGTAATCGTTTGCGTGAAAAAAATGCCGCGTATGAAGAGAAGCTTGCAGATCTTACAGCAGAGTTGGAAGAAGAAAGTGAGCGTTCGGTTGAGATTGAAGCGCTGAAAGAATACGTTAATACCCCGGAATATGCGGGTGAGGCAGCGCGGGAAAAGCTGGGGATGATCGGTGAAGATGAAGTTCTGTTTAAGGTGGAGAATTGATTTTATTGCTTGGAGAGAAATTTGTAATAAACAGAGATAAAAAATGTATAATTTAGCAAGAAATAGTTGACAATAGAAGGGAAGTTCGCTATAATACATTTTGTTGCGGCGGAATAGCTCAGTTGGCTAGAGCATACGGTTCATACCCGTAGTGTCGAGAGTTCGAATCTCCCTTCCGCTACTAGAAAGTCCGGTTTTTACCGGGCTTTTTTTTCATTTTTATAAAAGAAAGATAAATGCTATTACCTCAGAAAAGACTCGGGGCAGGATGCAGTACGTCCTTCAGCTTCCCGGGGAAGTATATGATATTGTTGTTATGGTGTAAGCAGATCGTGATGAGCTGACGAAGGAATCGGTAGAAATGCCTTCAAGAAAACAAAGCCGAAAGTCTTTGTGATTCAAAAAGCAGATAACGGGAGTCGAACCCGCCTTTCCAGCTTGGGAAGCTAGCGTTCTACCGATGAACCATATCTGCAAATAACGAATTTATATAAGAAATGTTGTTTTATTAAAGCATGGAGCATACGGGAGTCGAACCCGTGGCCTCAACAATGCGAATGTTGCGCGCTCCCAACTGCGCTAATGCCCCATAAAAATAATAATAGCACAGTTAAAAAATTTTTCAACAAAAATAATAAGAAATTTTCGTATTTTTTATTTAGTCAAAATAATATAGTTTTTGGTCAGTTTAATGAAAGAAAATGAACTGAGATTATATTATAATAGAATATAGCAACAGCCGGAAAGATTAAGAAATAAAAATCACAGGCACAGAAATGGTAAAATGCCAATAAGGAGGTACGAAAAATGGGAATGGAAGGATATCAGCTGGAAATGCATCCGGTGTGCGATCCGAAAGCAGTTGTTCGGGGGGAGAAATATAGAATCACGATTCTGACACCGGCGCTGGTGCGTCTGGAGTACAGCGAGAATGGTCAGTTTGAGGATCGTCCGACACAGTCGGTTTTAAACAGAAATTTTCCGGTTCCGGAATACAAGGTACTGGATGATGAGGAAGAATTGAGTATTTTTACACAGGAACTGGAAATTCATTATGACCGTGGTCCATTTACAGCCAGCGGTTTAATGATTAAGGTAGTCGGAGGCGGAAAAGGCTGGGGACGTCTCTGGCATTATGGGGAAGAACTCGATGATTTGGGGGGAACAGCACGTACGCTTGACATGACGGATGGAGCGGATGTGATTACAAATGCATATTTTGCTGGAGATAATGCGCCTACGAAGGAGAAATTTGCCGGCAAAGTGCCAATTGAGCATGGGCTGATGTCTCGAAAAGGCTTTTCCGTGGTGGATGACAGCCATTCTATGACGTTAACAGAGGATGGATGGATTGCACCGCGCTCGGAAGGCTGTACGGATATTTATTTCTTTGGATATGGCACACGGTATCTGGATTGTCTGAAGGATTTCTATTATCTTTGCGGTAAGACTCCGCTGCTTCCGAGGTATGCGTTTGGCAACTGGTGGAGTCGTTATCACCGTTATACGGAGGAAGAGTATAAAGAATTGATTACACGTTTTGAAACGGAAAAGATTCCGTTTTCTGTAGCGGTTGTCGATATGGACTGGCATTTGGTAGATGATGTGGATCCCAAATACGGCAGTGGTTGGACAGGGTATACCTGGAATAAAAAGTTTTTCCCGGATCCGAAGGAATTTATGGGCTGGCTGCATGATCATGACATGAAAATTACCCTGAACGTACATCCGGCAGACGGTATTCGTGCGTATGAAGAATTATATCCGCGTGTGGCAGAAAAAATGGGGATTGATCCGGCAAGCGAAATGACCGTACATTTTGATGCGGCAAATCCGCATTTTATGGAAGTATATTTGAAGGATCTGCATCATCCGCTGGAGGAAGAAGGAGTTGATTTCTGGTGGATTGACTGGCAGCAGGGAAACACAACAAAGGTTCCGGGACTGGATCCGCTCTGGATGCTGAACCATTATCATTTCCTGGACAGCAATTGGAAGGGCAATCGTCCGATGACGTTTTCACGTTATGCAGGGGTAGGAAGTCATCGCTATCCGATCGGATTTTCAGGAGATACCGTAATTTCCTGGGAAAGTCTGGATTTCCAGCCATATTTTACAAATACGGCCAGCAATATCGGATATGGCTGGTGGAGTCATGATATCGGCGGTCATATGCTTGGTTATCGTGACGATGAACTGATGGCACGTTGGGTGCAGTACGGTGTATTTTCTCCAATCAATCGTCTGCACAGCAGTGACAATCCGTTCAGCGGGAAAGAACCGTGGAAGTTTGACAAGATTACGCAGAGTGTAATGGAGGAATATCTGCGTCTGCGTCATGCACTGGTACCATACTTATATACCATGAATCGTCGTGCGAGCCGCGATGACCAGCCGCTTGTACAGCCGCTTTATTATCAGGAGCCGGAACGTGCGGAAGCGTATGATGTAAGAAATGAATATTATTTTGGTTCAGAACTTCTGGTTTCTCCGATTACGACAAAACAGGACGGGATTGCCAGAGCAGCAAAAGCAAAAACATGGCTTCCGGAGGGGCTATGGGTTGATTTCTTTAGCGGTCAGGTATATCATGGCGGCCGGATGATGAATCTTTGGCGAGGCACAGATCAGATACCGGTGCTGATGAAAGCCGGAGCGATCGTACCGATGAAAAATATGGATGTGTTTGATAACAGTATTGCAAATCCGAGGGATATGGAAGTACAGATTTTCCCGGCACAGGACGGAAGCTTTACGCTTTGGGAGGATGCCGGAGATACCCCGGAAGATGTGGATGAGAACTGGGTGTCCACAGAACTTTCCCTGCGTAACGATCGGTTTGTAATCGGTAAGGCGGCAGGAAATCTGTCTGTGATTCCAGAGCAGAGAAGCTGGAAGTTGGTGTTTAAAGCAATAGTGCCGTGTACACCGGTTGTAATGGCAGACGGTGTCGCTGTGGAAGCAGAAGTTTCTTATAATAAGGAAACATCAAGTTTGACAGTAAAAATTCCATGCACTAGTGTGGAAAAAGAAATTTCTGTTTTCTTCCCGAACGGTTTTGTGATTGCAGAAAATGATTTGGCAGGTTTGTGTTATAAAGTTTTGGAAAAAGCACAGATTTCTTATGATCGGAAAGCACAGATCTTGAAACTGGTAGAAAAACAGGGAGCCGGTGCACTGGCAACGCTTGTAGCAATGGATTTGAATGAGGCAGTATTCGGCGTGCTGTGTGAGATTTTGACAGCGTAAGTTGTTTTTATAAGATCCGGATTGCGTGGTAAAATTTTTAAATTTAAAAGGCGATGTTCACAGGAAGTTTGCGACATCGCCTTTTTTGTGGTATTTTGAAGGTGTAAGGTAAAAAAGAATGGGGGAAAGGCGATGCTATATTTTGACAATGTACTTACGGATATGCAGGATAATCCGCGAAAATTTTATTTTTTGCATATGGAGGAAAAAGGTTCGCATGCACAGATTGGCACAGTCGGTTACACAGGACAATGTGTATCGTGTATCAACTGGATGTCTGGCGGAGAACATCGGTTCTGAGCGTGTAATGCAGAAATGCGGCATGATAAAAGAAGCAGAGCACATTGATTGGGAATGGCACGATGGCAGGATGAAAACACGTGTGGAGTATAGAATGTTGAGATGTGATTGGAAGAAGAAAAGGTAGTGTCAAGTAATCTATGAAAAATTGAGCCGAAAAAAACAGGCTCAAATGAACCTTGAAAATTGCAGATATGTTAGTAATTGGCAGTGTACGCCACCCTTGACGGCGCACCAAAACAATGCTC
>JBMNRF010000040.1:0-18400 GCA_050944495.1 Marvinbryantia sp.
GCATTGTTTTGGTGCGCCGTCAAGGGTGGCGTACACTGCCAATTACTAACATATCTGCAATTTTCAAGGTTCATTTGAGCCTGTTTTTTTCGGCTCAATTTTTCATAGATTACTTGACACTACCTATTTTTCTGTCATTTAATTTACAAAACCATAAAAAACACATCCGCTTTCCTGCAAACTGGAAGCTTCGCGAGCTTTTTATCATTATACCAGCATATTTGCAAGTTCCAAAATATTTGCACCAACATCACTTTGCTTATGTGCATCAGAAGCTGTCTCAATTTGCACATTATTTTTTCTTAAAACAGATAACAATTGAGGATTTAGGCCAAGTTCAATATCAGAACTATAATTTAGTTGCAGCCCCCCACTGTTCTCAGCATACATACCATTTTTATTTAGCAAAACAGCCAATTTATTATAATATTCTATTAAATCAATGTCTGGTTTATATCCAAAACATTTAATTGAATCAGGATGGGCAAGACCGTTAAAAAGACCACTATCACATAACTGAAACATAATATTATAATATCTTTTATATACCTCTTCTATGTTTTTGCTTTCCCAAATTTCTTTTTGTCCCGGATGGTCAAAGCCCCAACCATCAATCCAATGTACGGAGCCTGTAAGAAAATCAAAATCATATTTATGAAGAATCCCCGCCAAAAGGTCAGCAGTTTCAGGAATATAACAAACTTCTAGACCGAACTTCACTTTTACAGGATACTTGATATCCTTTACTCTTTTAATAAATCGAATGTACTCGTCTATCGAACCGTTCATTCTCTTTATTATCCAGTTATACTGAAAATCGTTGTATGTCTTTATTGGTTCATATACTCTCTCAAACTCAGTAAATTGATGGGTATGTTCAAGCATATATATTTCATCAAGCCCTGCATCTTGTGCAACTCTGATGAATCCCTCAAAAAAATCAATTTTATAACCTATTGGATTTCCATGTAAAAAGTGCACATGTACATCTCTCATTATTTATTTCTCCTAGGCCTTAGTTTCACTCATAAGAACACAAACTTCAATAATATATTGGTTTCAACTCTTGGAAAAACTAGAATTTGTAATTACATTCCATACATATTGGCATTCTTTACAATTACTGTATCGCCTTTTTCTAATTGTTCTTTGGACAGCTTTCTATACTCCATTTTCACAGATACCTCTACCTATTAAACTCTGTAATATTCTTTTCATTCAGTGTAAAATCATAATAATTCAAATCCTCACGCTTTGTCCAGCCAATTTCCTTCCAGAAAGCATTGCCAATGTCATTTACCGTAAACGCAATCAAACTCACCTTATTGATCTGCTCTTTTTTCAGCGCTTCCATCGCAAACACAACCATTGCCTTACCGATTCCCTGTTTACGATGTTCCTTATCCACGCAAACATGATAAAAACAGCCTCTTCTACCATCATGTCCACATAAAATACTGCCAACGATCTCGCCGCCCTTTTCCGCCACCACACTACAACCCGGATTTCGTTTCAGGAAACGGGCAACTCCTTCTCTGGAATCATCTACACTGCGAATACCGAAACCACTGATCTGCATCCAGAGTGCAAACACTTTGTCATAATCCTCTATTGTCATATTTCTGATCGTTGCTTCCATCTAAAATATCCTTTCTTTTCCTCTCCAACTATTTTTGCTATCTCTCTACGGAAACATCGGCACAAGTTCCAATCCCATATTCTCCGGCAGTCCAAACATCAGATTCATATTCTGCACCGCCTGACCGGCGGCTCCTTTCACCAGATTATCCATCGCTCCCATCATAATAACACGTTTCGTACGCGGATCAATGACAAAATTCACATCCACATAATTGCTGCCTTCCACCCACTTTGTCTGTGGACAAATACCTTTTTCCAGTACACGTACATATTTTTCTTTCTGATAATAAGTATCGTATACGTTCTTCACTTCTTCATACATTACATCTTTTTTCAAATTCGCGTAAGCCGTGATCAGAATTCCGCGATTCATCGGTACCAGATGTGGTGTAAAATTCAGCGTCACCGTTTCACCGGCAGCATAGCCAAGCTGCTCCTCAATTTCTGGCGTATGTCTGTGATTTGCTACTCCGTACGCTTTTATATTTTCATTGACCTCACAATAAAGATTATCTACTTTTGCGCCTCTTCCCGCTCCAGAGGTACCTGATTTTGCATCTATTATAATAGAAGAAACATCGATCAGGCCTTCTTTTACCAGTGGATAAACCGACAAGGTACTACAAGTCGGATAACAGCCCGGATTTGCCACTAAGCGTGCACTCTTTATCTTCTCACGGTTGATCTCACAAAGTCCGTAAACCGCCTCCTCAATCAGATGCGGAGACGCGTGCTTGATACCATACCATTTTTCGTAAATTTCCACATCTTTTATTCGGTAATCCGCACTCAAATCAATTACTTTTACTTTGGAAAGGATTTCTTCATTCAGCATTGAAGCACAGAACCCCTGAGGCGTTGCAGTAAAAATCACATCTACCTGCTCTGCCAACTCCGCGATATTATCATCACGACAGACATCCTCCACGATCTCAAACATATTCTGATAAACGTTCGCATACTTCTTATCTATATAGCTTCTGGAGCCATACCATTTAATCTCTGCTTCTTTATGTCCCATTAAAAGGCGTACCAATTCGCCTCCTGCATATCCGGTTGCCCCGATTATCCCTGCTTTTATCATTCCCTTTCACCTCTTAAAATTCTTTTTTTGCACATGCTTTCTGCAAGAAAAACTGCGTTTTTATTTCTATGATGCATAATTATAATATTACTTTTCATTTTATGCAACTATTTTTTGAATTTATACACTTATTTCTTAGTAATATTCATTTTTATGAATAATTTTCTATTTTTATACTTGCATAATAATGCAGAATGTTATATAGTAAGTGCAGTGAAAAAATTCTGAGGAGGATATTATCATGAAAGAAAAAGTAATTCTGGCATATTCCGGTGGACTGGATACCACTGCACTTATTCCGTGGCTGAAAGAAACTTTCGATTATGAAGTAATCTGCTGCTGTGTCAATTGCGGACAGGGCAACGAACTAGACGGACTGGACGAGCGTGCGAAGCTTTCCGGCGCTGCAAAATTATACATTGAAGATATCACAGACGAATTCTGTGATAATGTAATTGTACCATGTGTACAGGCAGGTGCCATCTATGAACACAAATATCTGCTCGGCACCTCTATGGCGCGCCCAGTCATCGCAAAACGTCTTGTTGAAATCGCCCGCAAGGAAGGTGCTACTACCATCTGCCACGGCGCAACCGGAAAAGGAAACGATCAGATCCGTTTTGAGCTGGCAATCAAAGCTCTGGCTCCGGATTTAAAGATTATCGCCCCATGGCGTATGACCGATGTTTGGACCATGCAGTCTCGCGAGGACGAAATCGAATTCTGCAAAAAGCATGGCATCGATTTGCCGTTCGATATGAGTCACAGTTACAGCCGTGACCGCAACCTCTGGCATATCAGTCACGAAGGTCTGGAGCTGGAGGATCCGGCAAATGAACCAAACTACGATCATATGTTGGTACTCGGTGTCACACCGGAGAATGCGCCGGACGAAGGTGAATATGTAACTATGACTTTTGAGGCAGGCATTCCAAAGACCATCAATGGTAAAGAAATGAAAGTTTCCGAGATTATTGCCGAACTCAATACACTTGGCGGCAAACACGGCATTGGTATCGTAGATATCGTAGAAAACCGTGTGGTCGGCATGAAATCCCGCGGTGTTTATGAAACACCGGGTGGAACTATCCTCATGGAAGCACATCAGCAGCTTGAAGAATTAATTCTTGACCGTGATACCATGGAAACCAAAAAAAAGCTTGGCAGTCAGTTCGCTCAGGTTGTTTACGAAGGAAAATGGTTCACACCACTGCGCGAAGCAATCCAGGCATTTGTCGAAAGCACGCAAAAATATGTGACTGGCGAAGTGAAATTTAAATTGTACAAAGGAAACATTATCAAAGCCGGTACTACTTCTCCGTACAGCCTCTATAATGAATCTCTGGCATCCTTCACTACTGGAGATCTATATGATCATAATGATGCTAGCGGATTTATTACCCTGTTCGGTCTTCCTCTGAAGGTTCGCGCCATGAAAATGATGGAAGTAGAAAACAATACCAAATAAATTGTAATTCTTTAAAAGGGACTGTAAAAAAGTCCTATAAGAAATAGCCCAGCAGGCACTGATTGGTGACTTGCTGAGCTATTCCTGTTTTCACTTGATTTTTCCATAATTGAAGTCCAAAACCAAGCCTGTTGAAAAACAGACTTCTATTTGTTCGGACAGATCATGTTTGCTTCTAGATCTCTTTTAAATTCATTGCCCGGTAAGGATTCATATGATATTTTTTACTCCTGATTTCCTTCTCAGTCATGGTAAATTTCATATATTTTTCCATACCCAGGTGTAACCGTTTACGTTTGCTCCCCCATCTTTTTGCCATATAAGTGTTTTTTTATAACCTCTTTTATTCACACTCTGTTCCGTACTGATCAATATCTTTTCTAATATACAGCATCTCTTGATCAAGTGCCGCCGCTTTTTCCGCACAATCTTTTAACCGTGGTAAAATATCTGTTTCCGCACAAATATGCTTTTTGTATTTCAGCTTATGTTCCAGGCTGGCCCAAAAGTCCATCGCCATCGTGCGAAACTGCACTTCAACCGGAACATTTTTTACTCCTTCAATCAAAAAAATCGGCACAGACACTGTTAGATGCAGACTACGGTATCCATTCGGCTTTGGATTTTTAATATAATCTTTACGTTTCAACACAGTGATATCTGTCTGCCGTGCCAGCAAACTTTCCAGTTTGTAAATTTCATCCGTAAAATCACAAATCACACGGATTCCGGCGATGTCAAGCAAATTTTCACGAATACTCGCAATTGTAATCGGATAACCTCTGCGTTGCAGTTTTTCCAAAATACTCTGTGGACGCTTCAAACGTGAATGAATTGCCTCAATCGGATTTTTATCCATGTCCATAGAAAGCTCCATATCCAAAATACGAAGTTTCGTCTCTACCTCCATGATTGCACTTCGATATTCATTAAAAACCGTCATCAATTTTCTGCTTTTTTGAAGAATTTGTAACATTTCCTCCGCGTCAAATTCATCTGTTTCTTTCTTTTCTATCAATTCTTTTTTGTCTTCCATTCTCTATTTCCCCATTCATCTTTTTTTCGCTCTGCGGCATCTTGTATTATTATATCAACGGAATGCATACTATTCAATCAAAGCCCTTCTTCTATCTTCCCTATATTCAAATTTCCTCTAATACCTTGTCCACATACACCCGATTTGCCGCACTTAAAACCATTGACCGCACCAGCACTGTCTGACTAGTTCTTTTTGTTTCAATCATCGGAAGTGCTTCTCCTGTATACAAAAATGCGGCTTTTAGCGCATTTTCAAACTCTGTACAAACATAATCATAAGCAATTTCCAACGGATAAGTCTTTCTTTGCAACGAAAAAAACATCGCAATTTGCTGCACGGAAAATACCTGCTTCAGCATACAGATCACAAAAGCATAACACAGATGCTCTCTGGTATACTTTTTCTTTTCCGGCGCAGGGATTGCCTTATTTTTTATATAATTGCTGATCATCGCTCCCGTAATCGGCTCGGTCAGGATCAGAGCAAGTTTTTGGTTCAATATATTTAAAAGTTGCTCCAAATACAGTCCCATATCTGGTAATTCCTCATATCTGGGACAATGAAACTCTAACATCTGTTCTATTATCTTTTTATCCATATGTCTCCTCCGCTGATGTCCTACATCTACTCTGCTACATTCTGTAATACCTGTATCTTACCATTTAAAAAAAACATCGTCAAGGAATGTAAATTCCGAATTGACATCATCTCTAAAATATGTTTTAATCTTGTTTGTCATTGTATTATAGAATGTAGAACATTCTATAATACAATGTTATTCAATCTTTGTTTACAAATCAGAAAACATAGCGAAAGGAAAAAATATGAACGAAAACAAAAAGAACTTTTCAATGAAAAAACTTCTGCTGACAGCGAGTGCCGTTCTACTGACACTGATCCTAGTCGCAGGAATCACTGTATGGACTCTCTGGGGCAATGAAATCCGTACCATACTCTCATTTAAACAGATTGCAGAACGAAATGATACACATCTGGACGGCTCAGTTTATGAAATGACAGTTGCCGGAGATTACTATTTTGAAGATTTTCTTGCACAGGGCGGTGTCTCCACAGACAGCGAACTAATCGAGTTTATCACTGGAAATCTGACAAAAGGTATCATTGATATCGGTATCACTCCTCCTGATGTAGCCTGTTCTTCTTTTACTGCGGCTCTTAATGACGGGGATCGCATCTTTGCCCGTAACTATGATTATAGCAAAACCAACACCGCGATTATTTATACAAATCCGGGCGGCGACCGCCACGCTTCTGTTTCCAGCGTGGATCTGCAGTTTCTGGGAATAGATGTCAATAAAGATATCACTGATCTGGTGGATAAAATTACCTGTCTGGCAGCTCCCTACATTCCTTTTGACGGTATGAATGACGCAGGTGTCAGCTGCGGCATCTATATGACTTACCAAGGTCCAGAAGAAAGTGTTTCTACCAATCAAAACACAGAAAAACCAGATATTACTTCCACAACAATGCTTCGTCTGATCCTAGACTACGCCGACAGTGTGGAAGATGCAGTCGAACTGGTTTCCCGCTATGATCTTCATGATTCTGCCACCAGTTCTTATCACTATATGGTTGCAGATTCTACTGGAAAGAGCGCTATTCTCGAATGGGTGGCAAGCAAAGATGTTACAGATACAGAAGGTTCCGCAAGACAATTAAAAGTCACCTATAACAATGCTGATCCTCGCTGCACAGATGAAACATGGCAGTGTATCACAAACTTTGTTGTTACGCCAAATTATTACGATAAAGAAGAAGATATGAAAGGGCTGGATCGCTATGAACATCTCCATAAAATGCTTACTGATGCTAATGGTGTTATGATTGATGAAACTGCCGCTATGGATCTTCTAGCTCAAGTCGGACGCCGTACCTGGAAAAATGATGACAACAACGGCTGTACTGTTCACAGCGTCATTTACAATCTCACGGAAAAAACCGCTTTATGGGTTCCGAATGAACATTTCGATGAAGATGAATACATAATGAAACTGCAAATCAGAAAATAAGATCCAAAAAAGAGGATATCCAAAAGTCATCTCTGACTTATCGGATATCCTCTTCTGCTTTCCTTATTGTGACAAAATCTTTGACACATTACCGCAATTATACTTCCTCTTTTGCTGCAGTCACTTTTTCTTCGTTTTCATTCACAAAAATTTTTTCCTCATCATCCTCTTCCTCGGATGTTTCTTCCAGATCATCTTCAAAATAATCATCGAAATCGTCCTCGAAATCATCATCAAAATCTTCCAGATAATCCGGAGTAAGGTAACGATATACTGCATATGCAATACCTGCTACTGCTGTAATAGCGCCGATAATTGCAAAAACCCATAAAACAGTATTTTTCGGTTTTTCATCCTCTTTTTTCTGAATTGCTGCAATTAAATCTTCAATTCTAGCCATCGTCTGCTCCATCCTTTCCCTAAATCTACTTTCATCGATATTTTCTATAGTATAACACCAATGTTCTGATTTTACCATAGTTATTTTATATTTTATCGAAGAGCAAAACAGGAAAAAATCTTATTTTTCCGTATCTTCTGTCTGACAGCTACAGGAAGCATGATTCACCATATTTGCACAACAACTTTTTGCATGAGGACAACCAATACATTTTACGCCACTTTTCTTCGCTTTTACAATATAGGAAACCGCTAATCCCACGAATACTAATAAAATCCCAATAATTACTATATTCACCATTTTCAGTTCCTCCATTACATTAATATTTACTAACTCTGTTTAAAAAAGAAGTCTACTCACAGACTTTTCGCATTCGACAAAACGTCTTTGTGCCATCTTTCTCTTTCATCACAGTGTGACCATGTAGCTTTTTATATTGAAATAGCCTTCGCTAAATCAGTATCCATGTTATATCTGGCATCCTTTATAGAAACCACACAGCCGCTTTTTCGATGCGAAATCACCGTAACCGGCTCTCCGCTATAACATCCCAGCGAAAATAGAAAAGCATTCAATTCCTCATCGTCAGTAAGGATCTCTTTTACAATATATTCTTCGCCCTCTCTAGCCTCTGATAAATTCATATACTCTGACACACTCCATTTCTTTTTCATCTTTCTGGACAACGTATACGACACGCCGCAAGTTATTCATCTTTTACTCTAGTTAGTATATACTAATCATTTTATTTTGTCAAGAGGGTGTTGAAATTTGGGGATGAACGATTGTATAGGTGTCAATGATTGGTAACACTTTACCCCTAAGATAATATCAAGGGAAAGATGGAGATTCTCAAAAAGAATACTACCTGACCTTGAAATCTCATATATGATATAATGATTCTCGGCAACAGCACCAATGACAGCGCCTATCGCTTTCTTTTTGGCGGTAGCAACTCTGGCAAAGCCGTTAACAAACAAAGTACCATGCAGATGACTGCCGTCTATGCCTGTGTCAGGATTCTTTCGGAGTCTATTGCTGTACTTCCGGTACATGTCTATAAATACACAGACACCGGTGGCGAAGAAAAAGCTATCAAGCATTCATTATGCCGATTTGGTAAAAAAATAAAGTTCTTAACCTATGCGGGGTCTGCCGTCCGCAATGCCATGATGGATTTAATCTCCATCGCTTTTCGACTTTTGAACAGCGAATGCAATCTGAGCAAGACGGCATCCTGATGGAACGAATCTACTTAGATGATTTGCTTCCTGGCGAAGATTCCATGCAGCAACACTCCCCGCCCTGCCCCTCCATCTGGCCATCAGGCACTTCTCCGGGAGCAAGACCGCCGTAATCTCCTCCGATTACATCGGGCATACTGCTTCCGGCCTCGATGGCAGGCAAATACCAGTCATAGTAATAATCCGGCAGACCATCGGACTGTTCTTCCTCAATGTCTGCCCAGTCCAGCCCCCAGGGGCGCAGATAAATCTTATAATCATATCCACTAAAGAAATCATCCGGATCCTTATAACTTCCGTCGATACAGATGAGTTTTTCATAGCCAAGGCCATCCGGATCTATCAGCCAATCGGCATCCTCAACATCTCCGTCCGAGAACCAGCCGCTCACGCTCTTGAGCCGTCCCTGCTCAAAGCCGCCGTCAGAGATCTGGATCGACACATAGGCTCGGGGATTGCCTACAGAAGTGGCCTCGTCCCAGAGCAGGATTGTCCCCTCACCATTTTCATCGACCTCGATCCGGGCCATACAGTCCATATAGAAGCCGTCCAGTGAGGAATAGTCATTGGTGCCGTTGCTGTAAGCTGTCCAGCCGTACCAATCGCCGCTCCAATACTGCTGATAGGCTGTCAACTCCACACCAGAGCTGCTCCCATCCACCGGCTTTAATCCGCCGGAAACGCCCGCAGCGCCCGTCTTCTGGAAGGTCATCGACTCACCGGTGGAGTCAAGAACGATCATCCCATCTTTGTATGTATAGGTATAGACAGCATCGGATCCGTCCAAGATGATTTTCCCGTCACCCCAGGTAAGGGAACCCCTACCATCTATCTGTAGCCAGCCGATACCATCTGAGGACAATTCCATGGTATACAGTTCAAATCCCGAGGTCTCCAGGAAATCATGGTCGAAAACATCACCCTCGAACGTCATCTCATAGAGCTGATAACTGCCGGCCTCCTCCGGTCCAGTCTCCTCCGGACTGGAATCCTTCCCACTAGAACCAGACAGCTTGACAGTCTGGGTGTACTCATGATTATCAAAATCAGAGAACACAATGCTCACATCATCCGTTGTGTTGACCAGCGTGAGGGCAATCGCCACCTCCAGCGTCTGGCCTTTCTGGACATTCTCCTCATAGTTTTTGGTGATCTGGTTGCTGTCTTCGTCAAACATGGGAGCGCCTAACTCCTCGCCAGCTTGGGTCGCCACAAAAAGGAGCGCCCAGTCAAAGGATTACTCGTCCTTGCCTCCGTTGGTATAGTCATAGATGAGAACCATTGCATCGTTTCCTTCATCGTCTTTGGTAAGCGTATACCCCTTAAATACGGCGGTGTACTTGCCCAGAACGATGGTCTCCGCCTTATCATCGTCCTCGTTAGAGCCCTTGACCTTTTCGTCGCAGGCGGCAAGGGAGAAGATTATCACCAGCGCCAATATCGCCGCAAAAGACCTTTTCATCTGTGTTTCCTCCTCTTTAAATGAACATTTTTGCAGATCCCATTCCAATTATGATTTTCCTCCGCTTTTCGATATACATCCCTAGCGATGGCCTGAAGCAGCTTCAGCAGCTCGTGGGCATAGATACCACTGTAGCTGTTGGTAAACTTTTCGCCGTCCTCCTGCCATGTGACTTGAATCTTACTGTCGGTTGCGTCCATAAGACGCGGTTCCAGCGGGTGGTAAGGGGACAGCTCCGCCGTGTGCAGGAAATCAGCTAGTTCCCAGCTTTCTAAGGGGACTGTCGGACACGCCGCACTGTCAGTTCTTGTTCCATCCAGTCTGACCCCCTGAAAGCCGTAGCTTTCCTCCCCAACCTCAATGCGTTCGTAGGTCTCAGGGTCCGTATAACTACAGTACAGATGGGGAGCAGCGGATTCCTGTTCAGAGGATGTGATTTGGAAATCAAAACAGCCATTGTAGCTCATGGCGCTTTGATGCCAGGAAAATTCCACTAATTCCGCCATTTCTGAAACCTCCCGTATTTTCTCCGATTCGCTTTCAGCGGGCTTGCCGTACTCCACCCGGTTCAGAATAACCTGCTGCCTTATGCTGTCTTCCCCCTCTTTTGAAGAGGTGATATCCAGAAACATCCTGCAATTTTCCACATAGAGGCTCTCAATGGTACTGGAGACGCTCTCGTCCTCGCTTTCAAATTGCTTATCATAAAAGGTAAGCTCAGTCTTGACGTTCAGGTTATTCCCCTGGAAAACGAAGGAGAAATTGCCGCTGTACACCAACTCCTGCCGGTAGCTGAGATTAAATGTGTTGCCTTCTTTGCTACCTATGTGCGCGCTCCATACGCCGTCCTCCGACATCCACTCGGCGTTCAACAGTTCCAACATAGGCTCCGCTGGGTTTTCCATGCCGGGGATGTCCACGATCCGCTCCAAAACAAAATGCCGGTACACGAAAATTGCTCCTATTAGAAGAATTACAATGACAGTTACGAGTATCATCCGCTTTTTCATAAAACCTCCGTCTCCCAGAATCGTGAATGCCTAGTAGCGTTAAAACTTACCTCCGCCATGTCTCGCCGTCTGTACGGTAGTAGACGACTTTATCGCCACTTTTCAGCTTCGCTATTCAAATGGGGTTCCCATCCTCTCCAACAACCGATGCGCTAATGTCTTTGCAAAGAGTCCAATTCGTTTCAAAGCAGATTGTGTACCAGCTATGCACCGTACTGGAAAACCGTCAGAGCCCACATGGTAGATGTCATAGCCGTAAGCCGTATCGAGATTTGTGTATGCCATCTGAAAATCCAGCTCACTCACTCCGCTTTTTTACCTTTTTCAATCCACTCTTTAACCTCATTCTCAGTTCGTGAGCCTTCCTCGTAAAAACCTTTAAAATTATGTATACGATCGTGGAGGTTCAGATAAATTGTGTTATCCTCTCCCCTCAGCATAAACCCGTAGGGGCTGGAATAAACGTAATCATTCTCCCAGTTGATTGAATAGTTTGGATTATAAAGCAGCCATGCGGGGATTGCTCCTTGGATTTCTTTTTCCGTATCGATGCTCTGGTCGGCTTCTCCGTAATTTTTCACATTTTTACCATGAAAAATCAGCTCCAGCATTGTATTGTCGGAAGCCGTTTCACGAATGACACAATGTAATTCCGATGCGTCTGCATACCAGTATTGGTTATTCAGGTTGAATACTTTGCTTGAAAACTCACCGGACTCTTGGAACTCCACACCGACAATCTGGCTGAAACCTGTTTCTTGGTCCTTTACTAAACAGAATATCCAATTGCCAACGATATTCGGGGAATGCACGTGACCGTCCAGAATTTTCTTATCTTCTTTCCTTGCTATATCATAGACATGCAGACTTTCTCCATCCGCATCGTCCTGGTAAATCACAAAGTTTCCGGCAACATATGGATAATAGACTGCCTTATCCAGAATTTTTTCTTCATTTTTTCCGTCTAAACCGGAGCAGAAAAATTTATCTTCGCCGGCCCTTGTATACCAGATTTTTTCGTTTTCAATCTGCAAAGTAATCGCTTTCGGATTAAATACAATATCGGCGCTTTCGCTTCCGGGTGTGGTTTTAACAATTTCTCCCTCTTTGCTCAGAAAATAGATTGTTCCGTCAGCCGATTGAGCAAAATAAGAAGCCTCGGGGAACTCTGTAATTTCAGCAGATTTGTATTCACTGTCCGATGATGTAATTTTTGTTATCTTATCATTTTCTACTTTGATGCTCTTTGACCAGTATAGATTATCTATAAATCCGTAATATGCATATTCATCTGTGATGAGGTAACGGCTATTGTACATATAAGAACCCATTTTCGCTGACTCTACCGAATCAAAATTTGGTGCGAAAACTTCGGGTACATCAGTAACAGGCTCCGGAGTGTCTTTAGAACACCCCGTTGCCAGTCCTGTTAACGCTAATGCCATAACCATAACTACTGATATTAAAGTTTTTTTCATAGTGAACCTCCTCGTAATTAAAACTTTCCGCCACCTCCGCCATGGGTTGTTCCGGAGGATGAAGTGTGGGTGCTGCTTCCCGAATCGTCATCTCGTGATTTCTCTGTCTTATCCACCGTCTGGTATAAAAACAAGTCGCGGCTCTGGGTAATATTTAAGCTTCCGTCCCTGATATAATTTTTCGCCTCAGGCTGAAAGCGAACTGTTTTTAACTGCGCTTTCATCCCGCCTACCGTAAGTACAGCCATGGCGATACCCACAATCAGAGAAATGGGAATCCAGATTGCCGACATCGGCGTCTTTGGCAGGCTGGATTTGTCAAATGGCTTACCTGTCCGCGCCTGCGTAATAAATTCATCACATTTTTCTATGTAAGTCTGGAATACGGCTGCATAGTTTCCTGCCGACAGATTATCTTTCATCTGTCGCCCGATATACTGGATCCCCGCATCTGTAAATGCAGTGATTCCGTACCCGCAAGTGCTGATATACCAGTCGCGGTCTTCCATGCTGATCAGCAATAATAAACCATCCCTGTTCGTTCCATAGCCAAACTGGCAATAATCATACAGATCATCCGCAAATGAAACAATGTCGCTTCCATCCAGCGTCTCTGCGGTGACAATCACTACATCCATCTTTTGCCGCTCGCTCACTTCATCAAGAGCCCGAAGCAACGTTGCTTCTTCGCTGTCACTCAACAGATCCGCCGTATCCATCAGACGGTAGTAATCGCTTGTAAAGCCTTCTCCTGCGCCTTCCGCTACAGCCGCCGGAATACAAAAAAGAATGGCGAGAAGGAATGAAGCCAATACCACCGTTATTTTTTTCTGAATCCTTTTCATGTTCCCGACCTCCTTCTACAAAATTCCAATCAGCCACAGAAGCTTTGCTATTCCGAATACGGCTGATGAAAAGATTGCCGCCAGACCAATGGTCCACCGTTTTGCGGCTCCACTGTCAATAGGAAGATCCCCAACGAATTTTCCGGTCTGCCCATTCATGGCAAATATGTACTGCCGTCCCTTCCATGTGGTATTAAGGAGCCACACCGGATACAGGGCATATTTTGCGGTCCCTCCGTGAAGTTGTACACTGCTGTTCTCCGGCGTTATCGTAGTATATCCGGCTGCAGTGGCTGCAAAGGCTTCCTCCGTGGATCGCTTTACTCTCTCGTTGGCCCGTTCCACACTTTCCTCAGCGTTCACATCATACTTATCCGCCATATAGCCAGCCAGATAAGCCGTCTGAAAGGGAACTGCCTCAGAAAAATCAAAGGGCTCAATGGATTCCATCAAATCATCCGCCATCTTGAAAGAACCGTCCACCGGCACTTGGTTAAAGCCGATGCTTCCGCCCCGCTGTACCATATAGTGGCTGGTCTCTGTATAATCATAATTGCTGTCGCCCCATGACCTTACAGTAGTTGCCCGAAAACGGATACTGGCATCCACATCCGTATCAAAAAGCCAGAAGGGTACATAGACACCCTTGATTTCATCAATATGGTTTTGATCCTTAAAAACCTTCGGAAGCAGGCGCTTTCCCTCCAGATGTTTTTTCAACCCCGCCTTAGCCGCTTTCTTATCCAGCTTAAAGGGAATCACATAATCCGGTCGCAAATCGCCGGAAAACTGTCCCATTACTACGATGGGATTTCCGCAGAACGGACATGAAGAAGCCGCCAGTGTATCATCGCCCACGATTTCTCCTCCGCAGGACTTACATACATAAGAACGAAGCCCAGACTGCTCTCCTTCTTGCCACTCGCTTCCTGCAGCGGTATCCCAGCTCATATTTTCTTCCGGTTCATTATTCAGTTCTTCGTCATACCCCTCAAGCGCCTCCATTTCAAATTCTGTGTCGCAGAACGGACACTTCATTTTCTGGAGCGTACTGTCGAACGCAATGGCTCCGCCGCAGCATGGGCATTTATATTCCTGTAAATTTGCCAAAACAATCACTCCTTTGTCATTTTCTCAGTGATGAATAAGGGGGAGGTAGGATTTGCCTGCCTCCCCCATGTCAGAATCTGTTCCACTGCCATAGAGGTTTAAGATTCCGAAAATTTAGTTGTTGAACGCCTCTACTTTTATGGAATTGATGATGGAATTGATTTCCGGATCCGCTGCCAACGCCTCCAGATCTGCGTCTTCAGTCAGAGGAATCACAGAGACAGTAAACCGTGCAGGCAGCCCATCCACATTCAAAACATAAATGACGCCATCGTTAATGTATTTCAGTGCTTCATAATCCCCAAGCGTTGTTTCCTCTATACCCGTAGTAAATGCGTCCTGAAGGCTGCTGTCCAGCATATACTCCACATAGTTTTCAAAATTGCCTTCCTTTTCCCCATACTTTTCCTGGTAGTACATATTGGTTTGGAAGGTATAGCTGTAATACGCCAGTTCAATAGCAACCGTGTCATTGGCAACGCCGCAGTCAGATGACCCCCACTGCGTCGATTCTTCTTCCGTATATTTCGGCTTGAGACTTCCATCTTCGGACTCTGATGCTGGCAGGTTCAATGTCGCCTTGTAATAGTAGTTATCCAAAATCTGCTCCACAGTCGGTTCTTCCGGTTCTGTCTCCTCCGGTTCCTGTGTTTCCGGAGCAACAGACTCCTTTTCGCTCTCCGTCTGCGACGGGGTTTCAGGAGCCTTATCCTTTTTGTCGCCACCACAGGCAGTAAGACTGCCAATCATTATCAAGGTAAGCAATATTGCTATCATCCGTTTCATTTTCATTGTAATAAGTCCTCCTTTTGACTCTTGTTATGTACGCGCCGTCAAAAACACATAGTTTTTTATTTATACTTCCCAGGCAATTCCCGCACCGGCAAGAGCTGCTTCGGTCTTCTGAATCCATTCTGTGCGGTCGCCCTGCAGAACAAACTGTGCACTTTCAGCGATGGTCTGCGCTGCCTGAGCCTGGTCGCCGCCGGAGAGCGCACTCTTGATGCCCTGAGTCATGGCGCCTATCGCCATAATGTCCTGCTTATTTTTCTGCATTGCCTTCTTAAATCCGCCGATGCCTTTGCCGCCCAAGCCAAAACACTCATCGAAATATTGGGACATTTTCTTATACATACCATCTTTACTCGGCATATAAACGTCCCGGACAGCATAATCGCCATTGAAGACGAGGTGAATGTACGGCTCGCCGTTTTTCATCCGATTGTCAATGGCTGAGTTCCCGGCGATTTCTTCATACGTTGCCAGGTCGGCATAGCGATAGATATTGTAAGGAAGATAGACTTTATCATCACCAAGTCCATCAGCCGATTCTCAAGAAATACAACCGACTGCTTGGAACTTGTCAGAAAGCTGCAGGAGCTGGATGTTCCTATCTACTTTGAAAAAGAAAACATCAACACCGGCTCAATGGAAAGCGAGCTGTTCCTTACAATCCTAAGCTCAATGGCTGAAGGTGAATCCACTTCTATTTCTGAAAACAGCAAGTGGTCAATCAAGAAGCGATTCCAGAATGGAACCTTCAAACTCAGTTATGCGCCTTACGGTTACCGCTGGGATGGACGTACACTTCGCATTGTTCCTGAACAGGCAGAAGTTGTAAAACGCATCTTCGCTGATGTTCTTTCCGGTAAAGGAACCGATGCCATTGCTAAAGAACTTGATGATGAGGGTGTTCCTACCAAACGTGGTGGCAAATGGACATCAACCAGTGTCAGAGGCATTCTTGCTAACGAGAAATATACCGGCGATGTTATTTTCCAGAAAACCTATACCGATGATTCCTTCAACAGACATACAAACAAAGGTGAGCTTGATATGTATTACGTAGCTGACCACCATGAAGCAATTATCAGTAAAGAGGATTTTGAAGCTGCCGGGCTTCTGATATCACAGCGTGCTGCTGAAAAAGGTATCAAGCGTGAAAGTCAAAAATACCAACAGCGCTATGCATTCTCCGGCAAAATCATTTGCAACGAGTGCGGCGATACCTTTAGAAGAAGAATGCACTCCAGCACCTACGGAAAATATGTAGCTTGGTGCTGTAATACCCATCTAGCAGATAAAGATAAGTGCTCCATGATGTTTCTCAGGGACGATGATTTGAAGGTAGCATTCGTTACCGTTCTTAACAAACTAATCTACAGCCACAAGCTAGTCTTGAAACCTTACGCTGCTGCACTGCAGAACAATTCCGGCGATGAGAATCTTGTCAGAATCCAGCACTTAGAGTGCCTTTTGGAACAGAACACAGAACAGCGAGAAACCTTAACCAGATTGATGGCGCAGGGTTATATCGACCAAGTTTTGTATAACAGCGAAACAAATGCCCTTCTTTCACAGGCCAATACCTACAGGGAGGACATCGAAGTAATCAACGCCACCATGAGCGGTGACAGCTCTAGGTTCTTTGAAGCTGAACGCCTACTCCACTTTGCGGAACGTGGTTCAATGCTGGAAGAATACAGCGAAGATTTATTTGAGAGATTTGTAGACCACATTCTGGTGTATTCCAGACAGGAAGTCGGATTTGTCATGAAGTGTGGTCTTACTTTTGAGGAGATGATTTGATAGGACATACACCACTTGGCTATCGTATCGAGAATGGCATCGCAGTTATCGATGAAGAAGCAGCGGATAAAGTACGACAGCTATACAAGAATTATCTTAGCGGTCTTTCACTTACGAATGCTGCTAAGGAAGCTGGAATCAATGCTCTTCACGCAGGTTCCAAGCGAATTATGCAAAACAAGCATTATCTCGGTGATGACTTTTATCCAGCCATCATCGATAAAGAAACCTTCATTGCTGCAGGTAGAGAAATCAGGCGCAGGTCAGCCAAACTTGGTCGCAACGACAGATTCAAAGAAATACCTGAAAAGAAGGCTCCGATACTCTTCCGCTTCGGCGATATCACAGAGTATTTTGACAATCCAGTAAAACAGGCTGAGTACTTATACAGCCTTATAGAAAGCGAGGTTATTTGATGGGAAATGTAATGGTCATTCCTGCCAAGCGACAAATTGGTAATACCGGTCGTAAGCAGGATGCAAAGCCTAAGCTCCGAGTCGCGGCGTACTGTAGAGTTAGTACTGACAGCGATGAGCAGGCTACAAGTTATGAAGCTCAGGTTGAGCACTACACAGAATATATTAAGAAAAACCCTGAATGGGAATTTGCCGGAATATACGCTGATGATGGTATTTCCGGTACTAACACAAAGAACAGAGAAGAATTCAACCGGATGATTGAAGATTGCGAAGCTGGCACTATCGATATGATTATCACAAAATCAATCAGTCGATTTGCCAGAAACACCTTAGACTGCTTGAAGTACATCAGACAGCTTAAGGAAAAGAACATCCCGGTATTCTTTGAAAAAGAAGCTATCAATACAATGGATGCCAAAGGTGAAGTCCTTCTTACAATTATGGCTTCACTGGCCCAGCAAGAATCACAGTCTTTAAGCCAGAACGTAAAGCTTGGTCTTCAGTTCCGCTACCAGAATGGTCAGGTGCAGGTAAACCACAACCGCTTCCTTGGCTACACCAAAGATGAAGAAGGCAAC
>JBMNRF010000041.1:0-17598 GCA_050944495.1 Marvinbryantia sp.
TCTTCACAGAACCGTTCAGGATATCCGCTTCTGTTACCACATACTCGAAAGCGAAGTCCTTACTCTCACCCGGTGCAAGGCTTTCGATCGTTCCGATCACCTGGCCTTCGGCATCACTCAGGCTGTCAGTCACTTCAATATTTCGAATAGTAAGAGTACCGTCATTAATCACTCTGATCTTATACGAAATCGTCTCACCCAGTGCATAATCCGTTCCATTTGCCGGTTCACTATCCGTTGTCTTAACAACGGTCAGATGTCCGTTTTTCTTTTCGGTCGGAGTATGTGTGTCATCCGCAGCAACTAGATCTGGCTCATTTTCACCCGCAGGGTCTTTTGCCCGTCCTGTAGCCAGGTTATTTACCATACCAAGTAAAATATCATCTTCTGTCACAGTCACATCATACTCAATCGTCTGTGTTATGCCTTCCCGTAACGGCATATGCAAAGTAATCACGTTGTTCTCTACCTGATCTGCTGGTACTTTTTTACCATTTCGGAAGATAGAACCTTCGTCTGCGCGTGCAAACATCGCATCCTCCACCGTCAGATCTGTCAGTACAGCTGCGCCTGTACCAGTAACGGTAATTGTATAATGAATAGTGTCGCCTACAGCTGCAACCACCTTGCCGTCCGGTAGCTTCGCCTCTTTATCCAGACGGAATCTTGCCACCTTGATTGTACTTTCAGCCTCTCCAAAGTCGATTTCACCATCATCGTCCACCAAACCTACAGTAGCTACATTGTCAATGGTACCCATTGCCTTTCCGGTTACCTGGGCAGTCAATACACATTCTACCTCACCCATAGGCGGTATGTCATTCACATACCAGGTAATCTTGTTTGCTTCCTGACTGATTTCGTAAGATACCTCCTGACCATTTACTTTCATGGAATCGGTTCCTACGTAAGCCAATTCATTCGGCATCGTATCCGTCACAATAGCGTTTGCCGTCGTACTCAGATGACTAGTGCGTCGAATGGTATACGTTACCAGATCGCCTACCTGAACATCCTTCTGGCTCTGATTATCCGCCACTTTCTCAGGATCCTCTGGCTTGCGGTCCTCCAGTGTATTGATGATCTCAAAACCGTCGTTTGTTTCTGCAATTTTTGCAGTAAATTTCAATTCGCCAATCATCAAACTGTCACCATCGCCACAGGCTGTTCCGTCCATCAGTTCCTTCACGCTGTAAAACTTTTCCACTCCATCTACAGCTGCGACAGGCAGGTTTCTATAGATTGTCTGCCAGCCATTTTCATTATTCAGTGTGCGGGAAGCTTCCACCAAAATATCTGCATCCTCACCCTCATACAGCTGCACGTCGATACCTGCCGGAATCAATTCCTCGTTCAGAGTTTCACCGTCGCCGTTCGCCCAGATTTTGTTCACGGTAATGATACCATTATCGTTTTTCATTTTACGGGTATTTGTTACGCTGATCGTATGGGCGGCTTCCGTCGCAGTAAAACTTCCCAGCCCTTCCGTACTCCATACGTTCTTGGGCAGTTCGCTTCCGTCCTGTGCGTACTCGCTCAGAGAATATTCTTTGCCGATTTCCACCTCAAAGATAACGCTCTCACCGTTTCCGACCGCCGTACTCTTAGCTTCTCCTCCATCCACACTAAAAGTGAATTTCTGACTAAGGCCGGAAGTCTTATCGGTAGTCTCATCCACAATTTTCTTTGTCACCGTTACTACCGCCATCGTACGGGTATTCGTAAATACCGCAATCGTTTCTCCTGCTTCCAGTCGTACCTGGTTATCCGGCTGTTCACAGACATACTGACCTTTGTTCGTCTCACTGTCCACGATTTCTTCCACAATATAACCATTTACATTCACAGGTACATTTTCAAAGATCGCTGTATTATCCTCTCCCAGTTCAGCAAACAGTTTCTGCCCGTTTGCTGTCACAGGATTTCCGTCTGCGTAGAGAAGTTGAAAACTCACTTCCGGGCGGTCACTTTGGCTGCCACCTTTATCATCCCAGCGTTTTGTAACAATCAGCTGTCCGTCTCCGTCCAAAAGCTGCAGGCTGTTTGTAACCTGTACTTCCTTCTCACCCTTTACAGGCGTAATCTCTTTTGTAGATTCGCTTGCCATAAAGTTGTAATGCTCTACGTTCTCTTCACTTACCGCGTAAGTAACCGGATTTCCCTTTGCATCGTGTGTACGCACATTCTGCGCTGCGCTCCAGGAATCTTCCTTCACAGTCACGTTGTAAGAGAGGCCCTCTGCAGGCTCTCCATTTACCATTCCTGTCAGTGTTACTACTACATTGTTCGGTCGCAGATTCCAGTAATTTGGCACTTCTTCAAACGTATCCAGCCACTGCTTAGTTACTGTCACTTCCCGTGTCTGAGCCGTGTTGATAATATCCACGTTCGCTACAGTCCCTTCGAACTCTGCCACACCGCCTACCGGAGTATAGCTTATAACATAACCGTCAGGCTTTTCTGTCTCGACCACTTTATAGGTATAGGTATAGCCTTCATTATTGTACTTCGGCAGATCCGTATAGGTATACGTCCAGTTACTCCATTGCGGTTCGACTGTTACATTTTCCCATTCTTCGCCATTCACCTGACGCTGCAGTGTCAGCGCCACCTGATCAATGGTGTGCTTCTCATTACCATCCGTCCAAGTCTTTGTACCCTGAATCGTCAGCATTTCCTGCGTGATGGTATTAGTGAAGTCATTTCCATTCGACTCGCTTGTATAGCCTTCGATCGGAGCCTCCCTTACCGTATAGGTGTACGTATAGCCCTCATTATCATAACGATCTAAGCCACTAAACTTGTAGGTCGCTCCGTTCCATTCAGGCACCGCTCCTTCAACCGGCTCTTCTCCCGCTTCCGGCTTTGCACTGGTGCGGAACAGGCTCAGCGTAACTTCTTCCGCATTGTTGTGTTCCCTTCCGCCGTCTACCCATGTCTTCGTACCGCTTACGGATACATCCATCGGATCGCTCAGCGTATTGGTGAAGTTGTTTCCATTCGACTCGCTTGTGTAGCCTTCGATCGGGGCCTCCCTTACCGTATAGGTGTACGTATAGCCCTCATTATCATAACGATCTAAGCCACTAAACTTGTAGGTCGCTCCGTCCCATTCAGGCACCGCTCCTTCAACCGGCTCTTCTTCCGCTTCCGGCTTTGCACTGATGCGGAACAGGCTCAGCATAACTTCTTCCGCATTGTTGTGTTCCCTTCCGCCGTCTACCCATGTCTTCGTACCGCTTACAGATACATCTTCAGGATCTCTCAGCGTATTGGTAATATCCACCTGCCATACGCCGCCCAGGACAGTCTCTCCGTTTACCGGACTGTAAGCAGTCTCATACAGTGCTGCCTCCTCCGGATTATTGATTGTTTCTCTTACTCTGTAAATATAGCGATAACCCTCGTCATCGTAGCGTTCCAGATCAGTAAAACCATACTGATCCGGCTTATCCTCTGTCCAGCCAAATCGATAGCCTTTCGAAACAGCTTCCCACTTAGAACCCTCTTTACTGCTCTTACGCTCCAGTGTGATGGTCAGCTCTTCCGCGTTGTTGTGGTGCTTACCGCCATCCACCCAGGTTTTAGTACCCTGAATGGTGAGATAGCTCTGATTTACCGTATTGGTGACAATTCTTCCATCCGAGCTGTAAGACGCCTCATACCCATCCGGCACAGTATTTTCTGTAAGGGCATATGTAATCGCCTTTCCATCTGCCATAGCCGGCAGACCTGTAACCGTTTTCGTCCAGTTTTCCTTCGCTGTCAGCGTCACAGGCGCAGTGTAAACTTCATTACCGTCTATCGTACCTTTAAGCGTCATGGTCAGTTCTTCCGGACGCTCTGCAGCGCTTCCTTCACCGTCCACCCATTTCTTTTGTAGCGTAATACTTTCAAGAACATTTCGCCTATTGGTAAAACCTACTTTTACATCACCCACACCGCTGTTGGCAATCACTGCTGTCTGCGTATAGCCGCCCTCCGCCGGGAGCCAGTCTCCGCTATAGCTTTCCTGTACCGTGTAGGTTCCGACTGTCAGATCATTAAATACCGCAGTTTCTCCTGCATTTAAGCAAAAGCTTCCATCTTCCGCAGTTATGCGCTGCTGATTATTTACGCTGTAACCTGCACCTGCCACCGGCTGACCGTCTTTTGTCAGCGTAAATTGAAATGCAGGAGTGCCAAGTGCCAAGCCACTCTCGCCTTCAAGAGACGGTACCGGCTTCGTTACCGTCTTGGTTACGTTCAGTCGGCTGAGCACCTCCAGTGTACCCGGTTGCAGTGTCAGATTGTAGTAACTCGGAACTGCCACACCTTTAAAGAGAATACTGTTACCGTCGATGGTGTTCGCAGCGCTGCCCGGATTTGTGATTGCGCTATTTTTTGTCATGCGCAACGTGATATCTGCTTCCTTAATACCATCAACCAGATTTTCAGGATTTACTACCTTAAATCCACCCTCTGTCAGCGGTTTCCCATCGTAGGTCTTGCTTGCGCTATTCGCCTGCAACGTCAAAGGCATCTCGTAATAAAGAGTAATCACATTCTGCGCTTCATTCTCTGTTACTGTAATCGCCGCGTCCTGCGGTACAGCGCTGACTACTCTTGCATTCTCAAAACCTTGGTTGCGATCCTCAGCCTCTGAAGCCGTAACTTTACTGCCTACCTGAGCTTCAAATGTCTGCTCCTCCGCCACTTTAATCTTTGTGTCCTTTAGATAATGATATACGGTGTAGTTTGCTTTTACCTGTTTAAAATAAAGCTTCAGAACTAATGACCCATCTCCGGCGATTGTACCGCTGAATACATTCTCCTGATCTTCATCCAGCGTATAATGCAGTCCATCAATCGTCTTATCTGCCTTGTCATCGTCCGTTACCGATGCTTCCGTATCGGTTATACCGGCGCGATATATCTTATGAGGATCCGTCGGATAAGTTCCATCTTCCTGCATACGATAAAAGTGTATCTGATACTCCGTGTCATTTTCCGCAGCCCAGTTTCCCTGAAGTATGACATTTGTCGCAGGCATGGTAAATGTTCCTGAAACAGTGACGTCGCCCAGATAAAACCAGCCTCTGAACGTATATCCATCTGCCCTAGGCAACGGTTTTACCGTCACAGTCTCACCATACTTATAAAATTCCTGCGGATATACATCAGGCGCACCGTCCGGTTTCTCGTTTATATATCGGTAAGTTACCGTATACGTCTGCAAATCGTAATATAACCGCAGTACGTTCTGATCTTCTTCCGACTGAAGAATAACACGTTCTACCGTATCCGCGTGATTCTGATTCCGAACATATCCTGTAAAGGTTTTATAATCGTCAGGAACCAATGTAGCTGTCTCACCAAGAAGTTTACCGCTTTCTGCGCTGCTATAAGTTTTGGTTGCAGTCCCATTCAGCTCATAAGTTCCATTCAGATTTTGCAGATAATATTCTACCCTATAGGACAGTGGTTTTATCTTTTCGTACGTAAAGGTAATATGTACACGACCATCGTCCTCTTTGTCCATATTCTTGCTTGCCGTAAGCTGCGGATCGCCCTTCAGCTTGTAGCCGTCAATGCGTTTGTACTCATACACTTTGATCGCCTCGGTGAGGTCATGCATCTCAGGATTCGCAATCGCAGTGCCTTTTTCATCCACATAGTGGATCGTCAGTGGCCAGGTAGTCGTTGGTACATAATAAACAGGGATCTCCTGATACTGCTCTGTCAGTTGTTCTCTCATGGTAGACAGAGTAGACATCGGACGCCATCCTTCAAACTCCGGGAAATCCGTCCTTCCGGCTTTACCAAAATCAACGGATGCCTCTGCAAAAGTACCATATGGCAGATTTGGCCACACCTTTGCGTCAAATGCTACCTCCGGCCACTTTCCAAGTTCTTCACTTGTACCATCCGGATTCATACCCTGGAAAACGTAACGGTAATATACCTGTCCCGAAGGCTCCCATTTAGCATATACATCTCTGTCACCGGTAATGTCAATACCATAGTCCCACGCTACCGTGTAAGACTCATCCAAATACCAGCCCATAAACGTATAGGTCAGTTTATCTGTATTGTCTATATATGTTGTACCACCAACTATATACTTTTTGTTGAAATTAGCTACATCTTCACGACTGACTAACGTACCGAATTTTTCCACCTCAAACCGTGTTGTAGTATCCGTAAATTCCTCGTCTACCGTATTTGTCCGGATATCGTGGTAGGTTACCGTGTAGGTGGGCGGTGCCCACTTTGCGTATACCACCAGATTTGCCGCCGGCATGGTATATGTACCCCAGTCTACCGGAATCTGAAATCCCTTATCCAGATACCAGCCCACAAATTCATAATCCGACTCCACACTCTCCGGACGCTGCGGAACGACAATCGGTTCCTCAAGTATTTCTTCATATTTATAAGAAGATTTTGCGTCCTTCATGCTGTTCTCGGCACAATTCGCATACTCGAGGTTGAAACTGTTGCGGGTGTTATAGATTTCAATGTAATCCCCGTCAACACTACCTCCCGCAGAAACATTTCCAGTCGGACCAACTACATTATTTTGCTTTGTATCATAGCCCGTCACGCGGAACGCCGGAGCAAATTTATCAATAACATTCAGGTTCCCCGTGCTGTCCTGAAAATCATCCGCCAGATTCCAACTGCCATCCAGATTTTCCGTGTACTGCCGTACAACGGCATTGCCTGCCTTCGTCCTGGTAAAATTAACTGTCGTAGCAGTCATATCGGAAGCATAAAATCCACTCAGATAAGTGATTGCCGTGTTGCCTCTTTTCCACATATAGCCCCTCGTCGGCACCGCAGGCCATGCAATCTGAACCCCCGTAGCCTTAGATGCCTCTGCAAAGGTTTGACCATACAAACCTTTCAGAACGAGCCAAGGTTCTCTCTTTGTATTATCAGAATTGTAGAAATTATACGTCACCGTCTGCCGGTCAAAGTACACATTGATAACCGTAGAGCCATCGCTTGCGATCGTCTTCTTTGCCGTGGCATAGCGATTGTTTCCAGTCCCTTGGATTTCTCTGATTTCGGATCTCTGGTGGCTCAGTGCGTAAAACGTGCTGCTCAGCCCGTGATTCTGCGGACTCAGGTTCCGGATCGTAGGAGTTGTTCCCGTCTTACCATGAAACGTTTCGGACGACAGGAAATCATAGGTCTTAGCATCATCCGCAGTATCATATGCGTCTTTCACACTCTGCACCCAATAGACAACCTTATAGTCTGCTTCCTCCAGAGGTTTCCAGCGCACCTCTATGGTAAAATCATATGGAGGCATCTTACAGGACGAGTCATGTTCTTGCTCACCGTCCGTCTCAACCCATTTACCGTCCTGCTCCACATAAGCTTTAGAATAAAAGCCATCAAACGTGTAACCTGGACGCTCCATTTCACTCGCATCGGGCAGTCCCAGAGACGCGCCGTAACGAAGTGCCTGAGAATCTACCGCCGTTCCACCGTCATTGTCGATGGTGTACATATACACGTCACGGTCATAATACACGTTTACAACCGTTGTTCCGCCCGGCATCACGCGTCTCTGCGTGATTTTCTGCTGTACAAAGCCCTCAATTTCAAAATCTCGCACCTCGGTCATCCCGCCCGCAATTACAGGCTCACCTGCGTGCGATGTACCCTCTGGATACGTACTGATCTCATAAGGACCTACATCAATCCTCCCTGCCTGGACTTCACTACCAGGAATGACATCGCGATAAAAATAACCTTCCGTATAATTGTTATCCTCTGCATTCTGGAAGAAATATTTTACTGTATAATAGGTTTGCTTGCCCGTATAGCGTACTTCAAACTCTTCGTCCTTCTCGATAGAATCAATGTTTATTTTAAATACCTCGTCCTCTTGAGCGACCTCAAACCCGCTCATCTTGGGCGACTCAACTGCAAGCTCCACCTTGCTGCCTGTCTTAAACTCGGCCACATACGGTTCCTGCGCCATGCTGCCATCGCTATCGAATACATAGTGAATCGTCACCGTGTGAATACCAAGCTTGCGGTAATCCGCCGTAAATACGGTATCCTCAGTCAGTGGTTTACTCGTATCCAGAGATGTTCCGTCCTTTTCATTTATCCATCCGATAAACGCATGCCCCGCCACGTCCGGTATATTGGGAACAACAGCAGTTTTGCCCTTTTCCACCATCTGCATTACAATGGTTTCATAGTCAATTATTATTTCCGCGCCATCCGCGTCTTCCCCATACACGGGATATTGAAACTTTGCATTTACGTACTCCGCACCGCGCGCTTCGTTTGAGACCGCCGTGTTCCATCCTTCCGCCAGTACTTCTATCGGTAGCATTTGCAGCACCATCAGAATTACCAGCAGCCATGCCATAACTCTTTTCTTCATCCGTTTCACCTCTCCTCATATTATCGCGAAATTCACATTTTTACAGAATCTCTGCGTACGACAGGCATACGCTTAACGATAGTAAACAACCAGCCGCCAGTTGTATGACAGCGTCTGCGTATCTGCAGCAAATGTATATGTATCGCTGTTTGCGCCTTCAATCGCTTCAAATCCGGCTCCGCGGTCACACTCCCACTGATAGCGGATCTCATAGCCGTCCGCATCTTCCAGTCTACTGGTGAGTATTACCGTCTCACCTGGCTCCATAACTGCACTTCTAGATGAGAAAATAGTCGCCTTAGGCTGCGCCTTTTCTGCTTCCGGCTCTTCCACTCCTTCATTGAAGACGCTCGCCTTGTAAACATAGCCAACCTGTCCCTCATACTCGATCTTAATCCAGTCGCCCTCCATACCAAGCACTGTGACGTACGCCCCATGAGGCAGTGTGAAAATAATCTCACTCAAACCATCCGCACTTGCGCGCACCTCCACGTCACGCTGTTCTTCGCCGCCGTTTAACTGTGCTTTGTACTCCTCTGCTTCCGAAGTGTTCTCATGTTCAGTATTTTCGTCTTCCTTTCCGGCCTCTTCTGTCTGTTCCGTTTCGGATTCCTCTTTCGTCTCAGCAGGAACGGTATTTACTGTTACAATCGTTTCATCTGTGCGAATACCTTCGATGATATACTCATCCGGATTGTCTGTATGACGCGCCGGGATATAGCCGTCCACCAGAACTTCCTTTACCGTATACCCCTCTTCTGCGATTATGCAAAATACAATTTTACCGTTTTTCGCTGTCGCAGCAGAAGTAATCGAAGTGCCATCCTGTGCAAAAGCCGCAGCACCCTCGCCTATCTGGAAGGTAACGATATTTTCAATCTCCGGAGCTTTTCTATAGGTCACAGTAATGACGATATCCTTCTCCACTGCCGCAAGCCTGTATTCTCCCTGCTGTTCTGTTTTCGGAACATCGATCCCGTCCACGCGAACATACTCCGTCTCATAGCCCTCATTCGGCACTACGTGAAACGTAAAGCTTTCTTTTTCCATAACCGTCTTTTTATATACGGCAACATCTGCCGGCTGATTATCTACAACAATTTTACCGTAGTCTGTCGCATGACAATCAAACGTTACGCTATATTCAACCTTTTCCGATTCTGTTGCCATTGTTTCTGTCTGGGATTCTGTCGGCTTCTCCGCCATTCCAGCGTCTGTGGCTGGGGTCTCTGTGGCCGGCGCCTCTGTCATTTGCACTTCCGTAGCCTGTGTTTCTGTTACCGGCACTTCTGTAGTTGGCGCCTCTGTCGTCGGCGTTTCCGTAGTCGGCGCCTCTGTCGTTGGTGCTTCTGTAGCTGGCGCCTCTGTAACCAGCGCCTCTGTCGTTAACATTTCCGTAGCTGGTACCTCTGTAGCCGATACTTCTGTCACTGTCCGTATTTCATACTCACTCTTCGTCTTTTCTTCAAGTACCTGTTCATCCGTCGCAACTTCCGTGTCTGATGCCAGAATCAACGTTTCTGCCGTTGAAACCGTCATAGTCGCTGCCAGAAACAGCGCAAAAGATTTTAGTAATTTGTTTCTTTTCACAGGTCACACCTCTCTTCCATTTTACTATGTTGCCATGCTACTTTGCTAAATCACATAAATTTCAACTATTCATTATATATTATACCCCCCCCCTATTTTTTTGACAATAATTATTTATAAAATTTTTGTGATCTTCAGCAAAAAATCCAGAATTTCAGCATGGCTTTGTAAGTTCAAACAGATATTCGTGTTTTCCTGCATATTCTTTCCCACTGACATTTTTCTTCCAAAAATAACAAACCCCAACACGTTGTTTAGCAAAGCAGACCGTGTTGGAGCTTGTCATTAATTCCTATATAATTTTCTCAAAAAATCAAATTCAATTCCCGTTTTAAAACCAATTCAAACTCCAGCCAACCCTCGCGCGGCATCCGCGCATTCAGCTGACCGCCCATTTTCTCCGTCAAACCTCTGGCAATAGACAATCCCAGTCCGGAAGCTCCCTGCGTACGCGCAGTGTCTTTCACATAAAAACGCTCAAACAGTTTTTCCAATTCTGCCCCATTTTCTCCCTCCGGCAAAGAAAAATCCATCGTATCGTTTCCGAAAATAATCTTCACCTGCTGTGATTCTTTCTGCAGACTGACGCGCAGCCTTGTTTTTGCGTAACGGCTGCAGTTCTGCAAAAGATTTGCATAAATACGTTCTAACGCATCTAAATTTGCCGTTGCCATTACTGTATCTTCCGGTATTTCCAACTCCACTTCCAGATTTCTTTCTTCCAATTCTTTCCACTGTTCCAACATCTTTTCCCGCAAAAGCCGTGTTGCATCTACGCAAGTCAATTCCAATTTCAAATCTTCGTCGCGTGCCTTTGAATAATCGTAAAACTGTGAGATCAAACGCTGTAATGCCTGTGCTTTCCGCTCAATCACTGCAAGATCTTCTTTTTCTTCCTGTGATAAACCGCTCTGGTCCAACATACACAAATAACCGATCATAGAAGTCAGCGGCGTACGCAGATCATGACTAATCTGCGCAATCTGCTGCTGAAATTCTGCTTCTCGCTTATGGTCTGCTGCCCGTTGTCTGCGAATGTCTTTTAACATACCGTTCATCACTTCCGTCAGTGTTTCCAGTTCCCGCAAAGATGTCTCCTGACGTAAAATCCGATTCTGATTCAAGTCCAGGGCAATCTCTTCCAATTGTTTCTGTGTATGTTTGATTTCACGGCAAAGTAGTATATGACGCAGTCCTACTGCTGCAAGTAAAATTCCCAATACAATTATAATCATATATACTGCCATGTCTGCGCCCCTTTTCTCCGTTTTTTATTCCTTTTCATACCCCTGACATATCTGTATTTGTCTAAAACTTATGTTTTCCGATTTTCAACAGCCTGCAAACATAATTTACAATTCCTTGCGCCTTACGGCCAGAAGGCCCGCGCCCAGATAAATCACAATACTTCCAATTCCAGCGATCAGACATCTCGCCAACCCCTGCCCGGTATCCCACAGCGCGTAATATTCGCTCCGGTTCATTGTTACCTCTATCTGCAGAAAATTCGTCGGCATCCACTCGGAAATCGTATTTAAAATATCGATATCCAGTCCAACACCTAACAAAAAGACCACTCTCGGAAGTACTCCGATGATGAGTATCCACAGCATCGCGACAATATACTCATTTTTTAACATCTGCAGCAGCACAATTCCCAGAACTTCCGCTCCAATGCAGATGAAAAGGATTGCTCCAATCTCACGTACTAAAACTGCCAACAGCCAGCTCCATTCTCCCTCCAGCAAAAGAACCGCGCTTGCAAAAAATGACGCCACAACAATCAACATACAACAAATCGCAGTAATGGCTCCGGCAATGCATTTGCCAACCAGCGCCGCTTCTCTTGAAATACCATAAGCAACTATATTTTTCCAGGTTCCGTTTTTCGTTTCACCATTACAGATCAGCGTTGCCATCAGCACTCCGCCATACAAAAAAACAAGTACATTTTCAACCAGAAAACTAATGGAAAACCGCACAGAACCATAAGGAAAATCTTTGATCGCATTATCAGAAGCTGCCAAAATCACATTAAATAAAATCCCCAGAGTTACCATGATGCCGGTCCACAAATAGGTTTCTTTTGTATGCGTTATCTTATATAATTCACTCTTAATATAGTTTATCATCTTACCGCGCCTCCTTTTTTCATACCGTAAGCGGAAACCTCTTTTTCGTAATATTCCTCCAATGTCATCTGGTGATTTTCCAGACGCCGGATCGATATTCCCTGTTTTCCCGCCAAATCACTGTAAAGCGCGGTTTCTTTCTCACTATCAAAAATATGCAGCACCTGATCCGGCAATATCTGATAGGTAATATTTGGATATGTTTTTTCCAGCAGTACACTGTAAGAAGACGCGTCGGATACCGCAATTTCAATGTAACTGCGGCATTTCTCGCGCAGTTCTTTCGCACTGACCTGCTCCTTTAATCTACCGTTCTGTAAAAATCCGTATACCGTCGCAATCTGTTCAAGCTCCGATAAAATATGGCTCGATAACAGAATGGTAATATTTTTCTCCTCATTGAGTGTCCGAAGAATATTCCTGATCTCAATAATACCGCTCGGATCAAGTCCATTGATCGGTTCATCCAGAACCAGTATTTCCGGTTCGCCAAGCATCGCGATTGCCAAGCCGAGACGCTGTTTCATCCCCATAGAAAGCTTTTTGCACAACTTTTTACGCTGCGGTATCAATCCGGTCAATTCCAGCGCTTCTTCTACACAGGCTTTTCCCGGAATCCCTCTCTGTATACGGTAATATTCCAGATTCCTTTCTACCGTTATCTGTTCATAAAAAGCCGCACTTTCAATCATCGCTCCGATGCGCCGGCGCGCTTTTTCCTGTTCACGCTGTGTATGTTTTCCAAGCAGATCCACTTCACCGTCACTTGGAAAAATCATTCCGGTAATCAACTTTAAAAGTGTAGTTTTTCCAGCTCCGTTATCCCCGACCAGACCATAAATATCGCCTCTGCGGATCGTAATATCCACATGATCGAGCGCAATTATCTTCCCATACTGTTTTGTCAGACCATGTGTGTTTATCACTGTTTCTCTCATTTCTTTGTCCTTTCCTGAAGTTGTTTTCGTTATGTCGTTATAGTAACACTTGAGTTTTAAATAAGTCCTCAAGAAAGTTTAAAGAAATCATAAAGATAGATTTCATGCTAATTTAAAACCAATTCCCCACACAGTACGGATATATTCATTGTCCGCATCCCGCGCGGCAATCTTTTTTCGGATATTGCTGACATGTACATTTACGGTGTTATCCTCCCCGTAATAGCCGTTCTGCCACACCTTTTCATACAGCGTTTCCCGGGAAAATACCTTTTCCGGCTGCCGCATCAAAATCAATAAAATATCATATTCATGCGGTGTCAGAAAAACCTCTTTTTCCCTGACAAAAACCGCGCGGCTATCCGGGCAAAGCATCAGATTTTTATATCGCAATTCTGTTTTACTTTCCTCTGCCGTCTGCATCCCCTCTATTCTGTCGCTGTCTTTTCTTTCCGGTTGCTGTGTAGTTTGCGCGCGGCGCAAAAGCGCCATCACACGCACCAGTACTTCCTCCGGCTCAAACGGTTTCGTGAGATAATCATCCGCCCCCAGCGTCAGCGTTTCAATTTTATTTTCCAAGGCATGCTTTGCTGATAAAATCAAAATCGGCGCTTGAATATTCTTCTCCTTGCGAATAAAAGAAATCAGTTCTTCTCCCGTCATGCCCGGCAGCATCAGATCCAGCAAAATCAAATCCGGTTTCTCCAACTCGAGCACCAGTTTTGCCTCTGTACCGGAAAATGCCGGCAATACCTGATAGTCACTCCGCTGTAGGATACGGCAGAGCAGCCGATTAATGTCCGGATCATCCTCGATCACAAATATTTTTTTGTTCATCATGATCTTGTCCTTCCATAAATACAAAGATCATATACCTGCCCATTTTTATAAACGGCATCCTTCATCACACCTTCCAACACAAATCCGCTCTTTTCCAATACTCTCTGAGACGCAATATTGGGCTGATATACCAGACCGGTAATGCGCAGCAAATCAAACTCATGAAAGGCGATCTCACAAATTTGTTTCGCAGCTTCCGTCATGATACCTCTCCCTTTTACACTCTCCGAAAGCATATAACCGATCTCTGCGTCCTTTTCATAAACGTCACTTTTTTTCTCTATTGAAATATTGCCGACAATACGGTCATCCAGCATAACCGCACGGAAAATCCCTTCTTTTCCATCCTGCTCCCGCACCATGTTCAGCCACCAGTCTGCGTCCGCCTTCGTATACGGATACGGCAGGCGATTGGACAGATAATTCCTGCCTACATTGTTCGCAATCTCCATCAACGCTTCCGCATCTTCCAGTGTCCATTTTTTCAGTGTCACGTTCATCCTTTTATCCTCCTGCTTTATCTCAAACTATTTTGCGATACTCCATTTTCATCCCAGCAATGATGTTCTGTAATCTCATCTTCTGTAAATATTTTCAGCATGTACTCCATACCGCTTGCCAGATTCATTTTTTCGAAGTCCTTCTGTCTGATCCAGAATACCTCGCCTTCACTAGATGATATCAGCGTTCCCTGAAAATGCTTTGTTTTGTAGCAAAGCACCACGTAACGGCAATTGTCTTCTGTCATCCAGTATTTCACACCGCACATCTGCACATGCGAAATATGCAGCCCTGTTTCTTCCCACACTTCACGGATTACAGCTTCTGCAAAGCTCTCTCCATTTTCTACGTGCCCTCCCGGAAACGTAATCCCCGGCCATTCCTTATCTAAACGATTCTGCACCAGAATATTTCCGTCATCGTCATAAATCATGCACATATTAGTAAAGATTACTTTTTCCGGTGTTCTCATCTATTTCGCCTCCTGCTAAAATATCTATTTATAAAACTTCTTCCGCATCTTTCGGCAATCTGCGTACCTGTTCCAGATATCCATAAGCATTTGCCCCTTCTGTTTCATTGTACACAAAGTCAAGCTGTCCTCCAACAAATTTTGCGGTCTTTTCAAACAGTCTGCACATTCGCAGAACCGCTTCCCATGCCTGATTCATATCGCACGCAAACCAGGTAGAAAGATATTCTTCCCACTCCTCTTTTTTCAGCCAACGATACATATATTTTGCAGATTTTCCGACACTGACACTGAAATCTGTCTGAATGCCAATCTTCCATGACAGCATTTCCTGAAGCTGCGGCCGGACAATCTCATTTGTCATATCCTGTACATATGGAAATTCTTCCCGCCACAAGCCTTTTGCAATATTGTTTGTACACCACCAGAATTCATTACAAACGGCCAGATACTCCTGCTCTGTCGGTTTTTTCACCCAAAAATCCTCATCCGTCGTTTCTGGAATCTCCGGCAAAATCCCTGCTTTGTCCAATAAAACTTTGCATAGTCTATCGTCAAAAATCACACGTTTCATAAACTCCTCTGTCTGCACATGCAGATCAATTCGGTTTCCATCCGCAAACTGCATCAGCCATCCATAGCAATCTTCTCTTGCGCTCGGATAAAACGGGCTGTCATCCGGATACTGCATATAAAGAATTTCACCAAATTTCTGAATCCACTTTTTATCTGCAATAAAGCGCTTCGTATCTTTTACTACATATACCACATCATAATCTTGAAAAATATCTTTCGGCACGTTTGGATTTGCCCGTGAACCATTCATATAAACTGCCAGAATGCGATCGTCCTCTCGCGCAATATTTAAAATCAGATTATACATTTCCTGTTCACTTCGCATGATTATTTCCCCCTCTTATCACTATTTATCTGTTCTCGGCATCCTTTTTAAAGCATAGTATACTTTCTTTTGAATGTCCATAGCAAACACTTTTTCATACAAAAAAGCTACCACATCTCTGTGATAGCTTTTTTCTTTTACATTTTCAATTTTACCAATATCTGCTTGCGCTGACCGGTGTATTATAATCATAATTGGAAATAATAATTCCCGTTTCCGGTGTACTTGCATGTACGATCTGACCGCCGCCAATATAAAGCGCCACATGACCAATATAACCGCCGTCCGAATAGAACAGTAAATCACCCGGAAGCAGACTGCCCATATCTACCGGTGTACCACCGTATGACTGGGAATCTGCTGTTCTGGAAAGACCAATTCCAAAATTTGCAAATACCGACTGTGTAAAGCCAGAACAATCTGCTCCGTCTGTCAGACTCGTACCACCATATACATACGGATTTCCTACAAACTGCACTGCAAAATCTGCAATCTGCTGGCCGAGGTCTGAATTACCCACTGATTCCGTTTCCTCTGTATACTCTGTCTCCGGCTCTGTCCACTCTGTCTCCGGCTCTGTCCACTCTGTCTCCGGCTCTGTCCACTCCGTCTCCGGCTCTGTCCATTCCGTCTCCGGCTCTGTCCACTGCGTCTCCGGCTCTGTCCACTCCGTCTCCGGCTCTGTCCACTCCGTCTCCGGCTCTGTCCACTCACTTTCCGGTTCTGTCCATTCTGTCTCCGGCTCTGTCCATTCACTTTCCGCTTCTGTCCACTGCGTCTCCGGTTCTGTCCACTCACTTTCCGGCTCCACCCATTCCGTCTCCGGCTGAGTTTCTTCCGTATGCTGCGGTTCTGTCTGCTGTGCCTGAACTTCCGCCTGCTCCGCTGCTGCCTCTGCTTCTGCAGCCTCCTGCGCAAGTCTGCTCTGTTCTTCTTCCAGTGTTTCTCCTACTGCATAATAAGTTTTATAATCCACATACTCGGCACTTACATATCCATAAGCATTTCCTCCCAAAGCCACCTTCATCCAGTTGCCGTCCCATTCAACCACTTCCAGTTCTTCAGATTGTTCTGCTATATCCACCACCGCTGAATCTTCGTCCGGTGTACTGCGCACATTTAATACCTCCGGATGTACTTTTGCCACATTATAAGCTACGCGTTCCGCAATTTCCTGTGCCTCCTCGCCTGTCGCAAAATAATCCGCCTTTACATAACCCGTCACATTTCCGGATGTGATCTCATACCAGTCATCCTCCTGCCCGACGATCGTTACAGCGTTCTCATTATATACCTTGCCTGAAACCTCCCCGTCTGTTCCCGCACTGCTGCGGACGTTAATATATTCGTCACACTGCGCAAAAGCAAGCGTTCCTTCCAGAGAATTGTCACCGGCTCCCCCCTCGACATTCTCCTGCGCCGCCTTTTCTGCCAGAACCGGAGTGCCTGCCCATGAAAAAGCCATTCCTGCACTTAACACCAATGCTGTTGTCTTAATTCCTCTGTTTTTCATTGCTAACGCAACCTCCTTCTTTTTAAATGTCATATGTTACAGAATCATTACAAATTCTTTCTGCATTATAAAAGAATTGGAGATTCGCGTCAATGCAGTTTCAAAAACATTAATACACTGCTCAGAATCCTAAGATTTTCATAATATTTAAGACAAATTTTTTTCACATTTCTCTTACTTTCCTGTTTTCTTCGGTAGTGTCAAAAACTACCTCTTTTTTATTGTTCTAAATCCTTTAAAACCTTGATTTATTGGAGGTTTGCAAATAAAAAGAGCATTGACCCCCTTTTTGAAGTATAATGAGTTCACCACAAACACC
>JBMNRF010000042.1:0-16749 GCA_050944495.1 Marvinbryantia sp.
GGAAAGGTGATTTTTTGTATAACTAACGTCGCGCACCCGCATAGCGGGTGGATTATATTTCGCACGTTTCCGTTTCTCTGTTGAGAAACTCCAACGTACTCAACTGGGTCTATCCGCCCCATAAATCAAAAAGGAGCATAGATTCCCATGCTCCTCTAGTTTATCACATTTTTTTAGCTGGCACAACATGTTACATACGGGAATATCCGTAACTGTTGACAATTGCATCCAATTTTTCATTTCGTCTGCACATCGGACATTCTGTAAAATGATACGTTTCATACTCTGGAATATCCTCCGCTGTAAACAACGAATGAATCTTAATGCCTTCCACCTCATCCGTTGCACTGAACAAGGCTGCTGCACCTTCCATAATGCCACCATAGTAACGGATACATTCCACCGCCCGTTTTACCGTGATACCGGTAGATGCAGTTGCCAAAACCAGAAGCACATGTTTGTCCTTGATCATATTCTGCATATTATCACGAAAGATCAGCTGTCCACCCGTATGGATCTCCGGTGATACCACATACATAGTTTTATGGGAGTTGAGCGACATAATACCGTTTCTAGTCAGCTCATCCGCAAGATACGCACCAATGATCTCACAGCCGTCCATACAGACGATCGTGTCGATATAGGTAGTCATCCCATAACTCTGCGCCAGAATTTTGGCTGCCCCCTCCGCCTCACTTTTACGCGCTTTCAAAAAGGTCATGTCCACATAGTGGTTGATATGGGAATGCGTTGTCGCAAAATGTCCCGGAATTACCCGAAGTACCACATTTGCATTCACTTTTGATGGTATTCTGATTACTCTTGATTCCATACACGATCCTCCTGTATTCTTATTCTATCTATGAGCCGAAAATCATCCGCACGCGATTCTCTTCTACTCATTTGAATAAATTATACTATAATCATGCAAAATTACAAGTTTTTTTGTGTATTTCATCAGGCTTTTCCCAACAAAAAGGCAATCGGCTCTGCATTTACACAATAACTGCGTGCTGCAATCTCCGAATCTGTCATCGCCAGCTTACTATGAATCCTTATGAAAGTAGCTTTTTGATTAAATTGCACTGTCCGTTCAAACGGCATACGAATTACAGACGGATAGGCAAGTCCAACGCCAAGTTCCAATATCAGAAGCTTTTTTCCAATCGTAGAAGTCAGCCAATTCATGTAAAACTGCCACTTTGGAAGATAAACCGACTCATCATAATTTTCCATCGTTACCACATTTCCGTTCTTTTCACTCCCGCACGGAGCCACAATAAAAAATTCATTCAGCTTTGACTCATAGATCAGATCGTCTGTATTGACTGTCACTGCAAACCACGGTTTTCCATGAATGATTTCCTCCACTCTATTGTATGCCCGAATCACATCTTCCCGGGACGCTCTGCGTTCTGTAAATTCATCGCCAAAGCCAAGCAGAACCATATCTGCCTGCGCAATCATATCCTGTATCCGCTTCATACTTCTCCCCCATTATCTGTATCAAGTTCAAACCAAAAGCACACTCCGCCCGGCAGATTATACACACCAAACTGCTGATGCATCGACTCCATGATTGCCTTGACAATTGAAAGTCCGATACCGCTGCCTCCGTATTCTCTGGTTCTCGCCTTATCTACCTTATAGAATTTCACCCATATTTTTTCCTGCTCTTCCTCTGCTATCTGGCTGCCGGTATTAAATACCGTTACACGTGATTTTCCTTTGCGCTGTTCCACCGCAACTTCAATGCGGCCTCTTTCATTTACGTGATTGATCGCATTGCTGATATAATTGGTAATCACTTCTTCGACCTTAAATTCATCGCCCCAGGCAAACATATTTTCCACACCACTCCAATGAATCTCCACCTGCTTCTGATCTGCAAGGAGACGAGCCGACTGTACCACCCCCCGCACAAGCTCGCTTAAATTAAAACGCTCCATCGTTACAATATCATTCCCTGATTCCAGCTGATTCAGACTGAGAAGTTTTTTCACCATATTATTCATCTTAGCTGCCTCATCCATAATCACATCACAATAAAACTCACGGCTCTGCTCATCATCATTAATACATTCTTTCAGACCTTCTGCATAGCCCTGAATCAGTGCGATCGGTGTCTTCAGCTCATGTGATACATTTGATAAAAATTCTTTCCGCATTTCGTCAATCTGTGTTTTCTTCTCAATATCCTTCTGCAGTTCGTTATTGGCTGTCTTCAATTCCGAAATCGTGCGTTCCAAAGTTTCTGACATCTGGTTGAAATTTTCACCCAGCTCACCAATTTCATTTCTTACATCACTCGTATATTTCGCCTCAAAATCCAGATTTGCCATCCGACGGGAAATCCCTGTCAGTTCTTCAATCGGATCCGTCACCTTTTTAGAAATCCACCACACAAAACCGATACTAAAAAAGATGCCGGCCAGAATCGTATAGCTTGCAAACTGATTGGAAATTTTTACATTTTCTCGAATTGACTGTATCGGAATACGCATCAAAAAATAACATCCGGTCTGCAAGCGTCCCCAGGCCTCCAGATAATCTGTGGAATCTGCCGAATCACTGAATCGCTGGATACGATAATTTTCGGTTTCCAGAAGAATATCACTGTCATCCTCCAGCGAATTCAATCCAAAAAGATACCCCTCAATACGGCCACGCATAATACGGTTATCACGGCTCTGGTATACAATCACGCCGCTGCCATCCACGTCCACCCACAGAATATTCAAGTCGACATTATTTGTACCACTGATTCGCCTGAAATCTTCTTCAAACTCATCACTCTGATAATCAGCAATATCATCAATCATATTGATTTCATTATAAATATTGATCAGATCATCTCGTTTCTGGTACATATAGTATTTTTCCAGAAACAGATTATTTACCAACAGACTGATCCCGAGAATCAGCGCAATCAGCCCAGCGAAACTGAAGGCGAGCTGTGTCTTAATAGAATGCTTCATGTTATTCTACCTCAAATTTATACCCCATCCCCCAGATGGTTTTAATATAATCGCCCTGCTCACCCAGCTTGCTCCGCAGTTTCTTCACATGTGTATCAATTGTACGGGCATCTCCAAAATAATCATAATTCCATACACTATTAAGAATTTTTTCTCTGGAAAGAGCAATTCCCTGATTTTCCATAAAGTAGTTCAAAAGTTCAAACTCTTTGTAGCTCAATTCAATGTTCTTACCGTCCACTTTTACTTCATGTGCCGCCTTGTCAAGGCTAATTTTACCGGCAACCATTACATTATCCGCAGCCAGCACATTGCTGCGGCGCAGGATCGCCTCTACACGTGCCACAAGAATCTTCGGACTGAACGGCTTGGATATATATTCGTCCACGCCGAGTTCAAAGCCCAGAAGTTCATCACGTTCATCCGACCGCGCCGTCAACATTATAATCGGTACTTCAGAAAGAGTACGAATTTCCCGACACACTTGCCAGCCGTCCATCTTTGGCATCATCACGTCAAGAATCACCAAAGCGATATCTTTTACTTTATAAAAAATATCCAACGCCTGCATACCGTCCTCTGCTTCTAGAACCTGAAAATCCTTTTTCGTTAGAAAGTCTTTTACCAGCTTGCGCATCCTGCTCTCGTCATCCACTACCAAAACCTTTAACTTATCCATTCCTACCATCCTCCGATTCATTCATACAGCAAAGAGCAGACACCTCTTACTGCGTCTGCTCTTACTATACCAGAAAACTTTGTCCGATCTGTGAAAATATTTCAGAATTCTCACATCTTATCATCGTTTATCCGAAATTAATTTTTCTCATTCTCTGCTTTCGTTCTACTGATCTGTTTCAGGATAGAAAGCTCCATTTCCTGATTCATCAGATCAATTTGCATTTCCTGTGTATTCTTTTTGACAAAAACAGCATTTTCTTCTAACGCCTGCTTGATCATTTCTTCTTTTTCTACGTCCTCTTTTGAAGTTGAAACCTTCTTCACGAACTCCTGCTTCACATATGCCTGTCCTTCTTTATAAGAAATGCAATACCATTCTCCCACTGTCTTCCTGACATCAAGCGTTGAGCCTTTTGGCAGTACTTCAAGAACTTCCGCTTCCATTCCCGGTTCTTTACGAATATTCAAGTTGGCAATTGTTTCGTAAATAGGTTCTTTTTTTTCTATTTTCTCCAGCTTAAATGATTGTGGAAAATATTCGTGCATTGCCAAATTTCCTCGCTGTGCAGAACGTGCCTCTGTCTGGCTTGGCATCTCAAAATACATACACCAGTAATATGCCGCATCGTATGCACCCTGCGCGGTATCCGGAACACTTCTGATATAATTTAACACGTTTGTATAACCGCTGTTCAGCTCATACTCCAAATATACAAGCTGACCTTCCACAGTGCGATAGTCCAGACCCAAAGAAGTACAGACATTCATCAAATTCGAAAGTCTGCCCAAATGCCACTGACAAATGCCAAAGCTGGTTCCACCATCGCCAATTGCAAGCTGATTAAAGTTAGACTCCATCTGAATATTAGCCAAGATACCACATGCTCCAGCGTGATTCAGTCCCATCTCCTCCACCAGATAACGATAGATTTCCAGTGTATTTTCTGTAATATTAACTGCCGGATATGCACTCGGATCAACAGAAAAACCCGGCACTTTTTCTTCTTTCTCCGTTTCCTCCTTCGCCTCTTCCTCGGTCTCCTTTTTTTCAGTTTCTTTTTCTGTTTCCTTCTTGGTTTCCGATTCTGTTTCAGACTCTGTCTCTGATTCTGTTGTCGGCTCCGTCACCGGCTCTGAAGGTTTCTGTGACTCCGATTCTGTCGGCACTTGCGTCTCCGATTCTGTCGGCACTTGCGTCTCTGATTCTGTCGGGGGCTGCGTTTCCGTTTCTACCGGTACCTGCGTCTCCGATTCTGTCGGGGGCTGCGTTTCTGGCTCTGTCGGCGGCTGTGTTTCTGGCTCTGTTGGCGGCTGCGTTTCCGTTTCCGGCACACCATCCACATCTTCATTTCTATTATCAAAAATTGTCTCTGTCTGCTGATCCTCTGCCAAAATATATCCCGGCATGGAAAGCGTCAACATTGCTGCCGAGAGAATCATTGGGAGTCTCTTTCTGAATCTACGATTCGTCATTCTATGTATTCTTCCTCCTTAAAAATTACCGTTCAAATACATTCGGCAATTGTCTTGTCCCTTTTTCTCAATGTTACACCATTTACGTGACATTTTAGCACAATTTATTTGATTTTGTAAAGTTACAATGCAAAATATAATAATTTTTTAACATCTTATTAGAATTTTTAAATACTTTAAAACTATCTGTTCTCATCTGTTTTCTATTAATATTTTCCTTCTTGAAATACTACGCTTCTTCCTATATAATATGAAAAGATTAAAAAGAGGAAGTTGCGGATATGATAAAAATGGATTTTTCTATAGAAAATAATGGAGACAAATTAACAATCGGAGAAAAGGTCAATGTAAAGGGTTACTTAATCGGTGCCTTTTGTACATATATGATTGAGCATTCCCTTGGAATGAGTAGCCCTGTTCATATTTCCAAATGCCCCAAAAACAATTACGCAACTGTGTTAGAAATCAAAAAAACACCACGATTCAATATCGCCGTATTGGGATTTGATGAATAAAATATCAAATAAAAAGAGCAGATTTTTCATTTCGCATCCACTCTTTCATATTTATCTATAACCATCTCTAAAACATCGCTTACATGGAGAATATCCCTGTTCTTCTGCATCTAATACAGATATTTCAGTCGCTCTATTTGAATTTCTTGACCCACACTCAGAAGTCGCGTGGTATTTATTACCCGTCGCGAATATCCATACCTTCTGCTCATACTCTTCTGATATAGTAATTTCTTCATTATCACATTGAGGAACTGTTCCCTTGTCAGAGCGTTCTCCCGGCGAATAATCTCCACACGAAGTCTGATTCCAAATAATTTCTTTTTCATTGCTTCGCGCTACAAGTGTTCCTTGTTTATCCGTTCGGAATATTTCTATTTCCATTGCCTCCAGCTTATCCATCGTATCTTTATGCGGATGACCGTATTTATTATCCTGCCCGCACGATATAACGGCATATTCCGGAACCGTTGCACTGAGAAAGTCATATGATGTGGAAGATGCTGAACCATGATGACCCAAACACAATACATCACAAGATAAATCTATACCAGAGGCAATCATATTGCTTTCACTAGCTGCTTCCGCATCGCCGGTAAATATAAAGGATTTATCTCCGTCTGTCAATTTTATAGCAACAGAGTTATCATTGTCATCATTTGTTATAACGGACGGTGACAGCACCGTAAAGCTTCCATCTCCAAACTCATATATTTCTCCGACATCCGGATGTTCTACAAATAAATCATTCGCTGCTACACCATCTACAAACGCTTGGTATGTCTTTGTATCTTTCTCATAATCTGGGCCAATTACCATGCCAATTTCAAACGCATTAAGACATCCGACCAGACCGGCAACATGATCCTCATCATAATGCGAAGATATCAGATAATCTATATCGGTAATGCCTTGCCTTTTCAAATAGGATACAACAATACTGGAATGCTTTCTATCGCCGCCGTCATAGACCATCACATCATCGCCCGATTTAGCGAGTATACTGAGCCCTTGCCCTACATCAATAAAATGAACTTCTAAGTTTTCATCCGCGTATGTAGGGATACTAAACGTAACTAACAATAGGAAGGAAAGCAGAAATTTTTTTATGTATTTTTTCATTGTATTATCTCTTATATTCCCATACTATCTGCAACCATCACTGCTGTTTTCTTACATGTGCCTCTCATAACTCTTTTCACAATAAAAAAGATTTTTTTAATAGAAAAAACCCTGCAAATACAGGGTTTTCAAGTGGAGCTGAGGGGAATCGAACCCCTGTCCGAAAGCCTATTCATTGCGGCATCTCCCATCACAGTCGCTATTTTGACATTCCCTCCGTCAGACGCCTAACGACAGGCTTCTAACATCAGTAGCTTCATAAATTCTTCCATCTCCGCAAAGCTTAGAAAACGAAGTGCCTCACCAGATTTGATGCCGGTGATTCAGGCGGTGAGCAACCTGAAGCCGACAGCAGCCATTAGGCTGCGTACGCTAACTGTTCGTCTGCGTTTATATTTAATTCCGGTTTGCTGTGCGGTCCCGGCCCGCAGATGGCTTCCCCAACTTCAAAACCCCCGTCGAAACCAGTACAACCCCTTACACGTTGCAGGTTTTGCAGACATTTTAAAGTGCTTTTTTCAAGCTAAATTAGTATAGCCTATTTCAAGCAATTCGTCAAGACGATTTACATAAAATCCAGCTCATCTGCCATAAACTTCATATAAAATCCACTCATGAATAAAGATTACGTACTTTAAAGTCCTTTTCTGCCTCGCGTCTCATATCCTTTTTTGCAATATCCTGACGTTTGTCATACAGCTTTTTACCTCGTGCTAGACCGATTTCTACCTTCACAAGACTTCCCCTAAAGTAAACCTTAAGCGGCACCAACGTCAGCCCTTTTTCCTTGATCTTGCCCATCAGTTTGTTGATCTCATATCGGTGCATCAACAATTTGCGCACACGCAGGGGATCTTTGTTGAAGATATTTCCCTTTTCATATGGGCTGATATGCATTCCATAAATCATCACTTCACCGTTTTCGATCCGCACAAAAGATTCCTTAATACTGCATTTCCCCATACGCAGGGATTTCACTTCCGTACCAGCCAGCGCGATCCCGGTCTCAAACGTATCTTCGATAAAATAATCGTGATACGCTTTTTTATTATTCGCAATTAGTTTAATTGTATTTGTTCCCACTTATCCCACTCCTATTTGATTTCTACTGCCATTCTAATGATGACAGGCTTCCGAAAACGGTTCTATATCTATCTTCTTATCTGACTTTGGCTTTGTTTATACATCTTTTCCAATTGCAATGCGAAAATCAATCGTACGCAATTCTTTATCCGCCTCCTGTACACAAACGGTCACACGCTGTCCCATCCTGTACGTATTTCCAAGTGTCGCACCACGCATCTCAAAATTCTGTTCGTCAAAATAATAATGGTCGTCAAACAAATTGCTGACATGAACCATTCCTTCAACGGTATTGTCAAGTTCCACATAAAATCCATACTGATTCATGCCAGAGATCACGCCTGTGAAAATCTCTCCGATATGGTTCTGCATGTACTCCACCTTTTTCATCTTTTCCACTTCACGCTCGGCATCCTCCGCCCGGCGTTCCGTCGTGCTGCATTGCTGAGCAATCTCCGGCAGAATCTCCGTATAATGCGCGATCCGTTCCGTATTTAACCGACCGCGCAGATTTTCTTTTATAATGCGGTGAATCTGCAAATCCGGATATCGACGAATCGGTGAGGTGAAATGACAGTAATATTTTGCCGCCAGACCAAAATGACCACTGCAATCTGTCGTATATTTTGCCTGCCGCATAGAACGCAGCGTCAAACGACTGATCATTGCCTCATTCGGTGAATCCTCGATCCGTGCAAGAAGCTTTTGCAGTTCTTTCGGATGAATATCCCGCGAAACCTTCAATCCGTAACCGAAATTTGCGATAAACACCGCCAGCTGACGGATTCTATCCGGATCCGGGCTTTCATGCGTACGATATACAAACGGCAGCTCCTGCCAATAATAATCCTGCGCCACCGTCTCATTGGCGATCAGCATAAAATCTTCAATAATCTTTGTCGCTGCATTACGCTCATATGGACGAATCTCCACCGGTTTACCATTCTCATCGAGAATCATCTTACTCTCCAGAAAGTCAAAATCAATCGAACCACGCATCCGGCGCTTTTCACGCAAAATATTCGCAAGTGTTTCCATCTCTTGAAACATCGGCACCAATGATTCATACTTACGGATTTCCACCTCATCTTTTTCACTTAAAATTTTATTGACACTTGTGTAAGTCATACGGCAATTAACGCAAATCACCGTTTCAGCAATCTGATGCCCGATCACATTTCCCTTCGCGTCAATGTCCATCAGACAGCTGAGCGCAAGACGATTTTCACCGGCATTTAAAGAACACATACCGTTCGAAAGCGTGTGCGGCAGCATCGGAATCACACGATCCACCAGATACACACTCGTACCGCGTTTTCGCGCCTCCCAGTCAAGCGCGCTGTTCTCCTGCACATAATTCGTCACATCCGCGATATGCACCCCCAGGTGCCACAGTTGCTTTTCCTCATCAAAAACTACTGAAACCGCATCATCAAGATCCTTGGCATCCTCACCATCGATTGTTACCATTGTCACATCTCGCAAATCCAATCTTCCCTGCATATCAGCCTGCGTCACTTCAGATGCCACACGCTCAGCCTGATTTAACACGCGCTCCGGGAATTCCAGCGGCAGCTCATGTCCATAAATAACAGAAAGAATATCAACTCCCGGATCATTGATGTGTCCGATGATCTTTGTCACTTTCCCTTCTGGTTTGTGCGCGGCATCACCAAATTTTGTCAACTCCACCACTACCTTATGGCCATCTACTGCACCTTTAGAGCTTTCCTGCGGAATAAAAATATCACGGTTCATTTTCGGATTATCGGGAACTACAAATCCAAATTTTTTACATTTCTCATAAGTACCCACGATCTCCGTCACCGCATGCGCACGGATTTTAATCACATGTCCCTCGCGCCGCTTTCCACTCTTTGTCAATGGATGCAGCTCGATGTCTACCGTATCGCCATGCATCGCACCATTTACATACTGTTCTGGAATAAAAATATCTTCCTCTTCACCTTCTACCGTCACAAAACCAAATCCGCGATAATTTCCGGTAAAAGTACCTGTCATCCGCCTGATTTCCAATTTTTTATATTTTCCGCGTTTGCTGAGCTCGATCCTTCCCTCATCGACCAGTTCCTGCAGAATCATCTCCAATTCCGCACGATCCTCCTTTGCCACTTGCATCAGAATAGCGATTTCCTTGATCTTCATCGGTACATAATGCTTGTCACAGATCAACTCAAACACACGTTGTTTTCTTTTCTCAAATAAATTATTCATAATCCTCGTGTCCTTCCGTCCTAGTGTAATTGTCATAATAGGAAAAAAACACTCTTGCATTACCACAAGAGTGTTTCATCACTAAAAGTTCAGATTCAGGATCAGCGCAAGAACAATAAAACCAATTGCCAGCGCCTTTATACCTTTGATCATTGCCCCTTCCATAGAGCGACCTTTATTTTTTCCCCAGTAAGTTTCGGAAGAACCACCGAGACTTCCAAGTCCTGCCTGCTTTCCTTCCTGCATCAATACCAGAACTGCTAATCCGATACAATCAATGATAAAAATTATGGAAAGAATGATTCTTAACACTCCCATTTCTCCACCTCCTATGTCAAACAGATGTAGTTTAGCACAGGTTTCGGAAATTTTCAACTGTTTTTGTGCAAATATTATTAAAAGTGTTCTTCAATTCTCAGTAACTGATTGTATTTTGCTACACGCTCGCTGCGGCACGGCGCGCCTGTTTTGATCTGTCCTGCGCCGCAAGCAACCGCGATATCTGCAATCGTTGTATCCTCGGTCTCCCCGGAACGATGAGAAATAATCGTACGATACCCTGCCTGCTGCGCAAGCTCAATTGTTTCAAACGCCTCAGAAAGCGTGCCAATCTGATTTACCTTCACAAGAACTGCATTTCCTACCTTCATCTCGATTCCTTTTTTTAAGCGCTCCGGGTTCGTCACAAACAAATCATCGCCAACCAGCTGCACCTTTTTTCCAAGTTCCGCTGTCATCTTCTTCCAGCCTATCCAGTCTTCCTCATTCAAACCATCCTCAATTGAAATTAAAGGATACTTTTCTATCAATGTTTTATAATATGCAATCATCTCATCCGCAGTACGTTCCATTTTGCTGCCGCTCATTCGGCTTTCCCCCGGAAAATAATATTTACCACTCTCCTCATCATAAAGCTCAGATGCCGCCGCATCCATCGTAAAACAGATGTCCTCCTTCAGACGATATCCTGCTTTAAGAATCGCCTCCGTGAGAACCTCAAAAACTGCCTCTGTATTGGAAAGATCCGGCGCAAAACCACCCTCATCACCAATACCGACAGAGAGTCCCCGTTCATTTAAAATCCCTTTCAGGCAATGATAAATCTCCGCGCACATACGAAGTCCTTCTGAAAAAGAAGCCGCTCCGGTCGGCATGATCATAAATTCCTGAAAATCCAATGTATTCGCAGCATGAACACCTCCATTAATCACATTCATCATTGGTACCGGCATTCGATTGGAACGAATACCTCCCAGATAACGGTACAGCGGCAGATTCAAACTCAAAGCCGCCGTTTTTGCCACCGCCATTGAAACTCCCAGAAGCGCATTTGCTCCCAGATTAGATTTATTCTTTGTTCCGTCCATCCGGCGCAGGATCTTGTCAATGTGATTCTGTTGCAAAACGTTTTCCCCAATGACTGCATCTGCCAGTATCGTATTAATATGATGAATCGCCTGCGTCACTCCTTTACCGCCATATCTTTCCTCTCCGTCACGCAGTTCCACTGCCTCATATTTTCCGGTTGATGCCCCGGAAGGTACTGCTGCTCTTCCAACACAGCCGTCTTCTGTAAGAACTTCTACTTCTACAGTCGGATTTCCTCTGCTGTCCAGAATCTCCCTGCCAAGCACATCCACGATCTGATTACATTCAAACATAAAGCATAATACCTCCTTTTGGAGATATTATGCTCTGTAAATTTAAGAATATACGCTATTGTTTATAACTGAAATTGAAGTCCCATCGGAAAAAGTTCTTTCGCTTCATCATCAATCTGTGCCCGCAGACGGCACCCTGACAAAAGACGCTGCAGGCGCGCCCCCTGTGGAAAGGACCCCCATATCTCAGAGCCGTTTACCAGATTACGCACCACTGTTTTTAACTCTTCAAAATCTGCAATCTGCAGCAATGCCTCCTTCTGTTCCTGTGAAAGATCCATTTTCTGTGCCGCAAGTCCAGCAGCAAAATAAAATTCCGCAACCGATATGATCGGACTTTCCTGCCTGATGTTCAACTTGATCACAATCGCGTCTCTTACGATTTCCTTTACCATTATTTACGAACCAAAAGTGAAGTTCCTGTCATCTCCTTCGGCTGCTCCATACCCATCAGTTCAATCAGAGTCGGAACGATATCTGCCAGACGTCCGCCTTCCTTTAAGGTATAAGCTGGATCTGCATTCACAAGGATGAACGGAACCGGATTGGTTGTATGAGCAGTGAATGGTTCTCCTGTCTCATAATCTACCAGTTGTTCTGCGTTTCCATGGTCTGCACAGATAAACATCTGTCCGTCAACCTCTTTGAGTGCTTCTACTGCCTTGCCTACACATTCATCAACCGCCTCTACTGCCTTAATCGCTGCATTTTCCACTCCGGTATGTCCAACCATATCCGGGTTTGCAAAGTTGATAATGATCACATCATAGTTCTGGGAACGGATTGCTTCGCAGAGTCTATCACACACTTCATAGGCACTCATCTCCGGCTGCAGATCATACGTTGCAACCTTCGGAGATTTTACCAAAATGCGGTCTTCTCCCTCGTTCGGCTCTTCTACACCACCGTTGAAGAAAAAAGTAACATGTGCATATTTTTCTGTTTCGGCAATTCTCGCCTGTTTCAGACCATGTGCCGCCAGATATTCCCCAAAAGTATTGTTGATCTCTACTTTATGGAACGCAACCTCTTTGTTCGGGATCGTTGCGTCATATTCCGTAAAGCATACATATTTCACATCCAATCTCTTGCCTCTGTCAAAACCATCAAAGTCATCACAACAGAAGGTTCTGGTGATCTCTCTTGCACGATCCGGACGGAAGTTAAAGAACACGATGGAATCCTTCTCCCGGATTCTGCCGTACGGTCTTCCATCCTTATATAATACAGCCGGCATTACAAATTCGTCTGTCTTTTCATTATCATAGGATGCCTGAATTGCTTCTGTAATAGAACTACATTCTACGCCTTCGCCTTTTACCAGCGCATTATATGCCAGTTCCACACGATCCCAGCGATTATCACGGTCCATTGCATAATAACGTCCCATCACTGATACACACTCACCAACACCAAGTTCTTTCATCTTTGCTTCCAACTGCTCTACATAGCCTTTACCGGATGCCGGCGGAGTATCACGTCCGTCCAGGAAACAGTGTACGTATACTTTTTTCAGTCCTTCTCTCTTTGCAAGTTCCAGCAATCCGTAAATATGAGTCAAATGACTGTGCACACCGCCGTCAGAAACCAGGCCATACATATGAAGGGCAGAATCATTATCCTTTGCATTTTTGCACGCTGACAGCAGTGCTTCATTTTTAAAAAACTCTCCATCTTCAATCTCTTTTGTAATTCTAGTCAGCTCTTGATATACAATACGTCCTGCACCCATGTTCAGATGACCCACCTCTGAGTTTCCCATCTGCCCTTCCGGAAGACCCACTGCCATACCGCTGGCCTGACCTTCCACAAACGGGTATTCTGCCATCAGCTTGCTCATCACCGGTGTCTTTGCTTCTGCAACGGCATTTCCGTCTCCTCTTTTGTTCAGTCCATATCCGTCCAGAATCATTAATACTGTTGGTTTCTTACTCATGTTGTTTCTCCTTTATATCTTCATTTAAAATTTTTACTGTTCTATCGCGTTCTTATTTTACTAGCATTGCCCTGTACTTGTCAATTCATATGGTAACTAAAATCATATCTATCCTTCTAGTAAACACGAATAATAGCGGAAATTTCTTTAATCATATCCATCGTTTTCAAAATCGTTACCGCATCATTAAAATTGTGTTCCACAACCTGCTCCGTAATCACTACGATTTCTGCCAGATCGCCGTCTTTACGTTTCTGGATAAACTGCTCAATGCTGACACTGTTATTGCCGAATACACTTGTCACCGAAGCCAGTACACCCGGTCGATCCTCCACACGCAGACGCATAAAATATTTGCTGACGCTGTTCTGCATACTCCTAATTGGCAATTCCTTATAACAAGTACAGCTAATTCTTGCCGTGCTTCCTGCCAAAATGTTGCGCGCCACATCAAAAACATCTCCAACAATTGCGCTGGCTGTCGGCAGTTCACCCGCTCCTCTTCCGTACAGCATCGTCTCCCCTACCGCGTCACCGCAGATATACACAGCATTAAAGGAATCGTTAACCGATGCCAACGGATGACGGCTATCAATCAGCATCGGATGCACGCTGACATGAATGCCCTGATCCGTGTTTTTCGCCACACCGAGCAGCTTAATGTGGCAACCCATTTCTCGTGCATAACGAATATCTCTGGCCGTGATTTTCGTAATGCCTTCTGTATAAACATCCTCAAAAACTACACGGGAATTAAAAGCGATAGATGCCATAATCGCCATTTTTCTGGCCGCATCCAATCCCTCGATGTCCGCCGTCGGATCTGCTTCCGCATACCCAAGTTTCGTGGCCAACGCAAGTGCATCCGCAAACTCCATGCCTTCCTCCGTCATCTTCGTCAAAATGAAGTTTGTCGTTCCATTGACAATACCGACAACCTCTTTGATATGATTTCCAGCAAGGCACTGCTTTAACGGCCGAATAACCGGAATACCGCCTGCCACCGCAGCCTCGAACAGAAAATCTCTTCCGTTTTCTTTAGCAGTATCCATCAAAATGCGTCCATCAGATGCTACCAGATCTTTGTTTGCCGTCACCACATGCTTGCCTGCCTTTAATGCTTCAAGAATATACGTGCGCGCCGGTTCAATACCGCCTATCACTTCAATCACAATATCAATTGACTCATCCCCAACAATATCCTGCCAGTCATTCGTCAAAACAGACGCATCCTCCACTTTTGTCGCTGCTTTTTCTATATTTCGTACCAAAACTTTTTTTAGTTCCAGTTCCACGCCGAGCTTCGGCAGCATCTCTTCTTTCTGCGCCTGCAGTACCTTATAAACGCCGGTTCCTACCGTACCGAGTCCTAAAAGAGCAACCTGAATTTTTCTGTTTTCCATATCTTTCCTCTTTTCTCTGTCTCTCCCAAATAATCTTTTAAAAAAATTTGTTTCTAAAATTAAACAGAAATGGAGCTGTCACACCAGCCCCACATACCTGTCTCTCTGTCTTATTCCTCTTCATCCAGTTTGTTGTGCACTGCTGCAGAAACACCACCGGACACCGCTACTACCGTCGCGATTACCGCTGCAATAATAACCAGTGCAATCGCAATGAAAAATACGACTAAATTAAACTCCATATGCAAATCCTCTGCTTTCTTTTCTGCGGCAGGATGTTTCTTTCCTACCACTACTGCTTGACCGAGTCTGTTTTTGTATCCATTCCGGACGTTCAGACACTTAAATACTCTAACCGAAAGGTCATCCAACACATTCTAAAGTGAATTTTAACCCATACCTAGATATTTCTTATATATTATCACAAAATATAGTATTTGAAAAGTAGTTGCTCCTATATTTTACCGTTATCACGCAAATATTTAAGAAAAGCCTCGCAGCCTTCCTGTACATCCGCATATGTTTCATCAAAATTTCCTGTATACCACGGATCAGCGATGTCTCTGTCTGATCCGACAAATGCCAGTAGCTTATACACCTTGCAGTCCGGATCATTTTTCAGCATGCTGTTCAGATTACGGATATTCCATGTATCCATGCCGATAATATAATCAAACTCCTGATAATCTTTCCAAGTAATCTGCCGTGCCCGGTGTGGCACCAGTGGAATTCCCATCTGCTGAAGTTTACGTACGGTCCCGCGATGAGGCGGATTGCCAATCTCCTCCGTGCTGGTGGCAGCAGAATCAATATAGAAATTAGATGTTAAGTTAGATTTATTTACTATATCTTGTAAGATGGACTGAGCCATAGTGCTACGGCAGATATTGCCGTGGCAAATAAATAGTATCTTAATCATCTATGTAAAACTCCTTGAATTTACTGTATTTCCTTGATATATCGGCATTTTCTTCCGCTTGCTGTTTCCTCTCATTCGTGGCATATCGTAGCATAAATTAGCACATCTTTTACCTCAAAAGTAGTACAAAAAGTAGTAAATTAAGGGGTGAATACTCATTTTACTACTCGCCATTTACTACCCGTTTCAGTTCCTCTTTCGCGTCGTCATATCCTATATGTGTATAAGTGTTTAACGTGACGCTAATATCAGAATGTCCCATGAGGTACTGTAAAGTTTTAGGGTTCATGCCGCTTTTAGCCATATTAGAACAAAAAGTGTGACGGCAAACGTGTGGCGTAACCTTTGGCATTTGCACTCTATAAATGCTATTATACTTCTCGCAAATATGCTGAAAGTATTTTTCCCAGTGCAAGGCTACCATAGGCATATCGTTTTTATCCAAATATAAGAAGCCACATTTACCTCCTACAATAGGTTCAACTCGCGGTTTCTTTCTACTGGAAATAATACGTTGAAAGCACTCATAAACTTCATCTGTCATAGGGATTTCTCTTGTGCCACAAGAAGTCTTTGTATCTTCAATTACATACTCCATATTTCTTTTTCTTTGTAACTGATGATTGACACTAATTTTTCTATTCTGCATATCCAAATCTGATAATGTCAATCCCACAAACTCTGAAATACGAAGCCCTGTTTTGAATAAGATAAAAATCCCCTCATAATATCTGCAAAAGTGC
>JBMNRF010000043.1:0-16391 GCA_050944495.1 Marvinbryantia sp.
TGGTGTTTGTGGTGAACTCATTATACTTCAAAAAGGGGGTCAATGCTCTTTTTATTTGCAAACCTCCAATAAATCAAGGTTTTAAAGGATTTAGAACAATAAAAAAGAGGTAGTTTTTGACACTACCCAGAATTACAGGGAGGTAACAGTTATGAAATCCACAGATTCTTCTGTCAATCAGATTACAGAAGGAGTCATCTGGAAACAGCTTCTTTTATTCTTTTTCCCGATACTTCTTGGAACCTTATTTCAACAACTTTACAATACCGCAGATGCCATTGTTGTCGGACGCTTTGTCGGTAAAGAAGCACTTGCAGCCGTAGGCGGCTCTTCTGGTCAGATTGTTGGTCTGGTAGTTGGCTTTTTCGTCGGCCTCTCCTCTGGTGCAACCGTTATTATTGCCCGTTTTTACGGTGCCCGAAACGAACGCGATTTAAACCGTGCCCTGCACACTGCTGCAGCTCTGGCAATTGTCGGCAGCATCGTCATTACGATTCTCGGTGTTGTTTTCACTCCGACAATGCTGCGCCTGATGAACACACCAGAAGATGTTATGGCCGGTTCTGTCATTTATCTGCGCGTTTATTTTTCCGGTATCCTGTTCGTATTTATTTACAATATTGGTTCCGCTGTTTTACGTGCGATCGGCGATTCCAAACGACCGCTGTATTTTCTGATCGTATGCTGTTTTATCAACATTGTGCTCGATATTGTGCTCGTTGTCGGTTTTCGCATGGGTGTCACCGGCGCTGCCATCGCAACTTTAGTATCTCAGGCAGTCAGTGCACTTCTGATTGTTCATGCTCTGATGAAATCAGACGACCTGTATCGGCTACAAACCTCAGAGATTCGTTTTTACCGTCCGATGCTTGCTTCCATTATCGCTATCGGGCTTCCGGCCGGTATTCAAAGCGTCATGTACAGTGCGGCAAACGTCATTATCCAGTCCTCTTTAAACGGACTTGGCACCAGTGCGGTGGCTGCCAACACTGCCAACTCCAAAATGGATGCCATCTACTGGATGGTTTCCGGCGCTTTCTCCGTCTCAATCGCAACCTTTGTCGGTCAGAACTACGGTGCCGGCAAATATTCACGCATGAAAAAAAGCGTACGTGTCTGCCTGATTATGGATTTGATTGCCTCCGTTCTGATCAGTATCTTATTTTGGACCTGCGGCAGATATATGCTCGGTATGTTTACCTCTGATCCGGAAGTACTTGATATCGGTATGGAAATTGTACATGTGATCGCACCGTTTTACAGTCTTTTCATTTTTGTGGAAATCTATTCCAGTACCCTGCGCGGGATCGGTGACGTATTTATCCCAATGATCATGACCTGCTGCGGTATCTGTGTGTTCCGTATTATCTGGATGTTCACAGTTGTTCCGACTCATTACGATATTCAGCATATCATTGCATGCTTTCCGATTTCCTGGGGAATTACCGCCGTGTTATTCATCATTTATTATCAAATTAAACAACGCAAATTCTTCCGGGCTCATCCAGTGGATGAAACAATTTCAGCAGAACACAACGCTTAAGGAATAGAAAGGAGTCTTTACACCGAGCAATGTAAAGGCTCCTTTTTATTCTCAGATTCTTTCAAACAACCGCAGTACATGAAGCGCTCTTGTCACATTAATATAGAGTGCCTGCTTTTGAAGCGGTGTCTGATACTCCTGCACATCCGGCAGAAATACTGCATCAAATTCCAGTCCTTTGGCCAGATAAAACGGCATTACAGAAATTCCGGCTGTCAGCTTCGCACTGTCACGATGCACAAGCGTTGCTTCCACGCCGCGCTTTTTCAGTTCCTCACACGCCTGTCTGGAAGCTGCCGCATCCAAACACAGAACTGCACAAGTATGCCATTCTTCTTTATTCTTCAACTGACAGGCAATTTGATCATACATATCTGTTTCATCCACAGCCTGCTGTACCTGCACATTCTCTCCGTGACGCGTCACATGCTCGGTTTCTTTTGCCTGGGAAAAAATGCGGTTCGCATATTCCATGATTTCAATCGTTGAACGATAGCTTTTCTTCATTTCCACATAATGGATTTCTTTTCCAAAAATATTCCATAAGTATGGTAGTACATCCTGCTGCTCCTCAGCCATCGTCTGCATACGGTCTCCCAGAATCGTCATCGGGCAGTCAAACATCTTCTGCAAAATACGATACTGCAGATAGGAATAATCCTGCATTTCATCGATTACCAGATGCTTCACCAAGCGGTGACGCACCATCCCTGTCGTCGCATATTTCAAATAAAGCAGCGGATACACATCCTCATATGGGATCACATCTCCTAAAAGCTGCTGTTCCTCTCTGCCGCTTTCGCGCAGAAATAGATTATAAAGCTCTCTGCAATCCGTCGTACGATACATGCGGTTCATTTTTTCCTGAACCAACAGCTTTTCTTCTTCCTCCATGTCCTTATCCTGCAATGTCTCCTGCGCGTCAATCAGATATTCCGCGATTTTATTCATGCGGGCAAAGATTGGCACATCGCACAATTTTTCATAAAAAAACGTTGAAATCTCTTCTGCAGACATCTCTATCTTTTTGTATGAGAAATCACGGATATCAACTGCTTCCCACTCCAACTGTAAAATAAATTCATCCAGTTCACTGACGAACGCACGTGTTCGTTTATAGGCAGCCTCCGGATATTCTTGACCATGCAGAGTACGCTCCAACTCATCGTATCGATCTTCCGCCTCGCCAAAAGTACGCAGTTCCCGATAGGCATAATCGTCAAACGTCATTTCACAGACATTTTCTTCACCCAGCTCCGGCAGAATATGTGAAATATAATCTCCGAATACTCCGTTCGGTGAAAGAACCAAAATCTGTGCTGCCTTCAAAGTTTCGCGGTTATGATACAAAAGGTATGCGATCCGATGCAGAGCAACCGAGGTTTTGCCGCTTCCCGCACATCCCTGTACCACCAGAATTCGGTGTTGTTTATCGCGAATAATACTATTCTGCTCTTTTTGTATAGTCGTAACAATACTTTTCAGCTTTGCATCTGTCTGTTCCGAAAGTGCTTGTTGCAGTATTTCGTCGTCAATATTCATCTCATTTTCCAGTACATATTTTAGCCTGCCGTCACGAATCTTATACTGACGCTTGCGGACAATCTCTCCCGCAAGCACACCCATCGGAGCCGTAAACTGTGCCGGTCCCTTATCGTAATCATAAAAAAGACCCGATACCGGCGCACGCCAGTCAAAAACAAGCGACTGTGCCGCATGTTCTTTTGCCAGATTCCCGACTCCGATATAATAAATTTCCGGTTCCTCCTCTCCTTCATAGCAAAAGTCCACTCTTCCGAAATAAGGAGCGTCAAGCATCTTCTGATAACGCGTCCGATCTTTAGCATAAGCCTCCTGCTGACTGAGCCTCGTTTTTAAGGCCTGTTTATTGTCATACATCTCATAACCGTATTCGTCAAACTCGGCATAGTTTTCCCAGAAATATTCATTCATGCTCTCCAAATCCCTGGCATTGTCACCCATTTTTTCTGACAGTGCCGCAAGATTCGTTTCTATTACTTTCAGCGTCTGTTTCAGATACTGTTCTTCCTGTCTTTCCATTACTCCCATCCTCTACCAGTCCCTCATGATGTCCATAATTATTGTTTCATAATCTCCGGAAAAGTCTTCTGTCCTTCCGGCATTTCTTACGTTGCTCTCGGCTCCGTATCCTCCGTCCTCAAACTCCCAGATGTGATAGTTCAAACCTCTGTATTCAAAATCAATACTGCCAAGTTCCTTTTCCTCCGTATATGTAAAAGGAAGGTTTTTTGCCTTCATAAACTGCTGCAGTTTTTCCAGCCGCATCCCCATTCTCCTTTCTGCTTAAAAAATGATATTTTATAATTTTACCATATTCCCACTAATTTATAAAAGGGTTTCTTAAAAAATAAAAATAGAATTTCACCCATTCCATTTACTCTTTTTCACAGGCAAAATTCTATTTCTTATTTTTCCTGTTATCCTCTTCGACGTTTTTCCAATTCTGCCACGTTATACTCCACCTGTCTTTTGCCAAGCGGATAAAGAAATGTCAGTACTGCCGCGCAGAGAAGATACACTATCCCCGGAAAGAGCGTTGCTAATTTGTAAATACTGTCGGCTACCTGTGTGCTCTGTGCCGCAGCCAGTTCATCATAACCGATAAATGCCAGTGCCCAGCCACTTATGCCTCCGGCAATAGCCTGCCCGATCTTTCTTGCAAAAGAATAAATGCCATAGATCGTTCCATCATCACGCACACCCGTGCGCACTTCTTTTTCATCAATCACATCACTGACCATCGCGTAGCACTGCATCTGTAAAAAATACATACCAAGCATTGCCAAAAATACCAGCGCCATAAACAAATACACATTTGTAATGCGACTTAGACCAATGCAAACAAACAACACACCTGCAAATGCCATTCCCGCTGCACTACACTCTTTTTTCCCAAAGCGGACAGACAATCTGGTTGACACCAACGCCAGGATCAACATTACCGGCAGCTGTAGCATCCCAAATGCTGCCAAAGCTTTTGTATTTCGAAAATAATCAGCAAATAGATAATTGTTGACGCCCTGCGTCATCAAAGTTGCCAACAACAACAAAATTGCCGAAAAAATAATTCCAATCAACGCTCTGCTCGAAAAAATCTCACTCAAAAAAGTTCCCCTGCTAATTTTTGTTTTTTCTTTGCAAGATTCAATCACTACGCGCTCTGTCGTCAGATAATAGCACAGTAAGTATGCCACTACTGCCAGAATTGAAAAAAAACCTGCGATACGCGTAAAGCTTGCCGCACTCACCAACTGGTTTCCATTCGCATCCGTATAATAAACGATCAAAGGCGTCACCGTTGTAATACCGATACTGGCAATCGAAGCTCCCATAGACCGAAATACCGATAGAGAACTTCTATCCTTTACATCCGGCGAAAGCACAGAAACCATCGAACCATAGGGAATGTTAATGGACGTATAAAAAACAGAGCCCCACAGAATATACGTCACAAACATATAGATTACTTTCAGTCGGTACGGTGCATTTTGCATGCCCGACTGATACATCAGAAAAGAAACCAGCGCAACCGGACCGCACATTCGTAATATCCACGGGCGAAACCGTCCGTTTTCTTCTGTCGGCATACGATCCACAATCCTTCCCATGCCGATATCGGTGAACGCATCCAAACATCTGGCAATTACAAACATAGTGCCGATCAGGCCGGTACTGATGCCCATTACTTTAGAATAAAACACCATCACATATGTGCTGGCAAAAATAAAAGTAAAATCATTTCCGATATCTCCCATCAGATACCCGATCTTATCACGAAGCCCGAACGGAACTGCTGTCTGTTTTATCATGTTCTGCTCTCCTTTGACTTCATTTTACAAATAGTCTCTTACTTCTTTTACCAGTGTTTCTTCTGCTGCAATCACATCCTTTGCCAGCTTTTTTGTTTTATAATCAGCTGCCTGATACTGATGCAGATAACGATAAAGCGATTTCACACCCATATTGCAGCCATCTGTAATCAGATCAGCCACCGCGCGGTCAGAATCTTCCCCCATCAATCTTGCGTTTGTCTTTATCCAGGACATCATTTTCGCCATAGCCGGCGGTTCTTTTCCCTCATCATGATATTGATTGAGATATTCGTGCGTTTCCTGCCCAAGCTTTGTATGTGTGTCACGACTCTGCAAAAGCAGATTCTTCAATTCACTGCTGTGCACATGTTCCATCACATCATCCAGAGAAGCAATCCCCATTTTTATTCCGGCATTGCATTCCTTTAATAATTTAATTGTATCATCTTCCATAAGAAAAACCTCCTTTTATGGATTAACATGTCCACTTAGGAGGTTTTTATACTATTCGTTTTTCTCTTTGCCGGATCTAAAACCTATATGAATGGCATTTACCGGACAAACTGTCTTACAGTTTCCGCAACGGATACACTCCGCCGAATTCGGTGTTTTCACCGGATCTACATCCATCTTGCAGACGCTCGCACATTTACCGCAGCCCACACATTTGTGCTGATCTATCTCTAAATGATAAATACTGATTTTATTTAACAGACCATAGATCGCGCCGAGCGGACAAAGCGCTTTACAGAAAAAGCGATAGATCAGCACACATCCGATGACTGTTCCAATCAAAATTGCCATTTTCAAGAAAAACAGAGATCCGATCGTCTGGCGCAGTTCCTCATGCGTTGTCAAAAGAGGAATTCCTCCTTCTAAAGTTCCCGCCGGACAGATATACTGGCAGAAGGCTGGTTTGCCCATGCCCATAAAATTCGTCACTACGATTGGTAAAAGAATCACAAATACCGCCAGAATCACATATTTTATATATTTCACCCAATGCCAGAGTTTGAATTTCGGCGATGGAATTTTATGTATCAGTTCCTGGAACAGTCCAAACGGACACAGCCAGCCACACACTACTCTTCCAAGCAGCACACCGACTGCCAGCAAAAAACCGACCACATAAAAACTAAATTTAAAATTCATCGAGCCAGTGACGGACTGCAGCGCTCCGATTGGGCAAGACAGCGCTGCAGCCGGGCAAGAATAGCAATTCAGACCCGGATTACAGAATTGCTTCCATTTTCCTTCATAAATCTTTCCGTTGGCAAAATTCGTCATATGAACATTTGAAAATCCAAACGCAGCCAGCTGCAGCAGTTTTCGTTTTATCCCATGTGTCAGTTTCATCTGCCGTCACCCCAATCCGATACATTCTAGACAAATATTCACTGCCTTTGTAAGTACGATCTCCATTTCCCCGCGTGATATACCGTACACCAAAAATATGGCTGCTACAGCAAAACTAGCTGCCTGAAAGATACATCTCATCTTATTGCTCACTTAAAAATTCCTCCACAAACGCTTTGTATCCTGCTACATTTGCGCCGACGATTGGTTCTCCAACCAGCGCACCTGTCTTATCTACAAAAATAGTTGTCGGCACGCCGACCACTTTGGAGAGCAAATCATTCATTTCTGCCGTTGGAATCAGATTGACAAATCCAGCTCCCGCCTTTTCCATAATCGTGGAAGCCAGTTCCAGACGTTCTGTGTCACTCTCTCCGGCAACATCTGACACCAGACCGACAATCTGCACATTTTCCGGTAATTCCTTTTCCCATTCGCCCAACTCCGGCATTTCCTCAATACACGGGGTACAAAAAGTCCCCCATATATTTAATATCGTCAAATCCTTTCCAGAAAAAATATCTTCTGTTACTTCATTTCCTGCAAGATCCTTTGTGACAAACGCCGGTATTTCCGCCGGATATCCGGAAGCTGTGGCTGTCTGCGCCTTTACTTCTGTGAAAGTCATCGTTTCCTTCATCGTCTGCAGATAGGCAAGACAGGCCTCATAATTTTTCGTCTCTATCTCATCCATCTCTCCTTTATCCTGCTCCAATGTAGAGATCAGATACACATAACCATTATTTTCAGCAAACTCCTCTGTATTTTCCAAACCGGTCATTTCATCCAATGCCACACCATCCGCAATCTGTTTGTCATATTCTTCTTTTTCCACTAGCGTCACAGCCATCATAAAATGCATATGCGCCGCTTGCTCTTCATTGAACTCGTTAATAATTTCTTCTGTCAGTTCTTCCTCCGGCATGGCAAAAATTTCGCTTATACGCTTATCCAAAAGTTCTTTATAATAGTAATATATCAGCGTCATCGGATACCCATTCGGATTGCCGTCGTACGCCTGTACCTCTAATCCCATATCACTGTACTTCTCATCAATAAAGAACGACAAACCACAAGCTGGAACCGCAATCTCTTTTTTTTCTCTGGCTGCCTCTGTACCAGCTGCACCCTCGGTTTCCACCTCCGTCTGTGCCTCCTCGGCTTTTACTGTATATCCGCCGTTTGCAAATAAATTTGTTCCCACCAGAACCGCCATCATCATTGCCATAATTTTCTTTCTTGTCATATTTCATCTCCTCTCTATATTTTCAAATGTGTTTTTATCATATCATAAACTTTTTATAAAAACTACAACTTCACGGAAACTACACAAAAAAGAAGCCTATACTTTCAGGCTTCTTTTTTGTGTATTATAGCTTAAACAAAACCGTCTTTATCTCATACGGATGAAGCGTAAGCTGTACAGTATCTTCTCTGAAGCTCTCTGTCGGACGTTCCATCAAATCACTCTCTGCCCATGCACAGTACGTAAAAGATGGATTCAATGTCACCTTCTGCTTTGTTCCAGCAAAATCGTGGAAACGGACAACCAGATACTTTCCATCCTCGGATTTCTTCACTGCGTCAATCTCCACCTGCGGATTATCAAGCGTAAAGAAACTTGTGAATCCGGTCTTATCCATGCCAACACAGACGGTCATCGGATTGTTCAGCGCATATGATTCCTGTACAACCTGTCCATCCACAAAATCTCCCTCATGCGGCAGCAGACTATAGGTAAATTCATGCATACCGACATCCTGCAGATGATCCGGCTGCATACCGCTGCGCAGCAGAGAAATACGCATCACATTGTCCTTAATGTCATAACCGTATTTGCAGTCATTCAATAGCGCCACACCATAGCCACGCTCGGAAAGATCGGCAAAGCGATGTCCGACAGACTCAAATCTTGCCTGATCCCAGCTGGTATTCCAGTGATTCGGGCGGCGCACGTTTCCGTACTGAATATCATAGGTTGCAAACGTACTTCTGACGTCTACCGTAAACGCCGCTTTCATCAGCTGTTGGCGTTCTTTGTAATCTACTTCCGTCTTAAAATCAATACGTCTGCTGTCTGCATACAAGATCATGTCCTGACGGATTACGGAATTCATATACTTCCATTCCAGATAAAGCGTTAAAGCCAGCGCACCCTGCTCTTTTACCTCAAATGCTCTCAAATCTGTAATTTCCCGCATTTTCTGCTGATAATAAATATCGACATCCCACGCATCATTATCCAGCGGCTTATCCTCGAACATCTGCAGTACATTTCCACGCTCGCCCGGCTGCAGAACCTCTCGATCGTATGTCTTATCAAACAATCTGGTAATCTGGCCGCAGTCATTCAGAGACATCTGATAGAACGGTGTTTCGATCTCTCTGCCGTTCACCGTAAAAGCACTTTTTGGCTCTTCCGTCTTCTGCGGTCCAAAGAAAATCTGCTTTTGTCCCATCGCCGGTACATTCTCCACACGAAGAAGCGTGCCATCCACCGTCTGCTGCGCCGCAAGTATCTGCCCCTGCGCATCGGTAAACACGCAGCTTTCCGTTACCGGAACTTTAATAGTCTCATCCAGTTCCCATCCCGAAGCATTGTAAATCGTAAAACAGTCTGCTCTTTCTGCCATCGCGTCTCTTTCAAAATCCGCCAGAACCTCCTCAGCGATCAGCTGCACTTTCTCATAATCCTTGCGGGAATCTTCGTATACCTCATGGATGGAAGACCCTGGGATAATATCATGAAACTGATTGGTAAGGATCATTTTCCATCCCTCAGTCAGTTTTTCCTGCTCCGCCAAAGACAGATTTTTTTCCGCTGTCGCCGCCATCGCAGTCATCCATTCCGCTTTGCGGTACAAAAGCTCCATTTTACGGTTCATGCGCTTATTATATGCCTGGCTGGTGTATGTGCCCCTGTGATATTCCAGATAAAGTTCCCCGTCCCAGGTATGCACATAATGATTGGTATCTTCCACATTTTTTTTCAACTTACGGAAATACTCGCCTGCCGTAGATGTCTTCAGATTCGGCAGCCCCGGAATCTTATCAATTCTGCGGCGCGCCTCCAGCAGATCGCGGTTGACGCCTCCACCGCCGTCACCATATCCGTACGCGATCAGCAAATCCCGATTCATTTCTTTATCGCTATATGCATCCCAAACACCTTTGACCGTTTTTGCCATCAGCATGCCATTATAGGTGTAGAACCAGGACCCCGGTACACAGTCCGGTGTCGGTGTAGTGATAAAGTGCGTCAGCACCTCGGATCCGTCCATCCCTTTCCACCGGAACGTATCATGCGGCATGCGATTGTACTGATTCCAGCTGATCTTTGTCGTCATAAAAACATCAATGCCTGATTTCTTCAGGATCTGCGGCAGCGCCCAGGAATAGCCAAACACATCCGGCAGCCATAAGTATTCCACATCTTTTCCAAATTCTTTTTTCAAAAATCCGGTCCCAAGCAGCAGCTGTCTCGTCAAAGATTCACCGCTAGTAAGATTACAATCCGCTTCTACCCACATACCGCCGTCCGCCTCCCAGCGTCCGTCCGCTACGCGCTTTTTGATTTCTTCGAAAATCTCCGGAAAGTCTTCCTTGATATATTCATAAATCTGCGGCTGTGTCTGTAAAAATACATACTCCGGAAACATATCCATCAAACGCAGTACCGTAGAAAAGGAACGGGATGCCTTTTCGTGCGTATGTTTTAATCTCCAGAGCCATGCCATATCAATATGCGTATGACCAACACAGTATATATTTACCGGAGAATTCTTCCCCATCGCATCAACCTTTTCATTTAAAGCATCATCTGCCTGATGAACAGATTCATAAAAGCTTTCACTGCCCGGATATGACCAGTCAACACATAGGCATGCTTCATCCAACGCAGTACGCAGACCATACCGCTGCGGATCCTCTGCGCTCAGATTCTGAATCGTCTCCAGCATCAGGCTGCCCAGATAGTAAAAATCATCCGTCTTTTCATCCAGCCACGCCAGATCCGCACGTTTGATCTTATGCTCCTGCTCCCGCGGAACACCTCCACCCTCAAGGCCTGACCACAAGCGGAAGGTCAGGCGGAACGTAGTGCCGTATAACTCCTCCGGAAAAAAGACTTCCATATGATTCACATCCACGCCCTGATATGGCTTTTCGTTGATATAACACATCGCCTCAAAACCGGAATTATTTCCCGCACCGGTGATTCCAAAATCAAAAATACCGACTGCACGTCTGCCCTTCCATGATTCCGGAATCGTAAGCTCTTTATGCATCCACAGATAGCGGTCGCGTCCTTTCCAGTAATCCCCGGTACAGATTGTATCCCATCCCTCAAACGCCGTCGGCACCTGCGGATTCACAACTCCCTGTGTATCCTCAGCAACAGCGAACGATTCCAACGCGATTACATCTCTGTATCTGTAATTTTTAATTTCTGTCACTCTTCTGTCTAATTTACGTTCTGTCAAAAACATGTCCATGGTAACATTCCTCCTGCCATGTATAATAGTTTTGCTTCTTACTTTTCAATATGATATCCCAAATAATCCAGAAACAGTTCGGAATACATTGCGTTTGCCCATGAAAACCACTCTCTTGTATATCTGCTATCATCCTCACAGCAGAAACCCTCATGCATCATATTTTTACCGGCAGTTGTCGCCGCCATATTTTCCAGGATTCTGCGTTTTTCTTCCCGATCATCCACTGTCAAGCCTTCCATCGCCATTGCGATATGCCAGACATATCCGGACGGTGTATGCGGACTGCCAATTCCCTGCGCTGCCTTTCCTTTAAAGAAATACGGATTTGCATCACTAAACAGTAGCTTTCTGGTATTCACTGCCGTCTCTTTATCTGCCGGATATCCGAGATAACTCATAGATAACAAGCTCGGTACGTTCGCATCATCCATCAGATTAAACATCCCATAACCATCTGCTTCATATGCATATACCATACCAAATTCTTCTGTGAAAGTCTTTCCAAACTGCTCGATTGCCTCATGTACTTCTGTCTGCAGTGCAGCCGCTCTGTTCGCCAAATCCTGATTCTGATAAATCTCCTCTGCAATTTCTTTCAGATACCCAAGTACTACCACTGCAAACATATTTGAAGGGATCAAATATCCATAGGTACAGGCATCGTCACTCGGACGAAATCCTGACCAGATCAAACCGATTCCTGATTTTGTCAGCGCACCCTTACCGTCACGGGAAAGCGTATCACGGAAAAATCCGTTATTTCTTACAAAACGATACGTTGATTTTTCTTCATGGTATTGCTCTGTCGTAAACACCTGGAGAATTTTCTCCACTCCACTGATAAACAGATCATTAAATTGGCTGATGCAGCCGGTGTTTTTCCAAAGAAGATACGCCAACTGAATCGGATAGCACAGAGAATCTATCTCAAATTTACGTTCCCACACCCACGGATTCTGATCTGGATCGTCTTTTTCCCAGCACGCGCCACTGGCACTGTCATTAAATGCATTCGCGTATTCGTCTGTACAGATATACTGGAACTGTCTGCGCACCAGGCCGGCAATCAGTTCACGGATCTCTTCATCCTCTTTTGCTAAAAACAGATATGGTCGCAGCTGTGCAGCGCTGTCCCGCAGCCACATAGCCGGAATATCTCCGGTAATCACATGTGTCGTACCGTCTCCCATCGGTTTCACCGTTGTATTTAAAGTATTCGTATAGCAGTTGATAAACAACTCCATCAAATGCGGACATTCTGCCGCTTTTTCTTTCACTTCCTCTAAAAATTTGTCCATTGTTTCCTGAATCATAGCACCCTCCTGCTTCGTTTTCGATCGCATTTATTCTATCAGAAAATCTCTTTTTCTGCCAGTGTAACATCTATGAAAAATATCAATCAAAAACTCTTTTTTGTGCAAAAATACCCAAGTCAACAGTCACTTACCTGCTGTTGAATTGGGTATTTATCTCATCTTAGTTTGTAAAATTGTCGAAATATCCCTGTACCAAAATAATCGGTGTCCCTTTATCTCCGGAACCGCTGGTAAGGTCACATAAAGATCCAATCAAATCTGTCAATCTTCTCGGCGTTGTCCCCTGAGAAGCCATACTTCCAACCAGATTGTCCTCTTTTTCACGGATTCGTTTGCTGATTGCTTCCTGAAGCTCTTTTCCTGTCAGATCTTTGAAATCATTATCCGCCAGATATTTCAGCTTCACTTCATTCGGTGTGCCTTCCAAGCCCGGCGTATATGCCGGAGATACAACCGGATCAGCCAGTTCCCAAATCTTTCCTACTGGATCTTTAAATGCGCCATCGCCGTATACCATAACCTCTACGTGTTTTCCGGTTCTATCCAGAATCTGTTTCTGAATATCCAGCACAAAATCCGTACATTCTCTCGGAAACAGTTTGATGGTATCCTCTGTTGATTTATTTGAACCAAGCAAACCGTATTTTTCATTGCAGCCACTGCCATTCACCGGTGTGTTTAAAATATCGTCCAGACCGCAGACCTTCTCTGCTCCTGCCGCATAAAGAATTCTCTTTGTTCTTGCACGCGTATGAATATCACAAGTAATAATATTTTTCGTATGTTCCAGAATCGCTCTCGGATTATTCGCAAAAATAACATCCACTTCCGCGCCGGCTTCTTTGACGATCTGACTGTAGTATTCTACATAATCTACTCCGGTGAAATGATGCTTGTTCTCACCAAACAGTTCTTTATAACGAGCCAATGAAAGCACATCGCTATACGGATTGACACCCGCTTCATCAAGTTTATCCAGAGATACCAGTTCGTTTCCAACTTCATCACTCGGATAACTCAACATCAGCACAACCTTTTTCGCGCCCATCGCAATACCTTTTAAGCAGATTGCGAAACGGTTTCTGGAAAGAATCGGGAAAATAACACCGATCGTCTCTCCGCCAAGCTTTGCCTTTACATCATCCGCAATTGCCTGAATGCTCGCGTAATTACCCTGTGCTCTTGCCACTACCGACTCTGTCACAGAAATAACATCACGGTCTCTGATGGCAAAGCCTTCGCTTTCCGCTGCCTCCAGAACACTGTCTACCACAATCTTTGCCAGATCATCCCCCTCGCGGATAATCGGACAACGAATTCCTCTCGATACGGTTCCTACTCTTCTTTCGCTCATATGGATTCCTCATTTCTTGATTCCTTAATTCATGAGCACACTAATACTCACGTTGCTATTATATTGCAAAATAATAGAAACAGCAAGAAAAAAAAGTGTGTATCTGATATTTTCCTGTCAAATACACACCTTTTATTAAAATTTCTTAGAAGTTGCCAGCTTTTGCTGCTTCTTCAATGGAAACTGCAAATCCCGCATTTCTGCGGTTTAAAAAAGTTCTTTTTACACATAATATACAAATGCAAAATCTTCTTACGCATTCTTCCGCTGTTTTCTGCGTCCATTTGCAAGTACATTATATAAGGAAGTCTTACGATTTTATAATACCATCAAATCCAGCATTTTTCAACTGCCGTACCCGCTCCTCGGCATTCTCCAGCTCCTTAAACGCTCCGCACTGTGTCCACCACATATCGCCAACACGCTTTACGATACAGTCGATACCGGCATTATTGATTTCTATACAGCGCCGATCCGCATTTGCCTTTTTGATATATGAGCCCTCACGCACGATATGCAGCTTCTCTTCCGGCTGCTCCGTGCCCTTGCGCCGCAGGATGTAACCAATTGGCTGAGATCCATGTACGGTATCACCGTACCAAGACTTAAACACTGCCCCCTCTCCTGTGCCTTTACAATATGCATGTCCGGCATCGTACCAATTACCATTGCCGGCGTACACGTTGGTATGCCCCATATCAACATAGGTCACAATATCGCCCGCCTGCAGCGTGCCATCTTTGATCGCCTGATCAACCGTCCTTTTGCCTGCCACATGGATTAGATCAAAGTGTTTAAGCATCTGCTCTTTGCTAGTACCGCGCCAAACGATGGTGCCGCCCTGCTCGCCCCACCAGTTATCTCCGTTCAGTAATCCAAGCTTACGCAGTACCCAACGAACCAACAGCGCACAGTTACATTTTCGATTGCCTTTTTTAATCGCCGTGGACATTTTTACGGAACATCCCGCATTGCTGTAAATCCATTTACGACCAGAGGCGATGTCTTTTTCAAGCTGCTCCTGAAATTTAAGCAGAGTACTTAGAAAATCATTGCCCGGAAGCTCCTGCGGTTTATCCGACACCTTATCATATTTATCGAGATCAAAACGCTCGATGATATTACAAATTTTATCGACGTACGCCACATCTGTCGCGTATCCTCCTGCTTTGATCAGTTCGATCTGCTCCCGGTAGTTTTTACGTTCCTGGATGCCATCATAACGCAGTCTACTGCCGTTTTTTGCGCCGAGCAGATACGCGCAACGATCCGCAACGGAATCTTCGATACAAGGATATACCCGGAAATCAGCATTTACATAGTAAACCTTTCCGCTCTTATCCTGCTCTGCGGTACGGATATGCACCTTGCTAACACCATCCCAGGTAGATCCCGCCCATGTATTGCCAGACAGGTTCGCTTTCATGCCACAGACATTGTTTGCTTTCTTCGCCAGCTCCGTCGTACAGTAACCTGATTCAAGGATAGTCTGCGCGGCACAGACGGATGGAAAGAGCTTGTTCTTTTCTGCGATCGGCCGACAAATTTCAAGCAGCCGTGCTGCAGCCGCCGTCTCGGATAAGCCAGCAAATTCAGATGCTTGCGTACCAGATGCAGTCGCCGTGTTTACATACACTGCTTTTCCATTCCAGTCATACACGGAATATCCTGTCGGACAGTTTGCTTTCGCATTGTCCAGATCTTTATAAGCGCCAAGCTGTGTGCCCGCATCGTCCCAGTTCTTCCGGACGCGGTACCACTTTTCCGGTTCCGGCTCTTTCCCGGAAACACGCGCTTTAAATTCCTCCCACGTCCAGGTACCGCGATATTTATTATTATGCACGTACGGCGCCGGACAGGTCTTGTTCACGATGTCGTAATGCCGAAGGACATTCTCCGCAGGAATATCGTTTTCTTTCATAAGCCTTTGTACCAGCCACACACAGGCTTCCTGCGTCTCTTTCGTAAAATACCACTTCGGATCTTCCGCCGACTGCGCATTACCATTACATTTGCAGCACATCTCAATACTGATTGTGTTGTAATTATTCGCTCTCGGGTGTTTCTGCGTGTAGTATCCTGCTGTACCTACCGCCCACGGCACTGCATCCAGGCTACAGCGCTGATAGATCGTGCCGTCCCAGTAAATATAAAAGTGAGCACCGGATCCGTCCGAACTCAGATCATGATTCTGACCAACCACACCCAGATAATGCACGGCAATATATTTCTTTTTATTTCCCCAGTCCGGTACCCGACTGGCACTTACTGCATTAATGATTTTTCTATTCATATTTTCTCCTTTCTGCAGCGCTTTCGCAGCATACAAAAAAGAGCGGTTTCCCGCTCCGATTTTTATACTATTTCCTGATTACAACATCGCAAATAACTGGATTAGATATTGACCCTTAATATCAGTCTCATCTCTGTCCAATTTTCTTTTGCCAAATATCTTGAAATTATTCCTTATGT
>JBMNRF010000044.1:0-15085 GCA_050944495.1 Marvinbryantia sp.
TATCCGTCTGAATTTTTCGTATAATCTTTTTGTAATAATTTAGTTAGTCGCATAACTTAATTTTACACCAACTGCCGGATTCTTTCGAGGTCTGGCAGTTATTTTTTTGCACTAGAAAAGGAGCTACACACTAATTACTTAGTGCGACAGCCCCGTCTTAATATTTTTTAATCTTTAAACCAGCTCTTTCTGATTTTGTTTATTGTACAAAAATCTCCTTATTTCCATAATCTTAACAGGATCTTCATCATCTACTATAACATAATAAACAATATCGTTTTTCTTCTAAGTCTTGATAAAAAAGAGGCAAATATCTCAGATCATATTTTATATCAGCCACCTATTCTCCTCCGAAGATTTGCCAAAACCTCTTCATGCGTATATCTTTTTCCTTATCGTTATTTTATCAACTATTTTTCAGGATATATGCCATTTTGTTGTTTTTACCTCTTTTTCTTTGGCAAATTCCCGTCAAAATAATTTATCATAATCCCACACCACCTAGCATACCGTTCGGTACTAGGCGGTTCTTTAGTTTTCATAAACTATTAGATAATAGTCAAGCATGGATATATATCCAAGTTTGGCTATTATTTCTTTCGTGATTATCGTGTTAAGTACTTCTGCCATTCTCCAATAACCACATCTACTGTTCGCAAGTTTTATTGCTTGCCAATGTGACCTCTGCTGACTTCTCGCCATTCGTTGTTACTGACGGATTTCATACTCTGTTTCCATCCGCTGGCGAGACCTCCCTTGATACCACACGTCACTTTCTCTCCATATATCTGCCACATTTACTATAGCTAATTCCGAGTAGTTATTGGATTTTGGTTTGTTTAGCAACCTTATCCTCAACTATAGCCTCATGTGATTTCTGTTCGTCAGACCAGAGATTTGCCTCCACCTTCCTTCAGATTCCACCTCGCGATGGACACCCTTGGTCTTGGCTATATCCTTCCCACTACTAGGGCGGATTAGGGACTTTCACCCATTAGAAACGTGTGCCGCAAGGCGCACTAAAAAACCGCAGCCCCATCTTACATGAGACTGCGGTATGTCTTTTTATGTCATAAACTAAGTCGCTGAAACTACCATTTTGTTCTTTCTGGCAAGGGCTATCGCCACATGGCAAAGCTCCATGGAAGCACATACTTTATCTGCCAGGGTGATGATCCAGGCTTCTTTGTTACTCGGCATCGGTCCAAGCGGAAACATATGTGAAAGGATCGCTTTCTGTTCCCGTTCGCTGATGGAGAAAACCCGTTCGCTGTTTTTTGCGGCAGCTTTCGGATGATAAAATGCCTGTGCTTCACCAGTTGGTGTTTTTTTCCTGAAATCGTATGGACAGAAATCGTGGAGCAGTCCTGCCCTTGCGGCAGCACTCTCATCACATCCAAGCTTTCTGGCAATAATCCAGGAAACATAGGAAACATTTATGCTGTGCATAAGCCGGTTTGTCCACTGATGATGACAAAATTCAGCAAGAGAAAGAAACTCCTCATTGTCCAGAATCGGCTGCACTTCCGCCAGAAACTCTTTTGAGACTTCGTCTGACACCTGAAGGTCCATCGGCAATCACTCGCTTTCTATATTATTGTACTTTTATTATGACGCTTCTTTGAAAAAAAGCAAGTGATTTTGGAAAAATTAATGAATAATTCATGTTTTTGGAAAGTTTTAACAAGTTGCCCCGCCAACCAGATGTTTCTGTGCACTAATATTTTCTTCTTTTCTCTGCAGAAGATCATCTGCCAACAACTGTTTTTGCACCTCTTCAAATCCGATCCGCGCTACCGTATCGGCAAATCGTTCACCAGTAATTCCCTGTTCACGGAACAGAAGAATGGCCTTTTCTACTACTGCCAGCACTTCCTCTTTTTCCGTAAAGATTTTATCCAGATAACGCCCTTGCGCCACTTTTTTGCCCCAGCGTCCGCCGATGTAAATACGATAACCGTTTGTATAATCTTCAACTGCATGGAACGGGCATTTTCCTACGCAGCGTCCGCAATGATTACAAATATTTTCATCGATCACAAGTTTTCCATCTACTACTTTTGCCACCTGAATCGGACAGTTCATCTCAATCTGACACTTCTTACAGCCGCGGCATTTTTCCAGATCCACCTGTGGCACGCGCTGACCGATAATACCAAGATCATTCAGATCTGGTTTTACGCAGTTATTCGGACATCCACCGACTGCAATTTTAAATTTATGCGGCAGTTTTACATCCGCATATCCATGGAAGAATCTCTCATGAATTTCTTCCGACAGAGCAAATGTGTCAATCAATCCATACTGACATGTCGTTCCTTTACAGGAAACTACCGGACGTACTTTCGATCCGGTTCCACCGGTTTCCAAGCCAACCTGCATCAGATACTCCCGCAGCGGCTCAATATTTTCAAAGGGAACTCCCTGAATTTCCATCGTCATACGGGAAGTCATCGTCACTTCACCGCTTCCGAACATCTCAGCTGCTTCCGCAATCGTTCTGGCCTCTTCCGCTGTAATCTTACCGTTTCTGGTAATTACACGTCCGTTGAATTTATCCGGTGTTCTTTTATCTTTGAGAAATCCGAGCGCCTTTACTCTTTTTTCTTCCAGCGGAGAAACTGCTCCCTCCGGATTTTCTACTTTTACATCATTGAAGAAACGTGCGCCTTCCAAAACAACCGTATTCGTATATCCAAAATGACGCAGGCGGTTCTGCAGGAAATAACCGCGTTTTCCTTTTGCGCAAACCAAAAGCAGTTTTTCGTCTTTGGCAAGGCCTTCTATTTCACCGTCTACTTTTGCCAGATCTACAAACATTGCGCCATGAATTGCCGGAGTCGGACTGACATCGATGACTTTATATCCCTTTGCTTTTCCTGCCGCATACTCTGCCGGCGTCATACTGACAAACGTACCATCAATTTTATTGAGTAAAATATAAACAGCCTGCACAAACGGATGAATGGCTGTGGAAAATGGAGGTGCATATGCAAAATCCGCATTCTCAAAATCTTCCAGAACTGCCCCCATATTAATGCCCATTACCGCAATATCTACCATTTTATCTACCGCACCAGGACCAAGTATCTGTGCGCCCAGAAGTTTATGCGTTGCCCGATCTGCGATCAGTTTTGTAATAAAGAATCCTGCATCCGGATAATAATGTGCTTTGTCATCTGTTGGCGCAACTACCGTGATAACATCAAATCCAGCCGCTTTTGCCTGTTCCTCATTCAGACCGGTACGGCCAACGTTCAGCCCCGGAAGTTTTACCACGCCGGTTCCAAGAACACCCGGATATCTCTTCGGCGTTCCGGTAATTACCTGTGCCAATGTTCTCGCCTCCATATTTGCAGAGGATCCCATTGGCGACCACTGTGGTTTTCCGGTAATACGATTGGTCACCATCGCGCAGTCTCCTGCCGCATAGATATCTTCCAGATTCGTCTTCATTTCCCCGTCTGTCAGAATAGTACCCCTGAACATTTCCAGACCGCTGTCTGCCAGAAAATCGGTATTCGGGCGAATGCCTGCAGCCGCGACCAAAAGTTCACAGCCCAACACACCAGCCGTTGTCTTAACTCCGGTTACACTTCCGTTTCCAAGCACCGCCTCTGCCTTTGTTCCGGTAATCACACGGATTCCCTCTCTGAGCAGATGTTTCTTTACATAAGCAGCCATTTCCGGATCCAAAATATTCGGCAATACCTGCGATGCAAAATCAATGACAGTTACCTGTACACCCTTTGTCTTTAAGTTTTCCGCCACTTCCAAGCCGATAAATCCAGCGCCGATCACCACTGCTTTTTTTACCTGATGTTCTTCTGTATAAGCACGGATATTTACTGCATCGTCCGGCGTGCGCATCTTAAATACACCGTTCTGATTCATGCCGTCTACCGGAAGGACTGCCGGTGAAGCGCCGACTGCAATAACCAGTTTATCATACGTGTAACATTCTTCTTCCTGTGTCTGCACATCTTTTACCGTTACTTCTTTTTTATCCGCATTAAGAGCAATTGCTTCTTTTCCAGTTCTTACCTCTACACCCGTCAGATTTGCATACTTCTGCGGTGTATTAACGATCAGTTCCTCTCTGCTTTCAATCAGACCTCCAACATAATAGGGCAGTCCGCAGCCTGCATAAGAAATGTCTTTATCTTTTGTCAATACGATTACTTCTGCACTTCTGTCCTGTCTTTTTACTTTTGCCGCTGCTTTTGTTCCTGCAGCTACGCCTCCAATAATTAATACTTTCATCTTTGTTCTCCTTTTCATTCTGAACAATGAATAGTTGCAGATTATTACTTATTATAATACATATAATACATTTCTTGCTTATTCCTGCTGTTTATGACAACAGTATTTCTCATCTACACATTCCGGGCGCATCTTTTCACATACGATCACATCTCCTCCGCTGATCGTCAAACCGTTTCCGTTCACAAGTGCCTGCGCAATCTTTCGTCTCGCTTCATTGTAAATTCTGGTTACCGTCGGGCGAGAAATATCCATCTTAATCGCACATTGCTGTTGTGTCAAGTTTACAAAATCTAATAACCGGATTACTTCATACTCATCGTATGTCAGATTGATCGATTCCAATGTTAGATTTCCTTTTGGAATAAACTCTGTTATCTTTGGCTTTGAACAGATACACCTGCATTTTTGCGGCCTGGCCATAGTTCCTCCTTTCCGAGACCTGATCCTTAATGAACTTGCGTCTATGATTTGAGCATACGCTTATTATGAACATATGTCAATATCTTTTTCATTTAAAATTTAACAATAAATCGTTAAGAAATATTTTCGATTTGCAACAAGTTTTGGACACAAACCAGCGTTATACTCTAAGTATCTTAAATGAAGCCGCAACGGTGCATAAAGCGCGCGCGGGTATTGGAGCGGCTTCGACAAACGACAATCTTCCGAGTCCGGATGCAGCAGAAGAAAGTTTTCGCGGCATCACACTAAGTTTTCGGCTGTGCGCGGCACTGCTTTCACTCTCACATCCAGAAAGGAAGTTTATAAATAAAATAGATGCAGCCGATCCGGGATCAGAAATGTTTCCCGGATCGGCTGTAATTCAGTTCAGTTCATTTTCAATTCTTCACAAATTGTAGTCTTATTAATTTTTCGCATCGTCAGCGCCATCGTTCCCGCCACCACCAAATACACTACTAACGCAGCGGCAAGCAGCGGTTTTACCGGAACACGAAACGTATTATCTGCTCCCAGCCGGATGATATTCCAGGTCAGAAACGTAACTCCTGTGGAAAGCACGCTTCCGTATACAATGGAACGCAGACTGCAGCTTACACTCTCCAGCAAAAGCATTTTTCTGCTGTCCTTAGGAGAAAGCCCCATAGAACGCAGCATTGCAAACTCTCTTCTTCGCAGCAGCAGATTTGTGGAAATCGTATTAAACACATTTGCCAGCGCGATTAGAGAAATCAATGTCGTAAATCCAAAGCAAAGTACATTGATAGCTAACAAGAAATTGTGGTCTCGCTCATAGGAATCCATCAGATTCACCAGATAAACCCCTCCCCGATCTGTCAGCTTTCTTGCCTGAAGTTCCTTTTCCATTTCCTCATAGACTGCCCGGTAATCCCTGGCTTTTGCCGTAAAGCAATGCGATACATTCCACAATTCTTCTGCTTTCAACGAATCCAGTACACTTACAGGCAGAATCAAATACGGCTGCAACTCATAATTATCTATAATTCCTTCCGGCAGACAGTCAATCCTTGCCACAGGGGAAACGCTGAAATTTGCCGTATATACCAACTGGTCGATCCACTCGTCTCCCTCTTGCCTCGATTCTGACGAGATATTTCCAATCTGACATTTTTCCGGGAGTTTCTCTGCAAAAAGCTGCATCCTTTCATATCGCTGCGTCTGCGGATTAAAATACTTACGATAATCATACAAAAGTGCCTTTGCCGCACCATCCTCCCACCAGTCCTCTGTCTTTACTCCCGCATTCTTTAAAAGCTCTGCAAACTGCTCTTCCGGCACAAAAATGCATTGTACATCCAGAACGGGTTTCCCACTTGCCTCCAGCATATTGCCGCGCACCTGCTTCGCAAGCAATTCCGGCTCCACATTCAAAAACTGATACCATTCCCGATACGCATAAGTTTTCTTTACCTCCGGATGTTCCGCAAGCAGTTCCGGGATTTTCTCCAGTGCTTCCGTCTGCTCCTTTTCATCCAGTACGTCTTCATAAACCGTAAACTTCAGTTCCATCTCTGGTGCTTCCAGGACAAGTGTACCGGTATTCGTCAAAGAATCACTGATTGTTACCGCAGAAACAAACAAGACAATACTCATTGTCAGTGAAAAAACCGTCGTACGGTATTTCCTGCGGTCTCTCTTATAATTTTTCTGCGCCAGCATTCCCGGAACTCCAAATAATCTCAGTATACCTTTTCCGGTTTTCACCTGTCTGCACGTAATACAAATATCCTTGCTGGCACGAATTGCTTCCATCGGAGAAATCCGACGGATCCTCCTCGACGGCACCCACGCGGAAATCACAATCGTCACAGCTGCCAGCAATATTGTCAATATCAGAATCGGTAACGGAAGTCGCAAAGCAATCTGCTCCTGAACCCCGTGTACCATTGCGGTAATCCCAAAACTGATATAATGGAGGGTAATACCGATTCCGATGATTCCACAAAGTACACCAATCGGAATTCCTGCCATACTCACAAAAACCGCTTCATACATCAGCGTCTGCCTCAGCTGTTTCGGCGTTGCCCCAATAGATGAAAGCAGTCCGAACTGTGTTGTCCGTTCACGCACGGAAATGGAAAACGCATTGTAGATCAACGAAATCGCCCCTACCATGATAATTCCAGTGATCAGACTAAACAAACCAATCATCACAGCCGTGGCATTATCATTCGGAAACACTCCCATCCAGCGCAGAAGGCTGTAGTTAATCTGCACCGAACAATTTTCCGCAGCCACTTCGTCCGCAAAAGTAAAGGAGTCCTGCGGTTTTTTCAGAAGCATATAAAGATCACATTTTTTCTGAGGTTCTGTCGGTCCGCAGAATACCTCAAATGCCAGACCATTCGTATTTTCATATGCTCCGTGGTAATAACCGGATTCATAAAAACCGGTCACAGTAAATGTTTTTTTATGTGTATCCCGCAGTTCTTCCTCTCCCGGTTTCATTACGGAGACATCTGTTTTGTATGTTACTGCTGTCCCGTCCTTGGTATACAGATCACCGATTTCCAGTTCCATTATATCGCCAATCTCTGTTTGATTATCCTCCGGTTCGTTGCTCGGCAAAAAACGCGGCAACAGGATTTCCGCATCATTTTCCGGCATCCGTCCGGAATACAGCTGAATCGGAAACATATCTGCCTGTTCTTTCGGAAGACTTTTGATGCGCAGATATCCCCACGAATTTCCACCAGACATACAGTTTTCCCACCTGGCAAAACCGAGATTCTGTATTTCTGATACCGTTTCTACTTTTTCATTCTTTCTCAGTACTTCCGCCTCTTTCTGCGGCAGATCCCAGGCAGTTACATGCCAGTTTCCATCTATCTTTTTTTCATAATCCACCAGAAAGCCCAGAAAGCTGCCGGCAAATGTCGTCACCGCCGTGATCATGGCCGTAGATAAGATCACGCCGATAATCGTCACAACCGTACGTGTGCGGTTTTGCAGCATCGTCCGAAGCGTAATTGTTCGAAAAATATGTTTTCCTCTCATCGACGGATCACCTCATTTCGCACAATTCGCCCATCTTCCAGTTCGATGACGCGATCTGCCTGCAGTGCGATATCCTCATCATGTGTAATTACAATCATCGTCTGACGGTATTTCTGATTGGAATATCGCAGAAGCTGCATAATCTCACAGCTATTCGCTGTATCGAGATTTCCGGTCGGTTCGTCCGCCAGCACCAATGCCGGAGCATTCATCAAAGCCCGACCGATCGATACCCTCTGCTGCTGTCCGCCGGAAAGCTGATTCGGCAAGTGATGCGCCCGATTTTGCAAACCAAGGATCTGCATCAGTTCCTCCAGACGTTCCTCATTTACCTCACGACCATCCATCAGCACCGGAAGTGTCATATTTTCCACCACATCCAGTACCGGAATCAGGTTATAAAACTGATAGATCAGCCCCACCTGCCTGCGTCGGAAAATCGCCAGTGCTTCTTCTTTTTGCTGATACACATCCTTCCCATCTACAAAAACCTTTCCCTTCGTCGGCCTGTCCACCCCGCCAATCAAATGGATCAGTGTTGATTTTCCGCTGCCGGATGCGCCGACAATCGAAACAAATTCCCCCTTATTCACTGAAAATGACACATCGTTTAAAGCACAAACCTGATTTTCACCCGTACCGTATGTTTTCGTCAAATGTTCCACTTTTAAAATTTCCATGGATTTTATACTCCTTTCCCTGTTTTTCTCTTTTGATGTTTTCAGTATAAACTCCATGAATGACATCCACATGACTTTAAAATGACAATTCTGTCACTATATGATTCCCTTGTGAAATCGTATCATAAAACAGCTGCCGCCTTCCGCACAATTAGAAACACGGATCACACCATTTTCACGGGCAACGATCATCTGCGCAAGGGAAAGTCCGATACCAACTCCACCTGTTCCGGCATTCTGTCCACGATAAAAGCGTTCAAACAGATGCGGAAGATCTGCTTCCGGAATCCCCGGTCCGTTATCCTGCACTGTAATCTGCACATACAAAGGATTCTCCTCCCAGGAAATTCTAATTTTTCCGCCATCTGGCGTATATTCCAGACAATTCTTCAATACATTGCCGAGCGCTTCCTGCGTCCATGCCGGATCTCCACAGAAAAAAATCTCCTTTCCTTGCTGCCATATTTCAATTTCCCGGATTTCCAGCGCGATCTGAAACGGTTCCACGGCCTGCTTGATCAGTTTACTCACAGCAATCTCTTCCATATGAAAAGTAATCGTCCCCGCCTCCAGCTTTGACATCTTCAAAAGCGTTGTCACCAGCCAATCAATGCGGCTCTGCATCTGCTGCATGTTACGCACAAGTTGTTTTTGCTCTGCCCCCTGCAGTTCTGCCGAAAGACGCGCACACATCAGATTCAGCGAGGTGAGCGGTGTGCGGATTTGATGCGAAATATCGGCCAGAGAATCTGCCAATTCTTTTTTATCTTCTTTTAAACGTTCTGCCTGCTCCCGCAAGCACACCGTCATTTTATAAATTTCATCACGCAGAATCGCAATCTCACCTTCCCGGAACTGTGTCAGCTCCAGACGCGTATTGCCGTGCAAAATCTCATCAATCTCACTGTTCAATCTGCATATTCGGCGGCGCTGTCTTTCTTTTTGCAAATAAAAAATACCTGCCGGAACTGCTCCGAGGACAAGTCCCACAAAAAACATCCACATATCTTATTCCCCCAGCTTATAGCCGATTCCGCGCATAGTCAGTAAAAGCTGCGGATTTGCTGGATCATTTTCTATTTTTTCACGCAGACGTTTAATGTAAACCGTCAGTGTATTGTCATTGACAAACTCTCCTGCCGCATCCCAGATTTCCTCCAAAAGCGCCGTTCTTGTTAATACCTGTCCACGGTGATTCAAGAAAATCAGCAACAGACGGTATTCCAGAGCAGAAAGAAACAATTCCTCCTGCCCTCTTCGCACCAGTGCCTTCTCGGTATCCACCGTCAGCTCACCGATGCGAATGACAGACTGTGTTTTCCCGCTGCGGCGCAGCACAGATTTCATGCGCGACACCAGTTCCCGTGGTCGGAACGGCTTACTGATATAGTCATCCGCCCCCATATCAAGTCCTGTGACAACGCTGAATTCATCCCCGAGCGCGGTTAGAAAAATAATCGGAATCTCATAGTGTGATTTAATGGCCGTACAAGTGCTGTAGCCATTTCCCTCTGCCAGAGTCACATCCAGAAGAACCAGTTCAAACGGCTGCGTCTCCAGCGCTTTCAGCGCCGCCGTCTGTCCGGAAACAGCCGTCACTTGAAAGCCTTCTCTTTTTAAAAATTCAGCAAGATTTTCTACAATGGTTCTATCATCCTCGACAAGTAAAATATTCTGCATAACTGATCCTTTCTATTGTCGAAATCATGCATCTTTACAACTGCGGAAATACCTCTTCGAAAATCGCATCCTGCAGTGCTTTTCCGTCCCTGCACTCAGCCACAATGGTGATCACCGCATTTTTTTCTCTGCTGATAATAGAGAGCTGACAATATTTTCCGTCTGCACGGAAAGTTCCTTCCGGGCCGCCCCAGAACAAATATCCATATCCGTACTCTCCATTTTCTACCTGTTTTCTGGTGCTTTCCCGTACCCAGTTTTCATCAATCAGCTGTCGTCCATTCCAGTTTCCGTTCTGAAGATAAAGGAGTCCAAAACGATGCAGTTCCGGAAGGTTCAGCATCAGTCCACCTGCTCCAAACGTATATCCTTGTGGGTCTGTCTCCCAGGTTGGTTTCCAGATACCCAGCGGTTCGAACAAACGAGGCATTAAATAATCCACCAGATTACATCCCGTCCTTCTCTGCACCAGAACACCTGCCAGATACGGTCCGACGTTATTATAAACAAATTGAGTATTTGGTTCATACTCAAATGGAATCGCCAGACTCATTTTTACCCAGTCTTTTTCCTGATAAAACGGACGCTGTCCTCCCATCAAGTGCGCGTCTTTTTGTCCAAGGCACATCGTTAGCAAATCACGTACCGTTGCCTTTGCCAGATGCTCGCTCACTTTTTCTGGCAAATCTTCTGCAAACGCATCTGTAATCTTCTCGTCAAGAGACATTCGTCCTTCTGCAATCGCCATACCAACTGCGCAGGAAGTGACACTCTTTGAGGCAGAGTATACATTTCTGCGACACTCATCATCCCATAATTGTTTTGCAATTTCCTTTCCGTTCTGTGTCACGGTGATTCCCAAAACACCCAATTTTTGTGCACGCTGTGCAAATCTTTCCAGATTCATTTTCTGATTCCTCCTAACTCCGTTTTTATAAATTACCTACTTTATACCATTTTTTATCCTTTTTCACAATGAAAATTTCTCACGCCATAATTCAAAAAAGAATATACCTGCAGGCAATCTTATGATATACTACATCTCGGCATATTCCGATTTGTCTCGCTGTCGGAAATATTCCTTTATTCACTATGTATGGGAGTCACTGATTATGAAAAACAATTACAACAAAACCATTATCGCCTGCTTTATCGGATACATCACGCAGGCAATCGTAAACAATTTTGTGCCGCTGCTGTTTCTGACATTTCATTCCAGCTTCGGTATCCCTTTAACCAAAATCACGATGCTGATCACAATCAACTTCGGACTGCAGCTTCTGGTCGATCTTATCTCTGTCACTTTTATTGATAAGATCGGTTACCGTATTTCTATGGTAGCCGCACATATATTCGCAGCCGCGGGTCTGGTCTTTCTGACATTTCTGCCAAATCTTTTTACCGATCCATTTATCGGACTGCTGCTCTCTGTCATGATTTACGCCATTGGCGGCGGACTTCTGGAAGTACTGGTAAGTCCGGTTGTGGAAGCCTGTCCGACAGATAATAAAGAGGCCGCCATGAGCCTGCTGCATTCTTTTTATTGCTGGGGACATGTCGGCGTTGTCCTGCTTTCCACCATCTTTTTCCGTATCTTCGGCATTGATAAATGGTGGATCATGGCTTGTTTGTGGGCACTCATCCCTGCAGCAAACGCTCTTTTCTTTACCAAGGTACCAATTGCCACTCTGATTGAGGACGGCGAAAAAGGGCTGAGCCTAAAAGAACTCTTTTCCATGAAAATTTTCTGGATACTGATGCTGATGATGGTCTGTGCCGGAGCCAGTGAACAGGCAGTCAGCCAATGGGCTTCTACGTTTGCGGAGCTTGGACTTGGTGTCAGCAAAACCGTTGGAGATTTGGCTGGTCCGATGGCTTTTGCTATTCTGATGGGAAGTTCCCGTGCGTTTTACGGAAAATATGGTGATCGCATTGATCTGGATCACTTTATGATCTTCAGCAGTATCCTCTGTGCACTTTCTTATCTGTGTATTGTCTTTGTTCCAAGTCCCATTGTCGGACTGATTGGCTGTGCCGTAACCGGACTTTCCGTCGGAATCATGTGGCCGGGTTCTTTCAGCAAAGCTTCTGCCGCCTTAAGTCGTGGCGGTACCGCTATGTTTGCGTTTCTGGCACTTGGCGGCGACCTCGGCTGTTCCGGTGGCCCAACTCTTGTCGGTATGATCTCCAGTCACTTTGAAGACAATCTGAAAATGGGTATTCTTGCTGCAATCATATTCCCGATTTTGCTCATGGTCGGTGTAATCGCATGCCGGAAACTGCAGAAAAATCCGGAAAGTCCACGATAATTATTAAAAGGAAACCGACCTATGCCATGAGGACATGAAATAAGAAAACTCTATGTGAATGGACGAATCCGTTACATAGAGTTTTTCTTTTGCTGTCACCGCAGATAGCATTCTCAGAAATTTGAAGATATATCACCAACAAGTATGTTATAATAAATACAATTCTTAAAGGAGAGGAACAGATGATGGAAACCACAAGTACATTGTTTCACAAACTGAGCAATCGTAAAAATGGTGAGGCTTTTTTACATCAAAAACAAACGACACCTACCTGCGCCCGGCTTTTGCGTGAAATATTAGTGAAAGCGAAAATATCAGCTCCAGAATGGATCGCTGCTGCAGATATCAGCAAGTCCTATGGTTATCAAGTCCTGAGAGGAGAACGAACACCTGGACGGAATATCCTACTGCGTACAGCCCTGATTGTACAGCTTTCTCTAAAAGAAACTCAACGACTGCTGGCGGTAGGCGGATGTGGGGCGCTCTATCCCAAAGTGCGTCGGGATGCCGCAGTCATTTTTGCGCTCAATCAAAAAATGACCCTTTCGGAAACCGAAGAGTTAATTTCCTCCTTGCCGGAACGAAGCCTCTTTGACAAGGAGCGTTGATATGAATGTGAGAGAAAAATTTTTACAGGAATATCAAGCTCAAGTGTTAGACACGCTTATCCTTCCCCCTCTTTTAAGCAGTCAGTATCATATTTTATCCTGCTTAAAGGATGGAGAGCGACAGGTATATCTTATTCAGGATCGTGCCGGCTGGCTGGCTATATTAAAGATTCAGTCTGTGGGCCGTGAAGATACCCTTAGGCAAGAATATGATTTGTTGCATGAGATGAGGCACCCGCAAATTCCCACTCCTCTGTTTTATTTAGAATGGGAAAAAGCGGAATATCTGGTTCGAGAATATGTGGAGGGAATTAGCCTTTATGAGCAAGTGACATCCCAAGGCTCCCTTTCCTCAGACGAAGTACGATCAATCGCTCTATCTCTTTGTCAGGTGTTGCACTATCTTCACAGCCAGTGTCCGCCAGTTATATGCCGGGATGTGAAACCCCAGAATGTAGTTTTAGATTCGTCTGGTTGTTGTCATCTCATAGACTTAGGTGTCGCCCGCCGCCATCGGCCTGAGAAAAAGTTGGATACTGTATGCATGGGCACTCAGATAACTGCCCCACCAGAGCAATTTGGATATCAGCAAACGGATCAGCGTTCAGACATCTACAGTTTGGGAATACTCATGCGCTTTTTATGTACGGGTACTTTTACCTCTCCATCCTCAAATGTTCTCTCAGGTTCTTTAGGCCGCATTATCCGACGCTGTACTGCTTTCGACCCTCGAAACCGCTATTCCTCTATTCAATCAGTATACCGGGCTCTGAAATATCGTTGGCAGCGTCGGATCGCCATAGCTGGTATCGGTATGCTTTGTATGACAATTCTTCTTGGCCTTTTCCGGGACTCTGCTACAAAGATTCAACCAAAGTCCTCTCTGTTAGAGGCAGCTCTTCGCCAGGAATTGCAATTGGATGAGGGAATGCCCATTCCCATAGAGCGGCTCAGCGAGGTGGAACAACTGCTGGTATGTGGGCAAATGCCGATTGGTACCCTCCGGGAACATGAAGAACTGATAGATTCTAATCATGACCACTATGCATTCAAAATCGCCCATGGGGATATCAGCGACAATGATCTGGCACTATTGTCTCAGTGTACCAATTTGCAGGTGCTGATACTGGATTATCAACAGATTACCGATTTGAGCCCCTTATCTAATCTACCTCTGGAATATCTCAGTCTTACAGGAAATCAGATTTCAAATTTAGCCCCACTGTCTGGTTTAACAAAGCTTCAAGTACTGGATCTGGGCGAAAATCCTGTGCGTTCTGCAGAAGTGTTAGCTGGACTGACCGCTTTGCAAGATGTAACACTGGAGACTACCGGCATAACCACGTTAGAATTCTTTGAAGAGAGCAGCATCCAATCCCTCAATGTGCGCGGTAACTGGATCACAGATTTTTCCCCACTGAAGTCTTGTTCCGATCTCTCCCGTCTGATTGTAGGGGAGCTTCCCAGCGGAGCAGTAGAAACATTAATAGGAGTTACCAATCTGGTAGAGCTACGGCTATATTCTACACCAAAGGTTGATCTGTCCTATTTTGTGAGATTTCAAAAACTCCAAGAGCTGGATCTATATGGTAGCACTATCTCTCACCCCGAAGCGCTTGCACAACTGCCGCATCTACGTTTACTAAATCTTGGGGAAACTGGAGTGAGCGATTTGTCTTTTTTGCCACAACTCCCCACAATAACAGATATTGATTTACGGAATAATCCCCTTATGGATCTTACCCCACTGTTAGATTGTCCTTGGCTCACGCTTCTAAAACTGAGTAAACAAAACCAACCCTTGGCACAAGAACAACTGTCCCATGCATCGTTCTCAATTCAGTATCAATAAAAACAGAGTGCGCTCTCTGCGCACCACTTTTCGCTCTGTATGTGATATGATAAAGAAAAGCTTAGCTAAGGCTGACGAGGGAGGAAAAAGTTTGAAACAAATAAGTAGAGGACAGCCAAAGAATAAAGGACATGACAAATAAACCATCGTAAGAGGTGGTTTTGAAAAGTAAATATGGACACAACACCTAATCAGACAGCAGAAACTTTGTCA
>JBMNRF010000045.1:0-13803 GCA_050944495.1 Marvinbryantia sp.
AGCATTGTTTTGGTGCGCCGTCAAGGGTGGCGTACACTGCCAATTACTAACATATCTGCAATTTTCAAGGTTCATTTGAGCCTGTTTTTTTCGGCTCAATTTTTCATAGATTACTTGACACTACCATTATTTATGTTTATAACCGGTGAGCATAACCATGAGCATACTGAAAACAGCTGCCCATGCCCAAAACTTATGGGCTTTCATCATCTCACCCCCTTTTTAATGCAAAGCAGAAGGTCACTATGTCACGCAAACACATCCGTTTCAATTGGCGCGTTGCGATACTCTTTTGGTGTTGTTCCCATGACCGTTTTGAACGCCCCTGCAAATTTGCTGGCATTATCGTAACCAAAGCGTCCTGCGATCTCCGATACGGAAAGCTCCGTATCCCTCAGCATTTTTGCAGCAGACTGCATTTTTTGCATGCGTATGTAATTGTACACAGATGTACCGTATACACTTTTTACACTGGATTTTATCTGCGTGGCAGACACAAGAAAGCGATCCGCCAGCTGGTCAAGCGTTATCCGGCTATCCATATGTTCCGTCAAATATCGGGAGATTTGCACTGCCAACAGCCGTTGATTGTTGGAATAACTGCGTCTGGCGAGCTCATCGGTATGAGGATCTATACACGCTAAAAAAAGAAACAGTTCCAAAACCTTGACTTTGAAATAACCCTTTCTGATTTGCGCCGGGACGGAATAAAGCTCCGAAAATATGTGTTCCACTGATGGTTGCGAGCGAGCGACAAACGCAGCAGGAACGGTGCAGAATTTCTGCATCAACAATTCGGGCTGAACATTGACATCATCCAGGAAACAGGACAGGCAGTGAGGTGCCTGCTTCACATCAACGGTAATCGTAATTCCATGGTAATGGCTAAGCGGATAATAACGGCAATGGCATTCGGTTTCCGGTCTGCAAATTGCCAAATCTCCAGGTTCCATATAGTAAAATACATCCGAACTGCTTCCTTCCATTCGCCCTTCTCTACAATGCCGTATTTCAAATATGGCATCCTTCGGCTCTGTGTCAATAATAGAGCTTCTGGCATGAATATCATGATATTCCAGCGTGATTCCGGGAAACACCTGATAGCATCGAATCAGCACTTCTCCGTCCGTATTGAGTAAGCGGTGCACTTCGCAGTCCGGATTGTTCTCCCAACATTCTGCGCAGACAAGCTGCGTCTCTTCTGATTTTATAAACATCATTTGGTTCTCCTGATGAGGTGTTTTTTTACTCCCGCTCTTGAACGAAAAGCAAGTCTGTGTTATCCTGATGATGATTTTAAGATCACGCAATACGCACATGAAAAGGGGGATATCTCGTGCATCTGCAGGAATCGGGAGAAATGTATCTGGAGACGATTTATATCCTGTCATTGGAAAGCCGCTATGCCCGCGCCATTGATGTGGGTGAATATATGGGATATTCCAAGCCCAGTGTCAGCCGTGCCATGGGTCTTATGAAAAATGGCGGCTATGTGACAGCCGATGAGAACGGCTTCCTCTCGCTTACGGAAGCAGGCCGCGAGATTGCGGAAAAGATCTACGAGCGGCACACGGTTTTGACGGATGTACTCGTCCACTTGGGCGTAGACCGGGTAACTGCCGTTGAAGACGCCTGCCGGATCGAACATGTGATTAGCGATCAATCTTTTCAGACGATCAAACAACACATTAAGCGCTAAGAAACCGGGTCCCGGAAATCCAGGGCCCGGTTTTGTTCTGAAAAAAAGCCCCGAAAGAATCATACGACCTGATACCCGGCCCGTTCGATCCGGGCTTTGATGACATCGTCTGCCACATCCTCTGCATAGGAAACGGTCAGCAAACCCTGTTTCAAATTCACCTTTCCGGCTACGCCTTTGATGTCACCCACCGCTTCTTCCACTCTGCTTTTACAGTGTTTACAGTGCATACCCTCTACCTGGAAGATCTTCTGATATTTTACGTGGTGCAGCTTTTTTCTCCTGGGTTTATAGTCGCTGCCGCCGCAGCATCCGCCCTGTCCTTTGAAATGCCGAATGGCAGAACGCAGACCAATGACCGCGATTACGGCAATGATGGCAATGATGATGTAATTCTGCATTTTGATATACTTTCCTTACTTGATCACATAGGGGATGCGAACGACCTGTGCGCATCCCCTATGCGCATGTATCTTTTAATGAGGTTCTCCTGCATGAGAATGACAGCCGCCGCTGCAGTGTCCGCCGCATTTTTTGCGTGCGGGCAGCCGATGCAGGTTTCGCCACGCTTTTTCGCACGGTAAAGATAGAGGATAATGCCGCCGATGATGGCCGCAAGTACCACGATGAGAATGAAATCCACCATTCAGCTTTTACCTCCCTTGATGATCAGTTCGCACTCAGAGCATATTTGGCTTTCATCTGACGATCAGTCTTGCGAATCAGACCAATCACAACTGCCGCAAACACCAACACAACAGCCGCGCCGGCAATGGCGGGGACAACCTGGTGCGAAGCAGGCGCGGTAATCAGCGTGCCAATGGTGTAAACCAGATAACCAACACTGTAACCCACACCCAGCTGCAGACCGATGCCGGCCCAAACCCACTTGCCGCTCTTCATTTCAGAGTTCATGGCGCCGATGGCAGCGAAGCAAGGGGCGTATAGAGGTTGAACATCAGGTAAGCCAGAGCCGCAATCTTGGTAATGGCCATGATGCCAGCTGAGAACACCTACAATGGGCACAAGCAGATAAGCAAAGGAACCTGCAATGGTAGCCAGAATGGAAGCGTCGGCGGTTTCAGCCACACCGAAGCTCCAGTCAAAGGTCTGCATGATCTGCACGGCGGTGTTGCACAGCAGGATGATGGTGGTGGCCTTTACGATGTAAGCCCAGCCGCGGGAGCACATGGACTTGAAGGCCGCCCAGGAAAATCAGAACGATGCCGCTGAGATACATCAGCGTGCTGACCCAACCGGCATCATCAAAGAACGCACCGGCGAACAGCGCAATCACGGGAATCTTTGCGCCGCAGGGCATGAAGGGAGCCAGCATGGCAGTGGCGCGGCGCTCACGATCGTTGCGGATGGTGCGGCTGGCCATAATGCCGGGGACGGCACAGCCGATGGTGATGACAAAGGGAATGACCGACTTGCCGGAGAGGCCGACCTTCTTAAATATGGAATCGAGCACCACCGCAACGCGGGACATATAGCCACAGTCTTCCAAAAGGGCGATCAGGAAATACATGACCATGACCAGAGGCAGGAAGCCGACAACAGCAACCACGCCACCGATCATACCGTCAACCACCAGAGCGGACAACAGCGGATTGGCATCGCCCAGCTGCTCTCCGACCAAGCCCTGGAATTCCTCAAGAATGCCTACCAGCCAGTCGGCAATGGGCGCACCGACCCAAACCTGAGAAATCTGGAACACGACAACTGCGAAAATGGGAATACCCAGCCACTTGTTGGTCAGAACCTTATCAATGGCATCTCCGCGGTTTTATCCTTGGTAAGAATCTTACGTGTCTCCACAGCAGGAACGATCTTGTTGACAAAATCAAACCGTTTGCGGTCAGCCGCTTCAACAGCGGCCTTATCGTTCAGATCGATCTCTCCCTGATGGTAAGGCGCTTTCTGCGTTTTGCCGGCCCGGGCTGCGGCCGCTTCCATCACAGCCTTCAGGCCGTCGCCGGAAGTGGAAACCGTGTTGATCACAGGGCATCCAAGCTTTTCGCTCAGCTTCTGAATATCAATTTTCGTGCCCTTCTTTTCGTTAATGTCGCTCTTGTTTAGGGCAACCACCACGGGGATGCCCAACTCCAGCAGCTGGGTGGTGAAGAACAGGCTGCCACCGTTTTTTAGATCAGAATGGCGTCTGCTAACTGATGATCAATGTTGTACCTTCCATCCTTGATTGAAACAACGCAGCTGTTTTTCATGTGGGAAACGACTGTAATCTGCTCTCCGATGTAGCATCCAAGGGAGAAGAGGAAAGCATTCAGCTCTTCATCGTCCGTTTCAATTCCCTGGATGATGTATTCTTTGCCTTCGACTGCAATCTTCAATGTCATATGTATCACCATCCATTTCTTTTTGGCGTCTTTATGCCTTCTTGTTAGCATATGCTAACTATCGTTCAAAAGTAGTGGTTAGTAAAAACTAACCATGCATAGTATACCCAGTCGCAAAGCGTTTGTCAAGATGTTTTTTAGAAATGTCTGTGCTGAAACAGAAACCTTACAATCTGTGAGAGGCTACAATGTAGTGGCAGATCTGAGCCGCACAGAAAAATGAATGGAAGAGGGTTCAGACTCGTGCAATAAAGTATTCACATTCTTGTTTATATATGAAAAGAATAGCGGCACACTTCTGAAAAGTCTCCCCTGATATGTGATTGCTATACCCAACCATCTGGTTAGCTATTTCAATCCACATATCAGGGTGTTTTGTTTGATACGCAGGAATACCGTAACCCAGGATCTCATAGTACCCCACAGGATACTGTCTCTGCCGGCAGCTATCGCCGGAATTACCCTCGACGGTATAGACAATACCGTTTTCGCATTTTTCCACGATGCCCACATGGTCGGACTGTCCGTCCTGGGGGCCGGAGGATCCATTCGGGGAATCCCAATCAAAGAAAATAATCATGCCCGGTGTCGGCTCAATGCTGTTATCAGCCCATTGGCCACGGTCTTTGAACCACTGGACACCGTTCACGCAGCCTGCGAATTTGGGAATAACGCCATTATCGATATATCCGCACTCGTTGGCGCACCAGCTCACAAAGCAGGCACACCATTCCACATGGTCCTCGAAACCATACCATGACCAATATGGCTCACCGCCGATGTTGCCCACCTGCGACAAGGCCACGGCCACAATCGCATCATCACTGGCGCCGATTCCGTACAACACCGCCGACCACAGGGAATTGTTTTCATCTGCCAATAGCTCTGCAAGCTGCGCACGCTGGTCGGCATTGAAATTAAAATGGTCAGCCATTTCCTCGGCGATTTTATGGCTGACCGTGATATACAGTGTGGTTCGGGTAACGGTGGTTGTGGTTTCCACAATGTTGCCGTTGCCGTCGTCCGATTCCTCGATTACCGTTTCCGTGCTGGTGTCCGTCCGGAGGAGATTTCATTCATCTGCCAAAAGATGTCCTTCAGGATGGCCTTTCGGGAATCATCTACTGTGGCCACATCCATAGCATTGTCCGGGTCGGTGGTGGTCTTGACCACATAAACGAAAAGCACCTCCGGCCAGACGGCACGGGAGCCGGACATTTCCAGCACATCATAGGAGATATTGAACTTGATGGTGTCAAGCTGGTTTTCGTAATCCTCATTGATCTCCCGCACCACCGTCTGCATGGTCTGCCCGGTGCCGGTGTCCTCCCCGGAGAAGAAAACCCCAAAGCAGGAAGCAACAATCAGCCCGATCAGGCAGATAATGACAATGACAGCCACGGCAATCCACCCACCTGCAGCAATCGCGGCAACCAGTGCTTTGGTTGCCGTGATAATTGCTTTTACTGCCGCTGCAGTAGCTTTTGCCGCCGCCTGTGCGGATTTCTGCGCCGCCTTTGCCGTGACTTGACTGGTCTTAATGGTCGTTCTGTGTTCAATTCTTCGTTGGTCAAGTTGTGTCACCTCCGTTCTGACATAGAAATAGCCGACTGATTCTCCGAAGAAAACCAATCGGCTATGTAATAACGGCACGGTTGTCCATACTGCTATACTATATTAAATTGTGATAATCTCGCTTATGATATTCGTCTTACTCTTCTTTATGTGCCGCCTTAAACTTTTGGTTGTTTTCCACCAGTTCATCGAAGGTAACAGGATGGTAGCCGTTCAGATCCACACCGGCATTCAGCACATTGTCCCGGCAGCGGATCAGCGGCCAGAAATCCGCATTGGTATCCGCATGAATATGACCGTGGATCATATAGGAGCGCCTTGCGTGTTTCCATGTCAGCATTGGATAGTGACAGAGTGTCAGGGCATGTACTCCATCCGAAATCTCCAGAAGATGGTCTACACTGAGAAAATAGCGATTCAAATCAACCTTTCCCATCCAAGAACCGTCATGGTTGTCCACAATCAGGCGTTTCTTGTCGTTCAGCCGCTTTAAGATGCTTTCCGGGTCAGCACAGCGAAAGAACATATCGCCCACTATATATACGGTATCATTTCCATGTACACGCTCATTCCATGCTGCAATCATCGCTTCATTCATGACTTCAACATCGGGATAGGGCCGTCCACACATCCATACTGCATTGGCATGACCGAAATGCGTATCCGCAGTAAAATAAATCATTGCTCCTCAGCCTCCTTTTATACAATCATAGCAAAGGCCGAAAGCATCTGCAAATGTGCGATTTTTGCTGAAATAAAGATTACACCAAATGATCCTCATTGATCAGAAGCAGCCCGGTGTTTTCTTTTGCAGTATCAAGCATACGCTGCGTAAAGCTGCTTTTACTGAACACGCCGAAGATAACATCATATCCCGTATATGCCTTGCGAATTTCAGCAGCGCCATCAACCTTTTTTTTCAGCGCAAAATAGACGGGCACATCCACAGGTTTTGCATGGTATTTACATTCTCCTGCAAATATCCGCTTGTTCTGATGATCTACCGCCATTACATCGATTTCCGTGTCGCCGTCGTAATCATTCAGCCAATAGGAGCCGATACGGGATGGCACAAAAGAAATCTCCCCATTCTTACACAACTCTGCAAATATATTTTTGCAAATGTCCTCATAAGCAAATGCTACGAATTTCTCTACAAAGTCTTTTCTGATTTCATCCAAAACAATCTGCATATTGTCCAGTTCCAGTTCACCCTTATAGGGATAAACATAGCGGAACCAGAACCGAATGAAATTATCCGAGATGAAATACAGTCCCTTACGGGATTTTTCCGGGTTCTTTTCTGTTACCGGCGTTTTCTTTTCGATGAAGCCCAAATCCGCAAGTGTAGACAGATATGGCGTCAAAGCGGAAGTTTCCTGTCCCAGCACACCGGCAATCTTGCCCAGCTTGTGGTTTCCGTCTGCAATTGCCTTGGTGATGGAGAAATAGTTCACTGCTGTAACAGATTCACTTTTCAGCAGGAAGTTTGGCTCCTCATATAAAAATCCACTTTTAGATAAAACCGCATCTTTGAGCTGTTCTTCAAGTCCCCGGTCATCCTCAAAAAACTCCAGATACTTGGGAACACCGCCCGTTACAGCATACTGTTCTACTGCCTGTTCAAACGGCATTTTCTGAACGGCATATATATCCGTAAACGGCAGCGGAGCCAGACGCATCTGTGCAGTTCTGCGGCCATACAGAGGACTGTCATAGGACAGAGCATGTTTCTGCATCATACCGATCAGGGAACCCGACAAGATCAGCATCACATTGCTGCCTTTCAGAATTTCATCCCAAGCGTTCTGTAAGATAGATGGGAAAGCCGGATTGGTCTTTACCAGGTACGAAAACTCGTCAATGACCAGCACTTTCTTTTCTTCCGGTTTATAATCGGCAATCACTTGGAACAGATCCAGCCAATCCGTAAATGCCGCTTTCTGCAGATATGAGTTTTTCGTTGTACGGGCAACGACGCCAGCCAGACGCTTCATACTCTGAGATTCAAGTTCTTCCGTTGCAAGGAAGTAGAAGGCTGTTTTCTTTTTCAGAAACTCTTTGATCAGCGTTGTTTTGCCAACTCTGCGTCGTCCATAGATGACCACGAAACCGCCATCGCGCTCATATTCCGTGTTCAGCTTTTCCAGTTCCGCTTTTCGACCTATAAATTTCATACTCACGCCTCCTTATGATAAGATGTTTTATGATAATTTTGTTTATATTATACATCCGCATATCAAAAAGTCAAGGACATCTATGAAAAAACGGCCCGGATTGTTCCGAGCCGCTAAAATCAGATTGCTTTGATTTTTTTGAGGTAAGCCACCGCATCCGTATGTCCACGAAAGTAAAGCTGCAGGCGCTCCATATCATCCATCTTTCGGAGCAACCGAAGGCATTGGACAAATGCAGCGTGTTCTTCTGCGGTCAGATGGATCTCACCTTTGTCCTCCATCACTTTCATAATACACGGAAACCGCTTTTTCAGATCAGAGATCTGCTGTTGAATGTCCGCGTATTCTTCGCTGGTTTTCCGCAGGTCAGTCACAATATCACTGTCGATCTCCGGGAAGGAATCCTCCAGGCGGGAGGGCAAATCAAAATATGTGTCACTCATGGGTTTTCACTCCTGTTTTTCTTTTACTATACCCATAGGGCAGGCAATGTCATTAATTTAATTCTCTTTTTTGTACCATACACATATAAAAAGCTTGACAAATCTGTCAAAAAATGCGGGCTACGCCCCTTGAAATATAAATTTTGAGGAGGTTGCTCGATGAAAGCTACAGATGTTAAACAGATTTTAGAAAATATATTGTGTGAAGTAGTGTCTGCTCCAGCGACATATGTGTATGAACCACAAAAAAACTTTTCACGCACACGTAAATTGCCTTTATATACAGTTATTAAAATGTTAATCGGCATGGGTGGAAATAGTTTGGGAAAGGAACTGTTAGAGTGGTTCGGATATTCAGAAAAAACGGTATCGGTATCAGCTTTTGTTCAACAAAGAAATAAAATTAAACCAGAGACTTTAAAACATATTTTTCAAACAATGGTATCTCAATGCGATAAACATACATTATACAATGGTTATCGCTTATTGGCTATTGATGGTTCCGATTCTACAAAAGGTTATAATCTATTACATCTGGACGCCTTATATGATGTTTTGCAGCACGTTTATGTAGATGCGTCTATACAATCAAAAATTGGTATGAATGAGCATAAAGCATTGGTTTCTATGATTGATGATTCCACCATATCAGATAAAGTAATTCTTATTGCTGATAGAGGATATGAATCCTTTAATAACATTGCTCATTGTCAAGAAAAAAACTGGAATTATATCATTCGTTCAAAAGAATCCTATGGCATAAAATTCGAAGCTCCACCAAGTGCGACTTTTGATATTGATCAGCTTATCACGCTTACTCGCAGACAAACAAAGCAAACTAAAATTCTTATAAATAAAGATCCCAACAGATATCGTTGGATTCAGCCACACACGAAATTTGATTATATAAAACCTAAAGAGGATAAATTATATGATATACCTATAAGAATTGTCAGATTTGAAATTGCTGATTCTGTCTATGAAACACTATATACGAATTTATCTCGTGAAGATTTCCCAGTAGATATATTGAAAGAATTGTATCGATTACGTTGGGGAATAGAAACGGCCTTTCGAGAACTTAAATATAATGTTGGATTAGCAAGTATACACAGTAAAAAAACAGCTTTTGTGTTTCAAGAAATCTATGCAAAGCTCATAATGTATAACTTTTCAGCATTAATTGCTTATTCACAAGATGTACCCACTGGCAAACGCATAAATTTTGCCAAATCCATGCATGTTTGCTATCAATTCTTTAAAGAAAAACTAAGCGACATTGTTTTAGCAAAAATGATTAGTAAATATTTATCGCCAATACGACCTGGAAGATCTTTTGAACGAAATAAAATCAACAAAAATGCTGTGAGTTTTACATACCGAATCTCATAGACAGTTGTATTCATATGGTATTGAACAGATGGCATTATGTCATCTGCTTTTATAATGCACAAAAAAGGAAAATGCTAAGTGTAATTTAATTACACATGACATTTTCCTTTTTCTTTTTCGATTAAAATTATTAACTTAATGACATTGCCTTTGAGTATAGCTTACAAAAAGAATATTCCTCTTGCCACTGTACGATTCAGTCTCATCGGATAAACTGCATTACATTTGGTCAAACTGTGCCAAAACGGTTCATTCCTTATCATTTGCTCAGCATCACATTTAAGGAAGCATTTTCAAAAATAGACATCAGAAAACAGCAGTAAAACACTCTCCAGACACCCCCTGATTTTGGGCAAAAGAAAACCCCGAAAAACCTTGATTTTCCGGGGTTTTTGAGCATTTTCGATTGTAAAAATCCAGCTGATTATCTCTTGCTGAACTGCGGTGCTCTACGAGCTGCTTTGAGACCGTATTTTTTACGTTCCTTCATACGCGGATCACGTGTCAGGAATCCTGCTTTCTTCAGTGTCGGACGGAAATCTGCATCTACCTGAAGAAGCGCTCTTGCGATACCATGTCTGATTGCACCTGCCTGACCAGTAGTACCACCACCACGAACATTTACAAGTACATCAAATTTATCTGTTGTTTCGGTAGCTACCAGCGGCTGGCGAACAGTTACTTTCAGAGTCTCCAGTCCAAGGTAATTATCGATATCTCTTTTATTAATTGTAATTTTTCCTGTTCCCGGTACAAGATAAACTCTTGCAATAGATTTTTTTCTTCTTCCGGTACCATAATATTTTGCGTTAGCCAATGTATTTTACCTCCTTATTAGAATGTTAACGTTTCCGGCTTCTGAGCTGCATGTGCATGCTCTGCACCAGTATAAACATGAAGTTTTGTCATCATCTGTCTTCCAAGAGGTCCTTTCGGAAGCATACCCTTAACAGCCAGTTCGATCACACGTTCCGGTTTCTTATTTAACATTTCACGTAAGGTGGTTTCTTTCATACCGCCTACATAATCAGAATGATGATAGTAAATCTTCTGATCCAGCTTTTTACCTGTCACTTTAATATTCTGTGCATTTGTAACGATTACATAATCGCCCATGTCCAGATGCGGTGTAAATACCGGTTTATTTTTTCCTCTTAAAATCTTCGCTACTTCTGATGCCAGACGTCCTAATGTATATCCAGTAGCATCAACTACATACCATTTTCTTTCAATCGTTGATGGACTAGCCATATAAGTTTTCATTGGTTTTCCTCCTTGAATATTTAACCTGACAGTGCTGGAAAGTTACACTGTTTTATTTATGGTAAAACGTCTTACCGGGGCTTTGGCTGGACGCTTACACACTTTTACACACTGAGATATTATAGTATATAACTATTTCTATGTCAACTACTTTTTCAGAACCATTTTACTGACTTTCCATCTTTTGTCAACAAAATATCCTTGTCAGATATAAATCCGCCCCGCCGTCATACGGCAGGGCAGACATTCTATACCTGTTCTAAAATATAATTATAAATTTTCTTATAGGTAGTATTCGTATAATGAATACCATCTTTAGTAGAAAATCCATCCTTTGTCAAGTATGTGTGACAGTCAATATATCTGGTCGGAAACGCTTTTTCCAATGCCGCATTAAATTTCTTAATGCAGGATTTCATCTTCGAACAGCTCAATCCTCCCCAGTCATATTTGGAATCGACCGGATTGATCGACATAAAATAAATCTTTGCTTTCGGAAAGCTTGTAACCAGTTTTTTGTAACGGCTAATATATTTGTTGTAATTATCCACATCATTCACGCCAAGATTGATTACCACAGTAGCCGTTGGATCTTTTTTCAGCTTTTTCTTTAACTGCGGCTCCGCTGTAGAAATATACCAGTCGTAACCTTGACCAATTTTTGCAATGCATTTGCTGCTCTTCCCGATTGCATTTCCCATACCGACTGTTCTGGAATCGCCTACAAAAATATCTACGCTGCCGCCTTCTGTCAAAGTATCAGAGCCAGATCCCTTATCCGGTTTTGCCGCACTGACTGCAGTAGATCTGCGTCCTTTTTCATCAACATAGAACTTACTTCCCGGAATCTTCTGATTCACAGCCATACTGCCATTGCTCTTTTTAAAATAATAATAATATTTTCCGATTTTTTTCCAACCGGTCTGCATCACACCTTTTGTAGAAAAATAATAATACTTAGATGCAATCTTTACTTTTCCGGTCGTTGCTGCTCCTGTTGATTTCGAAAAATAGTATTTATTCTTCCCTATCTTCTTCCATCCCGTCTGAAGCTGTCCCTGTTTATTAAAATAATATTTTTTATTTTTATATGTTTTCCATCCGGTCTGAAGATATCCATTAGACTTAAAACAATAAACTTCTCCATCAATCTTCAGCCAGGTATCCTTTGCATATTTATTATTATGCTTGAATCGATACTGATAACCATTGGATTTGATTACCCAACGACCGGCTTTCGCTTTTGGTGCCTTCATCACATTGGTAGGTGACGCAGCTTGAACCTGTGCTTCGAACGTGCTTACTCCCAAACTCAGTACCAGACACATCAGTGCTGTCACTATCACCGCTTTAATTTTTCTCATATTCCCTCCCAATATTCCCCAAATATGTCACTATTATAGCACCAACAAAAAAATATCTCAACCTCTTTTTAAAGATTGAGACATTTTTTTGCAATAGTCGAAATATTCACGATATATTTTTGTAAACTTTGTGTAATTTTGTCGAATATTATCTTTCCTACTTAATTATTTTTCCTTTGAAACCAGATAGTACGGCAATGCCACAAACACAATACCGCCAATCATATTACCGATCGTAACAATCAATAGATTATAAAATGCTCCGCCCAGTGTGATCACTTGATCCATCGGATTTAACAGACCGATTGTGAAAAATGTCATATTTGCAATGCTATGTTCAAATCCACAACTTACAAATGTTCCTACACAACAGAAGATCATTACCAATTTCGCACCTTCTGTTTTCATCTTCGTACAGCACCAGATAGCAAGGCATACCAGTATATTACAAAGGATTGCTTTTGTAAACAGGTTCATCGGCGCGCCTGCTGCTTTCCCCGCTGCTGCATTTGCCAGGAACTGTCCGATTGCCTCATTACTCTGTCCGATACCGGTCAGTTGGAACATCACGCCTGTAAAAATAGAACCGATCAGATTACCGAGATAGCATACAATCCACAGCTTTATTCCCTGTCCCCAGGTAATCGTTTTTTTCAAAGCTCCGGCAGCCATCGCAAGATTATTTCCGGTGAACAGCTCCGCTCCGCCCATAACAACCATACAAAGACCTACCGCAAAAATAAATCCGCAAACCAATTTCTGTGCCGGCTGACCAGTCAGCACACCACCTGCCACACCCATAATTACAGAGCCAAAACCGATATACAGACCCGCCAGAATAGCTAATATCAAATAACCAAACGGATTCTTTTCTAATAAAGTCACTTTCGCTTTTGCTCCATTTGCAAGAGCACTGTATTCATCTCGAAACATATGTAGCCTCCTGTTGTATATTCATTTTTCTATTATTGTTCTTAACAGGATACCGGCACGTCTTCCCTGGAAAATATATGTTTTCCCGAGAAATTTATGCCGGTATCTGTCCTGTATCAATTATGATATTTTTACAATCTTAGAACAATCCGGAAATCTTACCGGTCTCGTCTACATCGATTCTCTCTGCAGCCGGAACCTTCGGCAGACCCGGCATCGTCATGATCTCTCCGGTCAGCGCTACAATAAAGCCTGCTCCTGCGCTGATTTTCAGATTACGTACGGTTACTTCGAAGTCTGTCGGTGCTCCCAGTTTTGTCTGGTCATCGGTTAAGCTGTACTGGGTCTTTGCTACACAGATCGGACAGTTGCCAAATCCGAGTGCTTCCAGTTCTTTCGCCTGTTTTGCAGCATTTGCCGTCAGTACTACGCGTTTTCCACCGTAAATCTTCTGTACGATCTGGTTCAGTTTATCTTCAATGCTTCCTTCCAGTTCATAAGAATAAGTAAAGTCGTTCGGCTCTTCTACCAGACGGATTACTTCCTCTGCCAGTTTAATGCCGCCTTCGCCGCCCTTTGCCCATACTTCAGAAAGTG
>JBMNRF010000046.1:0-12943 GCA_050944495.1 Marvinbryantia sp.
TCCCGGAAACATATCCACGCAACATGCCTTTACCACTTCATACCCATATTCTTTAAATACAACCAGATCTCTCGCCAGACTAGTCGGTTTACAAGAAATATACACCATATGTTCACAACCATAGCCCTCGATAATCTTCGTGAGCGCTTTCGGATTAATACCATCGCGCGGCGGATCCAACACAATAATATCCGGTTTTACTGCAATATCATCGATTGCTTTTAATACATCCCCAGAAATAAATTCACAATTTGTCAAGCCATTTCCGGCAGCATTTACCTTTGCCGCTTCAACAGCCTCTTCCACAATTTCAATTCCAATCACCTGTTTTGCAACAGGTGCCAGCATCTGCGCAATCGTCCCTGTCCCAGAATACAGGTCAAAAATAATCTTATCCTTCGTATCACCCACGTAAGATCGCGCGGTCTCATAAAGAATCTCCGCTCCCAGCGAATTCGTCTGGAAGAAAGAAAACGGCGAAATCTTAAACTGCATTCCAAGAAGTTCTTCATAGAAATAATCACGGCCATACAATAAATCTGTACCGTCATTCTGAATGATATCCGCTACACTATCATTTTTTGTGTGCAGAATTCCAGCAATCGTACCGGAAAGTTCCAATTTCAGCAAACGTTCTTTCATTTCTTCAAGAATCCCTGTATGATTTTCCTGCGTTGTCGTTACCAGATCCACCAGAATTTCTCCTGTCTTCTGTCCTTTGCGCACCAACAAATGACGCAAATAACCCTCATGCGTCATTTTATGCAAGAATTTTACATTCTTCTCTGCAAACAATTCTAAAACACAAACAAGAATTTTACGAAAATCTTCATCCACAATCTGACATCCTGAAACCGTCACAATATCATAAAAGCTACCTCGTTTATGCATTCCAAGTGAAAGCGGACCGTCCTTAAACGCATCACCAAACGAAAACTCCATCTTATTGCGATAAGCCTTTTCTTTCGGACTACATTTAATTCCCTCAAAAAGATAATTTTCACAGACCTCATCGAGCAATTTTCGCACTTGTGATGCCTTCATCTCCAACTGCTTATCATATGGCAGAGTACGATACGTACAGCCGCCGCATTCTGCAAAATGAATACAATCTGTCTCCTTCTCAAGCTCTGAACGCTCCAACACCTCCAAAAGACGTCCTTCTGCTTTACCTTTGCGCATTTTGTTAATACTCATGCGCACCTTCTGGCCAGCAATTGTATTTTTTACTATAACTGTTTTTTCTTCTCCCTCTATCTTCACAATTCCTTTGTTCGGAAACTGTACCTCTGTGACAATTCCTTCCAGAATCTGACCTTTTTTCATAACAAATTTCTGTTCCTTTCTCTACGTTCTTCAAAAACCGGCGCTCCTGCTTAGAAACGCCGGTCTCTTACATTCCATTCCTTACACCTTCTGCAGCTTTGCGAATGCTGCAAACATCTTTTTTACACCATATTTTTCAAAATCAACGGTCACTTCAAAATCTTTTCCTCCATCGATGATGCTCTGTACCGTACCGATGCCAAATTTGATATGTTTTACTGTATCCCCTATACCGTAGTCCAAATGATCAGATTTTTTCACCTTAAACTGTGACGGATTGAAGGCCTTACTCTGAAATGCTTTTTTAGCCTGCATATACGGATTGTTCACACTCTTCTGCGGAGCATGAAACGGCAGATCAAACACATCATCCGCCGGACCGCCGCTTAAAGATCGTCCAAACGAAATGTTTTCACCAGCTCTGTCACCCGCTCCCGCTAAATAATTGCGTCCGCCAATTTTCGCCTCACCTGCATCTAAAAGATACTCTGGAATTTCTTTTAAAAAACGTGACATCGCGTTAAACCTTGTTTCTCCCCTCACCATACGCTGTTTCGCGCAGGTAATGGTCAGAGTCTGCATCGCTCGGGTAATTCCCACATAGCAAAGACGTCGCTCTTCCTCCAACTGATCCGGATCATCTCCGCCGATGCTCATATAACTTGGAAATACCCCTTCTTCAAGACCGGTCAAATAAACGTTCGGAAATTCCAATCCTTTAGCACTGTGTAATGTCATCAGCACTACACGGTTATCATTTTCATCCAGATTGTCAACGTCAGCCACCAATGCCACTTCCTCCAGAAAACCACTCAGGCTCGGCTCTGCTGCCGACTCCTCATAGGCAACAACCTTTGAGATTAATTCATCAATATTTTCTATTCTGGCGTGTGCTTCTTCCGTATCCTCTGCCTCCAGCTCTGCCACATACCCCGTTGTCTCAATGATCATCATCAAAAGATCATGTACACTCAAAAACTCTGCCTGACTGCGCAGGGTCTGAATAAAGGTCACAAACGGTTTTACTTTAAACGCTCCGCGGCCCAGTCCCGGAATTTCATCTGCCTTTTTCAAAGCATTGTAAAAGCTCATTTCCTGATCTACCGCATAAGTCTGCACCTTTGCCAGTGTTGTTGCTCCAATACCACGCTTCGGCACATTAATGATACGACGCACGGCCAAATCATCTCTGGCATTATCCACAGTTTTCAAATAACAGAGCAGATCCTTGATCTCCTTTCGTGCATAGAAATTTACACCGCCGACAATCTTATATGGAATATTCGCCATCAATAATTTTTCTTCAAACAGACGCGACTGTGCATTCGTACGATACAACACTGCATTGTCCTGATAGGTCAATTTCCCTGCGTGCACTTTTTTCGCAATGTCCGTTGCCACATAATCCGCCTCGTCATAAGCAGTCATAAACTGCTTTGCCACCACCTGAGATCCTTCCTCATTTTCTGTCCAGAGTTTTTTCGGTTTACGGCCACGGTTATGCCGGATCACCTCATTTGCCGCATTAAGAATATTCTGCGTGGAACGATAATTCTGTTCCAACTTGATTACTTTTGCTTCTTCAAAAACTTTTTCAAAATTCAGAATATTGCCTATATTCGCACCGCGAAATTTATAAATGGACTGATCATCATCACCAACTACACAGAGATTCCGATATTTTTCCGCCAAAATCCGTATCAACTCAAACTGCGCCGTATTTGTATCCTGATACTCATCCACCATAATATAGCGAAACCGTTCTTGATAATAATCCAGCACCTCCGGACATGTCTTAAAAAGCTCCACCGTTTTTACAATTAGATCATCAAAATCAAGCGCATTATTCCGCTTCAGCTGAATCTGGTATTCGCGATAGGCATCGGCGATCTTTCGTTTATGAAAATCACCATAAACCAACTTTTCATACTGTTCCGGATCGATCAACTCATCCTTTGCAGAAGAAATTGCTGCCAAAATACTCTTCTCTTTGTAAATTTTAGTGTCAATCTTCAACTGCTTGCAAACGTCTTTTATCATTGATTTCTGATCATCTGCATCATAAATCGTAAAGTTTGTCGTATAACCAAGACGCTCAATAAAACGACGCAAAATGCGGACACAAGCCGAGTGAAAAGTAGAAACCCAGATACTCTCCGCTCCAAATTCGACCATCTGATTCACGCGCTCACGCATCTCGCCTGCCGCCTTATTTGTAAAAGTAATTGCAAGAATATTCCAAGGCGCTACATTCTCCTCTTCAATTAGATGCGCAATGCGGTATGTCAAAACACGCGTTTTCCCAGAACCGGCACCCGCTAAGATCAGCAGCGGTCCGTTCGTTGTCAGAGCCGCTTCTTTTTGCATGTTATTTAATGTTTCGTATGCTATCATTCTTTTTCTCCCGAAATATAAAAAAGGCTTGTCATGTAGTTTTAAAAACTGTATAATCTAGTCAGAAAGGAAGGGACTTACTTATGACCATTAATCCAGAAGATATGCTGCGCAGCATTCTTGAAAGTGTTTCGCGCATTGACTATATTAAACCGGACGATATTCCGAATATTGATCTCTACATGGATCAGGTAACCACATTTATGAATTCCCAGCTAAAAGCATCCAAACGTTATCCAGACGACAAGATTCTTACAAAAACCATGATCAATAATTATGCAAAGAATCATTTGCTGCCCACGCCGGATAAGAAAAAATATTCCCGTGAGCATGTTCTGATTTTGATTTTCATTTACTATTTTAAGGGCTTTTTATCTATTACCGATATCCAGTCCCTCCTTACCCCGCTGACGGCAAAGTATTTCAAAAATAAAGAGGGAATCAATATCGAATCCCTCTATCGCGAAGTTTTCAGTATGGAAAAAGCACAGGCGGAGCATCTAAAAGCCGACCTGATGGAAAAATACGAAGCTGCACAGCAAACCTTCGCGGATGTACCGGCAGACGATCAGGATTTTCTACGCCTGTTTTCTTTTATCAGTCTGTTAAGCTTTGATGTCTATGTAAAAAAACAGATCATCGAAAAAATTATTGATTCTCTTCCATCCGATTGAATACCATCTGGTATCCATCATTTCCATAATTAAGCGAGCGGTTTACACGGCTAATCGTGGCCGTGGACGCTCCTGTCTGTTCTGCAATCTCCAGATACGTCTTATTCTGGGTCAGCATTTTCGCTACTTCAAAGCGCTGAGAAAGTGACAGAATTTCATTCACTGTACAGACATCTTCAAAAAAGCGGTAACACTCTTCTTTGTCTTTCAGCTGCAGTACAGCCTCAAACAGATGATCAACTGCTGTTGTTCTGATTTTTTTGCTCATAGTCTTTCTTCTCTCCTTCTCCTCATACACTGTTGAAAGTTAAATATGCTTACGAAGCGCATCTACTTTTTCCCGTGCTTTTATAGTTTTGTAAAGAATATCATTTACCGGGGTAGAAATCCCATGCTTTTTACCAAGCTTCACTACCGTACCGGCATACTCGTCAATTTCTAACGGACGACCTGCTTCCACATCCTGAAGCATGGACATCTTTTTGTGAGCCGGATAATGAAGCAGAATGTCCAGCATTTCGTCCCGATCTTTTTCTGTCAAATTTACCTTTTCCTCTTTGGCAAGAAGTAAAATCTCATTCATGCACAAACGAATGATATCTACAATCTCCTCCACTTGCGTAAAATATCCACATTCCACACCAACTTCCACGGCAGCAAGACTGCCACCGGTATTCGAAAGCCATTTACGCCACTGTGTCCGGCGCATATCCTCATAAATGCGTACGTGAATACCAGCATCCCTCAGACATTCATATACGGCCTGTACCTCTGGTGCCGGCACACGGTTATCTTCATAACCGATCTGCACTTCTCCGGATGTCGTAAAATACACCTTATGCCCGGTACGATGCGCATCAGTACGCAACATCACACCATACAGCACACGATTTTCCGGAAAAGCTGCTCTCAGACGTTCCGTTGCCATAATACCATTAAGCAATGGTAAGATGATCGTATCTTTTTGAATCAGACCTCGAACATCTTCTATCACTGCATCCAAACTATAACATTTAACAGAAACAATCAATAGATCAATCTTTATTTTCTGTGCTTCCTCTGCATATATTTTCGGATACAGTGTACAATCATTTACGGAAATGCCATTTTTTTTCAAGCGCACTGCCCTCTCTCCCCGCGCCAACAGATAAAAATCATCTGTATACGCCCGGTCAAGGTAAGATATCAGTGCAGTACCGACTGAACCGGCACCGATCAGCCCAATTGTTTTGATCATATTCTGTTTTTTTTCCAATCTCCGCCCTCCTACTTTGTCTCTTCCATATGGCAGGCAAAGCAGCGCATCTTGCCATTTTTTTCCGGTGGGATCACGTCCATCCATTCAAAATGCAAACGGAACTCATCACCAAACAGCGCGTGCATTTTTTCTTCAAAAAAAGCTTCAAATTCTTCCACCGTATGGGCATCATTATGCGGATCTTTAACAAGCTGAATCCTCATATCATGATAAGATTCCTGAATATAGCGGAACTGTGCGATACCGACAATTCCGTTCGGTATCTTCATAAGTTCCAACGCGGACGTATCATCGCTGTTTTCATGTTTTACCAGATCGTTCACGCGTCCCTGAATCGACTTAATATAACGCACACCGTCCAACGTGACAGACGTTGCACGGTCACCAATCTCATAATTAATAATTGGAAAATCCTTTTTAAATAATGTAGTAATGATCACCTTGCCATCGTCAGCCAACTGATTCTTTTCATCATAGATATTCACAACATGCGTATCACTGTTGATATAATACAATTCTTCTCCCGGAAGCTGCACCACACAGCTGCCGGTCTCTGAACTGCCATAGGCATCCACCAGGCCATCACCGAAGGTCTCTCGCAGAATCTTTCTGGTCATATCATCAACCATTTCACTGACCGGTGTATAAAGCTTCGGCTTGTGCACCGGAATCTGATGACGCTGCGCATAAAGCGCCATACGCACCAGACAGTTACGGCGAAAACTGAGTACATCCGGTTTGTACTCATTGAGTTCTTTTAAAATATCACCGATACCGTCACCTACACAGTTTTTTTCTGAAACAACGCGGCGGCGCATCAGACCAAATTTCTGAATAATAGAATCACCTTTTTTCGCATCCACATGCTTATGACTGGTTTCAAAGGAAAACAGCTTTCCACGCAATGGATGATATCCGGCAAACATCAATACGCGGATCCAGTTTGCATCCACGCAGGCAGATTCTCTTTGTGTCTGTAAAAATTTCAAAGGCGTGCCGGAGGAACCGCTTGTACTGAGCACATTCCATCTTTCATGCATCTCCGGATGGGCATCATATTCCTTTTGCATCCAGAGACGCAGATCCGCTCTTGTAATCGTCGGAAATTTTGCCAGATCCTCCGCACTGTGAAAATCATCCGGCGTCAGACCGTATTTTACAAATTTTTGATGATAAAAAGGAATTCGGTATGCTTTTTTCATCAGCTGATGTACCTTTTTTCCTTGTCTTTTTTTTATAAATGCTCTGTCCGTAGGAACCTTTTTATCCAATTTCATAAGATAATAAAAGGTCATAACATTTTTCAGTTTTTTCTCTATCACAAAAGCCATTACGCTCTCTCCTGTTTTCGATAATTTACAAATTTCATCAGCTCTTCCACGCTGCGATTTACGACCAGCTGCTCCGGAAAATGAATTTCTTCCATTATAGAAACCACACGCGCATGATTGCCAATCTCCGTCGCAATATGCGCATCACTGCCCATAATCACCGGAACTTCATACTCTGCACATAACTCCAGCATCTGAATATCATTTTCTCTGGCTCCCTTACGAAATCCGCGCGGATTCAAAGAATTATTATTAATTTCCAGCAGCGTATGGGTTTCCTTTGCCGCCTTGACCAGTTCCGTGTAATCCACCTCATAGCGTCCGTCATCCGGATGTCCAACAATATTGATATACGGATTATCCATCACCCGAAGATATGCCTGTGTATTCTGCTTCTTTGTCCCGGGTGTATAGCAAGGCGGATGAAGACTTGCAATCGTCAGATCCATCTCTGAAAGCACTTCTCTTGATAGATCAACACTCCCCTTGTCATCCAAAATATTAAGCTCACTCCCATGCAGAAGTACGAGTCCGAACAGTTCTCTCGGTGCGACTCTCAAATTGGAAAAGTGGTATTCATGACTGCTGCCCGGCATCTGCGGTGCATGATCAGTAATACCCAAAAGCTGCAGTCCTTTTTCTGCCGCCTCCCGTGCCATTTCCCACATCGTATTATAGGCATGACCACTTGCCAGCGTATGTGTATGTACATCTAAAATATCGATCATAATATCGTTTCCTTTATTTCTGTTAAGGACATTCTTTCCGCTATAGTATACCATAAAATGTTTACGATTATCAACCCTTTTCACAGACTGCAAAATATGGTAGACTGACTATAACCAATAGTATCATTTAACGAAAGCGAGGAACTATTTACTATGGGAAATTTAACAAAAAAAGACAACACGTACATTCATCAGAACCGCGGTGTCTGCTCTTCCGCCATCGAATTTGAAGTTGAAAACAATCATCTGAAAAATGTTCAGTTCATCGGCGGATGCAATGGAAACACCCAGGGCATCGGCAAACTGGTAGAAGGCATGGAGATTCACGATGTCATCAACCGACTAGAAGGCGTTCGCTGTGGCGGCCGACCGACTTCCTGTCCGGATCAGCTCGCACTTGCACTGAAAACTTATCTGGAAACCGTCGAAGCATAAAATATTGCAGATTTTTCATTGCAATTCTTCTCCTATCATATTATAATAATAGGGATTATTACTAAAATCATTTATAAAGGAGCTTAAATATGAGAATTACAGATGATATTCGTTATGTCGGCGTCAATGACCATCAGGTAGATCTCTTTGAAGGTCAGTATGTGGTACCGAATGGTATGGCTTACAATTCCTATGTGATCATGGACGAAAAAATCGCCGTTATGGACACTGTGGACATCCACTTCACACATGAATGGCTGGATAATATCGCAGAAGTGCTGAACGGTAAAAAACCGGATTATCTTGTTGTACAGCATATGGAACCGGATCATGCGGCAAATATTGCTAACTTTATGAAAACCTACCCGGATACTACCATCGTCGCAAATGTAAAAACATTCGCTATGATGGATCAGTTCTTTGATCTTGAACCGAATACCAAAAAACATATTGTAGAAAATGGCGGTACACTTTCTCTTGGAAAGCATCAGCTTACCTTCGTATTTGCTCCAATGGTTCACTGGCCGGAAGTTATGGTTACTTACGATAGCACGGAAAAAGTTCTTTTTGCTGCTGACGGTTTTGGTAAATTCGGTGCTAACGATGTGGAAGAAGACTGGGACAATGAGGCACGCCGTTACTACATTGGCATTGTTGGAAAATATGGTCCGCAAGTACAGGCACTGTTAAAGGTTGCTGCTACTCTTGACATTCAGATCATTTGTCCACTGCATGGCCCGGTACTGACAGAAAACCTTGGTCATTATATTAACCTGTATGACATTTGGTCTTCCTATAAAGTTGAACGTGAAGGCGTTGTAATTGCCTATACTTCTGTATACGGTAATACGAAAAAAGCTGTGGAATTGCTGGCTGCAAAAATGAGAGAAGATGGCTGCCCGAAAGTGATCGTTCATGACCTTGCCCGCACTGATATGGCAAAGGCCGTAGAAGATGCTTTCTGTTACGGAAAACTGGTACTCGCCACCACTACCTACAATGCAGAGATCTTCCCGTTTATGCGTGAATTTATTAATCATCTGACCGAACGTAATTTCCAGAACCGTACAGTTGCATTCATTCAGAACGGCTCCTGGGCTCCACTGGCAACCAAGGTTATGAAAAATATGCTCTGCTGCTGCAAGAATCTGACTTATGCGCAAACAGAAGTTACAATCAAATCCGCAGTGAAAGCAGATACACAAGAAGCACTCAATACACTGGCAGAAGAACTTTGCCGTGATTATATCGCACAGTCTGATGAAAAAGCAGACAAAAACGATATGCGTGCCCTTTTTAAGATCGGCTATGGTTTGTATGTAGTTACCTGCAATGACGGTAAAAAAGATAACGGTTTAATCGTAAATACGGTAACACAGCTAACAGATACACCGAACCGTGTAGCAGTTAATATTAATAAACAAAACTACTCTCACCATGTGATCAAACAGACCGGCAAGCTGAATGTCAACTGTCTCTCCGTAGAAGCACCATTTGACATTTTCCAAAGATTCGGTTTCCAGAGTGGCAGAACAGCTGATAAATTTGAAGGTTTCGCACCGCTCCACTCCGATAACGGTCTGGCTTTCCTGCCACGTTATATTAATGCGTTTATGTCATTAGAAGTAGAATCTTATGTAGATCTGGATACACATGGCATGTTTATCTGTAAAGTAACAGAAGCCCGTGTAATGTCTGATAAAGAAACCATGAGTTACAACTACTATCAGTCTAACGTAAAACCAAAACCACAGACAGAAGGAAAGAAAGGTTATGTCTGCAAGGTTTGCGGCTGGATCTACGAAGGAGATACACTGCCGGATGATATCGTTTGCCCGCTGTGCAAACACGGAGCAGCGGATTTTGAGCCAATCGCATAACATATTCACTTATAATTTTAAAATCTGTTCCACGTAAATTACGCTGGGGCAGATTTTTTTTCTAACACTCTTCCTCTTCTGTGCATATAGTAAAAAAACAGTTTATTTATGAGGTTTCTATGAAAAGAAAAATAATTGCCATTCTATGCAGTGCCATAATGGCAGTCGACACTGTTTCAGCCACTGTTTATGCGAAAGACACAACAGAAAAAGAATTGCAGAAGGTTACTCTGAACGAAGTGGCACATTCTATTTTCTACGCGCCGCAGTATGCAGCCTATGAGCTCGGGTACTTTGAGGAAGAAGGCATTGATCTTGACATTGTTACCGGATTTGGTGCCGATAAAGTAATGACGGCCGTACTCTCCGGAGACGCCGAAATCGGCTTTATGGGAAGTGAAACAACAGTTTACGCTTACAATCAAGGTGCTTCCGACTATGTTGTAAACTTTGCTCAGCTGACACAGCGCGCAGGAAATTTCCTTGTTGCCCGAGAAAAAATGCCGAACTTTACATGGAAAGATCTCAAAGGTAAAAAGGTACTTGGCGGTCGAAAGGGTGGTATGCCCCAAATGGTATTTGAGTATATTTTAAAACAACATGATATTGATCCGACAAAGGATCTTGAAATCGATCAAAGTATTGACTTCGGTTCCACCGCCGCCGCTTTCTCCAGCGGTCAGGGCGAATTCACTGTGGAATTAAATAAAATACTACACCTTTATTTTTCCTAGCAGTGACAGTTGTTCTGTCGCTGCTTCTTTTTATTTAATCATGCCATCAAAACCGCTTGCACGCAACTGCCACACACGTTCCTTGGCATTTTCCAAATTCTTAAACGCTCCGCACTGTGTCCACCACATATCGCCTACTCGTTTTACGATACAGTCGATACCGGCATTATTGATTTCCGCACAGCGACGATCCGCATTTGCTTTTTTGATGTACATTCCCTCGCGGACAATGTGCAGTTTCTCTTCCGGCTGCTCAGATTCTTTCCGTCGCAGGATGTAACCGATCGGCTGAGATCCATGTACGGTGTCACCGTACCAACTCTTAAATACCGCTCCCTCTCCTGTGCCTTTGCAATACGCATGACCTGCATCGAACCACTTACCGTTTCCGGCATACACATTTGTGTGCTGCATATTGACATATGTTACGATATCGCCCGACTGCAGCGTGCCATCTTTAATCGCCTGATTCACCGTCTTTTTGCCGGATACATGAAGTAGATCAAAGTACTTAAGCATCTGTTGCTTACTGGTTCCTTTCCAAACGATTTTGCCGCCTTTTTCGCCCCACCAGTTATCGTCATTCAGCAGCCCAAGCTTACGCAGTGCCCAACGGACCAAAAGCGCACAGTTGCACTTACGATTGCCCTTTTTGAGGGCTGTAGACATCTTGATCGAACAACCGCTGTTGCTGTAGATCCATTTGCGACCGGCGGCGATATCTTTCTGCAGCTGCTCCTGGAAATCTGCTAGAGTGTCCAGAAGATCATTGCCAGTCAGCTTTTTCGGATAGATTACATTTCCGGATTCATCGTATACACTGTATCCTGGATTCGCATCTGCAACTTCTTTCGCTTTTTCCAAATCGTGATATGCTCCGATCTGGCCGTTCATTGTTGTCCCCCATGTTTTACGCACGCGGTACCATACTTCTTTCGGAGTATTCACCACCCGATCATACTTGGCAAGATCAAAGCGTTCAATGATGTTGCAGATTTTATTAACATACGCCACATCTGTTGCATATCCTCCAGCTTTGATCAGTTCGATCTGCTCCCGATAATTCTGGCATTCCTGAATGCCATCATAGCGCAGCTGACTGCCATTCTTTGCCCCTAACAGATACGCGCAGCGATCTGCGATACTATCCTCGATGCATGGGTATGCCCGGAAATCAGCATTTACATAGTATACATTTCCATTACTGTCCTGTTCTGCTGTTCTAATCGTCACTTTACTCTTTTCATCCCATGTACTGCCAGACCAGGTATTGCCAGAGAGCATACATTTCATACCGCATACGTTGTTCGCTTTCTTCGCTAATTCTGTTGTACAGTATCCTGATTCCAGAATTGTTTGTGCCGCACAGACGGACGGAAACAGATCACTCTTTTCTGCGATCGGCCGGCAAATCTCAAGCAGCCGTGCTGCAGCTGCTGTCTCCGACAGCCCGGCGAACTCTGATGTCTGCGTGCCGGAAGTATTCTGTTGCCCGGAAATACGCCTTCTGAACTCTTCCCACGTCCAGGTACCGCGGTATTTATTATTATGCACGTACGGCGCCGGACAGGTCTTATTTACTATGTCGAAATGCCGCAGTACGTTCTCCGCCGGAATGCCGTTCTCCTTCATAAGTTTCTGCACCAGCCATACACAGGCTTCCTGCGTCTCTTTTGTAAAATACCATTTCGGATCTTCCGCAGACTGCGCATTGCCGTCGCATTTGCAGCACATCTCAATGCTGATCGTGTTGTAATTGTTTGCTTTCGGATGCTTCTGCGTATAGTATCCTGCTGTTCCAACAGCCCACGGTACCGCATTCAGACTGCAGCGCTGATAGATCGTACCATCCCAGTAAATATAAAAGTGTGCACCGGATCCGTCCGAACTCAGATCATGATTCTGGCCGACCACGCCCAGATAATGCACGGCAATATATTTCTTTTTATTTCCCCAGTCCGGTACCCGGTTGGCACTTACTACATTAATGATTTTTCTATTCATATTTTCTCCTTTCTGCTGCGTTTTCGCAGCATAAAAAAGAGAGCCGTTTCCAGCTCCGATTTTTATACTATTTCCTGATTACAACATCGCAAATAACTGGATTAGATATTGACCCTTAATATCAGTCTCATCTCTGTCCAATTTTCTTTTGCCAAATATCTTGAAATTATTCCTTATGT
>JBMNRF010000047.1:0-10113 GCA_050944495.1 Marvinbryantia sp.
AATGAGGCTTCTCTTCCGGGCAGAGTTCCGTGACCCACTGCTTCAGAAGCGCCCTGCTCGGATACCCTAGGGCTCGGATCGTCCGGGACGCGCATTTCCCATGCTCCATGTAATGCTTTACCGCGAACTTCCTTCTGCGCTCCGCTGTATTTCGGTGACCGAACGGACTTCTTCTTAAGTCCATTGTTCCTGAGATACTCTTCGTTCCAGTATCTCAGGGTCTTCCGCTCCGGGTAGCCGAGCTCCCGTATGACTGCGGCTGCGCTTTTGTCGTATTGGATGTAGAGCCGGACCGCCCTGATCCGATCATCATAGGAATACATGTGCGAACCTCCTTCTGGTCATTGTCGAAGTCCAGGTTTTTGTCCGCACCCCCGTAATATTCATCATAAGTTCCTCGGAAGGCCACTGATCCATTATGCAAATGGCGGCCTGATTTCCATGAAAGACCTCATCTGTGAATGCGTCGACAATGTATTGTTTCATTTTTATTCCCTCCAGTCCACACAACTTTGCAATTTCTGGTAAATATCACTGACAACATTTTACCATTTATTACAGAAGCATTTGTATAAGTTTGATTCCACCTATTGCCGCAAATACAACAAGATCGATTGCAATCACAGCAACTGTGCAGACTAATCCAAGAATAGCACTAGCAGAATAACACATCGCTAAGAAAAGTATGTCCAAAATGATAAAAACAAGTATTATTATTCCATGAGCAGCCATTTATACGTCCTTTCAAAATACAACTCTTACTATTACCTACAGTTTACCGTTTTATTTCTATAGTATGATCTCCTGCTTCCCAATTTTTATTAATTTCCCATTTTCAAAGACAACCGCTATTCCACTTTCAGGATCAAATTTATAATTGCACATTAATGCAACAACTTGGTTTTTCTCATCTCGCGGAATAAATAAGTACTTAGGTGCAACGTATTTAAAAATATTGTCTATTGACTCAGCACCAATTTCCCCTTTATTATTCGACAAACAGTACGCTTTAATATGCTCTAATGAAGACTCTATTTCATCGGACATGCCAGGAAATGATTGAGCTGCCTTTTCCTGAGATTCAAGTACTTTTTCATTGCTATAGCAATCATAGATAATGTCTAAATTAAATTCTCTTCCCCACAGCTTAATTTTTATATTATTCATCAAAGTCACCTCCTTCATTCAGGGTATCACGTTTTCTGCATTCCGAAACACCACCCAGATGTCCAAAGCCAGCATTGACCTTTGATGGAACAAGATCACACGTTTCCATGTTATTTCGCTCGTGCCATGAATAACCGTTCTCTCTTCGCCACAGTGCCACATCTCGTGCCATCCAATTTGTTTTTTCTTCACGTTCGTTCTGATTCCATTGTTTTGCGCATTTCTCATCACACTGCCTAAAATTCTCAGCACGATTCTCAGTCATGTTATCTATTTCAACAGTTGATTCTGACACAGGCGAAAAATCAGGAATTGCGTTTTCGAACAAAATTCCATCTAATCCGTATTTTTTTAATATTCCCTTAAGCTCAGAATCATTCGGAATAAACTTGGATTCACCACGATCGCCATCCCATTTCCCTAAATCGCTGTTTTCTCCAGGTGTCTGTTTTAACCGTTCCTCATATGTACTAAAAAAAGGATTTTCCTTTATTTCCGAATTAAAGAACTCATCCCAATACTTTTGCGATTCTTGAAAGGTTATATCTCCTTCCGGCTTTATTTCTCTGAACCCGTTTATCTCAGGTGACAAACGCTCAACAGAAGTAATTTCCATATTTTTTCCGATTTCATTCATCAGTACACCCGTCCTTCATTCTTGTAGATTTCTGTAAATCTTTCGAATAAATTCTGATATTCAATATCGCAGATTGCTTTTTCATTGATCAGTAACCCAAGCAACAGATTTACTTGTTGATTTGAATAGCCTTTTACTGATGGATTCAATGTTTCTACAACCGCATGAGTCCACTCCTTTATATCAGTATAATTACGCGATTTATCTATCGCTTTTTCAGCATCAAAGAAATCAAAAACTAATTCTCTTAATTTCTGTACGGACTTCTCGTTATCTGACGCGATATATCTGAGATAGTCGCACTTTACAGCAGTATCCAGATTTGATCGAATAACCGCGTCTCTCAGTTTCAGAATATCTACCCGATCACCCTTTCGGTATATCTCCTTACTCATGATGCATTTTAACAACGATTTCTTAACTTCAGATCGCTTTCTACGGACATCATATTTTGTGCTATTAATTTTTTCCTTAGCATTTCTTTTGACTTCGTACTTATCAACCATGCAAAGAACCGGCTCCAGCCAATCGCTCTGACTAATGACTGCTACCCCTCTTTCAAAGTGAGACAGTTCATTGATCTGATTATCTGATAATCCTGCTGACTTCCCAACTAATAATCTATCCGAGTAATCAGGCAGACGCATAATTATTTTAGTGTTAGTATTTCTGATAACCGACATATCAAGCAACCCTGGAGACTGATCAGCTATAATAAAGCCCTCTCCATATGTCCGCATTTCCGCTATTGAGTTAGACAGCATTTCCACCGATTTCCCAATCAGATTCGAGCCTTCGTTATTTTGTTCAGTGGATGTTCTGCGGAGCAGATTATGCGCTTCTTCCAATACAGTAATGTGCTTTAAATTTGAATTCAAATTATGATCTGCGGATCGCTGATCCATTCTATGCTCTTGAAGTTTTAATACTAAAAGCCCCATGAGCAGCGATTTCGTTTCTGATGATCCTACTCTGCTCAAATCGACAATAACATTCCGATCAAATAATTCTTCATCCGTCAGGTCATCATTTGATAAAATCAGACCATTTATTCCATTCGAAAGGGAGTTTAATCTGGTTACTAATGATCCTGTATAATCTCCTTTATTATCATCAGAATAATCACTTTCCTCCAGAACAAGCTTAATCTGCTTTGTTACATCTGCAAATGACGGAAATAGATCTGCAGAATACATATTCTCAGAAGTTTCTAAGTCCCATCCGCAATCCACATATGCTCTCTCGATAGAATCCTTCAATATTGCCGGCATCGCAGCATACATAGGCCAACACACATTAAATATTTCCACTATCCGGTCCATATGTTCTAGTACATGGATACTTTTCGGAAAACGGAACGGATTAATCCTGAGTAATTCCATATTTTCAATCAGAGGATTAGTACCATAAACAACTACGTCCTTTTTTTTGCCTAAAACGTCCTTATATTCTCCTTTTGCTGGCTCTACAACGAGGTAATGAATTCCCTGTTTTCCTAGAGAATCTAACAATTTATATATTGTATTTGATTTTCCGGAGCCCGTAGATCCAGTAATAAATGTATGCTTCGTTAATTCCTCTTTTGATATTTTAATTTTAACAGAAGGAATTTTTTGATGCATATGGTATCCAATACCTATTTCTAAGTCTTCTTTATTATCCAACAGGGAATGTGGCTCTCTTCCAAATCGAACTCCTTCCAATACGGGAATACCCGGAATTGATTTTTCTGGAAATGAAATCACATAACCCAAGTCATCGGTTGAAATATATGATGTAGGGGTTACAAACATTCCGTTATCATTATTCTCAGACAATGTTAAAAATACAGGATGGCAGAAATGAGAAAGATATTTTCTTATTTCTTTAAACTCTGATGTTTCTTCTCCTCCCTTATCTGACCATTCCTGAACTATTGAAGGCTCAATATAGGATGCTTTGCCCTGGGTTAATCCCTTAAGATAATTAGCAACGTTTATACTTGTTGCAGAATTCGTCGACATAACATACGATGAAAACTTCCATAAGCCTGTTGACTGGCTCTTTATTATCCGCTTCATGGTCTCTTCAAGTTTTTGAAGCAGATTTTGAACCATGTATGATTTATATGTATAACTTGTATTCTGTGATACATTGAGAGATATGCTGCTGCTAGTTCCCTTTGTATCTGTTTTTCCATTAGAATCGGAATGTGAATTTCCCCAGCTATAGCCATAACCACCTCCGATACCAAGCCCCAAGCCCTTTTGCAGGCTTTTTAGTAAAGTCGGAGTTAAAGATCCAAAAGCCTGACCAAGTCTGGAACCCACTGGTCCCAGTAAAGCTCCGCCTATAATACCGCATATTCCTGACGCAAGGCCTGACGTTGCAACAGACTTTCCATTACTATTGCTTCTGTTCATATTTCCATTAATACCAATATTTATAGAATGAGTTTTGAAAATGGAATCGCTTACACTTTCCGTATTGGCAATTGAACTCATCTCCCCAGTAGTACCAGTGCTACCTTCACCTATCTGAAACTGATAACCTGCAAAAGGTGCTATCGCTGTCGCTAATTCTTCATATCCGGACAAAATATCCCGCAAGCTCTCCTGCGACATTGATTCAGCAAGAAAGATAACAGAATACTCCTCATCTCTATTCTCTGGAACAATACCTTCCAAAAGTTTATCAATGCCCTGCGTTAAATAATCCTCAGAATATTCCGATGGCGTGTTTGAAAGCGCCGCTACTGATTCGTAATTACGAAAAGAAAAACAATCCGGAATAAGCTCGTTACCTTCATCATCTTCAGTGTCAAACCTCATTTTTTCAATTCTGCTTCCCGGAAAATTTCCCTTTAATGCACTTTCTAATAAATCAAGATTATCTGCGCTTTGTTCATTGCGCCCTTCTCCCTCGTTTTTTATTACAAAAAACATTTCTACATTTTCAACATGGCGCGTTATAACCATAGCGAGTGTGTGATCACCATCAGCAAATGCGCTCAACACATTTTTAAAGCAATCACCCGGCTTTTCATCTTTGTTAAAAACCCACCGTTTTACTCTAACCCCTCTTATATTACTTTTGTAGGTTATTGCACCTCCCCTGTTATAGCCCTCATCAAAATTACATACCCTATAATCACTGTTAAGCCTGGATATATAGGCTTTATCCAGCGTATAGGCAATTTTACCAAGATTATCTAATAAAACATTATTATCAGGAAGCATTAATAAACACCTTCTTTATTACCCAATATGACCGATTTTCCATATCACCACACCAGCAATTACCACAACGATTGCTACTGCTACCACAATACCTGCTATCTTTTTTGCATTGGTAGAAGCCTCCTTGCTTCGAACATAGGCACTAACTTCCGCAAGATAGAGAAGATAATCCAGATTGAAATTTTCAGCAGGAGCAGCACAAACAATCCGATCCAGATACGCAGCATCCCACGTCTCTTTCGGTTGTTTTTTATTGTATGATTCACCAATAAAAGCATCCTTTATCCTCTGGTCAGAGCAAATTTCTCGAATATCCGGTTTCAAAATAGTCCCATCGGCTGTATCTAATGCTATTTTCGCCCGCTGCACTTCCCCATTGTTTATATATTTTTCAACAATACTCATCTCTATGCCTCCCTCCAAATGATATCATTAAACTCCTTTTCACAGCCTTCTAATATTTCTGCAATTTTGAGCACTTTCTGTCTAAGATCCTGCATAGCATCTCTATTTTCAATAAGCGCTCCCATATCAAGAGAATACGACTCAAGATTGGTTGTAAAATTCATTGCAATCTGCATGAGCACTGTTTCTAAGGATTTTTTGTAATCCTTTATGTAGTCTTCTCTGAGTTTTTGAATAATTCCTAATAAAATCCCATCAACGTCTTTCATAAATTCGGGCTTTTTAAGATATTCTCTCTTAAAGATCCATTTTCCTTTAGTATACTTATTCGCTTCATAAGCGTTCCCTACGCCTTGAACGTTTTCAGGGACAGGCACCTCAGGGGTAGGTATGTCAAGGATAAATTTTTTTGCTTCATCACTGATTCTACTGTTCTCCATTATCCTGTCTTTGATTTTTTGCAGGAAATCATCTCTTTCACTCTCTAACACTATTTGCCTTTTTTCCAGGAATTCTATCGAATACGAATTAATAGCCCTGTCACATTCTTCCGTTATTTTGTCACTTTCACTTTTATTAAACACAACTTTACCTAATCTAAAAAATTTTGGCTTTAATTCTTTATCCATGTACTCTGTTACATTATCCAAAATAGTATCATGCACGGTATCTTGGTCCAATGTCAACTGTTTTAATATTTTCTCAGGTAATACAGCATTTATCGGAATTGCTTTTTTTTCATATTCTTCTTTAATAGCACTATTAAGTGTTTCCCTAAGCTCAATAATATTATTCTGGATTTTTCCTATATCTTCCTGATTGCTCACCTCCAAAGTATTTACACGGTTAATCAATCTCAAAAGTGCTTTGTTCACACAGTCTGTTATTGCATAAGCTTTTACAGATGAAGCATATTTCTCTCCATACTGTTGGATTTCTCGTTCAAGTGCATATAATCCGCTGCATATTTCCAGAACTTTAGCATCATCATGTTCTTCTTTTGCATCTTTAAGCGCTTCTTCACATTGCAAATGCATCTTTTCAGTTGCAAACTCTGATGTTGCGCAACGATTCTGTCGATATACATATCCGCGATTTTCATTTTGCATAAGGATCATGCCGAATTGGAAATCACTTTCTTCCATAGAGTCAGAAATTATTCCATTTTTCTTTGCTTTTGCTTCATAAGCATATAGAGCAGATGTAAAAAAAAGTTTCTTATCTGATAGCTTGATCGAGAAATCAGGAATAGATTCGCTACCTTCTCCATTCCTCGAATATTTTATTTCCTGATCCTGCAAATCTATTCTTTTGTTCAAATCAATGGTGTCTGCCCAGTTGATCACAAATAAAGACCTAGCCAAATCAATGCTTGTTTTACTATCCTTCGATTCTGCCTCTTTCAAATATTTCAGTAATGCATTATTCCCAGTACCCTCAAGTTTAGTAGGAGCAGCGACAAATACAAGAATCGACTGCGTCTGTTCTGAAAGTGCATTCATAAGTACCTTTTGATGTTCAATATAGTTTGAATCTGTTCCAGGGGTATCATAAATTGTAAATTGAACAGCTCTAGTATCTAATGGTATAGGAAAGATAATTTTGATATCATTAGATACTGCATCCATATCATTCAAAGATGTTAACACATCCGATATTTGTTCATGTCTGAGCTTATTATCATCCGTTAATTTATTAAGGAGGCTCTGAATATCTGCACGCTTGTCATTTTCCCGAGGTCCTTCCTTAAATTCTAATGCATTCTTCTCCTCGTTCCATTCCAGTATTGATCTAACATGATCAATGCCAAAGATGATCTTAACATTTTCTCCTTTCATAGGACTGCTGATTTGAAACATTTTTGCCGTTTTAGATGTAATTTTCTCCGGAAGAATTTTATATCCGAGTATGGCGTTAATCAGAGCAGATTTTCCAGCACTATAGACCCCTGTAAAGCACACATTGACTTTATTATCGTTCATACTTACTATTTTTTCTCTGATATTTCGAGCTTCCTTATTAATCTGCTCGGCAAAATTTTCCGCGCTGCGTTTTACCGATTCCTGCGAAATGTTCGAAGTATCGGAAAGCTTTCTCCTATATGTCTCTAAGATTTTAACCGCTTTCTCGCCAAACTTCGTCACTTCTTTAAACGTCTGATTCATATCCGGCAGTTCCGCTATTAGATCTGTCGTAATCTTACACTGTGTCTGCAGATCCGCATTGTAGTATTCGACCATTTGTTCAAAATCTTCATAATCCGCTTTTGTTGTAATAACCTGGATGTTAAGGTTTTTTTCCGAATCAAATGCTCTAGCAATGTCTCGAAGGAACTTATTTCCATGATCCTGCAAGACGAACGAACCTTTTTGATCCATATAACGCCGTAGTCTACTGCTTCCTTGTATTATCTGTTCTTTACCATTTTCAAATCTTCGGAATACTACTTCCTTCTTCGCAGGATGATATTTCATCTGCAGATACGTCTTTCCCATATAATAAACCTCCTATTCTATAACCTGAACCGAATCTCCCTGACTCCTTATCCACATATCAATGCCTTTACCAAACACTTCCGCACTAACAATATATGTGCCCTCTCTTTCATCAAGAATCTGAGCAGTCGGAAGACGATCAAGTATGGCATCTATATCCGTACCGGTATATTTGAACTTCACTTTTTGAAGTTTCCCGCCATACATGAACTGTATCCTTTTCCTGAACTCCCCTTCCTCGAACCTGCTGCTATAGGGTATGTGGAATCGCTCATCCAGGATCTTCAAGTTCTGTATACGATCAATTCTGTATATAGTCGGGAATGAATCATTTATTACATCAAAATCCTTCCTTACCTCATCGTTATCAATAAACGCTGTCAGATAAAAATAGTATTCTGAAAACATGATCGCCAGCGGCTTGAGTTTTCTGTGAACCATATTTTTATCCTTGGTCCGGTAATAGTCTATCTCAATGTATCTGGACTCGCTGATTGCCTGTCCCAAATCCCACATCCGGTCAATAAACATTGTCTTATGTCTCGGTTCCACATAATGGAATTCTTCATTGCTGATCAGATCCCTGACCCGCTTCTGATTAACTTTCGGAACACAGCAGGTAATAACCTTATCCAGTATTTCAACCATCTCTGTTTTAGGAAACGCTCTGCTTGCAAGTAAAATCTTACACAGGGCTAATATCTCACTGTTTTGGAGCCTGATTTTATGCAGAGTCTCCAGTCGATATCCTCGGGTATTTCTATCATAAACTACCGAATTGACTACACCAGTGCGATCCGAATCTTCATCCAGGAAATTCCGAATATGATCGATATCCCTTTGAATACTCCGTTCATTTACTCCATATCTCGCTGCTTCTTCTGCCTTATTAATAACATATCCATCAGATAGTCTGGCGTAAATCTGCAGCACTCGACTTATCTGGTCACTTTTCACTTCATTACTCATGGATTCCTCCTACGTTATAATTAAAGTATAGCAGCCGAGAAAGACATATTATGTCATTTTGTTTTACTTTTTTCACTTTTTTGCCTGCCCCGAAGTCAGCCGGAGATAACACTTTCATTAGCTTGTCTTTATATTTTAATTTTCTATTTTGTTCACTGCTCCTCATTAATTTACTCTATATATTTTGCATATATCACATAATTCATATTATACCTGATTTCAGACTTTATCAATAACTTTGCTTTTGTTGACGGTGTCAAGTTGTTGTGGAGTTTTTCTTTGACAGAGATCACCTGCTCAGTTTCGCCAAAAACATTTCGGAGAAAGCACCAAAGAAGTATCAGACAGGACTCCGATCGGAATTAACGGAAATGTTCAATTGTGAAAGCCTGAAGGAAGCCAGAGCCAGGCGGGATCAGATCATTGAAGAATACCGCGATGTAGCAGAATCCGCCATGATATGCCTGGATGAAGGCTTCGAGAGTGCAATGACAGTTATGACATTGCCAAAAACAATGCGCAGGAACTTTCGAACATCCAACCAACTTGAGAGGCTGAAGGGGGAGTTAAAGCGTAGATCGAAAGTAATAGGAATCTTTCCGAATGAAGCATCGCTGATCCTGCTGATGGGATCGGTTCTGATGGAACAGAATGCCATTCGGCAAAACAAGAATGCACTGTTCAGCAGGGAATCCTATCGAAAAATGCTGGAATCCGATGTAGAAGAGAAACTGCAGCTGATAGCGGCTAACAGACCGCTCTGTTAGCCGCTTGATGAAGATGATATACCTAAACAATTTACACACAAATTAGGACTTGACTGAGCATTGTCTGTGATGTTATGCTCTATCTTCAGTTAGCACTGTCAGAATCAGTTTTCCATCACTGCACTCAACATGATAACGAACGCCAACATCAAAGCCGCAGTCCTTCAGCCACTGCCCTTTAATCCGTATCTCGGCCGGGTAGTCATCCCTTCTGCCCTTAAATCCATATACTGTTAAATTTCTTCCTGTTTTCATTTCTGATTCCTTTCCGCCATATAGCAGGCGCATGTACTTTGATATATACAAAATAGCTCTTAGTTTAGATACACTTTTGCATCAATTTTCGATTGAAGGGTTCTTTTTCCCCACTCCGATCACAGCAATGGACGGAGACACGGCATCGATAAATTCCTCCGTGCTGGAATAGCGGCTTCCATGGTGACCGACTTTGAGCA
>JBMNRF010000048.1:0-9373 GCA_050944495.1 Marvinbryantia sp.
TCTGCAGAAACAGGGTCAGGGACAGTAGCTGTTACGCCGTGTCATCCGGTGCCTTGGCACCTAGGAGGCCATCGGCGCGTGGTAAGGGGTAGTATTACCCCTTACCACAAAATTGTAGCATGTAGCAGCATGGAGGTTGAAATAATGCCGGAAAATTATCAGAGCAGGAAATTTTTGTTGACGATCAACAATCCTGCAATTGCAGGGTTGGATCACGAAGAAATTCGGAGAAGGCTTACGTCTCTGAGTACAATTGAATATTATGCGCTGGTAGATGAGGTGGGAAATACAAGGCATACACATGTATTCCTGTACAGTAGTGCGCCAATCAGGTTTTCAACTCTTAAGAAACGTTTTCCTGTAGCGCACATTGAGAGGTGCTACGGATCATGTAAAGAGAATAGGGAGTACCTTTTGAAGACCGGGAAGTGGGAAAAAACAGAAAAAGCAAAGACAACTGTTTCGGGCACTTTCGAGGAAGCTGGAAATTGTCCTGAGGATGCTAAACATGAGAAATATGGGGATATCTTACAGGTGATCGAGGATCTTCAGAAAGGAAAAAGTGTAGAAGAAGTTGTACAGGAAAGTCCTCAGTATGCTCTGAGGACGAAAAATCTCAAAGACCTGAAAAAAGTAGTTTCTGAGAGATACTTAAAGGAAATCAGGAACGTCTCAGTGACTTTCATCAGCGATCCTTATGAAGAATACAATTTGAGTAGGATTTATGAGAAATACGGTTTCCGTGAAGTCTGCAGGATTACAACGTATAAGAGACCAATGAGCTTTGATAACTATGATGGACAGAAAGTCCTTCTTTTAGATAATTTTACGGAGCAGCTGAAGATACCGGAGTTAATCACACTTTGTCAGGGTTATCCACTATATCTTCCGGCAAGGTATGAAGATCGGGTGGCTGCTTACAATTTGGTTATCATTCACTCAAGATATCGGCCGGAAGAACTGATTCAGGGTACTGCAATACAGAAAGAAAAGTTATTGAAAATGATTACAAAAAGCATATTGCTGGAAAGGGATGATACAAAGAATGAATAGCAGCGGATTGATTTTACGCGAGAGACTTTATGCTGGTTGCAGAAAGTTTGCCGAGTTGCAGCACAGATGGAAGTTTAGTATTTGTGCTGCGATACTGTTCTTTATATATTTGGTTTTTGAAAATGTTGGTGAAATTGCATACAGCATGGATGTGCAGGGAAATGCATTGTTGTTGATTTGCATTCCTGCCGTAATGGCTGTGCTGGTACTAGTAATGCTTGTCCTTTGTATTCTGGGTATACCACGAGGTAGCAGAGGAATTAATTCTCGAATTGCCGGTGTGGGATTGTCAAACAGTGTAGGCGAGGAACCTGTGCTGGTTTCAAGAGAAAAAATTGATGAAGACTTTTATAAGTTAACCTTTCTGAGTGTAGGCGGAAGCATAGAGCGGTGGAAAGACCGAAAGCCTCAAATTGAATCCGCGCTTAATATCTTCATCGATACGATAAGATATGTGGACAGCGAAAGGTATTTGATTGCTGTGGCATGTACCGATGCAGCAAATGGAATTCCAATAGAATGTCGGTGGCATGACTATTTCCTGAATAAAGTTGACAGGTTTACTGTTTATCTTGGTATTGGGATTGGTGGCGCAGTTACAGTAGAGCTGCAGATAACACCGCACATTCTGATTGGTGGCAGTACGGGATCCGGAAAAACAGTTTTGCTAAGATGCTTGCTCTGGCAGTGCCATCTGCAGGGAGCCGAAATCATTGTGGCAGATTTTAAAGGGGGAATGGATTACTCGAAAAAATTTAAAGAAATAACAAAGCTGTTAACAAGCTCCGAACAGTTTGATCAGGAACTCGATAGAGTAGTCGAATTGATGAAGGAAAGAATGGATCTGCTGTCAGCGTCCGGATGCAGCAATATCTGGACATATAATAAATTACATCCAGACGAACCACAACTTCAGCATGTTGTGGTTGCCATTGATGAAATGGGGGAAGTGCTTGACAAAACAGGCCTTACCCGTGATGCAAAAAAGGATGTTGAAAGACTTGAGGGAAAGGTAGCATCCATTGCAAGACTGGGACGTGCACTGGGGATACACCTTTTCCTGGCGACACAGCGTCCGGATGCAAATATTCTGGCTGGACAGATTAAGTCCAACATAGATATTCGGATCTGCGGCAGGGCCGATGAGGTTTTAAGCCGAATTGTTCTGGATACAAGTGATGCTGCGGAATTAATACCTAAAAATGAACAAGGCTTGTTTCTGCTTAGTGATGACAGAGTGATCCGTGCATTCAATTTTAAGGAAGGAGATACAAAATGATTGAGAAAAAAGCAGAATGGAAAGATGTGCCGGTCTTATTGACTGTACAGGATGTACAGGATATTTTCAAGATGCGGCGTTCAACCGCATACAAATTAATGGATTCATCCAGTTTTCCGACAATAAAAATCGGACGCACTCGCTATGTGCGGTTGGAAGATCTCAAAGAATTTTTGAGAGAAAATGTAAATAAGGAAATTACAATTTAGCTGATCGCATAAACCGGAGAGGGTCGCTCCTTTCCGGTTTTCTTTTTGTCAAAAAAGGCGGAATAAGTTATAATGTACGACAGAGATAAAGGTCCAGACTATGAGGTTGAGAAGTGAAGAAACTAATTGATATTACCGCATATCCGATACGCGATGTTCTGCCTATACTGCTGCAGGATAAGACGACAAAGAAAAATATCATATGGGCAACAGAGACATACGCTGATTATGGAGTGCATGAAAAAGATCAAATGACAACAGTATATCTGCTGGGGCCGGATGCAGTAAAGATTGAGCCAAGAATATTCAAGGCGGAAACAACTCAAATAAAGAGAACGCGCAGCAAAGCAGAGGTTTTTACTCCGGCATGGCTGTGTAATGAAATGAATAATTATTGCGACAGTGATTGGTTTGGACGAGATTGCGTTTTTAATGATGGTGCAGAGAAGCATACATGGTTGGTAAATGATGGTCGGATCTCTTTTCCAGAAGGAAAGGATTGGAAGACTTACGCTGATTCTCGTCATCTGGAAATTACGTGCGGTGAGGCTCCCTTTTTAGTTTCTAGGTATGATGCGGCATCTGGGGAGGAAATTCTTCCGCTTTACCGTAGAATCGGGATTTTGGACCGTAAAATACGTGTTATCGATGAGAACGCCGAGACAAAAGAAGAATGGGGCAAGTGGACAGAGCGTGCTTTTCAGAGTATTTATGGATATGAGTTTCAGGGAGATAATGTACTGCTTGCAAGATGCAACCTGATGATGACCTACTTTGAATACTACCAAAAACGATGGAGTGAGAATCCGAGTGCAGGAATGCTGAAAAAGATGGCCAACATCATTACGTGGAATATCTGGCAAATGGATGGATTGACAGGAACTGTGCCGTTTGCAAAGCCGCCGGAAGATCAGCAGCAGATTTCTTTTTTTAACGAAGCAGAGGATGAGGCATCTGTTCCATGCAAACTTCACGATTGGCGATCAAAGCGGTCGATGTATTATTCAGATCTGAGGGAGACGAAAATGGGTAAAAAGTTGTTTGATTTTGTGATTGGGAATCCTCCATATCAGGAGGAGCAAGATTCAGATGATGTAGTAGGATCAAAAAAAAACTATGCACCCCCCGTTTATAATATTTTCATGGATGCGGCTAATGATATTGCGGAAAGAACAGAATTAGTTCATCCTGCTCGTTTTCTGTTTAATGCGGGTAGTACTCCTAAAAGTTGGAATGAAAAGATGCTTTCAGACGAACATTTTAAGGTACTGAAATATGAACCGGATAGCAATAAGATTTTTCCGGGATTGACGACGCCGATTAAGGGTGGAATAGCTATTACATATCACGACAACATAAAAAAATTCGGAGCCATAGGTGCCTTCAATCAATATAAAGAAGTAAATACAATTGCTCAGAAAGTGATTCACAGGCAAGATTTTCAGCCATTGATGGATATTGTTTATTCGCGAACGTCCTACAGATTGACAGAAAAAATGCATCAGGATCATCCAGATGCGATCAATAAGTTGAGTAAGGGACACGCATACGACATGGCTTCCAATATTTTTGAAAGGCTTCCAGAAGTATTTTTTGATCAGAGACCTGAAGATGGAAATACGTATATTAAAGTGCTTGGTCGTTTAGATAACAAGAGAATCTACAAATATATCAGACGAGATTATGTAAATAATGTAGATAATCTTGGGTACTACAAAGTACTGGTACCGCAAGCCAATGGTAACGGGACATTTGGCGAACCTATAAGTCAACCGGTTATTGAGGGACCTAATGTTGGCAATACTGAAACGTTTATCAGTATTGGGAAGTTCGAAACGAGGCAGGAAGCTATCAATGTTGGGAATTATATCAGGACAAAATTTGCACGCACATTGCTCAGTATATTAAAAGTTACTCAAAATGGGAATAAACCAGTTTGGAAAATGATTCCACTCCAAAACTTCACATCCTCGTCTGATATTGACTGGTCGAAATCTGTCCATGACATTGATCTACAACTGTATCGGAAATACGGCCTTGATGAGGATGAAATTAACTTCATCGAAACGCATGTGAAGGAGATGGCATAATGGCTGAGATTAAGATAAAAACTGCAGAGCAAGTCGTTCCTCAGTGCTATGCGTATACTACTCCTGGAGTGCCTGATCACGATGGGTGGACTAAAATCGGCTTTACTGAGCGTGATGTAGAAACACGCATAAAAGAACAGACACATACAGTCGGAGTCAGAGCGAAGATCTGGTGGCATCTGCGTGCGATGTATATGTCGGAACCTTTTGGAGGTTTTACCGACAAAGATTTTCACGCATATTTGAAAAAATTACAAGTGCCGAGGGAATCGGGAACTGAGTGGTTCAAGATCAATCCTGCCGAGGCAAAGCGAGACTTCATAGATTTCACACAGAATCATGGAGTTGTTGAAGACGCACCTTCTGGCACTGTTATTCCGTATAACCTTCGCAGAGAGCAGACGGAGGCGGTGCAGGCTGCATTAAGCTACTTTAAGGCGCACAAGAATGGTGAATTCTTATGGAATGCAAAACCAAGGTTTGGAAAAACACTGTCTGCTTATGATCTTTGTAAACACCTCGATGCAGAAAGTGTTCTGATTGTTACAAACAGGCCGGCCATAGCCAATTCCTGGCATGAAGATTACTGTAAGTTTTTAGGTGTGGAATCTGGATATCAGTTTGTCAGCAATGCGGAGGCACTAGTCGGTAAACCGCATGTGCAGACAAGAGAAGAGTACATCGACAGCTTGGGCAAAACGGATGATCCCTTGAAATGTATAGAATTTGTCAGCTTGCAGGACCTTAAGGGATCGGTGTACTTTGGAGGCCGTTATGACAAATTAAAAGAGGTCAAGGATATTGACTGGGATTTACTGGTCATTGATGAGGCGCATGAAGGCGTTGACACATATAAGACGGACGTTGCCTTTGACCATATCAAGAGAAAGGCTACCTTGCACTTATCCGGGACGCCTTTTAAAGCCTTGGCCAATGATAAATTTCCGCAGGATGCTATCTATAATTGGACGTATTCAGATGAGCAGAGGTCAAAACGCGATTGGGATTGTTCCAGTGAGCAGGAGAATCCGTATGAAAATCTTCCAAAATTGAATTTGTACACCTATCAGATGTCTGAAATTGTGGAAGGTGAAGTTCGGCAGGGAGAGAATCTGGATGGTGAAGATTACGCGTATGCTTTTGATTTAAACGAATTTTTTGCGACTAATGGATCTGGAAAGTTTGTGCATGAAGAAGATGTGGATAAATTTCTGGATGCATTGACAAAACTTGAAAAATTCCCATTTTCGACACCGGACCTTCGTGAGGAGCTGAAGCATACGCTTTGGCTGCTGAATCGCGTTGACAGTGCAAAAGCACTTGCAAAGAAACTGGAAATCCATCCAGTGTTTAAAGAGTATAAGGTTATTTTGGCAGCAGGTGATGGAAAACTGTCTGAAGAAGATGAAGTCACTAAGGCGTATGACCGTGTAACAGATGCCATTTCCAAGTACGATAAAACGATTACTCTTTCCGTAGGGCAGCTGACGACAGGCGTGACCATTCCACAGTGGACCGCAGTTTTGATGTTATCCAGTATTAAAAGTCCAGCATTATATATGCAGGCAGCTTTCCGTGCTCAGAATCCGTATCTCTTTCAGGATTCGAACGGCAATTCTTACCGAAAGGAAAATGCGTATATCTTCGATTTTGATCCGGCAAGGACCTTAATTCTTTATGAGGAGATGGCCAATGATCTTTCGGAAGATACTTCTGGTGGAAAAGGAGATTCTGATGTGCGGAAACGGCATGTCAGAGAGCTGTTGAATTTCTTCCCGGTAATCGCAGAAGACCGCGACGGTAAGATGATTGAGCTGGATGCTGAAAAAGTATTGTCTATTCCGAGAAAGCTAAAATCCGTAGAAGTGGTAAAACGTGGCTTTATGTCAGACTTCCTGTTTCAGAACATCAGTAACGTTTTCCATGCTCCTCAGGAAGTGATCGACATTATTTCATCGATGGATCCAGTGAAAGAGCCGGATAAGCCGCTTCCGATGAATACTAAGACAGGAAACGAACTCTCCGTGAATCAGGATGGAGAAGTAGAAGTGGACGAAGACTGGGTTATCGGTAAAGCCAGTGACTTGTTTGGTGATAAGGTGTTTGCGAAAGAAAATCTGGATGATGATATAGACGACTTGATTAAGCCGCTGGCGGAGAAGAAGGAGAAAGAGCAGGAAAAAGAAAACCGGTACCTGGATCAATTGAAGAATACGTTTCACCAGAGCATTAACCAGAAGGTTGTCAAACAGGCATCTGAAGAGTACGGAAAGGACATGTCGTCCAGAGCGCAGAAAACACTTGATCGCAAGTTAAAGGCGGATTCGGACCGGAAAATTGACCGCATGTATGGAGATTATAAAATCCAGAAAAATACAATTGAAGTCCAGCGAAGTGATCGGCTGGAGAAGGCAAAGTCGGCGGCAGAGCAGACACAGATTAATCGGGAGTACGATCAGAAGCAGGCGGAAGCAGCTACTCACTTCAAACAGAATATCCAGGAGTCTGTGAATAAAATTGCCAAAGAGGCTGGAGAGACGGTTGTGACTGAAGTGGAAACTCAGAAACGTGAGACAAAGAAAAAATCCATTGAAGGCGATATTCGTGATCACTTAAGAGGTTTTTCCAGAACCATTCCGTCATTCCTTATGGCGTACGGTGAATCTGGGGAAGAAGTCACCCTTGAATCTTTCGATAAGATCGTTCCGGAAGATGTATTCCAAGAGGTGACCAGTATATCACTGGATCAGTTCCGTTTCCTTCGTGACGGCGGAGAGTATTTCAATAAAGAAACCGGACAGAATGAGCATTTTGAAGGGCATTTATTTGATCCAGTGGTTTTCGATGACTCAGTATCAGAGTTTCTACATAAAAAGCGTGAGCTTGCAGATTACTTTGATGAAGAACAGCAGGAAGATATTTTTGACTATATTCCGCCGCAGAAGACAAACCAGATTTTCACGCCTCGCTGGGTTGTTCGTGATATGGTAGATCGCCTGGAGCAGGAGAATCCGGGATGCTTTGATAATCCGGATTATACGTTCGCTGATTTATATATGAAATCGGGGATGTATATCACAGAGATCGTTACAAGACTATATCAGAGTAAACGGATGAAAGCATTGTTTCCGGATGGAAAAGAGCGGCTAAGACATATTTTCGCGAAACAGGTTTACGGCTGTGCACCGACAGAAATTATTTATCGTATATGCAAATCGTATATACTGGGATTTAGCGATGAAGTCCGGATTGATGCATTTAACATAAAGCTTTGCGATGCGTTGAAATATGCGAAAGAGGGAACTTTAGAACAGGAACTTATGGAATTGTTTCCGCAGCTGAAGGTGTAAGAATTCTTGTTCGTATTATTGAGACTTTGGGAGCTGTGAAATGTGCATAAGAATTATTTGTGATGAAAGTGATAAAAAGAGGGCGTATAAGGAAAAGGATAACAGTGAAGTTGCTACTGTATTGTATAGATACGTAAAGGACTTATCGTTACAAAAATATGATTCCGAGTTAAGAAGGCAGGAATCAATTATTCAACAGGCAAATACTGTGTTGACTAGTTGTTCAATCTTATCAGCTGCACTGTTTATGATCATACCGGTATTATTGCAGTATTGTGAAAAATTAACACGGAGATATATTTTTCATATGGCCTCATCTATTGTTATTATGTTATTGGTAGCTATGTTTTTTGCATCTTTATCACAGATGCGAATAAAGTATGCGAATTTGCCAAGCGTAAAAAAACTACATGAATTTGTTAAAATTTGTTAATGAGAATTGGAAACAATCTGTAACAGAATCTCAGCAACTAAAACAATGGGTGATGTTAATGGAAGAAGTAGAAGCATCGTTGACGAAGAAGAATAATTTTTTAGTGATAATGCTTATTATAGCAAGAGTATCCTTCATTATTACATTGTTTATTATTGTAATTTGGTTTTTTAAAGGGGTGAAATTTTATTCATGATGGACGAGATGAAAAAAAGATATAATGGAAAAAATGATAATCCAAATGAAAGCTCTAAACCTATGGATTCTGTGGACACAGTATCATTGCCTACTTCACATGAAAGATCGGGAGGAAATAATTAATGAGCAAGGATAATGAAATTAGACCGATGGAAGAAATACACGTTCCCGATATGACAAAAGTAATTGTGGTTGAAAACAATGGAGATAATAATAAGGGGAAAAATAGGCAATTGAATCAGAGGGTTGATAAATGTTGATATGTCAAGAAGATGAGGGCGCGTTAGCGCCCCGCGTGATTTTTACCGATGAGGTTGATTCAGTTTCTTTGGGCCGTGTCCGCGATAAGAAGCTTGAACTCCATACATGGATTGGATTTCCTCATATGTGTAGTCACGCTTTCCAAAGCGGCGATATCCGGCAGGGCTTTTATACCACTTTTGCTTATCCCGTGACCAGCGGAGCCCAAGTCGTTTCAACTGTTCTTTATGTGGGCGTGTATTTCCACTGACCCAGAGGAAGCAGCCAATTATTTCAATTTTGATATCATCAATTTTTATAAGTTCATCAATAAGTGAACGGAAATCTTCTGGCTGTTCGTCTGTAGGGCAAGAATAAACGGTTTGCCTGGTGTGAGAGTAGTGGGTATTCTTTACTTTCTGAAACAGGATATCGTATTCATTATTTAGTGCTTGCATCTGCTTGACACTTCCGCCGCGGTCCGGATGTAGCTGCATGGCCAGTTTGTGGTATGCCTGTTT
>JBMNRF010000049.1:0-9316 GCA_050944495.1 Marvinbryantia sp.
CCACCATATTGACTCATAATGAACTGCGCGAGTTTGGCATTTGGTGTCGTAATGTTGATCGGATACTGTAATCTTTTTTCATAGTTCCACATTTATCTGTATCCTCCTCTCTGATTTTGCGGGGTTTCCCAAGGCCATGGCTGTATTGCCCATTCCCAGTTTTTGCATGGACGTTCGGCTGCTGTATCGATGGTTAGAGGTCCGAAACGTCTGGCATAAACAGCTGAAGCGGCATTACGCATTTTGATCATTTCGTTCGCATAAGCGCGAGCGGCTTCATCGTGTATATGGGTATCCAGATATAAAAGAATATCATCGACCGCGAAACTGACTTCGGAGATATGGCAGAGGAGCTGATGCTGTGTCATTGTCTCATGTGGATCAGGATGATTATTTTGATTCCTGATTTGTCGGGAATCTGTCGGACAGCCAATATTCATATTCTGCCGGGAATTCATCTGACAGGACTGATTTATTTGATAATTTCTATTCATCGACAGCTACCTCGCATTCCACAGAATGGTTTACAAAGTTCCGGAAAGATGGTTCCCATCTGAAGGCCTTTACAGAGTTCAAACGTATGATGAAATGTCTGCCAAGGCACATATGCCATGGCAATCGGCATACCGGAAAGCGGATCGCGGTTACATGTGATATTATGCATTGGGGCACAGGGTTGACATTGATTCATAAATGACTCCTTACTATGATGTTCTCTATTATTTTATGCATGAAAAATGAAAATGACAGGGAAAAATTACTAAAACCTCGGACAGATTCCCTGGAAATTTAAGATTGTATCTGGAAGTCATTTGTGGCATAATGTATCGTGTGAATAAAAGAGCAGTGTCTGCTGATAGTTTAGGCAGTAAGAACGATATAGGGGAGCTATTCATGACAAAAAAAAGAAAGAAGAGCAGACGTAGGAAGATACCATTTCTGGTTCAAAATCCGGAGTATTATGATTATAATTTGCTGGTTAGTGTAATCTTGCTGATGTGTTTTGGGCTGGTTATGTTATATAGTACAAGTGCCTATTCTGCACAGTTGGATTTTGGAAACGATATGTATTATTTTTCCAAGCAGGCGGTGATCAGTGCGGTTTGTATTATCGCTGTAATAGGTGCATCGCAGTTTGACTATCATTTTTATGCAAAATTTGCAGGGCTTTTGTATGTGGTATCAAATATTCTGTTGTTTTTGACAAAGTTTATTGGTACAGAGTTAAACGGTGCAAAGCGTTGGATTTATTTCGGACCGATTTCTTTTCAGCCGGCAGAGATGGCTAAGGTTGCAGTTATTTTATTTTTGCCAGTGCTGATTACCAAGATGGGAAGTAAAGTAAAGACCTGGCAGGCGTTTTGGACAATTCTGTTATCTGGAGCGTTGACTTCATTTCTGACGCTGGCATTTACAGATAACCTGAGTACAGCGATCATTATCGCTGGTATTACGGTTGGATTATTGTTTATTGTATTTCCGAAAAATATGCCGTTTATTATCGGCAGCGCTGGAGTTGCGATAGTGGCATTGGGGGTTGTTTATTACGCTAGTATGGTTGTCAGCAGTGACAATTTCCGTTTGCGGCGTATCATGGTGTGGCTGAACCCAGAGGCAAATGAGAGTGTGGGCGGATATCAGGTTATGCAGGGGCTTTATGCGATCGGTTCCGGAGGTGTGTTTGGAAAAGGACTTGGAAACAGTCTTCAGAAGTTGGATTTTGTACCGGAAGCGCAGAATGATATGATCTTTTCGATTATATGTGAGGAACTCGGCATTTTTGGGGCAGTGATGATGTGTCTGTTGTTTGCTTTCATGCTTTACCGCTTGGTATTTATCGCCCAGAATGCACCGGATCTGCTGGGATCTTTGATTGCAGTGGGGGTGTTTGTACATATTGCTTTGCAGGTAGTGCTGAATATTGCCGTAGTGACGAATGCGATTCCGACAACAGGCATTACATTGCCGTTTATCAGTTACGGAGGAACGTCGATTATGTTTTTGATGGCGGAAATGGCATTGGCTCTGAGTGTGTCAAGGTCAATCAGGTTTCATGATGAAGGAGAAAAGCAGTGACAGTATTTGAAGGCACAATAGAAAAAAAATATATCGTTACCGGTCTTGCATTGGCAGAGGATATTATGCGCCGTCTGGAGGCACTTGGGATTTTTGAAGGTACACGGATCGAAATTCTGAATAAAAAGAAGAATGGAGCGGTGATTATAAAGGCCAGAGGAGCCAGATGGGCGATCGGTAAAGAATTTGCAAAAGGGATAAAGATAGAGGAAGTATAAAGATGGATACCATACGTGTAGCATTTGTGGGAAACCCGAATTGTGGAAAAACAACCCTGTTCAACGCTTATACTGGAGCCAATCTAAAGGTAGCAAATTGGCCTGGCGTTACAGTGGAAAGAAAAGAGGGAGAGACAACATATAAAGGACAGCATATCACGCTGATTGACACACCTGGAATTTACAGTCTGGCTTGTTATTCCATTGAAGAGCAGGTGACGCGTTATTGTATTTTAAATGATAATATTGATGTGATCGTCAATATTGTTGATGCGTCGGCGATGGAGCGGAATCTTTACCTGACAATGCAGCTCCTGGAGATGGGAAAACCGGTGATTCTGGCTATGAACATGATGGATATTGTGGAAGAGCGCGGGATGGAGATTGATATGCACCGTTTACCGGAGCTTTTGGGTGAAATTCCGGTTGTGCCGGTTTCTGCGCGCAGGCGCAGCGGGCTGGATGTGTTGATGCATGCGGTAAAGCATCATTATATTGAGGGACCGAAAGGACATGTGGTAGAGTATAGTGATGATATTGAGAAGAAAATTGCAGAACTTGGCATCCTTTTAAAAGAAAAAAATTCAGATTTGAAAAATGACCGCTGGCTGGCAATCAAGCTTCTGGAGCAGGACGAGGCAATTTGCAAAGAATATCCGGAGATTGCGGCTGTGGTGGAAAATTCTTCGTATGAAAGACGGATCGTTAATCAGAAATATAATTATATCGAAGAAGTGATTGAGGAAAGTTTGTTTCATAAGGAAGAAAAAGCGGCCCGTACCGATAAGATCGACAGTATTTTGACGCATCATATCTGGGGGGTACCTGTTTTTTTGTGTATCATGGCCTGTGTGTTTTTGTTGACGTTTGTTGTCGGAGATGCCTTAAAGGGTTGGTTTGAAGTAGGACTGGAAATGTTTTCGACTGCGGTGTTCAATCTGCTGCAGTATTTTTCGGCAGCAGATTGGCTGCAGTCGCTGATTGTGGATGGTATTATTGCCGGAGTGGGCGGTATTCTCACGTTCTTGCCGAATATTTTCATTCTGTTTTTGGCATTGGCAGTACTGGAGGACAGCGGTTATATGGCTCGTGTGGCTTATGTAATGGATAATATTATGGGCAGTGTCGGCCTTTCGGGCAAAGCATTTTTGCCGATGGTACTCGGTTTTGGCTGTACGGTTCCGGCGGTAATGGCAACTCGTGCGCTAGAGGAGGAAGAAGACAGGCGGAGAACGATTTTTGTAACACCGTTTATGTCCTGTTCGGCACGTTTGCCGGTTTATGTGCTGTTTGCTGATATGTTTTTTGGAAAATATGCGGTACTGGCGGCATTTTCCATGTATGTACTTGGTATGGCAATAGCGATTATTATTGCAAAGATTACCAGCCATGTGCAGAAACGCACGCATAGTCATGCACTTCTGATCGAACTTCCGGAATATAAAGCACCGAACGCAAGAACAATTGCACGTTATGTGTGGGATAAAGTCAGAGATTATCTGACTAAGGCCGGTACAACGATTTTTATTGCTTCTATTGTGATCTGGTTTGTGCTGAATTTTAATTTTGCGGGTCTTACGACAGATATTTCGCAGAGCTTCGGTGCATATCTTGGCAGATGGTTGGAACCGGTAATGGCTCCGGCGGGACTTGGTCTCTGGCAGATTATTGTTGCTCTGATTTCTGGTATTTCTGCAAAGGAAGTTGTGGTTTCCAGTCTTGCGGTTCTGTTTGGTGTCGGCAATGCTAATTCAGCGGCCGGTATGAGCCAAATTGTCGAGAATCTGGGAGCATATGGCTTTACTGTGATAAATGCATATGCAATGATGGTATTCTGCTTGCTTTACATTCCATGTGCGGCAACGGTCGGTACGATTAAAAAAGAGACAAATTCTTGGGTATTTACAGCGAAAATGATGATATTTCAGTTGCTGTTGGCTTGGGGAGCTGCAACTTTAGTTTTTCAAATCGGAAGCAGAATATTTGGATAAAATATAGATAATAAGTTAAAAATAAATTTGAAATTATAAATCTGCCCTCAGTACGGATACAAGCAGGAAATCTGTGTGCATCTGTAAGAGGGCAGATTTACTTTATTTTATAATTAAATTGTTTTTAGGAGGCGTTTGTTGCCGACTTGGCATATTTTGTTGTTACTAGTTTCTCGTATGGTACACGTTCGCCAAGTTCACCGGCCATTTCCAGAATGTCTTGCAGGAGAGTGAAACTGTCTTTTTCAAAGATGAGATTTTCTTTCCAGGTATCCTGCTCGGCATAACGAGAGACGATAGTGGTGATGGTTTCCATGTCACTGTCAGGAAATTGAGGTGCGATTACTTCAGCGATTTCCTGCGGCGTATGAGAATTTACGAAATCCATTCCTTTTTGCAGGGCATTTGTGAATCCCTGGATGATTTCCGGATTTTTTTCTATATAGCTTGTTTTGGCGCTGTAGGAAGTGTACGGAACATAGCCGGAATCTACGCCGAGCGAAGCAACGACATAGCCGACGCCTTCTTTTTCCAGTATGGTTGCGCTTGGTTCAAATTCCACAGAGTTTTAATAGATACTGCACCTTTAACGAAAAGAAAAACCATTTATTTCATGCGTTTCTTTATCAAAAGTGACTTCTTTTATAACGCGTTTCCAGAAAGCGTTTTTATGCTGGGCGTCAAGCATCCGGTACAATTTCAACCAATTCCCAGAAAATTCTTTTTTTAATTTCATAAAATGCCGAAGATCGGCTTCTGTACTTTCTGATGATTCTTTTTTGAGCACATTTTCGAGCAAAGTATATTGAGAATCGTAATACTCATCAGAAATACGTCCTTTTTGAAAGAGGACATTAAGACGTTGCATTTCTGCCTTAATTTCAGGAATACGATTTATTTTTTTATTTGGATGTTTTTGCAAATGGCAGATAATGGTATCTAACTGTAGACATACATGTTCAAGAAGATATGTTTCTATGACAGATTCTGTTATGCAGGGGGTGCTACAAGCAGAATATTTTTTACTGCAACGATATCGCTTATAATAACTTACTTCTCCATTTTTTAACGGTTGTTTTTTACGAAATCCGCTTAATTTACCGCCGCAATCAGGGCAAATCAAGAGACCAGAGAAGATATACGGCTCATTAGTGTGAGGATATATTTTTGTCTCAGTGGCGTCATGGATCATCTGATGTTGTTCCGGAGTAATATATGCCGGATGAAAATTTTTTCTTTCATGATGTGTGCCAGTATATGCTTCATCCGAGAGAATGCGATTGATCTGGTAACAGCTTGGCAACTGCGGGTGTTCCTGATATTTATTTAATATATAATTTATCGTTTTGCGTTTTGAAAAGCAAGAAAAGTAAAATCGAAATATGTCTTCAACAATTTCCTGCGTTTCCGGATCTTTTTGAAGCTTTTTGTTTCTAAGAATGTATCCGTAAGGAGCGGCACCTGTTATATGTTCTCCATTTTCTATCTTGTGTCGCAGAACAACCTTTATTCGTTCACTGGTGCGGTCACATTCATTTTGGTTTACTGCCAGCATAATATTTACAATCATCTGACCGTTTGCGGTGGAAGTATCATAATCCTCGAAGATAGTTTTCCAATAGCAGTTGTGTTTTTCTAGGATTTCTTGCGTTACTTGATATTCCTTAATGTTTCGGAACCAACGATCAAGTTTTGTCACAAGAATAATATCAATCTTATCTTGTGATACGTCATTTAAAAGCCGCAGGAGGGCAGGACGCTTGCTGACAGGCTTCCTGGCAGAGATGCCTTCATCGGAATATATACCGATTATTTTATATCCCATGCGATTCGCATAATCTGTCAGATCTTTTTTCTGTGCATCCATAGACAGGCCGTTTATAAATTGCTCTTCGGTTGATACTCGTGGATAAAGTGCACATCGAAGTTGTTTCATGATCATTCCTCCTAGTAAAAGTTATGAAAAAATGGTATAAAAAATACACCTGTACAGGTGCCGGAAGGATATGGTATAATCAACTTGTTTGGGGATGATTGTACCGTCTATCCGGACCGTATAGTTATCTATGTAAAGCCGCCTGGTGCGCCAACACTGGGCGGGATTACTGTTTGACATTTATAAAAACATTGATTATAATATACTTAACAGGAAAGCCGGAAGGTGAATGCAGCTCACCCGCCCTGGCGAAAATCAATTACTAAAAAATAGCCGTTGACCAGCCAAGTCAGGACGGCTATTTTTTATGTGTCAAATTCAGAATGGCTACGATTAAACTGGCAAATGTCAGAAGAATCATAAATTCCTCATATGTACTCATAAGCACCACCTCCGAACAGGCTCAGAGCAGGGTGCAGCACGTCCCCCGGCTTCCCGGTTAAGAATATTATATTTTCAAGGTGCGCCCCGCCGGAGCGGGGCATATCCAGTTACATTATTTTTTAAAAAACAATACAGATATTGCGCATTTATATTTTAAATTATCATCAACGTCATTTTCTTTGCAGATTACCTTGTAATCGTAATCAGTGGATTGTACAAAAAGTTTATCGGATATACTTTTTGAAATTTCCCCTAATTCATTTCCGCAATCGTCAGATACTATGTATGTTTCTGTTTCATAGTCGTATTCCATTGTGAGCATGTCACCTTCTGAAACACTTGACAAATTATCTTGTCTGGAATTATCAAAGCAATCCTTTTTGTTTGTTTTTGTCAAAGTGGCAGAAACTGACTTGAAAGAATCTATGCTTTTATAAAAAGCAATCGCAATTGTAAAAGAATCTTTGCTAACAGAATCAACCCTTGCTTCGATAGGAAGATCATTCATCAAGAAGTCATTGATCATATCTTGAAGTCGTCCTTTACAAATATATCCAACAGTATCTGCAGAACAGAGTATTTTCACGGCGTTAGAATCATAATCATTATCGGGCTCTTGTTCAAAATCTATAAAATTTCCGAGCTCAACCTTTTCACGGCAAGGAAAAGCGATTTTTATTTGCTTATACTGATATGAAAGGATATGATCGTCTACAACATCAAGAAAATAGGCTTCTTCATATCTTGGATATTCATTTTCATTTTGGCTTTTGCTTTGAATCACCTTTTTTTCTTCCGCTGCATATTCGAGTCGTCTGCGTTCGTTTTCCTGATAAATTGCTTCACAATTAGCGCATCTGCCGGAATCATTTACTTTAAAAAACAGTCCTTTTTTCCCACATACTATACATTTACCCATTCTATATGTCCCCCAAATAAATATTTTAGGTTTTTATTAAAACGCCGAAGCGGTTTAATCGGATACTTTTTTCAATACCGCAATCTACTACGCAGCTTTCGTATAGTCTACTACGGCAATCTCTGTGAGTACGGATTTTAATTTTTCAAGAATAGATTCGATTTTTTGTAATGTCACACCGTTCAGATACTCTTCGCCGCACTGGGTACACTTAGAGCAAGGGACATTTTTGATAATGATGAAACATCCGTTGTATTCGGTCATATAGGAAGTAGTAGTTTTCTCAACATTGCCTTTACATGTAAAGCAAGTCATAATGTATTCTCCTTTCTTGTTTCAAAATCAGATTCCCATTTTTCCGGATCCGGAAAATATGCAGTTACAATCCATAAAGTTTTTAAATCACTTCCAATTACTGTATGCAGATAACATTGTCTTGTGGATTTCCCAAGAATCAGACAACTCGGGTGAGGATAGTCATCCGGATATTGTTCAATAATTTTCCCGTTCTTGATGCAGTCTATAACATCTTGTAGCAGGATTCCACGTTGTTCCAAACGCTTAGCTGCGTGCATGGTAATTTCTATATTTTCTGGTAGACATATTTTACGAATATCTTCAATTTTTAATTCCATGTATGTGTCCTCTGTTAAAACTTCCTTCTTAATTCTACGACCTTACCGATAATCTTGACTGGCTTTGATTCAATTTCTTCGTTGCTGTATTCAAACGGGTGGTAGTTCGGATTGTTTGAGATCAGTTCGATTCCACCAGAGTATTTTCGTAATCGCTTACAAGTAGCTTCGTCCCCGTTTACTGTTGCGATTACAATGTCGCCGGATTCAGCATCATCCTGCTGTCGAACTATTACGATATCTCCATCGCAAATTCCGGGCGTCATACTGTCACCGTGAATTTGAAGACCAAAAAATTCTCCAGTCTTTGCCATTTCTTCTGGAATCTCTTCTGTATCTATGATATCCGTTACGGCTTCAATCGGGATACCGGCCGCTACACGACCGAGGACGTTGATGGTAACAGCTTTACTATGAATGCATTTATCAGTATGTTTTTCAACGAGATCAGCTTTTGAAATTCCAAAATAATTTGCCATTAATTCAATCTTGTCAATTCTGGGATAGGAGTTTCCTTTAACCCAGTCAGTAAAAGTTGTATATTTCACGCCGAGAGCATCACACATATCTTGACGAGTTTTTTCGTATTTATCCATATAGTACTGAATATTTTGAGCCATGATTTTTTTATTGCCTAAATTACTCACGTGCGCACCTCCTTATAAGTGAATTATATGATTAACTCGTAAAAAAATCAAGAATAAAATAAAAAATTACGATAAAACCGTTGACATTACGATTAAACCGTAGTATAGTGTGATTAAATAAAAAAGGAGGTCGATAAAATTGGAAATGGATAAAGCACGATTTACGCTCAAAACTGCACGAGAAATGAAGAAAATGACACAAGTCGAAGCTGCAAAACTAATTGGAGTGAGCGTAGATACGCTTGGAAACTATGAACGAGGTAAAAGCTATCCTGATATTCAAGTTTTGAGAAAAATCGAAAAGACATATGGAGTGCCATACGAGAGACTTATTTTTTTACCTTTAGATTACGATAAAACCGTAAATATCATATAAACCGAGAAAGGGAGGTGAGTGAGATGGTTTTAAAAACGATATTGCTTTTGGTATTCGGGACGGCTCTTGTATGCAATGCAGTTGCCACATACAAAGTATCGAAAAGAGCGAACAATATTGAATATAAGACGTAT
>JBMNRF010000050.1:0-8743 GCA_050944495.1 Marvinbryantia sp.
TGAAAATCGTTATTGTTGTGGATATGTGGTTGACCGGATTTGATGTGCCTTCGATGTCTACAATGTATATTTTCAAACCGATGAAGGGGCATAATCTGATGCAGGCTATTGCTCGAGTAAACCGAGTCTACAAAGATAAAGCGGGTGGATTGATCGTTGATTACATCGGAATTGCGTCTGCATTGAAATCTGCAATGAATCAATATACAAAGCGAGACCAGAAAAACTACGGTCAGATGGATATCGCAAAGACTGCGTATAAGAAATTCCAGGAAAAGCTGCAGGTATGCCGGGAACAGTTCTATGGATTCAACTATAGTGAATTTGTGACCACAGAGAGCGATCTGAGACGAGCAGAACTGATTCGAGATGGCGTCGATTTCATGACCAAGCCTTCCAATGAGGAGGTAAAGAAGAATTTCCTTACGGAATCTCATTTGATGAAGCAGGCTTTCTCTCTTAGTAAAAGTTTAGCCAATGCTTCTGAGAGAAGGGAAGAGGCGTACTTTGAAACAGTACGTTCACTTTTGAACAAGCTGGAGGGGAATGAACCTCTGAAACTGAATGAGATTAATAGGCAGATTAACGAGCTGCTGCGTCAGACCGTAAAAAGTGACGGCATCATTAATCTGTTTACAGATGCTGATAAGGAATTTAATCTGTTTAATTCAGCTTATCTGAATGAGATCTCTCAGATGCCGCAGAAGAACCTGTCTATTGAGATTTTGAAAAAATTGATAGCCGAGCAGGTCCATCTGTATCAGAAGACAAACCTGGTAAAGGCACAGAAGTTTTCGGATCTGCTGAACAGAGCAATGAATTCGTATCTGAACGGAATGCTGACAAATGAAGAAGTCATTGATGAGTTGATGAAAATGGCACAGGATATGGCCACAGCAAGTAAAGAGGGTAATGATCTTGGTTTGTCAGATGAAGAGATGGCGTTCTATGATGCGCTTACAAAGCCGGAAGCTGTAAAGGATTTTTACTCAAATGAACAGCTTGTGGCAATGACAAAGGAACTTACAGAGCAGCTCAGAAAGTCGAGGACGGTTGACTGGAATTTAAAAGAATCCGCAAGAGCTGGAATGCGTCGTATGGTAAAGCGGCTTCTTCATAAGTATCATTATCCGCCAGAGGGAATGGCAGATGCACTGAAAACCGTCCTTCAACAGTGTGAAATGTGGTCGGATAATGCGGAGGAGTAACCTAAGCACTATAGCACTGAAAATACTTTGTCGGTAATTGCTAGAAAGGAACATTATATCTAATGAAAACTAACGACAGACAGCTCACTGAGCTTATGAAAGAAGTGGATACTGGTGCAGCCCAGCTGCCTGACTTCCAGCGTGGCTGGGTGTGGGACGACGGTCGTATCCGCGCGCTGATACTTAGCGTCATTCATAATTTCCCGGTGGGAGCAGCGATGTTCTTGGAATACGGGAATGAGAGCATTCACTTCAAGCATAAGCCTATCGAAGGGTCGCCGGCGAGCCCGGAGACACAGCCAGATGAGCTGATCCTTGACGGGCAGCAGAGGCTTACCTCTTTATACAATGCCCTCTTCAGCAAAAATCCGGTCCATACCAAAACGGACAAGGGAAAGGAAATCGATCGCTATTATTATCTCGATATCGAAAAGGCTCTTGATCCGGGAGCTGATGATGAGGAAGTCGTGATTTCAGTTCCTGCAACCAGACGGATTACTTCAAATTTCGGTCGAGACGTAGAACTGGATTTAACAACAAGAGAGCAGGAGTTCAAGCTGAAAAAGTTCCCACTGAACATTATTCTAGATCCGCCTGCAGTTGTCGACTGGCAGATGGAGTACAATACTTATTATAGATTGGACCGTGAGATATACGATCAATTCAAAAGTTTCTTTACACAAATAATCACCCCGACCCAGCAGTATCAGATGCCAGTCATACTCTTGGATAAAACCACTCCAAAGGAAGCTGTTTGCCAGGTTTTTGAGAACGTTAATACAGGCGGAGTTTCGTTAACAGTATTCGAACTTGTTACGGCAATTTTTGCCATGGATGACTTTCAGCTCAGAAAGGACTGGGAGGATCGCAAGGAAAAATACTTCTATGGGGACTTGTTGTCAAAGGTGACGGCCACGGACTTTTTAACAGCACTTACTCTGCTTTCATCTTATAAAAGAGGTGGTACGGTCAGCTGCAAGAAAAAAGATGTGCTTGCACTTACGCTTTCGGAGTATCAGAAATACGCAGATGACCTTTGTACTGGTTTTACGCTTGCAGAGAAATTGCTGAAAGAAGAACGTATATTCTCAAGTGCTGATCTGCCATACAGCACGCAAATGATACCACTTTCTGCGATTTGTACTGTCCTGATGGAGGATAATCAGATCCACACTACTACTGTGAAAAACATGGTAAAGCAGTGGTACTGGTGCGGCGTTTTTGGTGAATTGTACGGTTCGGCAAATGAAACGAGATATGCAAATGATATCGTGCAGGTCACGAAATGGATCAATGATGGTGGGGAGTTGCCGAAGACAGTGAAAGATTTCTATTTCAATCCAATGAGACTGCTTGGCTTACAGTCCCGTCAGTCTGCAGCTTATAAAGGTGTGATGGCATTGATTCTGAAAAATCACGCTAAAGACTTTATCTCTGGCGCAGAGATGGATTTTTCTACTTTCTCTAATGAGAAGATCGACATCCACCATATATTCCCCAAAGATTACTGCATCAAAGCCGGATACGACAAGTCAAAATGGAACAGCGTCGTAAATAAGACCCCGCTCTCGGCATGCAGTAACCGCGAGATTGGAGGGTATGCACCGTCCGTATATCTGGGAAGGCTTGAAAAGAAAGGTTCAGTATCACCGGAAGAACTTGATGGGTATGTGGAATCGCATTGGATTGATCATAAGCTTCTGCGTGCAGATGATTTCCAGAATTTTATGGTCGACAGAGCCAGGAAACTGTTGAAAGCCATCGAGCTGATAACTGGTCGAACAATTTCTGGTAAGGATTCTGATGAAGTTAGGCAGGCATTTGGAGCCAGTCTTGATTAAATGGATATTGACAAAAACCATGTAAAATGAGTCATTCTGTCAGCAAGGCTTTCTAAAAAATAAATGGTCTGTACGTAAATTTTACTCAGAATAAATAACAGCACATGTACCAGGACGAGCAACCCCGGAGATTAGTTTCGCTAGAAATATAAGGCTGAAGAAGGAACGAGGAGCGGCTGAATGCATTCTGCACAAGGGTAAGTGTGTCAAAGGAGGGTAATGCCTTTGATACACCAATCTAGCCAAAGAATTCAAAACGTACAATTTTCTTTGTTGAAGAAGACAAATTAGGCAAGCCACTTTTCTTTGACAGTGCTATAATTGCAATATAAGGAAACTGTTTTGTCGTATCATAAAGTATTAAGAAAGGATGTAAAAATGGCCCACGCAATAGTGATAATAGTCTTTATAGCCTTGGATATACTTTTCTTAGCAATGTGTTATTCTGTTAATGCTCTTCTTGGATTAGTCTGTACAATCGCTGTGATCGCAATCGATATTATTGGATTTGCAGCAATAGGAGGAATTAAACTTATACAGTTGTTGATGTAAGTATGATTGTGTAGCAGTGATAGGTAGTACGGACTATTCTTGTAACTTTTTTCAAGGAAATATAATCTATCCCGTAGATTATATTTCCTTGAAAAGTTTCTTGAATTCTCCAATCCAAAAAGTGAAAAAGGTGAGGTTAATGAAATTAAGGAATATTGATTCTATTGGAGTAGTTGGGTATCTTATAGTGGCCAATCAAGAAATACACTCAAATCAAATAAGATGGTTAGAAAACAAATGGAAGATAAATAATGACGAATACCAATCAAGTGTAATTAAAAATATTCTTGACGATAAAGAAGAGAAGGTTGCTTATAATAAAGCTATTGTATCTTTTGGTCAAGAACCAGAAAAGATGCAAGAAAATATTTATGAGCTCTGCTATCAATTGGCAATGATTGATAATGATTCTAGTTCTAACTTTGCTATCGACAGTATGGAGAAATCTATACTCCGTGAATTAGAACATTATATGAAGAGCAATAATCCTTCAACCATAGCCAGAATAAAGAGAAATGCAATAAAACGTGTTAAGGATTGTGGTTTTGAATTGTCTTTTAAACAAAACCAGGGGGCTATTTCTGAATTCGATTCTAAAAAAATACTTTCCATTGCAAATTCGGATTATAAAAATTACAGGAACGTGTTTAAAAAAATCTGGGCTGCATGCGATAATTTAAAAAATGAGCTCGAAAATGCCGATGCATCTGAACGCAATAAACAAATAAAAGATGCGATCGAAGAATTTTTGACAGGATTCAAGAATAAAACATTACATAGTTTATCAGAATTAAATCAGAATCTAGAGCAAAAGGAGCTTGCAGTAAATAGCATCTCAATAGCACTTATGGGAAGGACAAAAGCTGGGAAATCAACGCTTCATTACGTCATGTGTCAGGAAGGAAAGGATTTTATTGGAAAAGGGTCGCAACGGACGACCAGATATAATCGAGTTTTTAGTTGGAACGGCCTAAAAATAATAGATACACCGGGAATCGGTGCTGGAGAACAAGAAGGAAAAAAAGATGAAAATATTGCTTTAAAGGTATTATCATATGCTGATTTGATTTGTTTTGTCATTATTGACGATACGATTCAAGATGATGTTCTTGGCCTACTGGATAGAGTTGCTGAGTATAATAAACCAATACTTGTAGTATTAAATCATAAGGATAATATTTGTAGAAAAAGCCATATGAGAACGTTCTTGAATAATCCGGATGATTGGAAAACTAACCAGGGTGAATCAAGCTTAATCGGGTATAAAAACAGGCTTCAGCGTCACGCTGAAAAAAATGGCTATAGCAGTTCATTAATGATAGTTCCAGTATTTCTATTAGCTGCTCAACTTGGAATAGAACAAAAGAATGATAAACTATATAAGGCTTCGAATTATACTGCATTTATTGATGCTATCAAAAAATTATTAAGAGATAACGGCTTAATATATAAATCAAAGACGATTCTGGAGGAACCAGGAATCAGGTTATTTAAGGCATTAAAATCCATCGAACGAGAAGAAGATGATTTGAAAAAATTGTATGATCAAATGAATGAAATAAGTAGGCAAACACAAAACTCATTTGATAAATCAACAGAGGGTATTATTGAAGAGTGTAAAAAAATATGTGCAGATGAAGTGGATGTTTTTTTTGATCATAACAAATGGAAATTTATAGAAAATAACTCGAAGATAAAAGATAAAGAAGAGTTCTTAAGTGCATTTAAAAAATGTATAAAACAAGATGGTATTGAAAAGCGTATTGAAAATAAAATAAATGATTTTATACAACAAAAAGGTCGAGAACTGATAAATGAAGAAATAGATAGAGAGATATCATATACAGAATTAAATATTCATAATAAGAAATATAGTGCAGGGGAGAAGGATGTCGCATTAAAAACAATGAAGATTTCGGATGGCGATGCTGCATTTGTGCTCAAAGAGATAGCTGGTACTATGATAAACTATATGATTTTAGATGGAGGAAATGTTTTTATTTTGGCTTTACAGACTGCTGCCGGTTGGTATAAACACAACAAAAAGAAACATAATACAGAGCAGCAAATTACATATGACAACTTCCAGAGGTGTTCTCAAATATATAAAGAGAAAATTCAGAATAAGATTGAGGACGGGGTAAAAGATGTAATTAAAAAAGACAAACGCAGTATAGGCAGTTTTTATGATGACTGTAAACATAGAATTGATGAAGCTAGAAAGTCCATATGTAAATGTAAGGAAACATTTGCGGAAGGCACCCACAAGATTGACCAATTGTTTGCAAATCGAATTCTTGATTATTTGTTTGATGAATATGAATACATTAATGTTGTAGATGTATTTCGCTCTGACATCAACGGTGATTTGCATGTCCTTATTGATAAACAACTTAGTTCATTGAAATACGATAAGAGAAAATATAAGGCAATGTATAATAGGGGTATCAAAATACAATCCACAGTAACCTGGCAAGCACATCAGTTAACATGAAAACGGCGAGTGTTACTAAAAAAATATAGTGTGTGCCAGAACAATACTTTATAAATAATATAAATCATAACTAAATTTAAAGGATCACATACAATTTGTATCAGTATCGTTGTTTTTGTTAAGGAGGACAGAATGGCTAATTTTAATATTGTTGATTTTCAAAATCAAACAGATTCACTCTATCATGACCTGGTCGCAACATATGAAAAATCGGATCTACTCAAAGACAGTGAGAATGAGCTTAATTCTAAGTATCGTAACATTCCAAAGGATGAAAATATTGTTGTTACATTTGTGGGACAATACTCATCTGGAAAATCTACTATCATTAAGGCTTTAACTGGAGAAAGTGACATATTAATTAATTCTGATATTGCAACTGAGGAAGTAACTCCTTATAAATGGGGAGAGTCAAAGAACATTGTCTTTGTGGATACGCCGGGAATTAACACGGGTGAAAAAGAGGAACATGATCAAATGACAATGGATGCGATAGAAAAGTCTGATCTTATCGTATATTGCATAACAAGTGATCTGTTTAGTGATATAACGATTTACGATTTCAAAAAAATGGCAGAAAAATATAAAAATAAAATGTTTTTAGTTGTTAATAAAATGAGTGCTGAAGCCGGGAATTATGATGAACTTGTTAATAATTACTCGGATTCAATTAACCGTTCATTATCACCTGAGTATTCACTTACTAATTTTGGCCATTTTTTCATTGATGCAAAGGATTATATCAAAGGAGTAAAAGAAAATAATCAGGATTATATTGAAGATAGTTATTTTGACAACTTTGTTGATCATTTGAATTCGTTTATTAAAGATAATGGGGTGCAAGGAAAATTAATGACTCCGGTGAATATCTTGAGTGATTCTATCAGTAATTCTTTAATAGCAATTGAGGACAATGAGAATGTTAAGGAAGAGCTTACATTCATGAAACTGGTAAGTGATGAAATCGATCAACATAAAAGATCATTCGACCATTCTGGAAGGGTTTTGGTACGAAAAGCGAAAGAAAAATTAATAGATAAAGGTGATGAAATTGCTTTTAAATTAAGTGGAGGAAATTATACATTTAAATCAAGTGATTTTTACGATTTTTACGAAGCGCTAGAAATGGATTTGCTGGATAAACTTCAAGAATCCTATGACGATTGTACCCGTGATTTAAATGAAGATATAGAGAAAGTTATGCATTCTAATTTAGCACATCATTTCTCCAATATACAAGAACCGGAAATCAGTGAAGAATACTTGAGTAAAGGAAGTTATAGTGCAAATAATAAAAGTCCTATCTATCAAATCATGGCGAAATTTTCTGCGGGAGAAGCATCGGAAAAAAGTGTGGAATTAAAGGATAAGGTTTTGAGCCTCGCTAATCTTTCAGAACAAAATGCAGGTAATAATATATTTAAAGAGATCTCTGAAAATGTTTCTGTTCGTAGTAGTAAGCTTTACAAATTCGTAAAAAAAACAGGAAACACATTTGGACACAAATTTAAGCCTTGGGAAGCTGTTAATACAACGAAAAAGTTAGCAAATGCAGGAGCATTCCTTGGATCTGCGGCCCACGTGGCAACGTCACAAGGTGTAACAGATGCCATTGGTATTGTGTCAGATATTAAAGAACAGACAAATATAATGAAATCACAAGAACAGGTAAGAGCTGATTTCAAAAACCTGGCAAAAGAACTTGATAAAGCATATCAGGATCAAATAAGAAGTGCAGTAGAAGATTTTGATGCGATAAGTTCCGAACTCCAGGGTGTGCGTATAAAATATGAAAATGTAGCTGGTCAGAATGATAATGAAAAGAAGGAGTTAATAGAGATAAAGCGTAAGCTGGATTCCTTAAAACTGATGATTGAGAACGGTGATAGATAGAATTCGATAATTATTTGAATTCTAATCGTTGTTCAGAATAATATTGAAGAAGAACAATGGTTTAGCACTAATTTCAGCAGTACTCGTTGCACTCGTATAAAATGTTAGGTTTGAGACGATGTTAGGGCCGGGCAAAAAGGGCCAATTTAAGATCAGTGAAAAGTAAGCGGTAAATAGCACGTGTTTTGACTAGAAAAGCCACCGTCGTTCCGGTGGCTTTTTGAATGGATTTTATGCACGTTCGGGTTCCATCTCCTCAGGTTTTGGGACCTCAGGAGCAGAACATTTTTCTTGAACTGCATCGCTCCAGGGCAGAAGATCATCCATGAACTCCAGGTTCGTGTCGTCCATATGCATGAGCATTTGTTCCAGAATATATTTGTAATACTCATAGGGAACAAGTCGGAACCGTCGGAGGCTTGAAAAATGCGCCATTTCAGGCTTTTCGCGTTCCCTATACACAGATACCCTTTGTATCAAAGATAACGTCTTGTTAGAGCGATAAAATGGCTGAGGTTATTTATGATGGAAAAAACTATAAGGTCGAGACGTTTTTCCCCATCAGTCAGTCCCGACTCTACTGGGTGGAGACAGCTCAATATCTGTGTTAAACTAACTTTGATCACAAGCGGAATCCCGGCTCTTTGACCGCTTCCCGAAGTCGAAGCGACGTGTACAAAAGCACCTATTTTTGCCTTGACCGTTTTCCTTTGACGGGAGGAAAATGGCGATATTTATACGCTAAGCTCGGCGCA
>JBMNRF010000051.1:0-8571 GCA_050944495.1 Marvinbryantia sp.
TGTTTGTTTGGCGATAGACATTATACCAGAAAAGGGAGGTCAATGCTCTTTTTATTGCAGATTTCCCTTAAAATCAAGGTTTTTATTGGATTTAGATACAAAAAAACAGGTAGTTTTTGACACTACCGAAAAATACAGGGAGGAAACGGATATGAACATCAAAGAAATCAGTGGCGGCATCACAGCCGCGCAAGGATTTGAGGCAGCTGCAGCTGCAGCAGAGATTAAATATAAAAACCGTACAGATATGGCGCTGATCTACAGTCAGGTACCGTGCTATGCGGCAGGAACGTTTACGACGAATGTTGTAAAAGCTGCTCCGGTGAAATGGGATATGGAGATTGTAAAGAATTCCCCATATGCGCAGGCGGTTGTAGTAAATAGCGGGATCGCGAATGCCTGTACAGGGAAAGAAGGCTACGGTTACTGTAAGGAAACGGCAAAGGCAGCAGCAAAGGCGCTTGGCATACCGGAGGATTCTGTATTAATCGGTTCGACCGGTGTGATCGGAATGCAGCTTCCGATCGACCGCATCCGCAGGGGGGTAGAAATGCTCGCGAAGGAAAAGAATGGTTCTCTGGAAAATGGTACCGCGGCAGCGAAGGCGATTATGACTACAGATACGCATAAAAAAGAGATCGCAATCCGGTTTACACTCGGAGGGAAAACAGTGACGATGGGCGGTATGTGTAAGGGATCCGGCATGATTCATCCCAATATGTGTACGATGCTTGCCTATGTGACGACGGATGCGGCAATTTCTAAAGAAATGCTGCAGAAAGCATTGAGCACGAATGTGCAGGATACGTTTAATATGATTTCTGTAGATGGCGATACTTCCACAAACGATACCTTGCTTTTGCTGGCAAACGGTCTGGCAGGAAACCCAGAGATTATAGAGGAAGGGGAAGATTACCGACAGTTTTTAGAGGCGCTGAATTATGTCAACACCTATCTGGCGCGGCAGATGGCTGGCGATGGCGAAGGAGCAACCGCATTATTTACGGTAAAGGTAGTCGGTGCAGAGACAAAAGAGCAGGCGGTTACATTGAGTAAAGCGGTGATTACTTCAAGCTTGACGAAAGCGGCTATTTTCGGTCATGACGCAAATTGGGGCAGAATCTTGTGTGCGATGGGGTATTCCGGTGCACAGTTTGATCCGGAGAAAGTGGATATTACGTTTGAGAGCGCGGCAGGCAGTCTGAAGATTGTCGAGAACGGTGTGGCGCTGGATTACAGCGAGGAGGAGGCGACCAAGATTCTTTCCGAGGAGGAAGTGATTGTGATCGCTGATGTAAAGATGGGAGAAATGTCTGCCACGGCATGGGGATGCGATCTGACATTTGATTATGTAAAGATCAACGCGGATTATCGTTCCTGATTGTTTGGAAAATCAGATAATATTCAGCAAAATAGAAAGAACAAGTGAGGTGCGAAAAGATGGATACAATGGAAAACTGGCTGCAGAAAGCCCAGGTACTTAATGAAGCTCTGCCGTATATTCAGCGGTTTCACGGAAAGATTGTGGTTGTTAAATATGGCGGTAGCGCTATGGTAGATCATGAATTAAAGAAAAATGTTATTCGTGATGTGGCGTTGCTGAAACTGGTTGGATTGAAACCAATCATTGTGCACGGGGGTGGAAAAGAGATTACCAAATGGGTCAATAAGGTGGGACTGGAAACAAAATTTGTCAATGGACTGCGTGTGACCGATAAAGACACTATGGAAATTGCGGAAATGGTATTGAATAAGATCAATAAGGGACTTGTATCGATGATGGAAAAACTTGGTGTTCACGCGGTTGGCATCAGCGGAAAAGACGGCACCTTACTAAGGGTCAGTAAAAAGCTTTCCAAGGGACAGGACATCGGTTTTGTCGGTGAGATTAAGGCGGTTAACACAGATCTTTTGACAAAACTTCTCGATAACGATTTTGTGCCGATCATCTGTCCGGTAGGATCGGACGACAATTATCATTCCTATAATATCAACGCAGATGATGCAGCCTGTGCGATTGCATCGGCGATGGGCGCATCGAAGCTGGCATTTTTAAGTGATATCGAAGGCGTGTATCGCGATCCATTGGATAAATCTTCACTGATTTCGGCAATGACAATTCCGGAAGCAGAGGAATTCTTAAAGAGTGGTATGGCAGGCGGGGGAATGCTGCCGAAGCTTCAAAATTGTATTGATGCCATGAGAGCGGGTGTTTCCAGGGTACATATTTTAGACGGTCGTCTCGAACATTGTCTGCTGCTGGAGTTCTTTACTGACCGAGGGGTCGGCACTGCAATTATTGACGATAAATGAAAAGTAGATTTTCAGGAAAGAAGGAAAAAGGATGAATCAGTATATTGAACAGACAGAAGCAAATGTGCTTCATACTTATAACCGGTTTCCGATTGTAGTGGAATCTGGTAACGGCGTTTATGTAAAGGATACCGATGGAAAAACATATCTTGATTTTGCAGCGGGGATAGCAGTTTATGCGCTGGGATATCATTATCCGGGCTATGATGAGGCATTAAAGGAGCAGATTGACAAAATCATGCATACCTCAAATCTGTATTATAATGTGCCGCTTGGTGAGGCAGCTCAAAGACTGGTAAAGGCAAGCGGTATGAGCAAGGTTTTTTTTACGAACAGTGGAACAGAAGCAATTGAGGGCGCGATTAAGGCAGCCAGAAAATATGCTTATTTAAAAGACGGGCAGACTGGTCATGAAATCATTGCCATGAATCATTCTTTTCACGGCAGGAGTGTCGGCGCGCTTTCTGTGACAGGAAACGCGCATTATCAGGAGGCGTTCAAGCCGTTGATGGGTGGGGTGAAATTTGCCGAGTTTAATAATCTGGAGAGTGTAAAAGCACAGATCAGTGAAAAAACCTGTGCAATTCTTTTGGAAACTGTGCAGGGAGAGGGTGGTATCTATCCGGCGGAAGAGGCATTCTTAAAAGGAATTCAAAAGATCTGCGAAGAAAAGGATATTCTGCTGGTTTTAGATGAGATTCAGTGTGGTATGGGAAGAACAGGAGAAATGTTTGCCTGGCAGGCATACGGCGTAAAGCCGGATATTATGACTTGTGCCAAGGCGCTTGGCTGTGGTGTGCCGGTCGGCGCGTTTGTTTTAAATGAAAAGACGGCCAAAGCATCGCTTGTTCCGGGAGATCACGGCACCACCTATGGCGGTAATCCGTTTGCCTGTGCGGCTGTGGCGAAGGTACTCGATCTGTATGAGACAGATCATATTGTTGAACATGTACGAAAGGTCACACCATATTTGGAAGAAAAACTGGAAAATCTGAAGGAAAAGGTTTCTTGTATTACTGCGCGCAGAGGGAAAGGACTGATGCAGGGATTGGTGATCGGAAACGGTGTAAAAGTCGGTGATGTTGTAAACGCGGCACTTGCGGAAGGACTGCTGGTGATTTCGGCTGGCAGTAATGTGTTGCGTCTTGTGCCGCCTCTGGTGATTACGCCAGATCATATTGATGAAATGAACGAAAAGCTTTCAGCAGCTTTTCAAAAACTGCAGGTTTAAAAGAAAAGAATAAAAAAACTCCTTTTGCCTATACTAAAAGTAAAAAGGAGTTTTTTCTATGTGGGGATTTTTGATTGCGCTTTTATCCGGTGCGCTTATGAGTGTGCAGGGAGTTTTTAACACAGATGTTACAAAAAATACAAGTCTGTGGGTGTCTACGGTTTTTGTGCAGCTTTCGGCGCTGGCGGTTTGTCTGGCTGGGTGGCTGATTTTTGACCGTACGCCATTTACAGCTCTGTTGAATGTACCGCATAAATACACGCTGCTCGGTGGTGCGATCGGAGCATTTATCACGGTGACAGTAGTAAAAAGTATGGGAGTGCTTGGGCCGGCCAAGGCGGCAATGTTGATTGTAATCGCGCAGCTTTCGATTGCCTGGTTAATCGAATTATGCGGTTTGTTCGGAATGGAGAGAACTGAATTTTCACTGCGGAAACTGATCGGTCTTTTCATTGCTGTTGCCGGAGTTATTACGTTTGAGTTATAATAGCATTACAAAATTCAAAAAACAGTTGTATTTTTTTTTGAATTTCGTTACAATATAGCTGATTGCATAAAGGGGAACTCTGTCTTTTTGGAAAGGTCAGGGGTTATGCAGAAAGGAAAAAATAAAAAAAGAACAGCAGTGGCAGCTGTCTTTGCGTTGTTGTTATCGGGATGTCAAAAAGAAAGTACACCGGTTTTTTGGGAAGAGACGACTTTCGTACAGACAGAGCAGCTGAGTGGGCAGATGACAGAAGTCCAAATGGAAACGATACAGAGTGAAAGCAGGATGCTTGTGGTTGATATCAGTGGCGCGGTTGTACAGCCGGGAGTTTACAGACTTCCAGCAGGCAGCCGCATTTATGACGCGGTAGCAGCCGCTGGCGGTCTTCTGGCAGAGGCAGATCTGGATGCATTGAATCAGGCTGAACTTCTGCAGGATGCGGCAAAGATTAAGGTTTTGACGGAAGCGGAAGCAGAAACGGTACCGGATACAGTAATTGACACGGATATATCTGTGCAAGTATCGGCAAAAATCAATATCAATACTGCGGATATTACACAGCTTTGTACGCTTTCAGGTATTGGAGAGTCGCGGGCGAAGGATATTATCGCATATCGTGAACAAAACGGCCCGTTTCAGGCAATTGAGGATATCATGAAGGTGAACGGTATCAAGGATGCCACTTTCAATAAAATAAAAGAGGAAATAGAAGTCGGGTAAAGGAGAGGCAAATGGCAAAAAAAGTATTAGTCGTAGATGATGAAAAGTTGATCGTAAAAGGAATCCGTTTTAGTCTGGAACAGGACGGCATGGAAGTGGATTGTGCTTATGATGGAGAAGAAGCGCTGCAGATGGCAAAGGATAAAGCATACGATATGATTCTTCTGGATCTGATGTTGCCGAAAATTGACGGTCTTTCTGTATGTCAGCAGATTCGTGAATTTTCCAATGTACCGGTGGTGATGCTGACTGCCAAGGGAGATGATATGGATAAGATCATGGGGCTGGAATACGGCGCAGATGATTATATCACAAAACCATTTAATATTCTGGAAGTGAAAGCACGCATTAAGGCCATCATGCGACGTACCGGAAAGCCGGCTGCCGCGGAGACAAAGAAAAAAATCGTGGAAGTAGGAGATTTGGTGCTTGACTGCGAAGGCAGAAGAGTGAGCATCGCCGGAAAAGAGATTAATCTGACTGCAAAAGAATTTGATGTGCTGGAACTTCTGGTATTCAGCCCGAACAAAGTATACAGTCGTGAAAACCTTCTGGATATTGTATGGGGATATGAATATCCGGGCGATGTCAGAACAGTAGATGTACATATCAGAAGACTTCGTGAAAAAATTGAAGAAAATCCGAGCGAGCCGAAATATGTACATACCAAATGGGGTGTTGGATACTACTTCCAGCATTAAGGATGTTTTATGAAAATAAAGGTAGATAAGGTATTTGATTACAGCTGGATTAAACGGATCTTTAAAAGTCTGCAGCTGCGCATTTTTATCATTTTTTGCTTGGTCGGCATTATTCCGATTATGTTGATGAAAATGAGTATCCTGCAAAGTTATGAGGAACAGTCAATCTTGCAGAGAGGTAAGATGCTGCAGGATCAGAGCAAGAATCTGGCAGATAAAATCGGTGACAGTGTTGTGAACGGTATTATTGATGTCACCCCATACGTAACGGAAATGGAGCAGCTGGCCACGTTGTATAACGGCCGGCTGGTTGTGGTAAATCAGGAATTTGTGATCGTGGAGGATACATACGGACTGGATGAGCAGAAAACACTTATTTCGGAGGAAGTGATTAAATGTTTTCGCGAGGAGATCAGTTTGAGTCACGATCAGCAAAGTCAATTTGTGGAAATGGCACTTCCGATCAAAGAGGCGGTCAATAAAGACGTGGTCGGTGTTTTGGTTGTCAGTTCAGAGACCACGGATATCATGAACAGCAAAGCAGAATTGAGTGAAAAGGTATTTATCCTGCAGATTGGTTTGACGATTGCGGTGCTGATTGCGGCACTTTATGCTTCCAGGCTGCTGATTCGTCCATTTGGCAAGGTGACGCAGTCTCTGGAAGGAATTGACGGTGGATTTTTGCAGGATGATTTGTCACTTTTGGATTATACGGAAACAGAGGTTATGGCAGAGGCATACAATCGTATGCTGCACCGCATCAAGGCACTTGATGATTCAAGACAGGAGTTTGTATCTAATGTCTCTCATGAATTGAAAACACCGATTACATCCATGAAAGTTTTGGCAGATTCACTTTTGATGCAGGAAGATGTTCCAGCGGAACTGTATAAAGAATTTCTACAGGATATTGCAGACGAGATTGAGCGCGAGAATAAGATCATTAACGATTTGTTATCTCTGGTAAAGATGGATCGAAAGGCATCGGATGTGCATATTCAGCCGACGAACATCAATGAACTGATAGAACTGATCTTGAAACGTTTGCGTCCGATTGCTGCGAAGCGGGAGATTGAGCTTGTGCTTGACAGTTACAAACCGGTATTGGCAGAAGTGGATGAGACGAAGCTGACTTTGGCACTTTCTAATCTGGTGGAAAATGCGATCAAATATAATAAGGACGGCGGCTGGGTTCATCTTTCCATCAATACAGATCACAAGTATTTTTATGTAAAGGTTGAGGATAATGGTATTGGCATTCCGCAGGCCGACCAGGATCATATTTTCGAGCGTTTTTTCCGTGTAGACAAATCACATTCACGTGAGATCGGCGGGACAGGACTGGGTCTTGCAATCGCCAGAAATGCGATTTTGATGCATCGCGGCGTGATCAAGGTATATAGTGAAGAGGGTGTCGGAACGACTTTTACAGTACGTGTACCTCTTTTGTATACAGAATAGACAGGAGGAGACAGAAGATGAAAAAAGTAATGTATTGTCTGCTGGCACTGCTCCTGCTTTTGAATCTTTCCGGATGCGGGACAGCTACGGAGGATGGCAGCGGATATTATGTTTATTGTACAAATCAGGAACGAACAAGGCTGGCACGATTTGAGTATGATCTGAAAAATGAGAAACCGGAAGAGGCAGTTGGTGAATTGCTCAAGCATATGCAGGAACCAACGGGAGAGGATCATGTTAGTGTTTTTCCGGAAGAAGTGCGTGTGGTCGGATATACACTTACAGATGGTCAGCTTACAATAAAATTTAATGAGATTTATAATCAGATGGATAACGTAACGGAGATTCTGTTGCGGGCAGCGGTTATCCGCACGGTTTCTCAGGTTCCGGAGGTGCGGACGGTTGTTTTTCATATTGGCACGGATGTTTTACGGGATGTAGCCGGAGAACCAGTAGGGGCAATGACGAACAGTCAGTTTATCAATAATCCTGTGGGAATCAACTCCTATCAGTATGCGGCACTTTCCTTATATTTCTCGAGTGAAGACGGTACAAAGATCGTCAAGGAAACACGGAAGGTACACTATTCCAGTAATACGACATTGGAAAAAGTAGTGATGGAACAGCTGCAAAAAGGACCTATGAGTGATCAGTTGTTACCGGTGCTTTCAAGTGATGCGAAGGTGCTGAATATCACAGTAGCTCAGAAAATGTGTACAATTAATTTCAACAGTGAGTTTTTGAAAGGCTCTGCAGAGAAAAAGGTACAACCCGAGGTAACAATATATAGTATCGTAAATACATTGTGCGATATGTTGAATGTAGATCGGGTGCAGTTTCAGGTCGAAGGGGACTCGAATCTGCTCTATGCAGATACTTTGAGCCTGAACGGGCCGTTTCATAGAAACAGTGAACTGATTGAGATGACGGAAACTCAGGAAGTAGACGAACAGGAATTCTTTGAGGAGCCGTCCATCGGTTTGTAAAGGAGAGAAGCGGATGAAAAAACGGTTTTTATGCCGGATCTGTCTGCCGCTTCTGATATGGTTTGCCTTTGTTGGAAATTGGCAGGACGGCGCGCGAAAAAAAGCGCCGCCGCCGATTCCAGAAGGAGAGAACGTGATCGTATGCGGAAGCGTATACAGACAGGAATTAAAAAACGAAAGACAGTCAATTTATCTGAAAAACATTTCTATATTATCAGACACGGCAGAGTTCCTGCCGAGAAACGCAGAAATACAAACAAAACAGCATATGGCGGATATAGATTTTGCTGAAGGAATGCGTTTACTTTTATATACAAAAGAGCCTTATGAATTGCAGATTGGTGAATCCATTCTTGCATCAGGAGAGATCAGTTATCCGGAAAAGGAAAGAAATCCGGGAGGTTTCGATGGGGTATCTTATTATGGTGCGCAGAACATCGCAGGATTTTTAAGAAAGGCAGTCATTTTAAAGAAAGATGGGAAACGGGATTTTCTGATGAACAGCTTATATCGGATACGCTGTTTTCTCAGCAATCGGATTTATCAAAGTATACCGCAAAAGGACGCCGGAGTTTTATGCGCGATGCTGCTTGGAGATCGGGGAAACCTTGACAATAGTGTAAAAAGTCTGTATCAGGACAACGGGATCATTCATATACTGGCAATTTCCGG
>JBMNRF010000052.1:0-7054 GCA_050944495.1 Marvinbryantia sp.
CAGATTTTATGACCAGTTCTTCAATGCCATAAAATCGTATGTCATACAAAACCGCCATAATATCGAACTGAGTTCCCGCACGGTCAGCAGCGCCGATTACGCAGAACTCTCCGATTTTGAAATTAAATCCGTAGGAATTGATGATCGGGACGGGATGGGTATCGCATTTGACGTTCTCGTTGAAGCGGAAGTCTATGTTAAGGAACATCACCGCCATCGTGATGTAGATGAGGATACCTGTTTTCCGTGGTTTATCCTCTCCTGCACCGCCGACCTATCCAGAAATATGGATGACCTCTGTATTCATCGGGTCGATCAGTATAATCAAAGAAACAAGCAGAACAAGCCTTTGTCAGATTCTCTTGTTCCCATCAGCTATAAAATTGACCTCGATAAGATAGCCACAGAATTTTTGAGGAAACACTACCCGGAAGCCCTGCGAACCCCTATGCCTGTTGACCCTATGGTTCTTGCCGACAGGCTCGGCCTTTCGGTTATTACTCATGAACTGACAGAGGATTTTTCTGTATTTGGACAACTTTTCTTCCAAGACTGCGACTCCGAAGTGTATAACTCAGCTACGGGGGAAATGGAAACCGCTCACTTCCCGGCAAAGACCATCGTTGTCGATCCCAAGGCGTTTCATTTGCGAAACCTGGGTTCCGTCAATAATACCATCGTGCATGAGTGCGTTCACTGGGATCAGCACAGAAAAGCCTTTGAGCTGGAACGGCTTTATAACCGCGATGCAACACAGATAAAGTGCCTGGTCATTGGCGGCTCCAAGGGTTCTTCCGACCGTACTGCCGCTGACTGGATGGAGTGGCAGGCTAACTCCCTGGCACCTCGTATCCAGATGCCAATCGGCTCGTTCAAGACAAAAGCAGCCGAGTATATCCGCAAATTCCAACGAGAACTAAAGGCAGCGCACATCGTGGATGTAATGGAAGCTGTCATCGATGCCTTGGCGACCTTTTTCGTTGTCTCCCGCCACGCTGCCAAAATGCGTATGGTGGACGCCGGATATGAGGAAGCAATCGGTGCATTCACTTACATTGACGGACACTATGTAAAGCCGCACGCCTTCAAAAAAGGCAGTTTGCAGAAAGACCAGACATACTGTATCAGCGCGGACGATGCCCAAATCATCGCCTTCAGCGATATGCGCCTTTCTGCGCAATCTCAAAAGGGTTCCTACATATATGTGGATTCGCATATGTGTTTGAATGACCCGAAGTATGTCACCAGAGATGAAAACGACACAGTGCAGATGACCGATTATGGCCGTTTGCACATTGATGAGTGTTGCCTGGTCTTCAAACTGAAAGTAAAGGCAACCAATAAATATGGTGAGGAATTTTATAAAGAGTGCGTTCTCTTCAGAGATGTGGATTCCGGCATTGTGTTCCAGACCACTTTTGCCAAAGAGGTCAGCGCCGATGTTATGGGAAAGGCAGATGCCATCCTCGCACGAGAAATGGAGATACAGAGAGTTCTCCAGGAACTGCCTGCTCAATTTGGTTCTGCTCTCATCTACCTTATGGAGTGGGTCGAAATCTCCGAAGAGACCTTGGCAGAAAAGGCCCTTGTTTCCACGAAGTTAGTTCAGCGCCTACGTAACAATCCGGCATACCCTAAAAATGTTGACTGTGTGGTTGCCGTTTGTATTGGTATGAATCTGCCACCAGAGTTAAGCAATGCACTTATCAACAGATCTGGCTTTACCCTGCGACTGGCACAGAGCGAGGCGCATCTGATTTATAATTTCTTCCTTAACCACCTCTATATGAGTTCGATTCACGAATGTAATGATATGTTGGTGGCAAAAAATCTGCCAGTGATGACCGGTACAGAATAACTCTGCAGGAGGTGCCCTATGAGCGTAATCATCGCAGTGATATTAATTGCAATAATCCTTTGTAAAGTTGGAAGCGACAGATCAAAGGCATCAGCTTATGATGCCAAGAAAAAAGAAATAGATGATAAAATTTCCGAATGGGAAAGTCTGTATGTAGATAAAAACCTTGAGAAACAACTGGAACTGTGTATCGCAGATGAGCGAAACTACGACAAAGTACGCGCTGAGGTTTCGGAGGTTCTATCGAAATTAGAGCACTGGCGATTCAAAATGGAACTGGATTTCCCGCTGAATATGGGTCAGATCGTGGGGCAATCAAATCATAAGCAGGCACTGGGAACACTGCGTGAAAACCAAGCTATAGCATTAGACATTATGCTTGCCAACAGAGGTAAAATTGCTATGATGCGAGCAACTTTTGGTTACAAGGCATATTTTCTCTTCGGTAACCGAATGTTGCAGGAAGGCGCTTATGAATATGCAAATGCTATTTTGACCATATTGCAACAGCGAGGGGTTCCAGTAAAATTGTGTTATCGCCGCCGTTCTGGCGATGACGCCTATATTTGGGAGGGTTCTCTTGGATATCATGGTGGAGGGCTACCAGATGAAATGTACCTGCCATTTGATAAAAGCGTTCTCTTCAAAGAAAATCCTATTCCTCCCATGAACTAAAAAAGAAAGCGGATACCGAAGCACCCGCCTTCAGGAAAGACCAGGTCGTTGTATCAAAACCTGGTGTTGTGATTCCAAAGAATCACAAGTTAAAACGCATACCACCACATATGCGATTTAACCTGTTTATATTATCACATATTATGGAATTAATCAATTCTTGTATATAAGAAAAAGCCACACAAGGAGGCAACACTTATGAACATATCAAATGAGACGCTGCAAAAAATAGCGGCCGCGAATCGCGCAAACCCATATGCTGACGTTATTCCCTATGAGACTGGTGTCGGTATGCCCATCATTCACTACTCTGGTTTTTTCGTACAGCCTGGTGAATGTATCATTTATGCTGCTCCTGCGCAGACCTTCAAAGACAAAAACCAGGTGGTCGGTTATACCGGGAAGTCTGCCGGAGCAAGTTTCCGTGTAGCAAAAGGTGTTACCGTCCGCACGGGGAGTTCCGGTGGCAAGCCTATTCGTGGAACGGTTCGTGACCACAACTTTGGTGATTTGATAATTTCCAATAAGCGGGTTGTGTTCATTGGCAAAGATGATTCCTTTGATTTTCCCATAGAGAAAGTATCTGCCGTCAAAATTCTAGATAGGCAGAGTTTCGTATTGCAGTCTGGTCGGACAGCAAAGAATATTGCTATGGACCCTGCAATCGTTGCATATGCTGCAGGGTTTATCTCCTATGTGCAGAAAGAAGTTGCTGCCGGTGTCGATGTTTACAAAAACCACCAGGCTGCTCTGACACCAGAGCAAGCCGCATACTGCGATACTGTGCGACAGGAATGCACCAAGGTGCGCGCGCCAAAGAAAAAGAATAAGAACGGGTGTCTATGGACGGTTGTAAAAGTTCTTTTTGCCCTGGTCATTCTTGTTGCTGCAATTGGTATCATCGGCTCGATCATTGGAGGCAACGATGATTACCCTGGCGGCAGTCAATCCTCCGGCACTATAACGAATTATACTGCTTCCGAACTGGTTGCTTTTGATGGCCACCCTCGCATTTTTGATAGCTACGCAGAGGCTCAAGCATTTTACAACGGCATCGGTGACAGCAGAATCGCAGTGACGGATATAACCAAGAAGGCTTCAATGAAAATGGCCCTGGAAACCATTTATGCTGATGACATCGTGCTGTATATGACACAGCACTCCACAAATGAGGAGTATGTAGGAACCGTTGAAATCAATATCTTTGATGCGGATTTTGCCGCCGATATGACCATTGAGGGTGCTGCTGATATAGCAACGTCCTATCTTCCGATTGATTTCTTTGAGTACTACTCCTCGGATGCCTCTTATGTATATGAAAATGACGGCACCAAGATTTATACATATTCGTGCCGCTTAACCGATAAGGGAGTAGAACATCATAATTCCGTTGCACCGCAGTATTCGTACTATTATTACATCAAAATCGTGGAATACGCAGACGGTGAACATTGGAAAATCTCTACTGGCTACAGTGCATACGGCGACAAGGATAAAGGTTGGATTGAAAAGTATGCCGAACCTTGGGATGCGCCGTTCCAGAGCAAGTAAGGAGGGAATGTTGTATGTCTGATACTTTTTTGATAATCGGTGGCACGGCGCTGATCCTGATACCGATTCCTCTGATTATATTTCTTGTTCAATTGTTCAGAAAAAAGAAATCAAAGAAGCTTTGGGGGATTATCACCGCCGTTCTGATTCTTGTTTTTGCAATTTTTGAAACCATCGGAATCAAAACCATGTGTGATCACAATCTTACGCTCATCAGTGAAACCCCTGCATCTTGTGTGGAGGAGGGAGAAAAAATCTCCCATTGCAGTCTTTGCGATAAAGACATCACTGAACAGATCGATGCCACTGGTCACAGCTACATAGAAGTATCTCGCACCGACAACACTGTCTCTTACAGGTGCGAAAACTGTGGTGATGAAAAGACCGAGGAACGGGATTCCGACACTACTGGTAAAACCGAGTCCGACCAGAACGATGGATTCTATTCGGATGATACCGTGGAGGGCGAACTTCCTGCGGTCGATAGCGACATTGTTGAACAACTGATTGCTACAGGGTACACCGTTGAACACGCCACCCAGATGCAGCAAATTCTTAATACCGTGGGCATCACAAGCCTTGAGATATACGGCACAACTGGTGAGGCCGAATCCGGGCTGAACGCCATGTCCTGCTATGCAAATGGCTCTACCGAAGATAACTCCAGATTTACCATGACCACCGAGGATGGCGTGGTATTCTACATCGGTTTCTTGAATGAGGACCTTTATGATGTCGATCAGGGCGGTTTTCTGAAAATGTACACCGATGTCCACATCCCAGAAACCGAGGTTGATTGGGACACGTTCTACGATTTGCAGGAACTGGCAATCAAAGAAGTGAAGGATTGTCTGAATTACCCTGACACAGCTAATTTTAAAGAACTCTCTTGGGCTATAGGTCGTAGCGATGATAATTACAAAATCATCGGAGAAGTGACTGCCAAGAACGGATTTGGGGTCAAGGATGACATTTACTTTGCGGTCTGGTTCGTCAATCAGAATGGCACTTTTGTTCTTGAGGGCGTAACCCTTGATGGTGTCCGTGTAAAATAACCCCACGCATATGGAGCATAAAACGCATGAAATGGTTATTTAAGATTTGTCTAAAAATTATTGAGTGGATTTGCATAATCGCTATAGCCGTTCCTGTTGTAATAATTCTGCTGCCGTTTTACATTCTCCGAGAGATTTTGTTCATTTTCTGGAAACCAAAGAAAATGAAAGATGTAGAATCCATGACAGGCATCGACTATGAAATCGCCTGCGCTAACCGCCTCGCTTCTGAAGGATATCGACACATTAAGCGTACTCCGGCAAGCGGTGACTTTGGAGCAGATATTATTGCCGTAGATAAAAAAGGACGCAGGGTTTGTTTTCAGTGCAAAAAATACAAAAGCAATGTTGGTGTAAGTGCCGTGCAGGAAGTTCACGCATCCAAAGCACACTACAATGCCCAGCGCGCTGTTGTTTTGACAACCGCCTCATTTACGGTAGCCGCTCGGAAACTGGCACGCGAAACCGGTGTTGAACTCGTTGAGCATTATTACCCCAAAAAAGGAAAGCATTGGGTTGATCAAATTGAGGAAGCAGATGCTATGATTAATTGATCTCCGTGCATATGGAGGCATGAGAATGGGCTTATTTGATTTATTTAAGAAAAAAGACAAAACCGATGTCGCACCGAAAGTCACCCCAGTAAAAACCTCGGTGCCAGAATCTGAAAAGAAGTTTTATCAGCCGGACTCCTACTATACGGATGTTGTTGCTGAAGGAACTGCATTCGAGCGTCATGTCATCACATTCGAGGAACGCAAAAAGACAGCGGTTCCGTCAAAACGGGGATTATACCCCGCTGAAATATTGCTGTTAGAATATTGCTCTAAAGGCACATATCCGGGCCCCAAAAACGGTTATCCGGGTTTTTGGTGGTTTGCTTACGGCATCAGAGATGTTGGAGCAGCCCTCAAGAGTTTAGAAGATCGAGGTTACATAGCTTGGGGATCTGTGCGGGATGCAGTCGGTGGATTTACGGTGGCACAATTAAAAGATTTGCTTACATCCCAAAATATGCCAACTACTGGGAAGAAAGCTGACCTTGTAGAGCGTGTTCTTTCTGGAGTTCCAGACGAAGCATTGATTGCTGCCGGTGCACAGAGAAAGTATATTCTGACAGAGACTGGCCGACTGGAACTGGACGAAAATGCCTATGTGCCTTATATGCATAGCACGCCGAATAAAACAACCGAAGACACGAGGCTTGGCATGACCTTTAATGTTTGGAGCATTAATAAATTGCTTGGAACAGGTGACAAATCCGCATGGCGAGATGTCGTTGACGAACAAGAGCGTAAAATGAACCAAGAAACTGCCGATCGTAATGCTACCTTTATGCACGACTTAAAGAGAATCGCGCCTGATGAATATCGCAAGTTACGAACCCAGGATCAGCAGATTGCGGCTGTACAAAAAGCCAGAGAGCAATATGACACAGACAAGGATCTAAGTGGGTATATTGATTTTTGGGAAATGGTATGGGCCAATGGGGGCTTAAAGTTCGAAGGTGCCAGATGGCATTTCGAGTTGCCCGATTTATATATAAAAGCCAAGCGTTATGATGATGCACTTGCCTTTGTCAAGCGACTTAAGGTGGAAAAACCGACATATGCGTATAAAGCTGATGCTTATATTAAAAAAATCGAGGATACGAAAGCAAAGCTGCAACGGAAAGGGGGGCAATAATTTATGGCTGACAACAAAAAGAAAAGAAAAAGCCTGGTTGATTCCGTCACCTATGCATACATACGAAAAGTAAAAAAATGGATGTTTTGTCCGAACTGTCATGAAGGCAAAATGACTATTGATAAAAAGTCCACTGTATGGATTTGTAAGGATTGTGGGTATCAGCTTTCGGCAGATGAATTTGAAGATGATTATGTTTTTTGGTTCTGTGACAAGTGCGGTGCGTATT
>JBMNRF010000053.1:0-6318 GCA_050944495.1 Marvinbryantia sp.
ATATTGAGTTGAGCCATTGGTTTTCCTTTCGGTACTATGTTGAATGTCGCGATTCTCATTATACCTGAGGTCTGAGCCATTGGCTCTTTTGAATTATTGAATTTACACCATTATACGGACTCTATCTTTGTGTAACAGCAGAGAGAAAAAGTTTCCTTGTGTACATCCATTCCAACGTAGACTGTGCTATACTTCATTTGATGACCTCCATTTGTATGCGGTAATCCCTGTTACCATTTGTCTTTGCCGACTTGTAGTATACAGGTAAATCCACGAACCTACAAATCGGAGGTCATTACATATTGTCTAAAGAATTAAACAAAAAATTAAAGACCGTGAATTGCAATAACAAGTTGGACACCCTCCGCTAGGCAGTAGCCTGGTAGATTCGGTCAATTTCCTCCTCAAAGATTTCATCCGGGGTCTTGTAACCCAGGATCTTCCTTGGAAGGCAGTTACACCAGGTCTCCACATAGGAGATCTGCTGACCGGTAAAGTCATCAATCCGCTTACCCTTGGGTATGAACCTTCTGATCAGGCCGTTATGCCGCTCTTATCGCAGGACGTGTAGGGATGAGCATAGTAGACAAGCGTATCAGCCATCTTCTGTAAAGTGTTTCAGCACATACTCCAGAAACGCTGATCTGCTCAAAAAGTCATAATGCCTGCAACTTTGCTTTCGGTTGTTATCATAAGCTTTCTGACCAGCAGACGCCTTATAACGGGTCACGTGGCCGTTATACAAGGTAACTGAACCACGTGCCATTTCATTCGAGACAGTGCTCGGTGAGCAGCCGATCTCACGAGCAACTGCCCGAATGGAGTAGTTGTCTTTAAGACGAATCTGAATAAGAACTCGTTCCTCATACGAAAGATGTTTGCCTTTTATATGGGAAGTTATGGTAGAATGGGAGCAGTCCGTGGTGGCGATTCTCCTGTAGAAAGTTGGTTGTGGTGACTTAAATTCTCTGCTGGTAAGAGGGGTGGGGAGATGCAGGAAATTCTGAATCATCTCTGGAGTGACCACAAAGGCAACAAATGCGGAAACCAGACCACCGACCAGAATAGTCGCCCAGGCAGCCCAGTCAGGGGTCTTCTTCACAAAGAATCCCAACAGGGACGGAATCAGGATGGGCAATGCCAGCAAAGAAGAAACCATCATAGTCATATTGAACAGATTGGTATTTTTCAGGCTGTTGAGGAAGACGCCGGTTGCAATGATGACTGCGCCAAAGGCAAAAGTAGCAATTTGTCCTACCTTCAGCATTTTTTTCTCATCAGCCGATTTATTGATTACAACCTTATAGAAGTTGCGCACAAAAATACCTGCATTGCGGTTTAGTGCAGAGTTCATGGAGGACATGGTTGCTGCGAACATCGCTGATATCATCAGGCCAACCATGCCGGCAGGAAGTTCATTTTTCACAAAGATGTAATAAGTGGCGTCCTTGATACTCTTACCCAGATTTGCCAGGTTCCATAAATCGGTATTGGAATAATTTGCAGCGACAAACCAATCCGGAATAAACCAGATAAACGGGCCGATCAGCATCAGGCCACATGCCAACAGTGCTGCCTTGCGTGCATTCTTGGTATCCTTTGTGCACATATAGCGATAGGAATCGATCATGTTATTGGTTCTGAGGAACTGCTTGCTGAAGGATGCGATCACCCACACGATGAGCAGACCCACATAATTATAACCAGAACCGAAGGGACCACTGTCCGGCAGACCATTCTGGAAAATCGGCACCAGGCCATCCGATCTGATCATGGCAACAATGGCAGCCACCACAGATACGGCCATAATCACGACCATCTGCAAAAAGTCAGAGGCCTTGCCTGCTGCACCGGTAAAGGTCCATGCGCTAAACTGGGTCATAAAAGCCGTGGCGCCAACCATCCACTACAACATCTTCCAGCGCAATGGCGCCATGCGGTTCGTTGGGTGCAACATAATAGTTGTCGCCCTTGTGGAGAATGTACTTTTGGCCGTTCACTTCATATTCAAAACTGCCAGATAAAATATAGCTGACCTGCTCGTGCGGGTGCACATGCACTTCACCAACGGCTCCCTTTTCAAAAGTCACTTCCACTCCCATCATGTTTCCACCGTGTGTTAAATTCTTCTGGTGATTTCCGGCGCCGGATGGGTGGGTGTAATTTCTTTATACTTTAAAACCATTTTTATTTCCCCCTTGTTCCGTAAAAACGGTAAATCAGATAAATGCCTGGCCGCCATTGATCTGAATCACTTCGCCTGTCAGGAAAGATGCTTTTTCCGATGCCAGAAATTCGATGACGTCTGCCACTTCACGCGGATCGCCCAGGCGCTTCATCAGGATGCCATCCTTCCAGCTCTGCACCAATGCCGGATCGGTCGCTGCATGGAACGGTGTATCGATGGTGCCGGGAGAAACCATATTGACACGGATGTTGAATTCTGCCAGATCCTTTGCCAGCGCACGGGAATAACTCTGCACGGCCCCCTTGGCTGCTGCGTAAATGGAAGCGCCGATGCCGCCGCCATTGGTCACAGCGATGGTGCTAAAATTGATCACCGATGCGTTGGTGCCCTTTTTCAGCAGCGGCAATGCTGCACGGGTGTTGAAAAATACGCTGTCAAAGTTCAGCGCCATGACCTTGCGCATAAAGTCTGTCTCCATCTCGGAAACACGCTGTCTGCCGCCCAGGCCGCCAACATTGTTGACCAACAGATCCAGAGAATCAAACTTTTCAGCAATCTTCTGGAAGGTCTCATTCACCTGCTGTTCATCTGTCGCATCACACAGATAAAAATGGGCCTTGATCCCCTTGCTTTCCAAATCTGCCATCACGGCGTCACGGCCCTGCTCATTGAGACCGGTGAGGATCACTTCATAACCTGCCAGGCCTAAAACTTCTGCGGTCTTTGCTCCAATGCCACCGGTTGCACCTGTAATAACTGCTCTCATTTTCTTCCTCCATTATGTTTGATAAAATTTTATACTATCAGCTTCAACTGATATTTAGCATGTTCACCCGTTTGTCTAATCAAAACCGTATGACGTGTTTGATTGACGGGATTATCCTTGGTCTTGAGCAAAAAGATCTCCTGCCCTTGCTTATGAACAACCTAAACCAGTCCTTCCCATATTCTTTTTTTAAAAGATACTATGCGACAAGCAGTGCAAAGATGCCTGTCAGTCCATTGCTGATCATCATCACAAGCCCCATAGCAATACCACCTGTCAATGTGGTATGATGTAAAAGAAACAGCAAGATCGGCAATCATCACAACGCCCTGATGCAACACCAGCACAAAGAATCCAGATAAGAGCACTTTGCTGACCGCCATTAAGATATTGACTGTCAAAAACTTTACCCCGTTGCCTCTTGCTTTTTCTATCATGATATACACGTTATTAAAAAAGACAAACACCAACGACAACATGATGACTCGATAATAGGTCCATCCGATATCCAGCAATTCCTGCGGGGTATTGGTCAAGCGCAAAATCCACTTACCTGACAAAATGAAAAATGCGGTGAGCAAAATCGAAATCACAAGTGCATAAAAGAAAGTGGTATTGACAGATCGTTTCACCAAAATTCATTGATCAGCTGAAAAAGCGCCATCGGCATGCAAACAGACAAAACACCTTGCAGCACATTGCCCTCCAAAAGAAATGTGCGTCTTTTTGTGTCCTTATCCTCTACCATGAATCTCATAAAATCTTCTGCATCCTGCTTTGCAAATGAGGGATTTCCACGCTCTCATTTACTGAGTTCATAATTATGAACTCAGTTCTGTTTTCTAAGTTAGTTATACGACATCCTATTGTTAATCGTCAATAATATTTTAAAAATTTTTTAAATCTGAGCATAACACCTAAAATATTTTAAAACACGTGTATATATATTACAAATCTCTTCTTTAGATTGAACTTCTCAATTTTGATGAACCAAGCTTTTTTGAAGATCATAATTGTCCTCTGGACAATTCCAGTATATTATGATAACCGTGAATAAAAAACACATAGTAAGTAAGGAACGAGAAATGAACAAGACTGTTGAACGTACCTTTGCCATTTTACAACTCATTGCCAATAGCAAACACGGAATCACCTTGCAGGAGATTTCAAACGAACTGGGGATTGCCAAAAGCAGTGCTTTTGTCATTGTCCATTCCCTGCTGGAACTAAACTATGTAAAGACACTAGAAAATAACGATAAAAAATATTGTCTTGGCGTAGAAACTTTTTCTCTTGGGATGAAGTATACCAATGATTTGGACCTGGTACAACAATGTGGCAATTATTTACCTGCTTTGGCCGAAAAGTATAATAAAACTGCTTTTCTGGGCATCCTCAATGATTGCAATATTGTTTATCTGTATAAATACGTTGCAAAAAACGCACGTCTTGCCACTTGTGCCATAGGCTCCAGTAAGCCTGCATATGCCACTGCACTGGGAAAAGCGATCATGGCTTTTTTGCCCGAACAGGAACAGCTACATCTTGCTGAAAAAATTCAATTTGATGAACTGACCACCCAAACTATACGGTCGAAAGAGGAGCTTCTTCATGAGCTGACTCTGACTAAGCAAAGAGGCTATTCCATTGAAAGACAGGAGCTGGAAAGACTCACTTTTTGTTGTGGCGCTCCCATTTTTGACTACAAAAAAAATGTGATTGCTGCCATTTCCCTCTCTGATCTTGCCATTGAAAATAATAACGAAGAGCAAATGGCAAACGACTTAAAGGCGGTCGCTACAGAAATTTCAAAAATTGCTGGTTGCACATTTTCATGACTCTCCCCTTAGACCCTGCCCGAAAAATCCAATGTGTTGGTTAGTCTAGCAAAATGGCAATCATCGCAACATATATAAAGGCCAGAAAAGACGAATCTACAAAAACGAGCAAACCTGTACAGGTTTGCACTGGCTTGCCAAGTTGTGAAGCCATAAAAAACGATGTGCTCAAAATGAACACATCATTTTTTTCTTACTCAGGTTTCTGCTTCGAGATTACCTGTACCGTAACGACGGCAAAGCCGGACAGCTGATGTGCAAAGTCTGCGGAACCCTATTTTCACCAGATGAGAACCGTTTCTCCAAGGCTCTTTTCCTCAAGTGCCCTTACTGCTCCCATGTGCTGGTTCGTAAGAAAGACCGGAAGCACTTCATCATCCATAAATGCGCGAATCCCAAATGCCCTTACTACCTTCACAACCTTAAGAAAGTTGACAAGGCAGATCTGGACGAGGATTACGGTAAGAACAAGTATAAGCTGCATTACATCTACCGTGAGTTCACGATAGATTTCTTCAAGATGGACATCACCACCCTGCCGAAGAACGCCTCCTCGCTGAAATTCAGTAAAAACAATGCTTACATCATGGCCCTCTGCCTTACCTACCGGGTGAATCTCGGCCTGTTTCTTCGTAAAACCGCGCAGGCCATGAAGGACATCCACGGCATCTCCATATCCCATCAGATGGTTGCCAACTACTGCAAAACGGCCGCCATCTGCATCAAGCCCTTTGTCGACACATACCCCTACGAGAAGGGATCCGCCTTTGTTGCTGATGAGACTTACATCAAAATCCGCAGCATCAAAGGCTATATCTGGCTGATCATCAATGTGGTAACCCGTGCTATGATCGGCTATCAGGTCTCTGATAACCGCGGCGTCGGTCCCTGCATCATGGCTATGCGTATGGCTTTCCAGCATCTGAAAGAACTTCCCGGAGACTTTCGATTCATCGCCGATGGCTATAGCGCCTATCCTCTCGCTGCCCAGCAATTCTTCCATGAGTTTGGTAAGAAGTTCAAGTTTGAGATCACCCAGGTTCTCGGCCTTACAAACGATGATGCCGTTCCTACGGAGTTTTGGCCTTTCAAGCAGATGATTGAACGTCTCAACCGCACTTATAAGGCTTCTTACCGCCCCACAAACAGCTTTGACAACTACAAGGGTGCTAACTACGACCTCGCTCTATGGGTTGCTTACTACAACTTCCTGCGGCCACACAAGCTGCATAAGTTCCAGCCTCCGGTCAGGAATGACATCATTGCCAACGGCGAAAACATGCCGGGAAAATGGCAGCTCCCTAGCCCTCGGAGAGCTTTCAGCAGACTATATCTACAGATTTTCAAGGTTCGTCAGAGCCTTTTTCTTTGGCTCTTGGTTGTCATAGATTACTTGACACTCTCATAATCTATTCATCAAAAACGTATATGCAAACTGGTCAATTTCTGGTCCCAGTGATGGTCCATGCCCGCCCCAGGAATACTCGATCATCGTGGCGTCTGCACCTGCTCTGGTCAGTGCCTGA
>JBMNRF010000054.1:0-5638 GCA_050944495.1 Marvinbryantia sp.
CAAAATAGTTTTACAGATCAAGAACTCTATTATGTCTTGCTGCATGAGTATACGCATTTTCTGAACCATGATATTCCTGTTAAAATGATGGTTTCTGTATTCTGCTGTATCTTCTGGTGGAATCCGGTAGTCTATCTGCTGAAAGCCGATCTGGAACAGACCTTGGAAATGAAATGTGATGTCTCAGTCGCGCATTATCTGGACACACAGGGAAAAGCGGCTTATCTGCGAACGATTGTAGGCGTCATAAAGCAGAATTCGGCAAAAAGATCTACGCCATACACAGCCACGGCATTGTTTCAAACCGGTCAGATGCTGGACATCAAAGAACGGTTTGATGTGGTGATGCACGATGGAATCAGGCAGGACAGAACGCTTTCACAAATCATGCTGTTTCTCAGCGGGGTATGCATATTTGTGCTGTCCTATGCAATCCTTCCTCAGCCGAAATTTGATGCACCGAGCAGCGAAAAAGATGGATGGATCGAGTTTGACAGCAATACAGCATACATACAGCAAGACGAAGCGCAAGAATATTGGCTGTATATTCAGGGCGAATCCCCAATCAAATTGACCAAAGAACAAGCTGAGTCATATCAAAAAACCGGACTCACAATGATAAAGGAGTAAAAGATGATGTATAAAAAAATAATCTGCACATGTTGTGCAATGATTATGATCTCTGCGTTGATGCCGACATCATATGCAGCAGAATGTTTCCCTAAGATTACGCCTATCAGTTCCAGCAGTGAGAGCGAGATTGTTCCCTATGCCGATGTCATTGTGTACAAATACCGCACGCATAATGGTGTTCATCAATACCGCCGTTGGAATGAAACCCGTGGATATTGGGTTGATCCTGATTGGATTGATCTATAACAAATATCAAAAATAATTGTAAAGGATGATGCCTATGATTGCATTAGAAAATCCACACAAATCGAAAGGCTGGACACCTAACCAAATAAATGGTAATCAAATTTATGTGGATAATTACATTATACTGTTTACTGCTCAAAACGCAATATAGCAGTCGTTTTTTTACGTAAAATTATTCTTTCGACCTAGAAAAGGAAAGTTTATATGAAGAAGTTCTTATGTATGTTGTTAGCTTTCACGTTTTGCTTTGTTTCGACCGTACCAGCTTTTGCTGCTTCCGAAAACCAGGTAAGCAACAAAGGAGAAGTGGTAGTGGATTGTGATGAATACAAGGTGACCGCTCAGCACCTAGATAATCAACTCATCGTTATAGTGGAGTATACGGATCGATACGAAGTTACTACTCGTGACTATAATCGTAATACAATCGTTACAGAGGTATTTAACTATAGCGGCAAGTTAATGGACACCTATAACACTGATGTACCAGATCCGAACACGCCCGTTCCATTTGACTATTATGAGCATACTTTCTCTAATTATGAATATGACGTGGATACTTCACAGCGGCATGAAAGCTGGACTTGTCGAAGGGAGAACGATTATAAAACCAAAGCCAGACTTCCTGGTTCGGTCACTGAGGAACGGCTTCTGCACTGGAAGGAAAAGGTGGATCTTATCAACGAACTTGAAGGAGATATTTTGGTGGGAGCTGGTGCAACTGTTATAAATGCAATTATTTCTAGTGTAAAAAAAGGTCAAATTGGTGCTGCAATTGCTTTAGCCGGTGGAGGTATTAAAATGGGACAAACAATTCAGGAATTGTATGAAACCTTTGGCACTGCAGATGTCATCTTTGATAAACTCTAAGACTGGAGAATGGCTCTTGAAAGATCTATTTTGGCGTGTTATTGATCCGCTATATTTTATATTAGCGGCAATATCATTCCCAAACATTGCGACAAGATTCTCTGCGGAAAAATACATTGTGTCAACATTCATAATCTATGGATGCTGTGTAGCCCTTTGCTATCTGGGTACAAGAAAATCAGAAAATATCACACAAAAGCAATTCGTCCTGTACAGCCTGTGTGTTCTGATCCCACTTGCATTGACAATGTTGATCGACAAGAATACAAGTGTGATTGATTTTTTTATCAATTCGTTCTGTGCGTTGTTTAGCATGTTTTTGGGATATAGAAAAAATCGGCACCCAAAAAATGACAAGTGACCTAGCTGCACTTTGGTCGCAGATACCATTGTATCATGGTTCTATTCTGCCCATAATCGTGGCAATCCGAAAATTAGCCCATATCAACCTTACCTTATTCGAGCAGCGCAGGCGGTTTTCCCCCTGCGCTGCACCAATATTCACCTTCCGAGAAAGGAGTTTTCTATGAAACGGTTTCCTTTGTCCGGATAAACCACTTTGGCTTTCTCGTAATTCCTCCAACCTAAATGTTGACCAAAACGGTCGCAATAGGACATGAATTCCCGTTCCAGCGTAATGCCGCATCGGGGGCAAATATAATAGGCATCGCCACTTAGGAATACCCTTACCTCAGTCACAGGAACCTCCATGCGGTACTTTACAAAACGCATCAGAAGATTCCCAAGAAATATCGGGGAAAAGGAGTGTCGGTGTAAAGTATCCCGTATCATTTCCGGCGCTTCTTTCTCTCGTTTTTTACTGCTTATCCCCATCATCAGAAGTCCTCCGGAAACAGATCGGCAAATTCGCATGAATGCCGGACTTTCATTTTCAATAGTTCATTCCAGTCCGGAAATTGCTCTCCGGCTTCATACCGCTGAATCGTGCGGATATCGCAGGAAAGCTCCTCTGCGATTTGGTATTGCGATACACCTGCCTTAATTCGTGCCTGCTGAAGCGGATTTTCAGGATGCCCTCCACTTACCCTGATCGAAGTATTCTTTTTTTATCGTATTTCCTCCTATAGATTTTAATGGGCAAATTACCACTTCTAATTTTAGAGGAAACGATTGCCGTTTCAAACAGCACAGATGTCGGGTTGCCGAAAATCGTAAAATTTTGTCGTTGAAATAGAATATATATCCATTGGATGCTGGATGGCTTTCCAAAATAAAACGCTTCGTTATCTTTGCGGTGGCTGCATTTTTCCCTGTCTGTCACGCATGATTGTAATATCTACAATCAGAAAAACGCTGAAATCCGGCACATATATTCTATTTTAATGCACATGAGAGAAATGATAGAAAGCTATAAAGCGGCAATGAAAAGCGCCTATATGTAATTTATTTACAGATAGGCGCTTTTTTATTGCTCAGACTGAAATTATTTTTATAAAGGCGGCATTTCATTTTTCTGAAACGTATTAGTTAAATAGAAACCGAAAAAACAGGTGGATATCATGAAAGATAGGCAGAGAATTTGAACGAGCCTGCCGCTGAACTTTGGCAACTGAATAGTCGTCCGCATTGGATACTGCACAGGGGAAGCATGCCATAACCTTCAGAGAGGAGGCTTGGGAGCGAGCGTGCCAATGTGCTGCATATACGATGTTTCGTCACACAAGGCGGTCTATCAGGAACAGGATGTGGGTAAAACGACGAAATTTTTATAAACACAGCCATAGATACTCGAAGGCTGTACCGTATTGATTTGGTTTTATTGGAAATAATACGCGGGAGGTGATTTTTTGGAGCAAAAAGAAAATCTGTATCAGATCGGTTCTGCTACTTATGTTGTGGAGCGCATGTTTTCCGGTGACAAGACCGCACAGGATGTTGTCATTGATGAAATCATTACCACAGCCAAGCAGGATATCAATATGAGCCACTCCGAGAAAAAGGTGATATAATATCGGTATGTAAGTGAGTGGTTCCGGAAAGGAGTAGATGATGGCGAACCACTTAAAACTGGCAGATACCTATTATCGCCTGTCTGATGAAGAAAAGAAATACGGAAACGAGTCTGAGAGTATCACAAACCAACGCGAGATTGTCCGAGAATACTGCCAGCGTAATGGCATCATTATCATAAAGGAATTTGTTGATGACGGCTATTCGGGCGGCAATTTTGAACGTCCGGGATTTCAGGCGATGCTGGAGCATCTGGCAACCGGAAAAGCAAACACTGTAATCACCAAAGACCTTTCCCGATTGGGGCGTGACATGACTGAGTCCAGTTATTACGCGGAACGGTTTTTCCCTGAACACGATATTCGATACCTTGCACCCGGGAACGACTTTGACTCCATGGGGGACAACCTGATGGCGCCCTTTCAGTTCGCAATGAATGACGTCTATCTGCGGGATACCTCCCGTAAGGTCAAGCAGACGCTGGACATGAAGCGAAAAAAAGGGAAATATGCAGCTTGCCCGCCATATGGCTACAAAAAAGCAGAACGGACAACCGATCAGCTCGTACCGGATGAGAACACCGCGCCGATTGTGCGGCAGATCTTTGCCTGGGCGGCAGACGGGCTGTCCGCACGAAGCATCGCAGTCAAGCTCAATCAGCAGGGAGCAATTCCGCCGCTGAAATATCGGGTAGAATATCGGGATCACTTTACCCCGCAGGGTGCGTCCCGAGCCTCCGATTACTGGAATGGCACCACGATAAAGCGCATCCTGCGCAATCGCGTCTATCTGGGGCACACCATCCTTGGAAAGAGCCGTAAGGTCAACGTCAAGTCCAAGAAAAAGATTGCTGTGCCGCAGGAAGAATGGTGCTGTACCGAAAATACGCACGAGCCGTTGGTGACACAGGAGCAATTTGACCGTGCGGAGCACTTTTTGAGCGAAAATACCAAATCTCATGCGGCAAACCCTGCTTTCCGGCATAGTATCTTCGGCGGCATCGCTTACTGCGCGCACTGCGGCGCGGCAATGTGCTCCGGAGGTTCGGTCTATAAAGGCGAACGGGCGAAATATTGGTATCTTGTCTGCAATCATATCACCAAGCGCTCGCAGCGCGCTTGCGCGCATGGGGCGCGGATACGGTACGATGACCTGCTTGAAATTGTGCGCAGCGATTTGAATACCCTGCTGGCATTCAGTAAGGAGGAAGTGGAAACCATCACACAGGCTGCGATTGCGCGTTCTTCCGCAGGATTCGATACAGCGGAAAGCAAAGAAAAGACCTTGGAGCATGTCGAAACCCAGATGCAGCGTATCGTGAAAATGGTCGAGCGGGCATATCGGGATAACGCCGCAGGCAATTTGAGCGATGAACTGCTGGACGAAATGATGGAGCGGTTCGGGAAGGAACGTCAGGCACTGGAAGAACAGCGCAGGCAGCTGCTTTCGGATGTGTCAGAAGAAACCACCATCCGAGATTCCTACCGCTTGTTCTTTGATTTGGCAAAAAGATATTCCGATATCGAAACACTGGATCGAGATATTCTCCATGCGTTTATTGAGCGCATCGAAATCGGAGAGAAAATTTTGCCGGAGGGCAAAGTGATTGCAGGCCCGCGCACCCCATACCGGCAGAGCATTCGCATTTTTTATCGGTTTATCGGAGAAGTAGCAGCCGACCCTGTGCGGCAAGTGAAACGGGCGGTCAACCTTTGAGATCGGAGATGCCAACCGGTTTGGTGTGCAGAAACCTCAAATCACCGCAGTTTTTGTGGTGATTTCACACCAAAGGAGGTTGGCGTGAACCTGAAGGAAGGCTATAACGGCGACCTGACTTCCCGTCAGGCAGGTTCGGTCGGCGGTCAGATGGTCAAGAAGATGATCGAGGCTTATGAGCACGGTCTGGCATCTAAGGGCT
>JBMNRF010000055.1:0-5535 GCA_050944495.1 Marvinbryantia sp.
AGGGAGAAGTATACCCTAAAAGGCCTGACCGGAAGGAAAAAACAATTTCCTCGGTCGGGCCTTTTACAAACAAGAAAAAAGGGCCCCTGCGCTAAGGCATAAATATATGCTTAGTGCAACAGCCCCACAAAATTGTAGCATGTAGCAAAAGAAGGAGGTGACAAAATGTCAGAGAATTTTCAGGCAAGGAAATACTTGTTAACGATCAATAATCCTGAAGTTGCGGGGCTGAACCATGAAGAAATTAAAAGGCGGTTGATGTCTCTTAGTACAATCGAGTATTATGCGCTGGTAGATGAGGTGGGAAGCAAGGCACATACAAGGCATACGCATGTATTCCTGTACAGTAGTGCTCCAATCCGGTTTTCATCACTTAAGAAGCGGTTTCCAGTTGCTCACATTGAGAGGAGCTACGGATCATGTAAAGAGAATCGGGACTACCTTTTGAAGACCGGCAAGTGGGAAAATACAACAAAAGCTGATACAACAATTTCTGGAACTTTTGAGGAAGCTGGAACCTGTCCTGAAGATGCTAAACATGAGAAGTATGGGAGCATCTTACAAGTTATCGAGGCTCTTCAGGAAGGGAAAAGCGTAGATGAAGTTGTACAGGAAAGACCGCAGTATGCTCTGAGAACAAAAAATCTCAAAGACTTGAAAAAAGTAGTTTCTGAAAGATACTTAAAAGAGATCAGAGAAGTCTCCGTAACTTTCATCAGCGATCCTTATGAAGAATACGATCTGAGCGAAATATATGAAAAATACGGTTTCCGCGAAGTCTGTAGAATTACAGCGTATAAGAAACCTATGAGCTTTGATAATTATGATGGACAGAAAGTCCTTCTTTTAGATAATTTTACGGAACAGCTGAAGATCCCGGAGTTAATTACACTTTGTCAGGGTTATCCACTGTATCTTCCGGCAAGGTATGAAGATCGGGTGGCGGCTTACAATTTGGTTATCATTCACTCAAGATATCGGCCGGAAGAACTGATTCAGGGTACTGCAATACAGAAAGAAAAATTATTGAAAATGATTACAAAAAGCATTTTGCTGGGGAAGGATGGTACAAAAAATGAATAGTAATGGCCTAATTCTTCGTGAGAGACTTTATGCTGGTTGTAGAAAGTTTGCTACTCTGCAGCACAGATGGCAGCTAAGTGTTTGTGCTGCTATACTGTTTTTTATATATTTGGTTTTTAAAAATGTTGGTGAAATTGCATACAGCATGGATTTGCAGGGAAATGCCTTGCTGTTGATTTGCATTCCTGCCGTAATGGCTGTGCTGGTGCTGGTAATATTTGTCCTTTGTATTTTGGGTATACCACGAGGTAGCAGAGGAATTAATTCTCGAATTGCCGGGGTTGGATTGTCAAATAGTATAGGCGAGGAGCCGGTGCTGGTTTCAAGAGAAGAAATTGATAAAGACTTTTATAGGCTAACCTTTCTGAGTGTAGGCGGAAGCATAGAACGATGGAAAGACCGAAAGTCTCAAATTGAATCCGCACTTAATATTTTTATTGATTCAATAAGATATGTGGACAGTGAAAGGTATTTGATTGCTGTGGCATGTACCGATGCAACAAATGGAATTCCGGTAGAATGTCAGTGGCATGATTATTTCCTGAATAAAGTTGACAGGTTTACTGTTTATCTCGGCATTGGGATTGGCGGCGCTGCTACAGTAGAACTGCAGATAACACCACACATTCTGATTGGTGGCAGTACGGGATCCGGAAAAACAGTGCTTCTGAGGTGTTTATTGTGGCAATGTTACTTACAAGAGGCTGAAATAATTTTGGCAGATTTTAAAGGTGGATTGGATTATTCGCAACGGTTTAAAGAGATAACCGAACTTGTCACTGATTTGGAACAGTTTGATCAAGCTCTAACAGAAATTGTGGAGCGGATGAAAATGAGAATGGCTCTTCTGGCGGAAGCAGGATGCAGTAATATCTGGACATATAATAATAAATATCCAGATAAAAAACATCTCCAGCATATTATTGTTGCAGTTGATGAATTGGCTGAAGTACTTGATAAAACAGGGCTTTCAAGAGAAGCAAAAAAGGATGTTGAAAGTCTTGAGGCAAAGATATCAACAATCGCACGTTTGGGGCGTGCATTAGGTGTACATCTTATTTTGTCAACTCAGAGACCAGATGCAAACATCCTGGCTGGTCAGATAAAGTCAAACATTGACATCAGAATTTGTGGCAGGGCAGATGAGGTCTTAAGCCGGATAATTCTGGATACAAGTGACGCTGCGGAATTAATACCAAAGGATGAACAAGGCTTATTTTTGCTTAGTGATGACAGGATGATTCGAGCATTCAATTTTAATGAGGAGGATACAGAGTAATGGAAAAAGGGCATGTTCCTGTATTACTGACTGTGTCAGATATTCAGGAAATATTTAAGATGAAAAGATCAACTGCGTATAAATTTATGGATAATTCATGCCTTCCGACAATAAAGATCGGTCGTACACGATATGTGCGTCTAGAAGATCTTAATGAGTTTCTGAAAGAAAATGTGAATAGAGAAATCATTATCTAGCAATTATAACCGGAGAGGAAATCACCTTTTCCGGTCTCTTTTTGGATTTCATGGATTTCTCGGGTGAGACAAGTCATTTTTGGCTATTTTTATTGCGTGATGTTTTGGACAATGAACATCCAGATCAGTTCATTACATTTGAAAAACAAGAGCATCATGACCACACAGGTTTTAATTGATGGAGGAATCTGCCTTATAATAATATTTTCTATGTCCTGAATTTTCGTCCGTTGCTGAAGGTTACTCGAATATCTTGAATAAGCTCTAAAACACAGCTTTTCGAGATAGAGTTCTGAATTTTTTCGGTCGTAATGAAGTCATTCGCTAATGATTGTCATACCGTATGGCTTTCCTATCAATATTCTGCATATGCTTTATTTTGATACAGTATCTAATTTCGATAATTTAAATCTTGACAATATACCACGGGGGGGGTATCATGCAATTGAGAATCATCAATTGTCTGGCAATTGTGGGAAATCTTTTGTTTGATGATTCACCAATTATGAATCTATCATTAACGTTATTCCTTATTAGTTATTGGTTGTGAATATATTAAGAAAAGAGGTTTATGAAAATGGATGGCGGTATAGTTCTAACTTCATCTGAACCATTGAAAAATCGTATGCTGGGTTGGCGCAAATTATACTGGATCACGTTAGTTTTGCTAATTATCGGATTATTTATCAAAACATCATTTCTAGGAATTGCAATTATTTACTTGATGATATGCTATACAATTAATGATGTGTTGGTGGATTGGAAATGGGTTAAACTGAGAAAATGTATTTTCAAATTCAAACAAGGGATTACATACGATGAAGTTTTTTCAAAACTTCAACCTGCATTGTTATCTACTTACGGTAGTAGTTTTATGATTGAACGTGACTCGGCTGGCGGTATAACAATTTCATATGATGGCCTTTATTACGATTTGATTTTAGAAGAAGATTATTTCAGGATACATTGGAGAACATCTCTTGGTAGAGCTATCCTTTTATTACGCCAATACAAGTATTACAGGAAGACACTTGTTGCAATGGGAATGATTGGGTATGAGCTTCAAAAGGCTTTTGATATTAAATAAATTCAAGGAAAGGGAATAAATAAAGTATGGATTCAGTATTAGGAATTTTGTGGCTTATTTGGACGATTGTATTTTTTATATTATACCATACTGTTTTTGTAGTTTATTACTTCGATCTAGGTCGTGGTGTTTTGAAAGAGTTAATAGGATCTGCGATTATTGGTGCTATAATGGCAGCTTTAACTCTCTATCTATGGTGGGTGACAGCGATAATTGTTATTTTAGTTGGAGTTGGAAACACTGCAAAGTCGGGAAGTAAAGCGCATGTTGTTATTGCGATAGTTTTTGCAATTGCAATTGCAGGCATTCATTTTATGGGATATTTTTAAAAAGGTTATTTTATTAAAGAAAACAATAGCCTGACCATCTGCGTCGATTAAAGTAATAATTAGACTGTCTTTTTCGCTTCGATTCTTTCTGTTGTGAAAGGTCACTCGGGTGTCATCATTGGCGTGACGTTAAGATGGTCGGTCAAACCAATGAAGGCATCAAGCGAGAATAAGAGTATGAACGTTTTTCTGTAATTAAGGCTTTCGTGAAAAAGTCGGTATGCGCTGGTCGGGATTTCCTCGACCAGTTTTTAAATATTGTCTAAGAAATCTTCATGTCATGTCAAGCGATACCCTAGAAAACCAGGGCAATTTTCTTGATTCTGACATTCGGTAAATCCTGCTATTCCGGCAGGCGGTCCAGGTACATGATTGCCGCCTCTCTGCGTACTTTACGCCAATTTCGTGACATCAATCCATTTACGGTAGGCCTCGAAAGTGGAACGGTACAGCGCTTTCAGCAGTGTCTGAGAGCTTGAGAATACGCTCCTTGGGCGATTTAACCGCCGCAGTGTGGGCATATTGACATTGAATGACTCGATGGTGTTGGTCGTGTAGAGGACTGTTCGGACTTCCTTGGAAAATTTGATAATCGGAGAAATGGCATCCCAGCTGTTCGCCCAGCGCTTCATCGCGTAAGGGTACTGAGAGCCCTATTTTCCGTGGCTTTGTTGAGATTTTTATGGGCAGTTCTCTCATCCGGAGCTGAGTATCTCGTCTTCAAATCCTTGGCATACGCCTTCATATCCTTGATACCACGTATTTCAGGGTATTACGGACCATGCGTACGATGTAGCGCTAATGTTCGGTTTTCGGAAATGCCGTCGCAATCGCATCGATTATCCCGGATAAACTATCCGAGCAGAGAATGAGGATATTTTTTACACCTCTGTTTTTCAACGCGTTCAGAACAGGCAGCCAGTATTTGCTGCTTTTTCATTTTCTCCGACCTTGATCGTGAGTACTTCCCTCGTAAAAAGTAGTATAATTATCATATAGTAGTCGATAATATCGGCGTTTTACTCATCAATTTATGTTCGAATCTTGACTTTTGAAAAAGGGCCCTAAAAAGGTCCCGGAGCCCAGAAAAGTATTAGAAGCTAGTGATTGCAATGGCTGTGGAAGCGTGGATATATGGCTGCAAAACCTCTATCCCCCAGTTCGAATCTGGGTGTCGCCTCCATCTTAAACCTGTTGAAACAGTTATGTATACTGGTTCGGCAGGTTTTTTTTATACATTGAAGCGGGTGCGTTCCATAAAATGGAAGAAATGTAAAATCATGTAAGCGTCTTGATGTCAGAATTTACGGCTATATTCGAGCGTGGAATGATCAGCTGTGTCAGGACAGTTCGGGCTGACTGAAAAGGAGAGGAAAGATATGAAAACATATGTCATACATTGAAGCGGGTGGACCGGATTTTTCTTTTGAGGTGCTTCCGGAAGCGCACAGATGGCTGGAATCCCGGCAGGGATATGGAAAGGCAGTTGTTCTGCTGTAAATATATATGTAAGAATAAAAAGGCACCTGAGCGCCTCGGAGCCGGTTTAAGGCTCTGGGC
>JBMNRF010000056.1:0-4285 GCA_050944495.1 Marvinbryantia sp.
GCGAAAGCGGAATCGAAGTGACCGCGAGTAAGCGAGGCAAGAGAGAACTTAGGCGATCAGGTCCGGGTAAAGGATGGAAAGCTATTTCCTATGCGGTTTTGAAGGTACATACAAAAGAGAAAGCAGATGATAGAAGATGATTGTTTCGGCAGTCATCTTTTTTTAGTTTTCTTGACAGCAACAAATTCTGATGGCATACTCTAATTAGCAGAAAGGGAGGAGAAGGATGTTAAAAGGAAAAACAATTATTTTGGGTGTGACGGGTGGTGTCGCAGCATATAAAGCAGCAAATTTGACAAGTCTTTTGATCAAACAGCATGCGAATGTGCATGTAATCATGACGAAGAATGCTACAAATTTTATTAACCCGATTACATTTGAGTCTCTGACCGGAACAAAATGTCTGACGGATACTTTTGATCGTAATTTTGAATTTAAGATAGAACATGTTGCGCTTGCAAAACAGGCGGATGCGGTACTTGTTGCACCGGCTACTGCAAACGTGATAGCAAAATTAGCAAATGGGCTGGCAGATGATATGCTGACAACGACAACTTTGGCGTGTCGTTGTCCGAAAATTATTGCTCCGGCAATGAATACTGCGATGTATGAGAATGCAATTACACAGGATAATATCAAAAAATTAGAACAGTATGGTTTTACTGTTACAGAGACAGAGGTTGGAAGACTGGCCTGTGGAGACATTGGCGGCGGAAAGTTTCTTGATGAACAGACTCTGCTGGAATATGTGATCCGAGCGATTGCGCTGGAAAAAGATCTGCAAGGGAAAAAAGTGCTGGTGACAGCAGGGCCGACGCAGGAAGCCATTGATCCGGTGCGTTTTCTTTCTAATCATTCGACAGGAAAGATGGGATATGCGATTGCACGTATGGCAATGCTGCGTGGTGCAGAAGTGACGTTGGTGACGGGAAAAACTTCTGTTCAGCCGCCGAAGTTTGTAAATGTTGTTTCGGTGAGAAGTGCACGGGAAATGTTTGAAGCAGTTACGGCAGTCAGTGAAGAACAGGATTTTATTATTAAAGCGGCAGCAGTTGCGGATTATCGTCCAATCGAAGTGGCAGCAGAAAAGGTAAAAAAGAAAGATGATGATATGGTAATACGTCTGGAACGGACAGATGATATTTTAAAATATCTTGGAGAACACAAAAAAGAAGGGCAGAAGTTGTGTGGTTTTGCAATGGAAACCATAAATATGGAAGAAAATGCGAAAGAAAAGCTGCGAAAGAAAAATCTTGATCTGATTGCAGCAAATAATGTAAAAGTTGCAGGGGCAGGATTTGGAACAGATACCAATGTCGTTACTCTAATTGATAGAAACAGCAGTCGCCAGTTAGAATTGATGAGTAAAGATGCAGTTGCGATGGAGATTTTAAATACATTGACAGGGGGCGAATAAGATGATTGTGGAAGAATATTCAAAAGCCTATAAAATGGGAAAAAGAGAAATGATGATACGCATGGCAAAAGGTGAAGATCCGTATCTGCCGGTGCTTGATAATATTCCAGAGGCGGCAAATTCTATTATGGAATATCCACTTGGCCTGGTACAGATTCCGACAAAGCAGATTGTAGGAACGAAAACAGTTGGAAGAAGCAATGCGTTTGCAGCTAATTTTATGCCGGTTTTGGGAGAAAACACAGAATTTGCACAGAAATGGTCGAATTTGTGTCAGTCACATCTGGAACAGGGAATCCGTGATCCGATCAAGGCATATGAGTTTATGAATAAATTTTATGTGCTGGAAGGAAATAAGCGTGTTAGTGTTTTGAAGTTTTTTGATGCAGTTTCAATTGCGGGAACAGTAACACGTATTATTCCGGAGCGTACCGCAGAAAAAGAAAATCGTATTTATTATGAATTTATGGATTTTTATCGTCTTTCTGAGGTGAATTATATTTGGTTTTCAGAATTAGGACGTTTTGCAAAACTGCAGCGTCTGCTGAAGAAACGCCCAGATGAGGTTTGGACAGAGGATGATCGATTGATGTTTAGCTCGCTTTATGCAAGATTTACGGCGGCTTATGAAGCAAAAGGCGGTGATAAACTACCAATTACGACCGGGGATGCATTTCTTGATTTTCTGGAAATATACGGACTAGAAGAAATGGACAGTATGACATCATCTGAGTTGACCGAAAAGATGACAAAAGGGTGGAAAGTATTTGATAGTTTGGCAGATGATGATTCGGTAGAAATTCAGATGAAACCAAAAACGGCAGAAAAGAAAGTATCTCTGTTTAAACGTTTGCTTCCGGCAAGTACGCCGGTCCAGAAAATTGCATTTGTGCATGAGACTGATCCACAAAAATCAGGGTGGACTTATGCGCATGATCTTGGACGGATGCATTTAAACCAGACTTTTTCAAATGAAGTTTCTACCTCTGTATACTGTCTTCAGTCGCAGGATATGAAGGAGCAGGAGAAGGTTATACAGCGTGCGGTAGAAGATGGAAACAAAATTATTTTTACGACATCTCCGGTATTGACGCATGCCAGTATTAAGGCTGCAGTGGACTATCCGGATGTGAAAATTCTGAATTGCTCCTTGCTGTCAAGTCATGGCTTTATTCGTACGTACAGTGCCCGTATGTATGAGGCAAAATTTTTAATGGGAGCGATTGCAGGCGCTCTTTCGGAAGATGGCCGTCTGGGATTTGTTGCAGATTATCCGATTTACGGAACTGTTGCCAATGTAAACGCGTTTGCGTTAGGGGCACGAATGGTAAATCCACGTGCTAAGGTGTATATTGAGTGGACATCGAAAAAGAATCAGGATATTTATCAGACATTCCGAGAGCAAAACGTTTCGTATGTGTCAGGAAGAGATATTATTATTCCGGGTAAAAACCAGGGTTCTCGTCATTTTGGTGTATTTCGTCTGGATGAGGAGTCACCGCATAATGTAGCAATGCCGGTATGGCATTGGGGAAAATTTTATGAGGAGATGATCCGCAGTATTATGAGCGGAACCTGGAAAAACGAGGAAAATTCTAAGACAAAATCTGTGAATTACTGGTGGGGAATGTCTTCCGGCGTAGTGGATGTTATTTGTTCGCAAAATCTGCCGATTGGAACGCAGCGCCTGGTGAATCTTTTGAAGCAGACAATTAGTGCAGGCGAGTTTAATCCATTTGAGGGAATTTTATACTCACAGAATGGTATTATTCAAAATGATAAAGAAAAAACGTTGACGGCAGAAATGATCATCACGATGGATTGGCTGGCAGAAAACGTAATTGGTGAGATACCGAAGATTTCAGATCTTGAAGAAAAAGCAAAACCGGTCGTCCTCCAGCAGGGAGTGAATAAAAACGGGGAGAATTGACGGACAAGGGGAAAAATGTCTGTCTGCTGCCCGGAAAGGAATACGTTTTACATGAAAATACTAGCAATAGCGGATGAAGAATCGAAATATTTGTGGGATTTCTTTGAAAAGGATAAGCTGTCAGATGTGGATCTGATTCTTTCCGCCGGAGATTTAAAGCCGGAATATTTGTCTTTTCTGGTAACGATGAGCAATGTGCCAGTGCTTTATGTGCATGGAAATCATGATGATAAATATGCAAGAAAGCCACCCGAGGGCTGTATTTGTATAGAAGATGATATTTATGAATATAATGGCATACGAATTTTAGGACTTGGAGGATCCATGCGTTACCGTCCAGGCGAAAACCAGTATACGGATAAGGAAATGCATAAGAGAGTAAAAAAACTCAAGTTTAAGCTGTTCCGAAAACGCGGATTTGACATCCTGCTGACGCATTCTCCTGCTTATCAGGTGAATGATGGGAGAGATTTGCCTCATCAGGGATTTCAGGATTTTGTCTCGCTGATGGATAAATATAAACCGCGCTTTTTTATTCACGGACATGTGCATATGTCTTATGGAAGACAATTTAAGCGCTATGATAAATATGGTGATACCAATATTATCAATGCATATGAACGATGCTTGTTTGAGTTTGATGATGAGAATCTAAAAGATCATTTGAGATAAGAAAAACAGAGAGTGGATCTATTACGTAATTTATCCACTCTCTGTTTTTAATTTATGGGGCGGATAGACCCAGTTGAGTACGTTGGAGTTTCTCAACAGAGAAACGGAAACGTGCGAAATATAATCCACCCGCTATGCGCAACATCATAAACTTAAGAGAATCTGCTTTGAGATAGGCAGGTTCTTTTATTTATGATAAAATTTAGGCAGGGGTGTATATGAGGAGTACCTATATTAAAAGAATCCAAAAACTTTCTGAAAAACTG
>JBMNRF010000057.1:0-4007 GCA_050944495.1 Marvinbryantia sp.
AGCGACTCTTTGTTCTCCTCGTACTAATGCTTCTACAAAGGGCTCTGGGTTCAGTGGCTGTACTGATTGTCCATAAAGAGTCTGAAAATTTCCCTCAGCAGAACAAAGTGCTAAATAGTCAAAGTTCCTGACCTGTGCCCTGTAAACAAGTTCCTCATATAACTTTTCTTTATTGTTATTATCTGCTGAGACAACAGAAACAATGCCGCTGACCTGATCAAAACGCAACTTAATAACAGTTTCAAAGTGTCTGGACATTTGTTCATTCATTCCAGACATATAAATTTGACCAATTTCGTAAACGGCCTTTTCACTCTTTCGACTCATATAGATTCCGAGCAGACTAAACACAATAATACTAAAAATTAAAAGCCCAATGAAACTGTATATTAGAAAACGTGTTGTAGAATCCTTGGTTTTACTATTTCTCATTGATGTTATTCCTCCCTGGAATTCTTAAAATCTTTAATAACATTGATGGTTTCATAGTAATCCTTTGATAATTTCGGAATCATATCGACAGCCTTACTCCAATCGTTTCCTTTTAATGCGTTAGTTACCAAACTACTACTTTCAAACAATCTGGTAAATGAAAGATTTTGACAAATTCCTTTGAGTGTATGGACGGCTCTTAGAGCCTCTTCATAGTCCTTATTCTCCATAGACGCTTCAAACAAATGAAAGCTTTTATCGTCCAGGAACTTATACATAAATTTCTGAACGCTTTGCTCACGACGCAGTCTACCCAGCACTTCATCAAAATCGCCGCCAAATTTTATATAACAATCTTTTAGATTCATAATTACAATTCCTCCCTTTAAATGCTGTCTGCGCTGCCCAACATTTCGTTTAGAAGACAAAGGGTCACCTGATTTTTTTGTTTTTTTGATTGATACATCATATTGTCTGCAACTTTGAACAGTTTTTTTGCGGTTCCGCTTCCATATGCCCCACCTATGCTTACAGACATATGTAGTTCGGGATGTCCATCAATTATCAGACTCTCAACAGAATGCCTGATCATCTCCAGTTTTTTCTCAAATATCTCTTGGGGTATACTGAAAAAGATGATTACAAATTCATCGCCGCCATAACGGATAACTACATCTGTTTTTCGCACACAGGATAAAAAGGTTTGTGCAATGCTCTGCAATACAATATCGCCAACATCGTGGCCATAATTATCATTGATGTACTTAAAATTATCTACATCTATTACGACCATTGCCTGAATATAATCTGCGCCTTGAAAATGCTCGTCATAATAGCGGCGATTGTAAATACTGGTTAAGGAATCAATATATAATAATTGCAGTTGCTGCTGTTTGCGAGACAAGACGGTGTGTTTTTCATTGGAAAACAACCTGTCGTAATCTACTTCATTTCTTATATCTTGAATGCTTTTCGTCTCCTGTTCAGAAGAGGTATCCATAAACTCACTTTCAAGTGTCTCAGCAATTTCTTGTAGACACAGTAAAAGTGTAGGATTAAATGCACCACATTGTCCTTCTAAAATCATTTTCAAAGCTTCTCCATGTGAATAAGCTTTCTTATAGCAGCGCTCACTGATCAAGGCATCATATACATCGGCCAGCGCAACTACCTGAGCGGCAATGGGAATTTCTTCTCCCTTTAATCCGTCCGGATAACCATTGCCATCATACCTTTCGTGGTGCCATCGGCAGATCTCAGAAGCCACTTTAATAAGCGGATTTTCGCGCTGCTCTATGGACAGGTCTAATAGCATGTTAGCACCGATCACTGAGTGCGTTTTTATCACTTCAAATTCCTCTGCCGTAAGTCGGCTGGTTTTATTTAATATTGCATCTGAAATTGAGATTTTCCCAATATCGTGCAGCGCAGAAGCAGTGCTGATCAAAGAAATATCTGCTTTAGTCAAAGGATATTGATCTGTCAGCTGAACCAACTGCTTCAGCAAATATTTTGTAATTGTATTTACATGCAGGATATGTAGGCCGCTCTCTCCATTACGGAATTCCACAATATGAGACAGAATTGAGATCATCAGCTTACTATTCTTTTCCTGCTCGTGAAATTGTTCTGCAATAATTTTTTCAAGGCGCTGCTGCCTTGCGTATAAAAACATCGTATTAGAAATTCGACGCTGGACAATGGTTGAATCAAAAGGTCGGCTGATATAGTCAAAAGCCCCTAAATCATAGGCCCTCTTTATATTAGCAGGAGTGTCATCAGCAGAAATCATAATAACAGCGAAGGTGTCATTCCAATGGTATTTGTTTATGTAAGCTAATACTTCAAATCCGTCCATTTCAGGCATCATAATGTCCAGAAGCAAAAGGGAGAAATCTGCTCTTTGCTTTGAAAGGAGAGAAATTGCTTCCACACCATTCTCAGCCTCTACCACATCATAGTGCCCTTCCAAAATATCCACCAAAAGAGCTCGATTCATCTCTGAATCGTCCACAATTAAAATTTTTTGTTTATCCATGATACTTAAACTCTTTCCTAATAATTTTGCATTTTTATTATAAATGTTATCCTAACATACTGGCAATATCCATATTGGTAAGGTGTGCAAATAGGTAAGCGTTTTTTTATACTGACAAAACAGGTTCACCATGATATAATCAAGCAGATAGGAGGCAAGTTATGAAACCACAAGAGACAAAATTTGAATTTGTATATAATGAAATTAAGCAGTGTATTTTAGATGGACAGATACCTCATGGAAATGCCTTGCCATCTTCAAGGATGTATTGCGAACAATTCCATGTTAGCAGATATACGATTAACCGTGTTTTCGAAGCATTGAGGGCGGAAGGACTGGTTGATATTCAGCCTCGCCTTGCGCCGATTGTTATTTCAACAAAAGATACCTGTAACTCATCAAGCACTGTTTTTGAGATTCTAAAACAAAAGGAATGTATTTTACAGGTATATCAAACTTTTGCCCTAATACTGCCTTCACTTTTGGTTTTTTCCTTACAGGGATGTGATGTGGAGGTACTGCCTTACTATAAACAGGCTGTGAAAGCATTGCATTTAGGATATACTGCTGGTGGATGGCGTCCTCCCTTTAAATTAGGATATGAGATATTAAGAATAGGCGGTAATTCCCTATTCAGCGAACTCTACTCTACGTTTGGCCTTTATAATAAACTTACATTCTTTACAGAGGAGTGTACTTACTTCTCTAAGCATTTTTCACAGGAAGCGGTATCTGTAGCCAATGTCATTCCAGATGTCTTAAAAGGCGATGATCCACACATAAAGTACAACCTGCTCTCAAATATGTATCAGAAACTTACGGAATTCATCGAAAACACCTTAAATTATCTGTCAGAGGCCGCCCCAAAATGTTATTCACAAACTGGTTTGAGGTTTTCATGGAATCCCATGCGTGGTCAGGATTATTGTTACTCAAAAATTGTTGATGACTTGAATCTAAAAATCGGTCTTGGAGAGTATTCTGTTGGAATGTTTCTTCCATATGAAAAACAACTGGCCAACCAGTATGAGGTCTCTATATCGACGGTCAGAAAGGCATTATCAGAACTCGAGCAAAGAGGTTTCGTAAAGACATTAAATGGTAAAGGTACTATAGTGATAGAACCGGATGATACGAAACTTCATCAGCTGGCTCTTAATTCCGGATATGTAGAAAAAGCACTACGTTACCTTCACGCTTTGCAGTTAATGGTACTAATTATTCGTCCTGCCGCTTTAGCTGCTGCTCCACAGTTTACTAAAGAAGAACTGGACGAGTTGGCAGATAGATTTACTTCTTCTGACTCTATTTATTTGTCGGATATTTTGAAAGCCATAATGAGAAATACCACGTTAGAACCTTTATATGTTATATTGTCTGAAACCAATCATCTTCTTGAATGGGGACACCATTTTGCTTATTATCCGTCCAAGAAACATACACTTTCACATCTCAACAAGCAAGTTATTCTTGCGCTTCAACAGTTAAGGGAAGGTAATGCAGATTCCTTTGCGGATGGCATAGCAGATTGTTATCG
>JBMNRF010000058.1:0-3948 GCA_050944495.1 Marvinbryantia sp.
CTGCAGCAGTCTTCCTCCCAGCGCCGTCTTAAATGTCCTGTAATCCGTAAATCTCGCCATTCCTTGTAAACAACTCCCTCCTGTTTAGTCCAGTAATATTCAAATCTCTTAAACGCTTGTTATTTTATCATATATTGGGCATCAGGTCTGCATTTATTTGAAAAAGATTGAGGAAATAAAAAGCAAAAGCGGATTCCCCTCTGATTAGATAAGGAATCCGTGATACGAGTGTGAATTATTGGTTTTCTAAGATACCTTTTGGTAGATATCCCTTTCTGGCACCTTTTCCATAGATCGCCGCAGCATTCATAAAATATATCATATTCTCTTTAGTGGTTCCCTCTGGAGTTGTACATCCGGGACAAATTGTATACCCCATCGGATTATCTCCCGCTTTTTGAATGGATTCCCTGATCGCTTTATAGATATCCTCTTTTGTTCCTAATTTCAAAACGTCAACCGGTGGAATATTTCCGGTGATTCCGATTCGATCTCCATAATTATCTTTTAGTTCACGTAAATCCTCACAATTATCAACCCAAAAATTGCATATTCCCGAATCAACGACCTCATCCCATCGATCTCTTGTTTTTCCGCAGATGTGGAGAGATGTTTTCCCCTGAAATTGATTCATCCTTTTTACTGCCTGGTTAAGATACGGTAAAAAGAATTCGTCAAACTGACGCTTTCCGATCATATTTTTTGAACCCATCGGTTCTGAAAGCATAAAATTAATTCCAAGTATCTCGTGTAGCTCTTTACAGCACTTCACAACACAATCTGTACTATATTGCAGTAATTGATGAACCCGACCTTTCTCTTTTATCATAGAAATCAGGAACTTTTCTGTTCCAACCAAGCTCGCAGCTGTTGTAAAAGGTCCTGCAAGTCCACTTCCAAAATTTCTGACCGAACCATATTTATCCATCAGACGCTGAAATGCTTCCGTAATAATTGGAAAACGACCGTCTTTACGGACATCAACCAATTCTCTCAATTCCATCTCATCCCATGATGTAAACGCTGGTTTAACAATATAAGAAACACGTTTTTTTGGATACTCTAATTTACATCCTAATGCTTCTGGCAGTGTCCGAAGTCCCAGGCCTATTCCCATATTATCTGCTTGAAAATCTTCCGCAAGTCCACTTTCAACTGCAACCATAGCGTCAGCTGAGAAATAATAATCACAAATGTCATAACCATAAAGCGGGGGAGCTGTCTCCCCCGCACTTAGATTGGTTGGAATTCGATCGACTTCCTTACCCATTGCGTAAGCCTTTGCACGCTCTTTGGGGGTCATTTCTAATCTAATCAAATCCATAAACGCAATCCTTTCTTACTTTGCATCCCACATCGGGATAAGTGCACCTTTTGAATCCTTCTTCAGGTAATCAGCGAGCTCTTTACACTGAACTGCTTTTGCAATATCCTTTGCCCACTTTGCGTTCTGATCCTTTTTATTTACGACAAAACCTACCGCATATTCTTTATCATCATTCGACTTAGCCAGATAGTCATTTGCATTTTTCCCTGCATTAACCATATGCAGTCCAGCAAGACAGATTGCATCGACATCATCAATTGACTGCGGTAATACTGACATTTCAGCTTCCTTAAACTTTAGGTGTTTCGGATTATTTTTAATATCATGTATTGTTGCCACTTTAACAGATGGATCCAGTTTAATCAGTTTTTCTTTCTGAAGAAGTCTCAGGCCACGATCCTGATTAGTTGCGTCATTGCAAAGTCCAATCGTTGCACCGTCAGGAATATCCGATACTTTTTTATATTTCGATGAATACATCGCGAACAGCGGAGCATAAGTCTTTGGCTTTATCATTACAAAATTGGTATTATTTTCCTTGTTATAACTCTTCATATAAGGCTCATGCTGATACCAGTTAATGTCAATACTTCCTTCTTTCAGAGCCTGATTCGGCTGAACGCTGTCATCAAACGATTTCATCGTAACTTTATAACCTTTTTTCTCAAGAACTGGTTTGATAACCTTATACATTCCGACGAGATCAGAACGAACCCCGATTGTAATATTCTTTTTAGTCGATTCCTTTTGATTTGTCTTGCTGCTTCCGCATCCTGCCGCAAATACAAAAGTAAGTACTGTAATCAGAATGACAGCGACAATTTTTGTCTTATTTTTCATAAAAACTCCTCACATTACTTTTATCTGAGTTATCTCAGATAGCTACATCAATTACTTTATCTTCTTGTACAACCAGTCACCAAAATATTGAATAAAGGCAACCATGACAATTAAGATCACGACAATAGAATACATAATCTGCTGATTAAAATTTTGATATCCATATTGCAGTGCCACCGCTCCAAGGCCTCCTGCACCAATGGTTCCAGCCATTGCTGTGCATCCAAGCAAATTTATTATTCCAAGGCATAGTCCGGAAATGATCGATGGAACAGATTCTTTTAACATTACTTTGATTACAATCTGCTTTTTTGATGCGCCAAAAGACTGCGCAGCTTCAATCAAGGCAGGGTCTACTTCTTTTAAACTGTTTTGAAATATCCTTGCCATGAACGGCGTACAGGCTATTGTTAATGGCACTAATGCTGCTGTCTCACCAATCGATGTCCCTGCAATTAATCTTGTCAAAGGTATAATTGATATCATTAATATAATGAACGGAAATGAACGGATAGTGTTCACAACAAAATCGAATATCCTGTTGATAATCAAGTTTTCACATAACCCTCCTTTTTCTGTTACAACAAGAAGAACACCTAACAGAAAGCCAAATAATGTTGATAGAATTCCAGAGATAATCAACATTCTTAAAGTCGCAAAAAAGGCTGGGACGATCAGCATTTTTACAATTTCAGTAAACGTAAAATTTGTTAATGTCATCCCTGTACCTCTTCTTTCGTTTCTTCGACTGGAATCCAGGCGATTCCCTTATCATTCAGATATTCCATCATTTGCGGCCATCTATCTTCTGTAATATTTAATGTAAATATTCCTATTCTATCATTTTCATACGATTGGATCGTACCTCCTACAATTGAGAATATAAATCCTAATTCTGAGTACATCGAAGCAAATACTTCACCTTGTTCTCTAGAGTTGATAGTTTGAGCAATCCGAACATTAATCCCCTCTGACGGCAGATGTTGATTCTCATCACCAAGCAAACGCAGCAGTGCTTTTGGCTGATTCATAAATAAATCTTTTACACTGCCAATCGATGAAATTTCTCCATGTTCAAGAATACAGGCACGGGAGCAAACTTGTCGAACCACCTCCATCTGGTGAGTAACAATGATTATTGTTATCCCCATTTCCTCATTGATCTTTTTTAATAGATCAAGGATTGCTGTTGTCGTATTTGGATCAAGTGCAGATGTGGCTTCATCACAAAGAAGAATTGATGGATTCATTGTTAATGCTCGTGCTATTGCCACACGTTGCTTTTGCCCACCTGATAAATTTCTTGGCCTTGCGTTCGCTTTATCCTCCAGTCCAACTAATTTTAAAAGTTCTGTAACTTTTTGATTAATCTCTTCTTTCGTGTATTTCCAACAACGCATAGGAAGAGCAACGTTATTAAACACGTTTTCGCGTTCAAGCAAAGAAAACTGCTGAAAGATCATACCAATGTCACGACGGAATTCTCTCAATTGGATATCCGTCATTTCTCGCACCTCTTGATTGTTGACTTTAAGACTTCCCGACTGATAAGATGTTAATCCGTTAATACATCTCAATAATGTGGATTTTCCTGCACCACTTCTACCAACTAGCGCAAAAATCTCACCATCTTGGATTTTAAGATTAATATTATTTGGTAGATTGTAAAATGAACTTGAACAGCTGAATAGAGTAAAATCCATAGTGGATTTCTGGTAGAATAAAGTCGCGAAACAAAAATTCACCGAAAGGAGTCCACTATGGATCAACTTAATTCTACC
>JBMNRF010000059.1:0-3740 GCA_050944495.1 Marvinbryantia sp.
TGGTGCTGTCTATGTTTTTCACCTCCACGGAGCTGGCGCTGCAGGCTCATGGGATTTCGCTGCTGCGGGGATTGATTTTAATTGTTCCGCTGGCGGTTCTGTTTGCTCGCCTGGGGGGAATGACCGGCGTCTGGCTGGCTTTTCCGGTTACGGAAGCGCTGACGGCTGGCCTTGGATGGGTGTTTTACAGGCTTTCCGTGGCATCAGTCATTTTGTCTGGTATTGTAAAGTAGTGTCAGATTTTTACTAAATGTCGTAAATTTGTGGTCAAAAAATGATGAGAAATGGAGAGTGCTAATAAAATGAAATTAACGTATACGAATGTAAATGGATATCTGATTCCGAATCTTACCTATAAATCCGGTGAGCAGATGGAGCAACTTGGCAAGTATGTTTTCTTCGCAGAGATTATCTGAAAAACCATCGAAATTCAACCTATCAGGTGATGCTTTTGCAGGACACCCTTGCCCATGCGTTTGCATATATGAACCTGATTGAGCATTGGGGAAGCGGTATTCCGAGAATGATTGATAAAGTAAAAGCTGCCGGACTGCGTGAGCCGGAGTTTATTGGCGGCGAAGTTGATTTGCGTATCAATATTTATCGAGGTCAGGTTGATACAAACAACGCCACAAACAACGCCAACGACGCCAAAAATGACATTGACGGCGTTAAAAATGGCGTTAATGGCAATGAAAGTGGCACTAATGGCGTTGAAGTACCGCTTAATAAGGAACAGATGCAGTTAGAAAAACTGTTGCAAATTATAGAGAAAAATCCATCTGCAACACAGGCATATTATGCGGAAAAAATGGGCGTATCAAAAAGAACGGTTTCTCGAATGTTCGCTTCCTTACAGGAAAAAGGCAGATTGGTACAGAACGGAACAACGAGAAAAGCAAAATGGAAAATTATAAGGTAGGAGGAGCATCATGGATACAGACAAAGTAATACAGGACTTAAACCGCAGATTTGCGGCTCCTCTGCCGGAATTTTATCAGCGTCGTATCATCTTCTGGTACGATGAAGATAAGGAATTTGAGGATAAATTGGATGAAGTGGTTTTGGAAAATGCAAAGGTGATTGCACTGACTGGAAATAATGCGTTTTCTGTAAAAAAACTGCTTTCAGTAGATGATTTGACCACAAATTATCTGGTTTACAGTCTGTGTGTCTATAACCGCCCTGATGATAACTGGCTTCTGGATGTGGAGCTTTACAGCGAAGAGTTTCGGGCGGATCTGATTTCTATCTGGATGGATGAGATGGGACTTATATCAAATCCGGCAATGAGGAAACAGGTTAAAAATTATCGTGCTTATTTCAATGCGAAAGACCGTCGTTTGAAAGTTAGCACGCAGAATAAAGTTCCGGAAACACCGGCACAGTTACACATGGCTGTCATGGCGGCAATCTGTGGATTGAAAGATGCACAGCCTAATATGATTCTCCGTAGTGTGTTCCAGGCGGGACTTGATTTGAATAATAACACGGTTTATCAGGATTTTGTAAAATATCATGCAGACGTAGCTTTTTGGGCGATGGTTCGTCAGGGAAGTGGATTTGTGGAGGAAGAACCAGATCTTGGGCGGTTGGCAATTCATCTGCTTTTAACTGCAGCGACCCGTACCATGCGGCAGGAATATCTTGCTGGACTGGACAGTTTTATTTCCATACCCCATCAGGCATATTGCTATGATTTTATTTCTGAATGGCTTCATAGTGATAACATTCCGCAATTATATGATGTGGCACGTTATGTTGAGGATGAAGCTCGTCTGTATCAGCGTTTTGAAAAGCTGACAGTAGAAGATTTGGTAGGAACAGAGTGCTTTCCGTGTATTAACGAAGTAATTCTGACAAAGCTAATGACAGAGATTAGTGACCATATTATTGATGTGGATACCATTATGAATGCCGTTGAAAAACGTAGAACTTGTGTATGGTATGAGCCATTTGAGAATTTTTATGACGGTATCTTACAAGTGGCGAATATGCAAAGTTTCTTTAAGGAACATTCTGCCGGATTCCATACCGCAGAAGCGAAAAGTATCTGGAAAGAATATACTGAGAGTTACTATCAGATGGACACTTATTACCGTTTATTTCATCTTAGTTTTCAAAAGAGTTTGGAGACATCCAATATTCTGCTGGATGATCTATTTAAGCACGTTGTCGATAAAGTGGAAGGACTCTATAATCATTGGTTCTTAGGTGAGTTGGGCAACAACTGGTCGGATGTATGTGCGGATGAACTGGCAACTTACGGTAAAGTTCTGGAAGTACCGCAACAGGAGGATTTTTACCGTTCCCGTATCCAAACCTCGGATACGAAAGTATTTGTAATTATCTCAGATGCCATGCGTTATGAAGTGGCGGCTACGATGGCGGATCAGCTTCAGCGAGAAACGCAAAGCAAGGTTTCTATCAGCAGTATGCAGAGTATCTTCCCTTCTACTACAAAGTTTGGTATGGCAGCTTTGTTGCCGCACAAAGAACTGACCGTAGAGGTTCGGAACGATATTTTGACGGTTTTGGCAGATGGACAGTCTACGGCAAGCACTTATAGGGACAAGGTTCTGAAAACAGAAGATTCGGCAAGCGTGGCCTTAAAGTATAATGACATCATTGCTATGAAACGAGCAGAACGAAGTGCTTTAGTAAAAGGTATGGATGTGGTCTATATTTACCACGATACCATTGATGAAGCCAGCCACACTTCGGATACCGTTGTTTTTGCTGCGTGTGACAAGGCGATTTCAGAATTGAAGAATCTTGTGCGTATCATTGTAAATGAATTTGGCGGAACGAATATTCTAATTACGGCAGACCATGGATTTCTTTATACATACAGTACTTTGAAGGAAGAGGACAAAGTAGATAAAAGAGGCTTTTTTGATGTGGATGTAACAAACTCTGACATTACAAAGAAAGTAAGTATCAAGCGATGTGTGGAGTATGGCAGAAGATATGCAATTATGCAGAAGGGTGTGCAGCCAGATTACTTGATGCCTGTAAAATTCCTGGGCGGAAATACGGAATTTGAAGGATTTACTCCAAGAGAGAGTATCCGGATTAAGATGAGCGGCGGAGGAATGAACTTTGTGCATGGTGGTATCAGTTTGCAGGAAATGGTTGTTCCGGTGATTGAGTATCATTATCTCCGCAACGATTCTATGGAATATAAACGGAATAAGCAAAAATATGATACCAAGCCGGTAACGGTCAATTTACTGTCCGCAAACCGTAAAATCAGCAATATGATTTTTTCATTGAACTTCTATCAAAAAGATGCGGTCAGTACAAACCGTGAAGCAGCAATCTATCAGGTTTATTTTACAGATGAGGATGGCAAGCAGATTAGTGATATTCAGAAGATTATTGCAGATAAGACCAGCGATAACGGTGCAGAAAGAACTTTCCGTTGCCAGTTTAATTTGAAATCTCTGAAATACAGCAATACAGCTACTTATTATCTGGTAATTGCAGATGAACAGGGATTACAGCTGCCACAGCGGGAGCCATTCCAGATTGACATCGCCTTTGCGGTGGATGAGTTTGATTTTTTTAGTTAATGCCGCAGGAGGAGAGAAAGATGGAGCAATTTGCAGAAGGTGAAAGTACCCGTGAAGAAATAAAGAACAAGCTCCGTCAGAACTTTGACGGTAAGATTGTTCGGAAAGACCTGACAAAGAAAATTAAAGAAGGGGCGAATGTCCCAGTGTATGTTCTTGAGTTCT
>JBMNRF010000060.1:0-3509 GCA_050944495.1 Marvinbryantia sp.
TCTTAACGCGCCAGCAGGGCTACCGCAAGCTTTACACAAAGCCCTCTATGCTGCATTTGTATGCGAAGTATTTCCGGCATTTCCCGAAGTTTTTGAGTGCGCTGTACGCCGTTCCGACGCGCTACGACGCCCAGCAAAGGGAGATCGACCGCTTAGAGAAAGAAGGCCGCATTTTCGTTATCCGCCCGCAGAGACCCGTGAACGTTTCGCACACGGAAAAGGACACGGCGAAATTAAAAGCGCTGTACGGGGAAGGCCGTCAGGAAGCCGCGCGTCGCATGGACGCACTGAAACGGTATTTGGAGGCGTAATTTGCAAAAGGCGCCGTCAAATTGACGATTGTAAAAGATTGAGCAAAGCCCGCAGATTTAAAAAATCTGCGGGCTTTAACGAAAAAGGACTCTGCAATTTGCAAAGTCCTTTCGTTTGAAAGTAAAGACTAATTTTGATACGAACTGCACACCCCTCGGATAAATCGTTAAATGGTGTGCCTTTCGTTAAAAGGTGCAACGAAGATGCCACCGCAGAAATGGTCACTTAGGTGTTATTTCTGCCGTTTTGCCCCGGCATCCCTTTTTTCTTTCCACTCTTCAAATTTTTTGACATTATCCGGGTCAGCATAGAACCGTTTGCACCCTTCTAATGCCGTCCGAGCCAATGATTGCATCTGCCATTCAGTCAGTGATATGTTTTCCAAATTGAATGCCTCCTGCGAGGTCACATTACCGTCTTTGTCCCAATGAACGATGACCATCGGAACGCCTGCTTCGATATCAGCTTTTGTTTTATCGTCCATAAAAAGTTCCTCCTCATTATATATAGAGCAACCATTCTACGATGACATCACATATTTATCCCACAATGGAACAAAGGACACAGCACCCTTTTCCAAATAATCTATCATTTTTGTGTCGCTTTTCTCCGCTGAATATCGCAATCTCTACGTTGGCATGGTTTACCATCCATTCGCTTTAGTCATCATTTGGTAAATACCAACCGTGTTCACGGTGAACCCCATAACTTTCATTAGAGTGATCTTCGCTATTGTACTGATCCCAAGCCCTTTGATTGATTTCCTCATCGATGGCATCCATTGCTTCGATTTCTTCGTCAAAGTCTCCGTCCAAAATTGATCCAGAACGCCAATCTGTGCTGTCACTGATTTCTTTTTTTCTCGCTCGGAGTTCATCCTCGCTTGCAGATTTCAGCCAGTCCTTTTTAGGGGAAATGCCGTTTGTATCATCTTCGGCGAAGTCATCGCTGCTGATTTGTGATGCCAGATATGCGGCAGCTCCGGCAACTGCGGTAACAACGCCTACAACCTTTCCTGCTTTTGCAAGCCATTCTTTGGCCTTCTGCTCACGACTATGTTTGCAGTCTGGGCAAAGTGTGGCTTCTGGGTCAGCGATAACCGCTCCGCAGTCAGAGCAGATACCCTTAATATTATTCAAAGTGGTATCATTCTCATAACCGCAGTTTCTGCAAATGTGACGGTCAGCACAGCGATCGAAGCCCTCTTGGTTATTCAAATACTCATCGCAGTTATCACAGAACCAAAAAACATAGTTGTCTTCAAATTCGTCTGCCGAAAGCTGATACCCACAATCCCCACAGATCCACACAGTGGATTTTTTGTCGATAGTCATTTTCCCTTCATGACAGTTCGGGCAAAACATCCATTTTTTGACTTTCCGTATGTATGCATAGGTGACGGAATCAACCAGGCTTTTTCTTTTCTTTTTATTGTCAGCCATAAATTATTGACCCCCTTTCCGTTGTAGCTTTGCTTTCATTTCCTCGATTTTTTTAATGTAAGTATCAGCTTTATATGCATATGTCGGTTTTTCCACCTTAAGTCGCTTGACAAAGGCAAGTGCATCATCATAACGCTTGGCTTTTATATATAAATCGGGTAACTCGAAATGCCATCCAGCACCTTCGAACTTTAAGCCCCCATTGGCCCATACCATTTCCCAAAAAGCAATATATCCACTTAAATCCTTGTCTGTCTCATATTGCTCTCTGGCTTTTTGTACAGCCGCAATCTGCTGATCCTGGGTTCGTAACTTACGATATTCATCAGGAGCGATTCTCTTTAAATCGTGCATAAAGGCAGCATTGCGATCGGCAGTTTCTTGGTTCATTTTACGCTCTTGTTCGTCAACGATATCTCTCCATGCGGATTTGTCGCCTGTTCCAAGCAATTTATTAATGCTCCAAACATTAAAGGTCATGCCGAGCCTCGCGTCTTCGGTTGTTTTATTCGGCACGCTATGCATATAAGGCACATAGGCATTTTCGTCCAGTTCCAGTCGACCAGTCTCTGTCAGAATATACTTTCTCTGTGCACCGGCAGCAATCAATGCTTCGTCTGGAACTCCAGAAAGAACACGCTCTACCAGATCAGCTTTCTTTCCTGTAGTTGGCATATTTTGGGATATGAGCAAGTCTTTTAATTGTGCCACCGTAAATCCACCGACTGCATCCCGCACAGATCCCCAAGCTATGTAACCTCGATCTTCTAAACTCTTGAGGGCTGCTCCAACATCTCTGATACCATAAGAAAACCACCAAAAACCTGGGTATCCGTTTTTGGGACCCGGATATGTACCTTTAGAGCAATATTCTAACAGCAATATTTCAGCGGGATACAATCCTCGTTTTGACGGAATTGCTGTCTTTTTGCGTTCCTCGAATGTGATGACACGACGCTCGAAGGCAGTTCCTTCAGCAACAACATCCGTATAGTAGGAGTCCGGCTGATAAAACTTCTTTTCAGATTCTGGCACCGAGGTTTTTACTGGTGTGACTTTCGGTGCGACATCGGTTTTGTCTTTTTTCTTAAATAAATCAAATAAGCCCATATATGTATCTCCTGTGTTAATCGTTCAGAAAAGCATCAAACTCTTCGATACGGTCAATCCACTCCAGATCTTTCCGTTTTTTATCTCTACTATCGAGGACGGTGGCACTCGGATGTCTTCGCAGAATTTCTGCTTTCATTTTTCTCTGTTCTGATTTTGTTGTGGGGATCAGTTTAGTCCCACCCCACCAAGTTTTTGCAATCTTCTTTGTAACATCAAAGATAGGCTCTGGTGCCTTCTTTTTCTTACCAAACATTAGCAACCTCCGTCAATTCATGCTGCCGCTGCCTTTGTTGCCTCCAAATTCACAGCCGTGTACATGATCGTGGCCATAATACCACCGGCCATAGCGGTATCCATAGTGAGGAGGACAGTGTGCGCAGTCGCCGTTACAACGACCGTTATGCCTGCGTTGATTAGAACTATTGGCCATGTCAATACCCGCAATTACGCCAAACAGTGTGGCAAAAAAACCAGGTCGCTTCGGTGGTGGGCAGTAATCGTCTACACACATATCGGTTTCTACCAACGGCTCTTCCTCTTCGATTACCTCTGGTTCTTCCTCTTCGTACTCTTCTTCACGCAAATCTTCCGGTAGCATAAGATGCCTTTGTTTGCAGATTTCAATAATAACCTCATCATCAA
>JBMNRF010000061.1:0-3498 GCA_050944495.1 Marvinbryantia sp.
AGCGGATGCGGGAAAAGGCCAAGGAAGCCAACCGCAAAATCGAGGATATGAAAAAAGCCATGGAGACCGGCGGTCCGGAAGATGGCCCTCAGTCTTAATGCGATAAATTTTCGCAGTCAGCTTGCCTGAAAAGCAAGTGTGGCGCTAAAGTTCATACGGTTCTCGCCCCTTCCTTTAGGAGAGGGCGAATGGAATGGAATCCCAGTTGCAAAAAAGCAACTGGGATTTTTTATGTTTGTGATAAAATTCGACAAAATTTTCGTGTTTTTTACAAGAAATGTGTATATACTATAGGGAAATTCAGGAATGTATGGAAATTTCGACAAAAAATGCGGAAAAATGTTAGATAAATACTTAATTAGATATTTTTGCAAACGAAACGTTTACAAATAACAAAAAATTTCTCTTTACCAGTTAGCACCCTAAATAATTGGAGAGAGAAGTTTTTTATGCTTTATCAATGGATCGAACAATCACAGAAGAAAGAGGAACAAGCGCTTTTCGCATTACTCCATAAATTTTCACCGCTTTTGAAAAAGTATGCCTACCGGTTACATACCGAAGATGCTTATGAAGATTTACAGTGTGATTTCATACAGCTTATAAACTCCATAGATTTGTCGGCGTTTCATCGGCGGGATGATCGCGTTTTTGTAAGTTATATTGCAAAATCCATGCATTCTTTTTATGTAAAAAGATTAGGCGGCAAGATAAACGATGAAAACAGCACGGTCATATCTTCCCTGAACGATAATCAACGATATTTTCTGGATCAAAAATTATCATTTTCGGAAGAAATGCCTGCTGAGCTTTTGGAAAGCATGCGCCAGCTATTGACGGAAAAAGAATATAGGGTGTTATACGGCATTTATTATGCGCAAATTTCCGTGACGGATTTGGCGGACAAGCTTGGCCAATCTCGGCAGAATATCAATCAAATCAAGAAGTGCGCCCTTTCCAAACTGAAAAAACATATGCGTTAGCAAAGGAGGTGAGGGCCATGGAAGGATTGTGGGAATTTTTACAAAAAACCTTGAAATCCATCTTTCATGATACCAATTCGTTTTATGATATGCTGTTGGTATGCGTTTGCTTGGATTACATCAGCGGCGTGTTAAAGGCCATTGTCCAGCGAAAGCTATCCAGCGAGATCGGCGCCAAGGGCATTTGCAAAAAGTTTTACATTTTTATCATCATCGGCATTTGTCATATGCTGGATCTTTTTGTCGTGGGAAAAGGGGACACGCTGCGCTCTGCGGTCACGTTGTTTTACATTTGCAATGAGATCATTTCGATTTTAGAAAACGCTTCGGACATTGGGCTGCCCATTCCGGAAACCTTACAGCAAACCATTCAGTCAATGAAGCAGTCCCGCACCTCGAAAACGACCGAGGAGGAAAAGCCATCCGATTCCCGAAAAAAATAATTTTAAATTTATCGTTTACATTTTAGTTGCGTTTTTCTCTTTGTTATAATGTCAGCGAGAAAAACAGCTTACCAAGCAGCTGCAGATGCAAAGGGAGCGGCTCGGTGATCAATAAAATTTAAAGGAGGCCGTTACTATGGCTGGAAAAAGAATGGTAATATTGTATGTAGGTTGGAATCAAGGCACATCTGAATATAAGCCTGAACGCTATGCAGAATACTCAGAGGAGGATTTGAAGGCATTGTCTAATGCCACAGAATTTGTAATTATTCCGGGTATTTATGCTAATCATTTTGTAGATGTTCAAAATACAAATCCTGACAATGGGCCGACAGCACCTAAATATGACGAGAATACTTACATCACTTTAAATGGCGTTCTTGAGCAGATGGCGACATTAGCTACCCGTGTGCACCGAATCACCAATAAAAAGATTTGGCTGGGCCTTCCGCATATTCCGAAGGCGCAAGCTTCTTTGTCAACTACAGCTGAAAAGAATCGAGTGTTGCATTATACCCAGCGCTGGAAGGATTGCATTTCTGATTTAAGAGGTAAAATCGAAAGCTGGATGGGAGAAGGCTGTTTTGAAAAATATATTGAGGGCTTTTATCTGAGCCATGAGCATATTTTGGTACCGGGCGATGAAACACCCGATTATGGTGTAACTCTTACGGCATCCAATCCGACTGCTCATCCGCAGGTGGCAATGCTGAATAACGTTGCTTCTTATATTCGAAATACCCATGGCAAGAAGGTCCTGTGGATTCCGTACTATGGAAAATGGGATAATTGGAATAATACACTGTATTCTGTCGGTGTGATTGCCAATAAGACCAACATTTTCGATTATGTTATTATGCAGCCCAGTTATTACAATGACGGAAATGTGAGTGATCCTACGATTGACAATCTTTATGGCATTCGGGAATCCATTACGCTGAACAAGGTGGTTGGCCGTCCCTCTGCTTACAGCGTTGTCACTGGCAGCAAGACTTCCAATACCAAGATTGGTGCAGAGATGGAGATTAGTAATAAACATCAGCAAAGCGGTTATGCCGATTGTTATGCTCGATATGTGGATTGCTTTAACAACACCGGTTCTCTGACCAGCAAGAGCAAGCATTCCGACTACAACAAGTCCAATTATGATTTTGCATTTTATATGGATGCTAAGTATGCTAGTACAGATGCAGCAGAATTCCAGTCAAGATTGAAGAAGGTCAACGACTTTTTCAGTGACTAACTAAGTTCTGGAATTGTAAACCGGGAGGTATTTACCTCCCGGTTTTGTCTGCTTTACGGATTTTCAGAACCAAAGATTGCTTGATTCCACCATGTAATCATTTCTGCTTTCGTTGGTTTTGCAGGGTGCTCATTACCCATATCGGTAGGATAGATTAAAGACCCATCAAAATTTGAAACATGTGCTTGGGTGCCAGAACCCTGAATATCCACATTCCATGTGGGAGAAGAACCAAATTCTCGTAACAGTACGATTGATGTGCGAGTCGTTATGGAATTGTTTTGAATATCTGTGATTTCGCTAAGCCGCATTTTGCTGTCAGACGGCAGAGAAAGAAGGGTCTTGACTTGGTTATTTTCGTAAGCCATCACTTGTAAGCCACCACCAAAAAGTAAATTGCGCCAAGCTTCCTCGCTATAGTCACCTGTTGAGGCCGGAGAATAAACACCGGGGATAAAATAGCAAGTGTTTCCTTTCATGACTATATCAGAATAATAACCATCAGGATTGTCATAAATGACTTTTAGTTTTCCAGAAGCTTCAAAAGCCACTAATTTATTTCTAATCGAAAAAATGCTGGGTGAAACATCGGATACGGCAGATATATCCACATATTCCGGTTCCTGCACACCATCTTTCAAGGACCATAGCACAATTTTCTTAGAAGGCACATCTTCCAGAAGGAAGGTATCGCCTTGCCGGCCTAATATGGAAAATTCAAAAGACCAAGTGCTTGTGTAAGACAGGTTCATAATTTTAGTTGCTTCCAAAGTAACTGGGTCTAAATAATATAATTGGCCGTCCAATGTGCTCTGAAATAGGCCGTATT
>JBMNRF010000062.1:0-2613 GCA_050944495.1 Marvinbryantia sp.
TCCTCCCGGTGAACGCACCCCAGGAATGTAAAATTCCAAAACCATAATGGAAATGCCGACCGCCATCTCAATGCCTGTGCGCTGAGATGGCGGCCTTTTTATACGCCGGGAGATTTTACGGTTACGTTATCGAGATACCACAGAGTAAAAATCTTGCACCTATTTGGGTCCAGCAGCTTAGGGTGGCGGCCTACTGTCGAGTCAGCACGGGCCATGAGGAGCAGAACAGTTTGAAGAATCAAATCGAATTTTACAGCGATTACATCCGGCGGAATCCCTGCTGGCAGTTTGTCGCAGTCTATGTTGATACAGCCTCTGGGCTGTGGGCAAATCAACGCCCCGGCTACCGGCAGTTACTTAAAGATTGCAGAAGAAAGAAGATCGACCTGATTTTAGTGAAGTCCCTCAGCCGGTTTGGGCGGGACACGGTAGAGACAATCAAACAGATATGGAGGTTAAAGCGTATGAATATCGGTGTTTATATCGAAACCGGAGGCATCAATACATTGACTGCCAGTGACAGCATCATCGATCAACTGGCCGCTTTGGATCAGGCGGAGAGTCAGTCCCGTAGTGAGAACATCAAGTTTGGCATCCGCCACCGCATGAGAAGCGGCAAGACGCTGCTCAACCATACTCGCTTCCTCGGCTACACCAAGGACCCGGATGGGGTGTTGCAGATCGTTCCCGAGGAGGCCGAGATCGTCAGAATGATCTTTGACCTCTATATACAAGGAAACGGTGTGCGGAAAATCAAGAAGTATGTGGAAACTCATGAAATTAAGACGGTCACAGGTAAGAGCGAGTGGAGTACCTCCACCATTGACCGGATGCTGAGCAACGAAAAGTATGTAGGCCAAGTTCTGATGCAGAAAACCTACACTCCAGATTTTCTGGCTGGGAAGAAAGAAAGGAACCGTGGGCAGCTTGCCATGTACCTGGTGGAAAATGCTCATGAGCCCGTCATTGACAGGGAAACTTTTGATAGGGTACAGGAGATGAAAGGACACATCAAACGCACAGTACAAATGGAGCAGATATTGTGATATCGCATCCTGAAGTCAGAAATATCGATTTTAACCGTCCTTTACAATTAGAGCAGACTCTGTGCGTCTGCTCTAATTTTTATGTGTGGAGTGGACTCATTTTGTGGGCATATTGTTCCGAACCGGCCGGATGCCGCTGGGCCCCGGATGGAGTCTCTGCTCTGTTCTAATGAGAATATATTTTGAAAGAGCAAGGGCAGGCATGGATTTCCTGTCCTTGTAATTTATAATAGGTCGATGTACTATGTTATCGAAATGATGGTGGAAGGGAGAAATTGAATGAAGTACATCTTTTCTAAAAAGCAGCTTGCAGTTATTGCAATTATAAATATAGTGATTATCATGCTGACAAAATCATATTGATGTAATATGATGCGTATGGCCCACCTGTTCTTTTGACGATTATACTATGGTTTTTTATTTTCCGGTCCAAACGATGGGCATACATTGCTTACAGCGTTCTATCGTTACTTGCTGTTGCATCTGGACTTCTTGGCCTTGTTCTGTCTTTTTCATACATTTTCCGTGGATTTGACCCGATCCCATCCGTTTTAATGGCGATAGTTGGTATTAGCTACGCTATTTCTTGGATCAACGTGCGAAAAACATATAAAGCGAAGTAAATATTTATCTGAATATTTGATTTATTACAAGGGAGGACAAATGTGGATGGTAGATGTTGATTACTGCATTGATGTCATGGGCATAGGATATGGTTCTCAGGCATAGGCATGGTAACCTTGAAATATTGTGTCATCTCCTGTGATGGAAAAGGGTGAGGATCAGTTTCCTTGCCCTTTCCTCTTGTGCAAAGCATCTTTGCTTGTTTGCAATCGCCTGTTGTACTATAATTCAATAAAAAGGGGGGATCAGATTGGCGGATTTTAGCAGCAACTTAAAGCGGATCAGAAAAAGAGAAAACTTATCTCAGGAGTTATTGGCTGAAAAATTGATGGTGACCCGTCAAACGATTTCAAACTGGGAGCGTGGAAATTCATATCCAGATTTAGATATGCTTGTCCAGATTAGTGAAGCCCTAAATACGAATCCAAACGAGTTGCTCTATCCCCCTGTAAAGGAGGAGAAATCCTATATGGATAGGTTGATTAAAACAATTTGGGGTAAACTTGCAATCGTTGTTTTTGTAGTTGGTTTCTTATTCGGATTGTCTTCTGGAAGTCAGGCATATTCTCCGGCTCCCAATACCGTAGGCTGGCATTTCGTTTTTTCAGATGCGATTGGTTACTGGTTTCCAGCATTCTTGATTGGTATGACATTTTTGGGAATAGAAAAAATTGTTGCGTTGCTTTATGAGATCAAGGGCAGTGAATAGATATTTATATTTAACATTTCAATCAATCAGGCGGGAGCATCGTTTCAGATGTTCCCGCCTGATCGTTTCTCTTGCTCTGTCTGCATCTGATTTGCGGTGCTATGCCCGATAATGTAAGATAAGTTGCGCAAATTGAATAGAGGATAAAAAGAGACATGGTTTGCAGACCTCTGGTAGAATGAAGTTACCACACACCATTCTGAAAGGAGTCTGTAAACCATGTCCGAGAAGATT